>BQJU01000052.1 GCA_021604865.1 Saprospiraceae bacterium | reverse complement strand
TCCGGCTGGAGGATTGGCCTAAAAAAAGCGGCCTAGTTGGGGGGAAGAAATAAACTCGCTTTGATGTTTTGTGCTGGCTTGATCTCTTTTGATTGTAGGTCTTTTAGTTTTCTGATTTTTCCTTCTTTTTAGCTCAAGCAGTATTTCTTCTTGATTGGTACGGTTGCCGCTTTTTTCTTAACGGCCAATGCTCCTATGCCGGAACCCACGCGCGCTGAGTGCGTGTTTAGTGGCTGATCGGGTGGGAAAAAGCTGGTGGGGTGTTTGATACCAGCAAAAAGCAATGGATTAAAGATCGGCGTTATGCTAGACAAGGCTTTTGTTTGATCTTTGGAAGTTTGTTTGAGATTTGGAGCTTTAAATAATGGGGCTTCTTCATTTTTTTTGGTTTTAGTCCTTCGTACCAACCAATTCATTTGGTTGACCTAAAAGCGCTGAAAGCCAGCTTTTCCTAATTGTAATAATAAGCGGTGGTTAGTAAAATATCAACTAGCCCAAACCAACGGAAAAGTGATTGGTTTTCCGACACCTCATTCCTTAGCCAACTCGCCACTCAACACCTTCGAGAATTTATGTTTCCTGCGAATAAATTTCTCCTCAAAGAAATGATAGGATAAACCAGATATTAAAACAGTTAAAATCATACTAAGCAGATAAAGGGCAGGATCGTTAAAAAAGCGGACCTCAGAAAGTAAGTACATTGTTATCCCAATCGCTATGGAATGGTACATATATAATCCGTAAGATATCTTCCCCAGATAGTTCAACAACCTGTTCTCCAGAAGAAAAATGTTGTTGGGATTTGTGGCAGCATTGAGTATAATGATCGCAAATAATACGGCATAAACCGGGTAGAAAACACCTACCCCATTCAGCACCAAGACCAGCGTCAAAACACCGATGGGAATTTGGACTTTAAGTGAATATAAATACCATAATATCTTTTTCTTTCCTTTAAAAAACAGATACGCGGCTATGCCTCCAATAGCCATACAATCTATATTGAAGCCAGCAAAAAAGTTGGAAAGATGTGTGAGCACAGCGGGAGTATCAAAACCATAATGTAGGAGTGTAAACAAGCAAACCCTTATCAACCAATACCCCATTATCACCCCTAACAGTGCGGTGATCACCTTATTGGATCTCTTGATCAGGTGCGGCCAGAATAAATAGAATTGCTCTTCAACACCTATGGTCCAGGTTTGAGAAGCATAGGGTACGGCGTATAATAATACCAAAGCCACATTTGGCAACATGAATAGGAAGAGGCCCACTTTTAAAATGAAATTATCGCCAACATGCTCGGTGTACCCAGGCAATTCTAAAAAAGGGATTCCCGGCAAAACAAATAGACCAAGAAATACGATCAGATAATACAACGGCCATATTCGGAGTGCTCGTCGGATATAAAATGATTTTATCGCAATCTTTCCAGTTTCTTTTTGTTCAACCAACAATAAATAGGTGATTAAAAACCCACTCAACACAAAGAATAACACAACGCCCAGCCTCCCACAAAGTGTAAAAAAAGGCTCATGGAACCGGTTCGTCATTTCGGATTTGAGTTTGAGTTGCTCCACATGATGTAGTATAACCAATAAGGCTGCAATGAACCTCAAACCATTCAGATTAGGGAAATAGACTTTTTTTTTCTGGCTAGCTGTTTGGGTCATACTATATTCTCAAAGAAGGTAATTTATCGAGGCTACCGTATTGCTCTTTAACAATGGGTTCCTGCTGGATGATTGCCCCTTTTTGCCGAAAGGCATCATATAAAGCTTGTGCATCGCGTACCCAGAAGTAGACATCCCAAAGATCTCGGGGCAGCGAAGTTTGGTGTTTTGAGTAGTTTGGGACATAGGTTAAAGTATTGCTGGATTAAGACATTAATTTCACCCCAGGTCAAACTTACCCTCCAATCATCACCGTAGGCTCACCAATAATAATGGTTCCCCCATGTGCTGTGGCATCTCCCATTCGAGCAGCCGGCATGCCTTCAATTATCACTGTGGGAGAGCCCTGGACAATGCTGTCTGGAGGTCCAACACAAACGAGCATATCCCCAATTCGAGCAGCGGGCAGACCGCCAATCAAAACGGTAGGAGCTCCCGGCCCAATGATGGGGCCTCCAACGTGGGGGATGGGTATTATTGCTGGCGTTTGCATGGGGCATTCGTGCATATCAGTTAATCTGGCTGCTGGTGGCATAATGGTCCGTTTAATAGTTAATAATGGTTTGGAAATTTGATATCATCAAGAGTTAATCAGAACCATGGCACCAGTAATGGACAACTCCCCCGAAGAGCTGAGAGAAGCAGCCGCCGCCGCGCTGGCACTAAATTCTGTGTCTGCGCTACAACTAATACGCATACCGCTCAGGGAAATGGCTCCTCCTGATGCACTGAGGCTGATGTCTTCCGGGCCATCAAGAGTTACCGATTGTTCCGCTTTGACTTGCACATTTGTTGCACTATTGATCACGATTCCACTAGAGGAAAGTTTAATAGAATTACCATTTTGGTCGGCCAAAGTAATCCCTTGATCCTCGTCGCTCAATACCAGCTGGTTGTTATTAGGGGTTGCGATGGTGATCACCTTCTTTTCTTTGTCATATTGTACCATCATTGGGGACTGGCTGACGGGCGGAAGGCCAATATCGGCGGTCGTTATCCATTCTCCAGCTTCAATTTTATGCGCTACGCCTGAGACAAAGCTTTTCCCACTAAAGCGCTTCCCAAGGCCTTTAATGCCAATAAGCGTTCCAGGCACGGCCAACGGACTTCCCTGAAACTTCACCGTTCCCCGAATTTTGCCATACTTTGAATTTTTGTTCTGGATATCCAACTCGGCATCGAATTCATAGATGTCTTTTCCATAAGTCAATGAAAGTGGCTCATCTGTTACACCGGCCGGATCTTTTGCAGTCATCTTTTCGCCTTGTGCGTTGACGATTAATACACCGTGCATTGCCGGGTTAGCCTGAATAGTTTGAGTCGTGACGACACCTTTAAAAACAGGCTTATTTTTATCATTATAGCCTACCCTTAGCTCGAGGGTTGCCCCAGGTGCAAAAGTAGCACCATCGCTAATGGGAAACGCTTCGCCACCAGCGCTTTCATCCACTATTTCTAAACGACAGTAAGCATTTTTGTTTATAGTATTTTCCACAAAAAAAGATCGCACTCGAATGGCATCGGAAACCGGTTTTCCATTAGACTCAAGGGTATAACTTATAAAACCCGTATCTGATTTTAAAGGTGATAATGGTGTTGACATGAATAGGTGTTTAGGTTTTTACGGAACGTTATTAAAGGTAGGTATTTTCTGGGAATGTAATTAGCTTGTTTATGGGAATTGCCCTCACAGTAACAAATTCCTTAATTTCAGCATTAAAAGAAAACATCATTCATTTCAACACCTACTGCCATGAATCTCGGAAACATTTTTTGTAGAATCGGTATTATCGCCTTACTAATTTTGACGATATTAGGCCTCTTTTGGGTGTACCAAATCCGTCAATATACGGTTCTGAACCCGGCGATTTTTCCAGGCCCTGGTGATGTGACGGCTAATCCTACGCCCGGCAGGACCGGTCCTTATGATGTTTGTACTTATGACTACGACTTTTCGCCGGTTGAGGATCAGTGGGGGAAGGGCCGGATTTATGTGCCCATACTTGAGGACGAACAATGTGAAAATGCCCAAAGAGGCAATGCTTTTGTGACCAACCGCGATTTCAATCTGGTGATCATTGCTCATGCTGATGGCCAGGGGCCTATAGCAGATGCCCACCTCAATTATTCAGCCCTGGCCAATCACCTGGCGAGCAACGCACTGATTGTGGTCAGCATCAACCGATATGCTCTGCAATCCAGCGGGGGAGCTATTGATATTATTGAACAGGTACTGGAAAACCACCTGAATTATCTCTACGATGAATCACCGGTGCGCAATGTCATTACCAATAATGTAGGCTTGATAGGGCATAGCGCTGGCGGGCGGGCCATGATCCGCGCAGCTTATGTGGTGGATGATTTGAACAAGAATTTACGGGCGGTAGCATTGATGGCACCAACGATTAGTTTAAATGAAACGACATCTTTTGATGGCATCGCCAATGGGTTTTTGGGTATCCAAATCACGGAAGACAGTGATTTTAATGCCTATGGGGGCAAAGCGGAGCATCAGATTATGAGTTCCGTATTCAAGATATACGATGAAGTTGGGGTTAATCCGGGCAATGCGAATACTTTTGGCATCGAAAAAGACATGTTGTATGTACAGATGGAAACGGTGGTTCCAGGAGGGAGTCATTATTTCCAAAACCAACCTTTTACCCTTGCCTACATCAACGCTTTTATGCAATTGCACCTGAATCATCATAATATTTTCCGGCGCTTCTTAAAGTATCAGGAACGGCCTCCAAGCCTGAACCTGGCTCAGGTGCCTAATATCTGGCAGCAGCATGAAGACCTTTCCCGGCTGACGCTGGCCGATTTTCAAAATGGAGATATTTCAGAAAATACCCTTGGTGGAGATATTGAATTTTCCAACTTGACCATAACCAACCAACAAGTGGCCGAAGCCCATCTAATCGATCCGTTTTCGCCGCACCACTCTCAGGTATTGTCCTTTGAAACGGATGTGTCTATTTCACCCAATGCTGAAAAAAGGGTAACCTTTCATTTACCTGCGCCGACCAGTTTGAACGCTTATGCCTATATCGGTTTCCGCATTACACAAGTATACCATCCCGATGAAAATCCTTCCGGTAGTCCGATCAACTTTGCTGTAGAAATTGCTTCGACTGGCGGAACGACCTCCCGGCAGGTCAGTGATCACGGTGGACTATTGCCCTTCCCAGCGGTCCTCTCAGCTCCCGTGAATCCACCCAATTCAGCTCCGGAAGTAAACCAATCAAATGGACAAACCAAAAATGCTATGCGCTCCTACCTGATCCGGTTGAGTGCATTTGAAGGGATTGATTTAGCGCAGGTTCAAAGTGTAAGCATTGACTTCACGGATGTGGTGGCAGCTGATGTCCATCTGATCCTGGATGATGTGGCATTTTATGGGTTTTAAAAGCTATATCTACTAAATTCATTAACCAACCTAAATTCCCCATAGGAGCGAGGCTTCGGCCGCTTGCTAAATATTATCTAGATTCCGTAAAAGAAGCTTTGGCTCGGTTTAGCAAGCCTTCATTTCCTCCATACGGTTTGATGATAGATGTCATTTTGTTGGTGAATGGTTAGCGTTTCTTCGCTCACCTCCCAATGTGCTCTACCACCATTGTCGCAAAACTTACCACTTTTCGCGCATACCCTTCGGGATGCGACGAATTTGTTAATCAAGGCTACCTAATTGAAAGCACCGATTTGGCGCTACACCTACCTTTGTTGCATCAACAATTCAAAGCTTATTTGGAGGTGGTGCTTTGGACGCGAAAATGGTACCACCAATCATGAGCACTAATCAAAAAAAAACAAACTTTTAAACCCATTATCATGAAAACCCACAACAACTTAAACCTCAGCATTCTGGAAATTTCACTATTCCTATCCGCAGTAGTCATTTGTTCTGTCGTGTTTGTATTCGGCATATCTCCATTCGAACCGTTTTGGCAGAATGTTGTAGACACCACTTTCTACGAATTAGAACAACACATTGCTCAGCCATCTTCATTTTATTAAAGAGCGGGCAGAAATCGATAAGTAATTCATTAATCAATAATTCAATATTCAAAAGACCATGAAAAAGTTCATTCCATTCATTGCGTTACTTTTTATCACTCAACTTATGTATGCACAAAAAACACAAGACGAAAAGGCCATTCAACAGGTGGTTGAAACGATGATCACTAGCTGGGGAGAAGGCAATGGCGAAAAATTTGCCTCTATTTTTGCTGACGAGCACGACTTTATCGTTTGGACCGGCTATTACATTAAAAACAGCAATCCCACAGTAAATGCCCGGGCACACCAAGGTATTTTTAACACCATTTACAAAGACACCGACCTCTATAGCACCATTGATAAGATCAAGTTTATCCGTGAAGATATAGCATTGATTCACGTTTTGGGGGCAGTATCCAAAAAAGGAGAAGGACGCCCCACCGATCCTGAGGTATTATGGACCGGTATCCTGGAGAAAAAGGATAATACATGGAAAATCATTTCCTTCCACAACCTCGACCTGGAAGTATTTAAGGATGAAAACATTAAAAACAATGCACCTATGCCTCCAGAGGTGATGTATGCCAGTTGGTATGCAAATACGGAGAATAAGTAATAGCGTTTGGGAGTATCGGAGTATAAGGTTAACGATTTTATACTCCCACTCTCCTATTTTCTGTTTATTCTCCATTTAAATTATTATTTTGCAGGAATGTTTTAATAGCGTTTATTTAAAGGCGAAAGAATTGCCTTTAAATAAACGCAAAAAGTCGCTCAATCCAAACCATGCGTACCTGTCTTTATATAACTTTAAAAGTTATTTTCAATTCTTTTATTATTTGCACTATTGCTCTTAATCATGGAATTGACAGGTCATCCTGCCTACGCGCCGGAGCAATGTAAAAATGGATCGATTGGCCTTAAAGTTTTATTATTAAATTAAGGAAATCTATTAGTTCATGAATGCAAAATTGTTCTTAACTTTTATCCTTGGCATTACCCTTCTCTGTTTTTCCTGTCGGGACGATGATGATATGGGGCCGGGAGAGGAACCGGGTGCTATTTTTGTCACGGTTAAAAGTTTTAACCAATTGGTAGATAACGCCCTTATTTCAACCATCCCTGAAACTCAAACCATTCAAACAGGAGCTACCGGCACCGTATTAATTAATGATGTACCTCCAGGTATTTATCAGGTGAATGCTACCCATCCGGGAATCGGTTCGGGCATTGCTCCTGCTAATGTAGCATCAGGTCAAATTGCGAATGTTATTATCAATTTGGTACAAGGGGTTTTCGAAGCACCCATGATTTCAATTGTATCGCCAGCAAATCAGAGCGTTTTTGATATAGGAGCGGAAGTGGAAATTACAGCTAATGTAGGTGATGATAGTGATGCCCCTCAGGATATAAACCTGGAGTGGAGTAGTGATATTGACGGCCTATTATCTACAACAAATGCAAATAGTAATGGGGTAGCGACTTTAACTATAAGTACATTGACAGAAGCAGATCATGTCATTCAGGTAAAAGCAACAGATTTGGATGGCAATTTTAGTACCGCAACTTTAAACCTGTCCATTCGGCCCCTCCCAAATGCAATAGTTTTAAGCCCCCTCCAGGCTGAATCGAATGGTATTTCCTTAAACTGGACTGTTTCAGACGAGCCTGACTTTGCCAATTACAAAATATATAGATCGAAAGGAAGTACTAATTTCTTTCAGGTCATCAATGTCGTTAACGATGTAAATGACGTGGATTACTTTGATAATGACCTTCAAATATTTTCAACCTATTACTATCGGATTGGCATGGTCCTATCCAATAATGAAGAATCCTTTAGCAATATCGAATCGGTTGAATATTCAGGAGAATCCATCGATGTAGGTACTCAGATAGAAGCTATGGTGGTTGATCCCAACAGGCCCTATATCTATGGTCTGGATAAGGTGAATAATTCACTTCTTTTTATCAATAAGGAACAGAGCGTTGTTGAAAAAACAATCTTTGTGGGGTCTTCGCCCACTGACATGGATTTTAGCCAGGATGGAGACTTACTTTTTATAGCTAACTTTGGCAGTACAGAAATGGCGGTTATAGACCTAAATACTCAAGAAATCGACTATACATTCCATGTAGATGCTAATGCAGGAACCTGGGATGGAAACCCATATCGGCTTGTTGTAATGGAAGGCAACCGGGTAGCTTTTACCAGTGAAGATCAATGGAATAATATCAAATTAGTCAATGGTACTACAGGGGCTTTACTTCAAGCCACAGGCTCCATCTATCAGCCAGATTTATTAAAAAACCCCAGTGGAACTGTTTTATACGTGGCAGAAACCGGATCTTCAGGGAGTCAGTTATTCCGGTATAACCTACAAGGGAACCAACTGGTAGAGGTAGATGCTTCTAATAGTGGTAGTTCAACGGGAAGAACGGCGGTGATTTCGGGTAATGGACAGTATATTTTCTACCAAAAGAAGAAGATACTGGCCGCTAATCTCCAGTCTAACCTAGGCACTTTTTTGGAAAACATCTACGCCGTTGATGAAGATGGATCGGTTGCTGTTGGTGAAGAAAATTATTATAATGCCAATAATTTTTCAATCATCGGAAGTCTGCCTGTTTCAACCAGAATAATGGCTTTTGATACGGATTATGAAACTTTGTTTTTGTATGATACCAATACAAGTAAAATAATAATTTTTGCTATCGATTAGGAGGGTGTCCTTACAAGTAAAATAGTCAGTTCCAGAGCCTCCCGGCCCGGCTATACTTTATGAGCGATCATGAGTCGGCTCAAACATTCATTTCTCCCCTCTTTTTAAATGAACGATAATCTTTTGGTGAAAATCTACCTTTCGCTCAACCAATTTACCGCAGGATAAGCAGATTTGTATTCCCTCTCTCCATCGCCGCATATTTGTATTGTTTAAGAGCATATTGAGGCATCAACAATCGCCTGCGAAGGGATGTTTTGCCCGGTACGGGCCCGTATGGGTAGTCCATGCTCCTACTCTGCCTTCGCGAAGCTACGGCGAAGCAAGGCGCTGAGTCCTTCCCAAAGGCTACGGCCGCACGCCATCGTCAAAGCCTTTCGCTTGCGCCGAAGCTTCACGAAGGAGCATGGCGCAGACGCCCGGAGAAACCTTCAGCGCAAGCGTAAGGTTGACCTCCAAACAGGTACTCAAAGTGCCGATGCCCAAAATGCTCTAATTTATTCCTCATTTAATTCACTCGACGATGGACAAGTTTATGATGTTTTTTTTATTCATTTTAATCACCCTAATTTCCTTTTTAACAGACTTTATCATGAAAAAACAATTGCTATTTGCTTTATTTGTTTGCTTTGGCCTAAGCCTTCAGGCACAATCCTTTTCAGCAGGATTAAAAGCAGGCCGTCAATATTCCAATTACACCAAAATCAAGGATTCCAAAGGGACTATATTGTACCATGCTGGTGTCCATGGCACCTATTCCCTTACGGATAGATTTGCTTTACAAACTGAGGTTTTACTCTCTCGTCAGGGACAGAACGCCAAGGACAAGTCAACCAAGGAACGCGCAATGTACCTTAATGTACCTGTCCTGGCGAAGTACCAGGTATTGCCACGACTTAACGTATTGGCAGGTGGTCAAATAGGCTTTTTGATGCGTGCAAAGCTATTGCCAGGTGAGAAAGAAAATGGTATTGACAAAGTAGATCTCAAACACAAATATGAATCTACTACCCTGGCAGGCGTAGTCGGTGTTGAATACCAGCTCTCGGATCGTTGGAGCTTTGATGCCCGCTACAACCTGGGATTCGGCCCTTTTCATAAACAATTAAAGGATAGTCGACAAAATGTATTTCAGGTTTCAGCTGCTTATCGCCTGGTTTCTTTTTAAGAAAAAGTGCGCAAAATTATCCGCTTATTGTTGAATTCACCCGAAAAACAAAGTATCTTTTATTTAAAATGGTTGGCCCGGAGTATTTTGGGCTAACCAATTTTCAGTAGTTTAATAAACTGCTAATGCCGGTTGACAACTTGAATTACAACCTAATACAAACACTTTCTAATTCTCAATATCAGATAAATCCAGTCTTCATGTTAAAAGCCTTGATCATAGATGATGAAACCAAAGCTCGGGAAGTCTTGATAGAGCTCATCGGGCTGTATACACCAGAAATTTCAACGCTCAAAGCTACCGGAGATGTAAGAGAAGGACTGGCACTGATTAAAAATTTCCAACCTGACCTTCTTTTTTTGGATGTGATCATGCCACAAATGAATGGGTTCGACCTTTTGGAGGCTCTGGGGGAATGGAACTTTGATATCATTTTCACTACCGCCTTTAATGAGTATGCGATTCAGGCAGTTCGCTTGAGTGCCCTTGATTATTTGTTGAAACCTATTGACCCTGACGATCTGCAAATTGCCGTCCGGCGATATCTTGAAAAAAAGAAAAGTCAGGATCCGCAGAGTGCTTTGTATAAAAATTTTCTCCGCAATTTAAAAGTGGGTCGGGACCATGACTTCCGATTGGCTATTCCGACTACCGATGGGGTCTATTTTTATGAGACCAAAGAAATTATTCGCTGTGAAGCCGACCGGAATTACACTCAGTTTTATTTAACTAATAACCGGCGGTTTCTGGCGTCCAGGACCTTAAAAGAATACGAAGAAATATTGAGTGTATATGGATTTTTACGGGTACACAAATCTCATCTGATCAATCTGGATTTTACGGAAAATTACCTCGGAAAAGGAGGTATCAGGATGAAAGATCAAACGGAAATTGAGGTGGCACGGCGACGGCGGGAGCAGGTGATGATGGCGATGCAGAATAGGGATTAGGTCGCTGCGCTGTCAGAGGTCAGAAATCAGATCGTATCGGTTGGGCCGATACTGTCAGACTCAACCCATTGAAACAAAAGTATAACTAGAGGATCGTATGAAAAATGGTTGGTGTCGTTTATTGTGGGGCGTCATCTTTGGTTTATGCTGGGGAGGCGCAAGTGGCCAGTTGCCGGATTTTCATATTATCCAGGTGAATGAGGTGGATAACAAACCGATTAACAACATTTACAGCATTGTTGAAGACGAAGAAGGCTTTTTGTGGATGGGCGGCACCTATGGGTTGTTTCGTTATGATGGTACTACTTTTACTACCTTTTACAATGATCCCGCTAATGCGACTTCCATTCCTTTTGGCACCATTTTTAAAATCGTCAAAAGCAAAAGTGGCGGGCTTTGGCTAGCCAGTAAAAGTGGTGGGCTCGGTTATTTCGACCTGGCGACTGAAAAAGCGGTCCGCTTTGAAAAGAACCCGGAAGATCTGACAAGTTTATCCGGAGAACAGGTGCATGGTCTCTATGAAGACAGCAATGGCGATTTGTGGGTAGGAACGAATAATTTTGCTTTGCATAAATTGCCCAAAGACAGCAGTTCTTTTGAAATTTTTCACCCGGAATTGCCTAATTCTGAAGCCAATAATTACACCCTGGCAGGATCTCTGGGAGAAATCATTCCAGATTTGCAAAATCCCAATCTGTTATGGATTGGCTCCAATTATGGCATCTATCGCTTTGAAAAACAGAACCATACTTTTCAACTTTTCCCCTTTGGTGATGCCATTGAAATCTGGTACCAGCCGCTAAATGTACAATTACACATGGACCCAAGTGGAAAAATCTGGGCCGGAAGCTGGCAAACCGGTTTATTGTCATTGGATCCCAAAACCGGACAATGGACGGTGCAGAAAAAACAACAGCCTGGTGTGCTTCCAGAAGTTGGCAGCAATACCGTTGAAGATATTTTTGCTTACAACGATCATTTGATACTGGTGCTAACCTTGCTGGATGGGCTGCAATGGGTCGATCTACGAGATGGCATCCTTCAGTCAGGTCCATCTCCGCGTATCGCCGGAACCCCTTATCCTTTAAATTTACTGGGGGGACTTCGGGCAAAAAATGGTGCCTTGTGGATTGGTGGCAATTCGGCCTTTCTACGGATGGCAACATCAGGACACCCCTTCCCCATGCTGATGTTTGCTGATGTCAATCCGGAATTGAATAAAAGAAACTGGCAGCGGTCCTATGCCCTATCTCCTTCGGGCAATCTACTTTATATCGGTACGCTGCGGGGCAATGGATTGATAATTTGGGATTGGAAGCAAAATCATTTAAAAGCCATCTCTTACAAAAAAATGGTGGCTGAAGAAGATACTGACGTTCTGTTCGACGATTTGTGTTTTGATCAGCATCGACGATTGTGGATCGGAACGGATGAAGGGCTACTTTTTCTGGATGCCGGTAGTCGTACAATTTTTCCTTTTTTATCGGGTGGCCACAAGTTGGAATCCAATCATATTTCGGCACTTTGTGTGTATCATAACCAGCTGTGGGCGGGAACCAAAGGGGATGGCATTTATCGTATCGATTTGACCACTGAAAAGATCATCGATCACCTATTGGAAAAAGCCACCATTAATCGAATATTGGCGGATAAATCTGGACGGGTTTGGATAGGTGCCGAGGAAGGTTTGTGGTGTTTTGATGGTATGGGCGACAAATTCACGTACTTTGGTCAGCAAACCGAAACCAAAGCCGGATTAAGCCGTGCTAATGTTACCGACCTGGCATTGGATGAGGAACACAACCTCTGGATTGCCACCCGAGGTGGTGGGCTAAATCGATTGCTGTCAGCCGACCCGGAGCAGGCCAAATTTGACCTGTTTCTCAACGAAGAAACTCCTGGGGGCAATATTATTTTTGAAATAGAAATGGGCCTCAGGTCGGGTATATGGCTGGGAACAGAAAGTGGTATTGGTTTTTTTGACCCCGACGAGGGCGTATTTGTCAACTATGATTATCGAGATGAAATGTTTCCGAAGATTGGTTCGATGATCACCTTGCCGGATGGCCGGATCGTCAGTGCTGCATTTAGGGGATTTCATCTGTTTGATCCGGATACTTTGAACGGTGTTGCCGGACCAGTGGCTTACCTGCGTAATTTCCGGGTATTCGATCAAAAGATAGCTTTGGACCAACCAATCAATCATTTATCTTCCATCTCCCTCAGTCATTGGCAAAATCATTTTTCTTTGGAATTGGGGGCGCTTAATTTTACTGAAAATGCTCGAAATACTTTTGCCTACCAATTGGAGGGCTACGATGAGGATTGGGTGTATAGCGGCAATCGTAGTTATGTGAGTTACACCAACCTGCCTACCGGATATTACCGGTTTAAAGTAAAAGCCGCCAATCAGCACTACCGATGGTCGGATCAGGTAAAAACACTGGAACTGATCATCCATCCGCCCTTTTGGGAAACGGGTTGGTTTCGGACGATAATCCTACTCGTTTTGGGAACAATTATATATAGGTTACTCCAGTTTTATCAAAAAAGAAAACAAGTAAAAGAACGCCAAAAGGAACAGGAACAACAGTTGCTGGCCTTAGACCGCGACCTTTCTGAGGCACAGTTGATCGCTTTACGGGCACAAATGAATCCGCATTTTCTATTCAATTGTCTGAATTCTATCAATTGGTACATCATCAAAAACAAACCCCGGGAGGCTTCCCGCTACCTGACTAAATTTTCTAGACTAATTCGCATGATTCTCGACCATTCAAAAAGCCATAAAATTCCGCTGGACCAAGAGCTGGTGGCCTTGCGGCTATATGTAGAAATGGAGGCGATGCGGTTTGACAATAAATTTGAATTCCAGCTGGACGTCGACCCCACACTTGATACCGAAGAGATTGAAATTGCCCCGCTGATTTTCCAGCCTTTTGTAGAAAATGCCATCTGGCATGGTTTGATGCAAAGCCAGAAAGAGGAGAGTATCCTCAAAGTCAGCATTTTTCCCGAAGCAGGCATGCTGCAATGTGTGATCGAGGACAATGGTATCGGACGTAATAAAGCAGAGAAATTGCGCAAGACATCACTGGTGATGCACGAGTCGAAAGGCATGAAAATAACGACTGATCGCATCAGTATGCTCAATCACAATAAAACGTTTCGGGATCAAGTATTTATCACCGACTTGTACGATGAAATTGGTCGACCTGCCGGAACCCGGGTCCACCTCAAACTTCCCTTATCATGAAGCCAGATAAAATCAAAACCATATTATTAGACGATGAACTTCGCAGCCTGGAAACCCTCCAATGGCTGCTGGGCGAATACTGCCCTCAGGTGGATATCGTCGCCACTTTCTCCGACCCTTTTGCAGCGATCAAACTACTACGTAAATCACCGCCAGATCTGTTGCTACTTGACATTTCCATGCCCGGATTGAATGGCTTTGACCTCGTTTACCAACTATTCCCTTTGTCTTTCCCCGTTATCTTTGTCACAGCTCACAATGGACCCATTCTGAAAGCCCTTAAAAAAACAGGTATCTTATTTTTACTCAAACCAGTTGATGACCAGGAACTTCGCGCTGTCATCGAGCGGGCGAATGAGCGACAGGAAATTGTTAGTCCTGAACAAATTAATAGTTTTCGCAACACATTCCTTAGGAGTGAGGAATAAGGGTCGCTTTGCTAAATTGAGGGTATTAAATCCGAATTTAGTGCCAATACTGGAATTTCCAATATGCGCTATAAAAATCCAATTTCAACAACCTGAATTTCACCATTATTGCTATCGATGCTCAATTTCATCCAGCCCGTCTTGGTATCGTTATTTTCAATTAATTTAAACCCTAAAAAGTAAAACTCGAATGTTTCAGTGCTATTTATCGCCCATTTTTCTGGCCAACTACCGGATTCACTAACTTCAATATCCACCAAAGTCATTAACCAACCTGTATTCACCCAAATAAGGGGATCTTCAACGGTAGGTTGAACCTCTCCTATGTTCCGTAAAAATAGTTTTGGTTCCGTTTCTTTTAACAATACTTCATTTTCACCATACGGTTCAATAACACCAAAAATAGCTGACCCTCCAAGGGTATTAATTTCAGCATCAAAATAGTGGATAGCAAAATCCGGGTTGCCATCATTATTTAAGTCAATATCGAAATCTGATGGAATTTCAGGTTTTTCGCCCGTCAATACGTCATTATTTGGCCCTTTCTGACAACTTAGCAGGCAAATAATGATCGCTACAATAAGAAGTGCTGTGTATTTTTTCATCACATTGGAATTTTAATTTTTATGATTCCAATGGATAGACGTCCTTTTATGACTGAATGGTTAGGTAGGTAGGATAATCCGTATATCCTTTTTCACCAAGAGTATAGAATGTATCAAAATCAGAAGCATTCAAATCCAGGTCATTTTTCATGCGATATACTAAATCCGGATTGGCCAGATTGGGGCGTCCAAATGCTAGTGCACCGCAATCACTACATTGCCTTTTTTGTGTCCTGTATCAACATACCGGTGTGCCTCAGCAACCTGCTCCAACGGATAACACTTATCAATGACCGATTTCATCTGTCCCGTCAGGAAAAGACTCTTAAGCTCTTTGAGGAGTTTTCGAAGCTCTGCAGCTGGTCGCAACCCCGTGGCTGAGAACATTGCTTTTTTACTTCCAAATATTGAGGTCCAAATCATCTGAAAAAGAAGGGAAAACCCGAGAACAGGTGAAAGATAGATCCCTTGTTGCGTAAGCGAGGTTTTACAATGCGAAAATGAATGTTTGCCCACCGTATCATAAATAATATCATAGGTTTGGCCATTTTGAGTAAAATCTACTTGCGTGTAATCAATTACCTTATCGGCTCCCAGCGATTTTACCAGTTCTAAATTTGTGGTACTGCACACTCCGGTAACCTCAGCTCCAAAGTGTTTGGCCAGCTGTACAGCAGCCGTTCCTAAACTCCCCGAAGCGCCAATAATTAACACACTTTGTCCACTCTGCGTTTTTGCCATCTCTTGCAGAAAATTCAATGATGTTAATGCTCCATCAGTGATGGGGGCAGCCTCCTCATAACTCAGGCTAGCTGGCTTTTTTAATAAAACGCCCTCTTCAGACATCGTCACATATTCGGCATTTGCGCCAAAGTTTGTGCCTGTTTCTCCAAAAACGGAATCCCCTATTTTGAACTGTTTTACTTTTTTGCCTATTGACACAATTTCTCCGGCAAATCCAGTTCCAGTGATCGCGTTTTTTGGCCGCATAAAACCAAGAAAAAACCTGCTGATAAATGGGTCAGCCCTTCGCATCATACTGTCCGCTGCTGTTACGGTCGTCGCTTTTATTTTTATTAGCACCTCATTATCCTCAGGTATCGGTTTATCTACCTCCTGAAGTTGAAGAACATCCGGTGACCCGTATTTTGTGCAAACAATTGCTTTCATTTTGGATGAGTCCATTTTTTTACCTTTTTAGTTTGAAATAACCTTTTCACACTTCAAAGGTAAGGGCAGCAATAGGGCCAATCGTTCGGATTTTGAAATCAGAACTTATTCGATCTGACAGCGAAGCGCTCTGATATTCAAGGCGCAGCCGATGACCATCTGACAGCAAAGCGACCTGATTAGAACACAAATTTTGTTTTGGATAATTTCCTAGTAAAATGTATAAAATTACGCCTGCCATGGACCTCAAAGAGGTCAAACTAGGTTAGCAGAATGGTTCGTCTTTTGATTCGACCGCAGCGCGGTCGCACATTCATTAACAAAAGGGGGCATTATTCGTTAGCTGTTAATGGCACAAATGATCATGTCTACCTGTTTTTTGATTGAAAATGGGGTGGTTGAGAATGGGTGCGACTACGCTGTAGTCGAAAAACCGTAACGTTATGGCGTGCTAACGTATTTGGACCGCGCTGCGGTATCTAATGGTGGTGAAAACCGGACAAGTGGAAAAGGTATTCCACCCTAATACTTTGTGGACTGTTTCATCCACATTGATTTATTTAGCAACCTTGACCTCAGCGTGGTCCAAAGCGATGGTGCTTTTGAGATCGCTTCGCTGTGAGAACGCTTTGCTGTCAGACTAAAAACAGTGCAGCGTCTGACTCCTGAAAGCGAAGCGCTCTCCTCCCCTACTTCACCACCTCCTTCCAATAAGCCTTCGGCGTTTTTCCCTCCATTTTTTTAAAAAAAGTATTAAAAACAGTCTTAGAGTTAAACCCGCTATCAAAGGCAAGTGCGAGGATGGTCAGGTGCTGTTGAGTAGGATCAGCAGCTTTGGATTTGAATGTTTCGAGGCGGTAAGTGTTGATAAATTCCGCAAAATTTTTATCAAACCCTTCATTGAGTAATTGGGACAAATGATTAGGAGGAATGTCCAACATTTGAGCCAAAGCACGAAGCGTCAATTCAGGATCGAGGAAGGGCTTTTCTGTCGACATCAAAACTTCTAATTGTTGCTTGTATTGTGCTAAAAGTTTTTTGTCGAGCAATGCCTTTTTATATTTTCTTTTGGAGAAATCGAAGTTGGTTTTTTCTCCCAATATTTCTCGCATTAGCTCCAGAAAGCGAGGATTATCATGTAGTGGCTTGAGGATAGGCTCTACATAAAGATATACCATCATTGGCAAGCGGTAGGCAATTCCCTGTTCGATTAGCTGGAATGCTGCCTCCTGTTTACCTAGCATTGTTTGACACAAGATCAGAAGATTCATCGCTCTACCCATCAAATCCGTTTCCATTGCTGCTTCCAGTTTCGCAATACCCGCTTCTGCCTGAACGATATCGCCAAGGGCCGCATAGGAAAGTGTTGTACCACCCAATTTCATTAAATCTCCCGGCTCATCGTCAATTAAGTTCTGAAAGTACTGCAACCCTTCTCGAGTACGCCCCATTAATAATAATGCCTGGCCCAAATACAAAGTCGATACCATGAACTGGGATTTCAGTTTTACCCCCTTTTCAAACCATTCAATCGCTTTTTCATACTTTTCCTGTGAGTAAAAAATAAATCCTTTCAAGTGAAAATTTATCGGAGAAAAAGGATCGAGCTGAAGTGCCGTGTCGATGTAATGTAAGGCGGCTGAAAATTTCCCTTCCGCTACCAGCGTGGACGCCATACTTTGGTAATACTCCACAGTAGGCCGTATTTCAAAAGATTTATTCAAATGCCGGTAGGTGCCGGCTAAATCCCATTTTTGCAAAAAGCAGATATAAGAAAGATGAAGTTGACATTCCGGCAGATTTTCATTCAATTCAATGGCTTTATCCAGGAAAGGCTGCCCTGCGGCGAAAGCTTCATTAGCTGGTTCTAGCCCAATCGTTCCAAGCAGGGTATACCCCAGGTGTATGCCCAGATAGGCTAAAGCGAAATTGGGCACCTCTTCAATTACCCCTTCTAATATTGACAGGCCTTTTTCGATATCGGGTTTACTCATCTTGAGTAAATGGTACCTGCTTTTTAAATACCGTTTATAGGCTTCAATAGGCACATCCTGAGCTTCTACCAGGTGGTCTTCTATGTCAAAATGCCCCAAATGTTCTCGCAATTTATCAGCGATCAACAGGCTGATTTCATCCTGCACTGCAAAGATATCCTCAATAGACCGATCAAAAGTCTCCGACCAAAAATGAAAATCCTGATCGACATCAATCAACTGCGCCGTAATCCGCATCCTATTTCCCGATAGACGGATACTCCCTTCCAAAATAGTCGAAACATTTAGTTCCCGGCCAATCTTTGGAATAGGTATGTTTTTATTTTTAAAAAAGAAAGAAGAAGTCCTGGAGGTAACTTTTAGCTTTTTTATTTTAGCTAAGGCGTTGATAATTTCTTCGGTCATGCCATCACTAAAATATTCGTTATCCTCATTGGCACTCATATTGACAAATGGAAGTACGGCGATAGATTTCGCTGTTTTTTTCTGTTTGCCTTTGAGATCCGAACGTGCCGGAACTTTTATCCCCCCATTGGTTACTGAAAAAACTTCAACTGGATGCTCAATATTTTTCAATTCAAAATGCCCTAAAGATTGCGTTGAAATTTGCTTTTGGTTTTTGAGCTCATCATTTATAGCCTTACTGAGTAGAATGCCTCCGGCAATACCCATACTTTCAATCCGGGAAGCGAGGTTTACGCCATCTCCATACACTTCGGTGCCATCAGTAACAATGTCTCCCAGATGGAGTCCAATCCGTATAGGTACCGGTTCGGTACCTTGTAATTGTTGTTGAATGGCGATGGCACATTCCACCGCTTCTACCACACTTTGGAAGACACTAAGTGTTCCATCCCCATAATATTGTAAAATTTCTCCGTGGTAAAGTTCGTGTTGTTGATCAAACACCTCTCTATGGTGAGCTCTGGCTTTTGCAGCGGCATTTTCATCCTGTTGCATCAAGGCTGTATAGCCTACGATATCAGTAAACATGATAGCAGCGAGACGACGGGTCTTCTGGTTTTTCATTGCATAAAAGCTTTGAACGGTGTTTTGCCAAAAGCCAAAAATACAATTTTGCTAAGACTTCTTCGGTTTATAACACAGCACTACAATTCCACAGCTAAATGCCTTTGCATGTGACAGTTCCAGAGCCAGTTTACCCTCTATTTCACCAAAAATTGCCAACCCCTTTCCTATAGCTGTCGGATTAACAAACAGGTGATACTCATCAATCAATTCCTCTTTGATAAGACTGGAAACAAACTCGCTACCACCATAGGCGATGATATCTCCGCCAGATTGCTGCTTGAGCTCATTTACTTTTTCAGCCAGATCGCCATGCTCCAGCGTGGTGTTTTCCCAGTCGGCATTATGCATTGTTTTGGTAAAAACAATTTTGGCGGTATCCACCATTTCACGCCCGAAATCCTCCGCCGTTTTCGGATCGGCCGCACGTGAGGTCCAAGTGGGGATAAATCCTTCTGCCAATTTACGTCCCAGGATAATACAATCCACCGGCTCCGTTAATTCCTTCACATATTTATTCAGCTCCTCATCCCAGTTCCAGGTCATCCAGTCCATTTCCCCATTTGGTCCGGCAATAAAATTATCAACGGATGTCTGCACTTGCAATTTCAACTTTCTCATAACCTTTATTTTTTTTTACAAAGATGCGGTCATCTACAAACTTTCTTCCGGTGTAATTACGGCAATAGAAGGGGCCGATTGCGACAGCTTAGAGTCGAGGTATCAATTTTAATCCAAATCACACCCAAAGTTCCATCTTCTCATTATAATATTCAAACCCACTACGCTTAAAAAATGCCCTTGCTCCTTCATTTTTTGTCCAATGATCCAGTTGAACCCGTTCAATTTTCAGTGTTTTCGCAAGCGATTTTATCGCTTCCAATAATTGGCTACCAACACCATGCATCCTATGTTTTTCCCTGACAGAGATCTGATCAATATAGAGGGTAGAATATGCATGCTGAAAGACATTCTCTTTATGTTTGAACGTGGAGCAAACGACATACCCCGCAGGGTCATTATGGTAGTAGGCTACCAAGGCGATAACATTGCCCTGTTTCAACATTTTTTTGAAAGATTCGATTGTTGCGACGCGGTTATAAGGCTTAAAAACATCCGGATATAAAATATGGTGTAACGTCTGAACCTCTTCATTCAATTCAGCCAATAAGCTTGCATCTTTTGATTCTTTTATAACTATCATTTCACCTCATCAGTTATCCATCCATAAATCTCCCCCTTTCGCTCTGTCCCATAAAACAGGTTAAACCGGCCCAATATTTCCTTATTCTGTTCCGGGTTTTCCAAAATAGCTTTAAAATAGAGTGTATTGCCACGAATGAAATCATAGGTTATATCCTTGATCACTGCCTGCGGGGTATAGTCGGCATTCAGGCTATCCAGAAAATGAACGGTTTCATTGTTGTCAATCAAAACGGATTTGTCAACGTCCACTGAAAGCAACTCGAACCCCTTTTCCGTAAGTTCTATTTTAAAACGACGACCTTTTGAAACTCCATTTTCCAATATATCCCAACCCACTATCCTCACCACTGCTTTGTGGTTGCCAATTTTAATCGGGTATTCCATCAAGGTATTCTCCTGAACAATTGGCGGGGTTTCCTCATTTTTCACTGCCTCCTCCGATTGTTTGTCTGGCTCGGAGGATTGTGTTGGTTGACAGCTTGTGAAAAAAAGTGCCAAAAGCATAATTGCTGCTATTGATATTTTAGTTCGCATGTTTTGGTTTTGAATCATTTAAAAACTAATCCATTATAGCCACTACCCGAGCCGGAGCAGCTGAAGCGCCAACTATTTTTAATGGAAATACCGCTACTTTAAACCCACGATAAGGCAGGCTTTCCAGATTGACCAACTGTTCCATGTGGCAATATTCCTTATTTGTCCCCACCAGATGGGCCTCCCAAAACAAATCCGGATTGGAAGTTTCCTTCGCTTTTTTAATTAAATAAGGCAACGGCAGATCCCAGCCCCAGCTATCAATACCCATTACTTTTATCCCTCGATCAATCAGCCATTCCGTAGCAGCTGCACTCATGCCCGTACCTATTTTATGAAAGTCTTTTGTGCCATTAAATTTGTCTCTCCCCGTTTTAATCAGCACAATCATGCCTGCCTTTATCTCCAGGTCATTCTTTTTTAAAAACCCCTCAATATCTTCCACCGTAATGGCTTCAAAGTCGGGTTTATGTACCATATCAATGACCAAGCCTTCGCCAAAACACCATTCAAGCGGGATCTGGTCTATCGTTTTTGCGGGTTTTCCTTCACAGGTAGGTCCATAATGCCAGGGGGCATCAATATGTGTCGTGGAATGTACCCCCATCTTCTGAATGGTATCATCCGCCCATCCGATAAATCCTTTGGGAAACAATTTGAAAGGCAACCCAAAAAGCCGGATCAACCATTTTGCCTTGTGATGTGGCTTATGTTTAATCTTTACCCGCATAAACCAGGGGTCAGATTTATTGTATTTAATGGGTTTGGATAGGTCTATGATTTTCATTTTAGTGGTTGTTGATATTTAGGAGCTTGTTGGGAAGTCGATGAATAGGATAGGTAGAAGAGTAAGGTTTTAGAAATTCCTTGAATGGGTACAATTTTGGTTAACTTAAACTTTAATATCATCAGGATTTCTACATGGGCACAAGATTCCGGTTGTTTTTCTAGTTTTTCCGTATACTGTGCCAATTGGTCAACATATTTATCCGCAGATGATTCACTATATTCCAACAAATAATCATGAATTTCTGCTAACATCTCCAATACTGAAAATGTCCAATTCACTATTGTCTTTTCGTCCAATTTTCAACTTGATTTTTCACTTCCTCTAGTGTTAAAATATTCCCGTCTTTCACTTCTTTTCGAGAATACTCCAAGACAGAGATTAAACTTTCAGTTGAAATGGGTTCTCCTTCCCTGGCAAGGTCGCCAACCGATCCAAAAGAATCAATTACCCTAAGTTCTTCAAAGACTTTACTATTTGAAGAAAGTCTTTTAAATGTGATGGTTTTACATTTATATAATATGCCATTTGAGTTATTTTTTCCTATTTAGTCTTCCGAATTTGCATAAATTCCTTATTGTAAGATACAATTTTTACTGCTTTGGTGGTCAAAATTCTTGTATTGATCATTATTAAAGATCCTTATCATTCACTCATTAATTTATAAGCTATCCCCAATACCACAGCTTTATCCATGAGCAACCGGTTAAAATCCTGTTTGCCGCTTGCCCCCAAATTGAATTCTACCTCTAAAAAAGCGGATATTTTATCTTTCAACTCAAATGTATAACCCAGGTCAGTGGTGATGCCCACTTCCAAATCAAGAAGATAGTCTGAAGCATTTTCATTGACACTGCCTCCTCCCGACACCCCAAGAAAGGCACCTGAACGTTCATCCCTTATCTTTCTTTTTATTGGAATGCCCACATATCCTCCAAAGTCAAAATACAAATGATTGCTGCCAAACAAATACCTGCCAAATTTATACTTGGCCAACAAATAAGACAAATTAAAATTCAAATCATTCGCACTCCATCCACCCTGACTACCAGCAAAGGTTTCTACAACATACTTCCTATTGGAATAAACCAAATTTATGGTTTCCCGCTTCTGCCCTGTTCTGGTGATCATTCGAACGCCAAATTGTGAGGCCCATCGAGCGTTTTCTTCATAAGAAGTATGGTTTTCACTCTTTTTACCATTGACTAAATTCACCTGTGATGCTCCACTAAAAAAAGCAATCGTTTTCTGAGCGAAAAGGCTTTGGGTAAATAGTAAGAGGAAAATGCAGAGAGGAAATATTTTAATTGCTCGCATGATGATGGATCGTTTTGCATACAATTTAGGAGATAATTTTGAAATTATCGTCTAAAGGCAGTACTACTTTAGGCGTTAATTTCGAGTTAGAGCAGGTTTGGAGGCCAACCATTGGGAGGAAACATACACTTAGGGGGCAGCATCAATTTTCACACCGACCTTCACTCTAAACGCCCCATCCTCTAATACACCCAACACTTGAGTCCCAACTTCATAATATTCATATTCATCATCTTCATCCACTTTTTTGTCATTCAATGTAAATAGGCCAACTTGCCCGTCAGCTCGCAACCATTCCTGACGTGCACGGATAGGTGCCCAGCCGCCAAACCATTCGCCGTTGCTAAGTGCTTTTACGTAGATGGTAGTTTCTTTTTGAATGTCCATTACTTAAAGTTATAAGGGGCAACCTGCCAGATTATACAATCGACAAAGTCGACGACAATCCAATTACCTTGTGGGTCAAAAATTTTAAAATGGAAGCAAGGTGCATACACTAAAAATTTTCATGTGAGGTTTTACAAAAGTAAAACTAAGTTACATAAAATGCAACTTTATTACCACTAAACTAAATTATGCATTTTACTTACTATAACATTCCGATTACCTTTGTAGCAGCATCATATTCAGCACTATTTATGCAAAAATACAACCGCCTCAAAGCTGTCCTTGCCGACAAAGGAAGGACAAGTAAATGGCTCGCCGACCAGGTTAGTCGCAGTAAAGCAACAGTATCTCGCTGGTGTTCCAACCAGATACAGCCTCCCCTGGAAGTCCTTTTTAAAATTGCGGAAATACTGGAAGTTGACGTATGTGAGTTATTGGTAAAAGAGAAGAAATAGGTGCTGGATTTTCAACTAGGAAATTTTAGCAGACTTTAAAAAAATCCACATAAAAAACAACATAAAAAGCAAGTCATTAAGCCCATAGATCGTATAAAATATACCGGCAAACATATCTTTCGAATAAAGTGCACCAAGATCATTATTGGACATCCACAATCCCCAAACGACAACATAGACCAGCTTTTCCACTGCAAATACGGCGGAAATCCACCTCACTTGATCAAAGGATTTGGCTACAGCAATATAAGCTAGGCCCCAGACTATGATCATCACCAATCCAAAATTGGACATCACCACCGGATCTGCCTGATTCAGTATTTCATTGGTGAAAAAGCGTGAAAACAACAACACGCCACCAATATTTATTATGCCTGCCGCTAAAAACCCTTTACTAGCTATTGATTTTTTCATTTGGTGTATTTATGATTTTTCATGCCTGGGGGCATGGCCATTGGCTTCTGGCAAACAGCAATAGCAATTTACATTTTTCCAGGGAAAGTTGCTTGGGAGTTTTAGTGGGGAAAGGATGGCCATAATTTGCAAAGGCGATTGCTTATTGCGTTTTTAATCTGGTTGAAACCCACCGAGTTTTAGCTTTTCAGTAAGATCTCCTGGATTGAAAGCCCTATTAGACCAAGTAAAAAATGAAGTATACTACTATTTTCTTCCATTTTGATTCTCCCATTTTAATATTTCTGAATAAATTTTTGGGAGAAAATAAATCGTTTCTCCAGTTACCTCATCTATTCGTCTACCTAAAAACCATCACAGCACTCAACCCCATCACTGCAAAATCAAAAAATCCACCACCTCCTCCACTTCCAAATCAGAAGCATCCCCCTCCTTCACCCGTTCAATCAAGCCAATATTTTCAGCATATTTTTCCGTATAAACTATTGGAATAACCACATGGCCATGATCATACAATCCGTATTCCGTGTGTCTGATTTCCACGACGTCAGTCATGTAAATATTGATGTAATCGTAGACTGCAATTTTTGCTGTGATTTCAAAGCGATCAAAGCGCCTTATCGTATCATTTGGTATTAATTTTACAGGGATAGTGTCTGTAGTCCAAATGCCCGATTCCAAATCACCGTCCATGTATTTCCATTCGCTGGTTGCGCCGTGTATGTCGGTGATGAGTTCGTAGTAATTTTCAGCTTCTACCCGGATGAGTTTTGGCCCTAATTTCTGGTATAAGTGGTCGCCAATCAGGGTGTCGCTTTGCGCAAACACTTCTCTCATTTCATCAATGTCGACAAACACTTCTCCGGTCATTGGGTTTTTAAGGTGCTTTTTGTAATGATATACCCAATTGCTACCAATGGGAAAACCACCATATTTACCGCTTTCGTAAAAAATGGTATCTACCGTTTCAGGAATTGGGTCATCAGGTAGGAGGTTTTTTTTATCGCCACAGCCTAGGAAAAGGATATATAGCCCAGTGAGGAAAATGATGAGGATATTGTTAATATTCATATCAGTATTGGTTTTTGAGCATGTTTCCATTTAAATTAGATTATATCCGGGACAATTTCAAGTCAAGCAAATATTTGACTATCGTTTGGTCAGACAGGCTGCAATTATTAAACCAAAGCTCATCATCCTTGGTTTTACTTTAGAACATGGTTCAAAATGCTGAAGAAATAGCAATCAATTTTGACCATTTCGCATAAGCCCCTAAAGCCAAAAACCTAAGACCTATCTCAAAATCACCCAGACCATGCTACACATTCAAATCTCTCCCTTCCATTGGTACCGCTTAACGGCCCTGCCTTTATTGGCCCTGGTGTTGCTGCATTTTGTGGTGTATCGCAAACTGCCTTTTGAGGCCGGTTATCAGTTTCCCTGGGTCAGTTTTTTCCTTCTGCTGGGCATTGGGCTGGTAGTGTGTCAATGCAATTATGAGGTGCATCGCAGGTTGGGGCAACCACCCAAAAAACGCAATTCCGTCAAACAATTATTGTCCCAATTTGCCCTGG
The DNA here is from genome assembly GCA_021604865.1 of Saprospiraceae bacterium. GTDB lineage: Bacteria > Bacteroidota > Bacteroidia > Chitinophagales > Saprospiraceae > BQJU01. Next base: position 22,677 of record BQJU01000052.1, on the reverse strand, counting down.
GGTGGCTGGTCACTGCACTTGTTTTCACGGTGCTTTATGCCATGCAATTATGGGTTTTCAACGCTTCCTTTAATCTGGTAAAATTCTTGGGTTACCTCTGGTTAATGCTGGGCATCTCCAGTCTGGAAAGTGCCGTGCTCACATTGCGGGACTGGTACGGATTTTTGCAACAAAAAAAGCCCTCAATCATCAAACCACCCATCGTTGAACACAATGGCGCACAATCACAATTATTAAATATTTCCTCCCGCCATAAAATAATACGCCTGCCAATTCACGAGATCGCCTACATCTATTCCAGTGGCGGAATCGTCTCCTTTCATCCATTTGATGGACCCAAAATCACCTCTGATTTTAATGCCCTGGAAGAAGTAGAAGCGCTGATCTCCTCCTCCCCGTTTTTTCGTTTAAATAGGCAGTACCTCGTCAATCGAAAAGCCATTCGGAAAATCGAAAATGCCGAGAATCGCAAACTAAAAGTTACTTTAAACTTGTCAAAAAAACTCGATCTCACTGTTAGCCGCTACAAGGCCCGGGCTTTTAAAGAGTGGTTTTCTATATCTGCATACTAAAGGAAAATATTTAGAAATGTGGCCTCCTTTTATTTTTCACCGCAGTGCCCCCTAAGTTTTCGCGGAGCAATTTTTGAAAATCAAACATTTATAAATGCTCAATGCTCCCCTAAAAAATTGAAGACAATGAATTCTGAACACTACCAAAGTAGGAGAATAGCATAGCTTTCTACTCCGCCACCCCATCACCTCGTCTCCAAGTCACCACCAAGTCCCACTCATGCATCCCATCTGTACCATTCATCCGATTCCCACCCTAACTACTTGCAGCAAAGCTTTACCGTCCTGTAATATTGCCAGAACCATTTCATCATTCGGGCAAATCGGCCTGTTGTGTTATATCCCAACCCGGCCGTATTGATAATGTTTTTTTACAAACATTGGGAAGGGAGGCTGTGTGATCAGACTGATGAGTTGGTGAAGTCTTTGATTGTACGATATCGCCTCCCAACATTCCCATCTGGAAAGGATCTATTCATTTAATTATTTAATAAAAATGTTTATCGACATGAAGACTTCATCCGCAATTTTTTTCCTGTTTTTCCTTACGGTAAATATCGCCGCACAGCCCACTGCAAAGACAGAATTTGGTGCTGAAATGGCTTCCATTCTGGACAATATGAAGGCATATACCCTGGAGATTATCCAACAAATGCCCGAAGATCAATTTGATTACAAACCCACAGAAGAGGTCCGCACTTTCCGGGAACAGATTGAGCACATGGCCTTGGTACTGGATTTTCAAACCCAATACGTCCTTCAGGGCAACAACTTTGGCGGTGATGAAAAGGTATTACGAGAGGCATTTGGAAAGATTAAAGAAAGAAATTCCGGTAAGTCAAGAGAAGATTTACTCAAGCAGCTTGCTACAAATTTTGATGCCGCCGCTACACTGATGACCACCATGACTAAAAAGGATCTCAAACAGACCTATAGCTTTTTCTTTTTCCCGGATCAACCAGTTAAAACCCTACAAACAGTAGCCATGACTTTGCGAGATCACATTACCCACCACCGTGGCCAGCTAATCGTTTATTTACGAATGAATGGCATTGAACCTGTGAGGTACCAATTGTTTTAATTGATTAAAAATTGGTCGGACCAGTATACTACCTACTGATTCACCATATGTGCCGCCACCCTCGGAAAGCTATTGAAGACCTGGCTTTTTAAATCTTCACTAATGTCCAGGCTTTCAACCGCCCGATGCATACATTTCAACCAGGCCACTGCCGCATCTTCTGTAATGGCGTGTGGCAAATGGCGCATGCGCAGCCGGGGGTGGCCATACGTTTCATTATACAAATTGGGGCCACCAAAAAACTGTGTCAAAAACATCAATTGCTTCTGCCTCACCACCTCCATATCTGTCTTAAACAATGGACTTAAGACCGGATCTTCTACCACAAAATCGTAGAATCTATTGACCATTATTTGCAGGTTTTCGGCACCGAGTTCATCGTATATAGATGGTAGCATGGGCTGTGAAATTTAAATTTGAGGAGCAAATATAGGGAAGATAGTCAAAGTGATTTTCACACTTTTGTAAATTGATGTGGTGAAATCATCAATTTTGCTTATTTTAATTGAAAAATACCATTTATGAAAATATTCAGATTAATTTCTGAAAGGTTACGCGGAAAAAAATATACGGTATATGATGTTTTCACCCCCGCTTCAGCAGCAAAGTTGACCTTTGTAGAAAGAACCGAGCAAAAAAATGACCTGCTAAAAGCCATAAAAACCTATGGTCGGCAAATCATTATTTACGGTTATACCGGTAGTGGAAAAACTACATTGGTCACCAATATTCTCCAACAAGAAAAAATAAACTTTGTCACCACTTCCTGCGAAGAAACAACTACCATCAATCAAATTATCCTTTCCGCTTTTGACAAGCTAAACCCCTATTACATAGAAGAAAAAAGCCAATCAACGAAGTACAAAATTTCTAAAGAGTTGAAGGCGAAATATCTGGGAATTGAAGCAAAATTAAATGGAGAAATAAATACAGACAACACCACAACGCTGAAGAGGATTCTGCCCGTACAACTCTCACCCCAAAGGCTTGCGGAGTTTTTTGGAGCAATCAATTGCATCTGGGTTATTGAAGATTTCCATAAGGTGAAAAATGAAGAAAGGGTAAGGCTTGCCCACATCATGAAAATCTTTAAGGATATTGCCAGTAAAGATAAACAGACTAAAATCATTGCCATTGGCGCAGTTGGAAGCCCCAGGGAATTATTCGATTCCAATAAAAACCTGAAAGACCGGGTAGCAGAAATTTATGTTCCACTCATGAGAGAAGAGGAAATAAAATCAATTATGAGTAAAGGCAAAAATTTGTTGAGAATAGATTTTTCCGAAAAAGTAGAAGAAAAAATAATCAACCTTTCCAATGGATTGGCATCTGTTTGCCATCATTTATGCTTGAATCTGTGCATTTCACAAAGGATAGACAAACAAAAAGGTAAAACCCGAATGCAATTTGAAAGCAATGATTTGGATCTAGCCGTTCAAAAATACGTCAAGGAGCAATCTGATTCGTTTAAAGCCATCTACGACCGGGCAACCAGAATTGAAGAAGATAATCAATCAAATGAATGGACCACCGTCATCAATGCCATGCTTGGCTTGCAAATAGAGGAAATCACCTACACAGAATTGTTGAATGAAATAAGAAAAATAAAACCCTTTTTCCAAAAAGATCATTTGACCTACTGCCTGGAACAGCTGACCAGCCCAGAGAGAGACGAGGTCCTGAGATTTGATGATGATTCCAAAAAATATTCCTTTTCCAACCCATTTTTTAAGGTATACGCCATGATGAGACTGGAGCGAGACTTAAAACACCGCTTACAAAAGGTAAACAAAACCATTAACGTAGGCAGCAGCAGCATCATCATCCATAGCTGGGGAGAAGTGAATACCCGTATTGATATTGAAGTGAAAGGCGAAGAGGAAGATAATTCTATGGAATAAACAAAAAGACCTAATAACAAAGGTGTTATATATCAAGAATGTCTTCATGAATTATAATCCGAAGTTGCAGGTACATAATAATCTGTTTTTTTGAAATATAAATCCTTGCAAAGATAAGGTTCTTTAGATTGAAAGTCAAGGCTACCTACTCAAAATCAAAGGTACTTATCTGATAAACCCTTGATATACAGCAATTTTTCTTCCCAAAACGCATCCTTTGGAAAAATTGCGGTGGCCTGTTTGTACACCGTCGGAGCATAATTGGCGGCATTCCCCTTTTTTTGCTCCAACATCACGATCAATTCCTGAGAATAATGCTTGGCTTTCTCCAGATAAATCTCCTGTTGGTTTTCAAGTTGCCGGGAAGAAATAATATTGGTTTCCAGCAGATTGTATATGGGAATCACATCATCCTGATTATTCTGCCAGGATTGTTCAAAAAACTCCAGTGCCTGATCATAGTGCATTTTCGAATTTGAAAATTTGGCAATTTCTACAGCAATGGCTCCCATGAAATTATAAAGCTGACAAAGATGAATAGGATGGTTGGCAATTTGCAGGGTAAAACCACATAAATACAATGCTTTTAAATCCAGTCCCTGAATATGGTAGGCTCTGATTAAAGAAATTCTAGCCACCATGTTTTTGGGGTCAATCTTGATGGCCTCGTGTAAGGCAACTACTGCCTTATCCCATTCCTCGGCCTGAATAAACTTTTTACTGTCTTCTATTAATTGACCAGCCGTCATACGTTATAATGCATTGATTTGTACTCAAAAAATAATATTTATTTTAATATATCTATTCCTACAAAAAACATAATCTAATTCAAATTATTTTTGTATTGCACAAATATGCCCACTCCTACTTGTAGCATTTTATCTGATTTTTATAGCTCCGCCTTCAAAAACTGCCCCGTATAACTTTTCTTTTTCTTAGCGACCTCTTCCGGCGTACCCGCACAAACAACCGTACCGCCACGCTGGCCACCTTCTGGTCCCATATCGATGATATAATCGGCCACTTTGACCACATCGAGGTTGTGTTCAATGACAATCACCGTATTGCCTTTATCAACTAGTTTATTCAAAACCCTCAACAAGTGTTTAATGTCTTCAAAATGCAATCCGGTAGTCGGTTCGTCGAGGATGTAGACGGTATTTCCGGTATCGCGTTTGGATAGTTCTTCCGACAGTTTTACTCGTTGTGCTTCGCCACCGGAAAGGGTTGTTGCCTGTTGCCCCAGAGTGATGTATCCCAGGCCAACACTATTCAGCGTTTTTAGCTTTCTGAAAATATTGGGTATCTTTTCAAAAAAAGTGACCGCTTCACTAACCGTCATATCCAGTACATCGCTAATAGACTTACCCTTGAATAAGACTTCTAGCGTTTCCCGGTTGTAGCGACGTCCCAGACACTTTTCGCACTCGACATACACATCGGGAAGGAAGTTCATTTCAATGACCCGCATACCCGACCCTTCGCAAACATCACACCGCCCTCCTTTCACATTAAAAGAAAAACGCCCCGGTTTGTAGCCTCGTATTTTGGCTTCCGGTAGCTCGGAAAATATCTTGCGAATATCGGTAAATACCCCCGTATAGGTAGCCGGATTTGATCGCGGTGTACGCCCGATTGGCGACTGGTCAATTTCAATCACTTTATCGGTATGCTCAAGGCCCTTGATCGTTTTATAAGGCATCGGTTTGGCAATGCTCTTATAAAAATGCTGGCGCAAAATCGGGTATAGGGTTTCATTGATTAGCGTAGATTTCCCACTACCTGATACGCCCGTAATACAGGTGAATGTCCCCAGGGGAATTTTCACATTAACGGTCTTGAGGTTGTTGCCAGATGCTCCTTTCAGCTCCAGCAAATTTCCGTTGCCTTTCCGCCTCTTTTCAGGGATCTCTATCCGACGTTTATTGTTGAGGTATTCTGAGGTCAGTGTATCATTTTTAATAAAATCTTCAGGTACGCCTTCCCCCACCAGTTCTCCACCATGTTTACCGGCCCCAGGGCCCAGGTCGATCAGATAGTCAGAAGCTAGCATAATGTCTTTGTCGTGCTCTACTACCAAGACAGTATTGCCAATTTCCGATAGTTCCCTTAGCGCTTCTATCAGTCGCTGATTGTCGCGTTGGTGTAATCCAATACTGGGCTCATCCAGAATATAGGTAATGCCTGTGAGCTGCGACCCAATTTGTGTGGCCAGGCGGATGCGTTGTGATTCTCCTCCTGAAAGTGTTCTGGCTGGCCGGTCGAGCATGAGGTAATCAAGGCCGACATGTAACAAAAAACCAAGCCGAAAGCGAATTTCTTTAAGTATTTCCGCTGCGATGACCAGTTGACGCTCAGTGAGGTGATCCTCCAGGTTTTGCATCCAATCACTCAGCTCGATGATATCCATTTGCGCCAGGTCGGATATATTTTTATCGTGGATTTTAAAATGTAGGGATTCCTTCCGCAAACGTTGCCCTCCACATTCCGGACAGGAATTGATGGTCATAAATTCTTCTACCCAGGAACGGATCTTTTCAGAGGTAGAATTTTCATACCAGCGCTCCAGCATTTTCAGCAAGCCTTCCTGGGCAAGGTTATAAGAAAAATCATGAGAGCTGTAACTCAGCTTGATCTCAAAACTGTCATTGCCGCCATTGAGGATCGTTTCCAAAGCCTCGGCCGGAATTTCTTTGACCGGAGTAGCAAAGGTAAATTCATAGCGACGAGCAATAGCTCTCAGTTGTTTAAACGTTAAGTTGTCCCGGACTTCACCAAAGGGAGCAATGCCCTTTTCATTGATGCTCTTACTATCGTCGGGCACCACCTTGGCCATATCTACCTGATTGACCATGCCCAGGCCTTTACACGACGGGCAAGCGCCATAGGGAGAATTAAAGGAGAAGGAGTTTGGGGAGGGCTCTTCATAGGAAATTCCTGATTCCGGGTCCATCAACTGTTTGCTCAGGGTAGAGACCTCATCGGTATCAACATTCATGATCATCAACAGATCATTGCCCATTTTAAGCGCTGTTTGCAAGGAATCATTCAAGCGATCCCGACGATCCTCACCAATTTTCAGGCGATCAATGACCAGCTCTACATCATGGACTTTGTAGCGATCCAGTTGCATCCCGGGTTTGATGTTTTCCATCACCCCATCTACGCGGACTTTAGTATATCCCTGCTTCATCATTTGTTCAAACAGTTCCCGGTAATGTCCTTTCCGGCCACGGACCAGCGGAGCCAGCAGCGCAATCCTTTTTCCGGCATATTGCTCCATGATCAAGTCCTTCATCTGGTCTTCACTGTATTTTATCATGGGCTTGCCCGTCACATAAGAGTGAGCTACTCCGGCACGGGCATATAACAGACGTAAAAAGTCATAAATTTCAGTGATGGTGCCTACTGTCGACCGCGGATTCCGGCCAGTAGTCTTTTGTTCAATAGAGATGACCGGACTAAGGCCTGAAATCTGTTCGACTTCCGGGCGCTCCATTTCACCAATAAATTGGCGGGCATAGGCCGAAAAGGTTTCCATATACCGGCGCTGACCCTCAGCATAAATAGTGTCAAAAGCCAGGGAGGATTTGCCACTGCCACTAATGCCTGTAATGACCACAAGTTTATTACGAGGGATGCGCACATCGATATCCTTCAGATTGTGCTCTTTGGCGCCAATCACTTCGATAAACTCTTGCTCTTTTATGGTTCCGTTATCGGTCGTTCCGTTTTCCTGGTTATCTGCCATAATAAATTTGCCATTCTATTAGCGTTGTTCAGTAGTGGGATCGCTCGTCATCTCTGCGCTGAACAACTTTATTGTCTACAACCAATCTCAATAAGTAAAGTTTATCCTCGTTACCATGTAAATTACAATCAAGTACTAAAAAAAAATCGTCACAACATACCCATCATCCGATGTCATTAGAAACATCGAACAACAAATATCCTGCGACGAATTTTCACTTTCTTTTTATGGTTCTTAGAAAGTTTTGTATTACAAACAGGTACTAACCTGCTACTTGCTCTGTTTCTTCTGTTTTTTTCAGAAATTCCTTAACCCAATTAAAGGTAACTGATTTAGGCCGCTCCAGTGGTAGGCCAAGTGCCCGCGACCAGCAGAGAGCCGAAAGCACACCCAATGCTCTGGATACGCCAAACAGCACCGTATAATATTCGTTTTCTTTCAAACCGTAGTGTACCAACAAAGAACCCGAGTGTGCGTCCACATTAGGCCATGGATTTTTCACCTTGCCTAGGCTTTCCAGGATTGGTGGCACTACTTCAAATATTTTCCAGACTACATTTACGATATCTGCATCTTTAATATTTTCTTCAGCAAACCGCTTTTGAGCCATAAAACGGGGGTCGGGGCGGCGCAATACCGCGTGGCCATAACCCGGAATCACCTGTCCTGCAGCGAGTGTGCTTTTTACATATTCAGCAATCTGTTCTTTGGTGGGTTTATTCGTTCCAATTGCATCCAGCATTCGGAAAATCCACTTGATGACTTCTTGATTGGCCAAACCGTGTAGTGGTCCAGCAAGCGCAGTCATACCACCTGCCAAAGAATAATAGGGATCACTAAGCGTAGAGCCGACCAAATGAGTAGCATGCGCCGACGCATTGCCACCTTCATGGTCTGCATGGATGGTCATGTAAAGCCGCATCAGACTCTTAAAGTCCGGATCTTTAAACCCTAACATGTGGGCAAAATTACCGGCCCAGTCCAGGGAGAAGTCCGGCGTAATATGATCTCCACCGTGGAAAGTACGGCGATAAATATAGGCAGCTACCCGTGGTAAACGGGCAATCAGATTCATGGTATCCTCATAGGTGGCATCCCAATACTCCGTTTTTGACATCCCTTCAGCATAGCGCCGGGCAAAACAACTCTCCGTTTGCATAGCAATGATAGCTGAAGAAAATTGAGTCATTGGATGCGTATCTACCGGCAGGCTATCCAGCATTTTGAAAACATGCTCGGGTACATTGCTACGGTGCGTCCATTGGCCGGTCAGCCATTTTACCTGATCATCAGTAGGGATTTCGCCTACCAGCATCAACCAGAATAAACCTTCCGGGCGTGGTTCTTTCCCATCGGGACCTTTCGGTAATAATTCTCTTAGTTGTGGAATAGAGTATCCACGAAAGCGAATGCCTTCAATAGGATCGAGTTGGGAAGTTTCCCATAACATCATCTTGATTCCTCGGGCACCACCAAAAACTTGGCTCAAGACAACTTCATCTACCTTGGTATTACCTTTTTCTTTGAGTAGAGCTTTGATCTCTTTTTTTAGCTCGGCTGCTTTCTGATTAAACTTTTGTTTTAGGGGATCCATCAATTTTATTCGGTTATTATGTAAAAAGCGTGATATTTTTTTCCTGCCTGGAAGATTGCCCTCTTTTTGGAGGCTCAAAGGTAGGCATTTTCCGAATCTTAACGACAAAAATTCCTATTTAATAAGGGCTTAAGCCTCCAAATAGTAAATAGATTCTATAAAAAATACAGCTATGGTAGGTAGTTTGTTTTCAAATTCATTAAATATGTCCAATATAAAGCAAAAAAGCACCTTACGAGAAGGTGCTTTTTTGATTCTTTGTGTTCCAAAAGTGTAGCTATTCGATTTCCAATAGGGCCATTTGAATTGCTTCCTTACTGGCACCTTCAGCTTTCAAATTTTTAATTTTGTCAGATTCTTTTTTTCTGCGCTCCACTAATTGCTGATTGAAAATAGCCATCTGGTCCGTAGTAAGCATCATTTTGATAGAGGCTTCCATCCCTCTGCGGATGTTTTTTTTCTTTTCCAGGTAAAGTATGGGTTGCTGGTCTTTAAGGACTTCAATTTCGGCCAGATTGCGGAATAGACGTTCCTGAATGATCTGCATTTTTGGCGTCTGCTGCGCATCTAATTGGTAGAGGGCGGTCAGCTCATCTGTTGCCTGCTGAACAGCCTGCTGGTCAATAGTGGCTTGTGCAGAAAGCGCCAAAACTGCCAGGCAAAAAGAAAGGCTCAGTACAATTTTCTTCATCTTGTCTACTTTTGTCAATAATATTTATCGCTAAAATACAATTTTTAGCCGTTTTATTGCTCTAGGTATCCGATATTTGCATTAGTATTCGCTGTAATTGGCTGCTAGCCGACTACGAATTCAACCAACAAAAATGATTATTGTCCAGGATATTTTAATCAGTGATGACGTGGTGGAGGAACAATTCCTCTGCAACTTGACATCCTGTAAAGGAGCCTGTTGCTGGGAAGGTGACTTTGGCGCTCCACTTGAGCCAGAAGAAATGGCCACTTTAGAACACATCTACGATAAGGTTAAACCCTTTCTGAGTCCGGCAGGTATAGCTGTTATTGAAGCTGAAGGAACTTATGTTTATCAGCAAGAAACACAAGATTATGCTACACCACTGATTGACGGAGGCCCCTGTGCCTATATGACTTATGATAAATTAGGCATCGCTAAATGCGGCATTGAAACCGCCTACAAGGCCGAAGCTATCGATTTTAAAAAACCGATCTCCTGCCACCTTTACCCTATCCGGATCAGTAAATCACCTGAAAGTGGATTTGAAGCCCTCAATTATGACCGCTGGGATATCTGCTCAGCTGCTTGTGATCTGGGAAAAAAAGAACAACTCCCAGTCTTTCAGTTCCTAAAGGAAGCCATAATCCGTAAATATGGCCCCGACTTTTATGAAGAACTGGAAGCAGCCGCAACGCATTTAAAATTTTAAAAATTGCTGATTTAATTGATTTCCATCTATATTTCCCCTATTTTTGTAAGGTCTAAAAGTATTTATTCTCGCGATAGAATTCCCCCCTACCTCCATTTACCGATTTAAGTCCGGACCATTATTGGTATACACCTACGGAATACAATAGCATCAACTATTTTTATATTATAGCTGTGAATAAAAGAATACAGTAGTTGTGGTCATCCCAATGATACTGCTCTTAAAGGGTTAAGATTTTCCAACAAAGAGTAAGGGTCTGCCCTAAATAAACACGACTACAACTCCTTTAGAGTACACTATTCTCCTTTTTGAAGTTGGATTTTCTTGAGCAACCCGGTGACGAAAGCTGCCGGGTTGACTTTTTTGAGCATTTTCTTTCTTTCCGAAATGACAAAAAAAAGACCGACACATGATTGTGTCGGTCCAAAATTAAACACCTAAAACCCTATTAACTATTCTTAAAACAGCTCAAATCTGCTGTTGTTTATTTAATTTCTATCAGGCGGGATTTTTCCACCTGTGCCTCGGCTTTCTTAGGCAAAGTTACAACTAAGATTCCTTTTTCGTAAATAGCTACGACATTTTCAGTGTCTACGGATTCTGGAAGTTGAAAACTTCTACTAAATGACACATAGTTAAACTCGCGACGCTTATATTTTCCTTCCTCAACTTCTTCTTTCTTTTCCGATGTAGAAGCCGATAATTTCAAATAACCTCTTTCAACCTTTAGCTCAAAATTTTCTTTCTCAAAACCTGGAGCGGCCAGCTCAATCCGGAAATTGTTGTCGCTTTCCACAACATTTACCGAAGGATGGCTGATCAAACTATCTGCTCCAATACTATTGGAAAGATTTTGGTTGAAAAAATTGTCAAACAACTGATTAAAGGCTTTTGTCGTACTTAATGGCCTATAATTGATCATATTCATGATTATAAACATTTTTTGTTTCAAAAGATTTTTTTAGAACGGTCAAGAAATTGTCATTTTTAGACAATGGGTATGTTTTTGGGGCTGGCTTCTTCTTTTTTTGGCAAATTGATTACCAAAATCCCCTGGCTATAGCTGGCCTCTATCTTTTCTTGATCGACCGCATCAGGTAATTGGAAACTGCGCTTGAACGCATAGTGACCAAATTCTCTTCTTTTAACGGTTTCTCCTTCTGCTACCTTGTATTCTTTGTTCACAGCAATCGTCAGGATGTCTTTTTCTATAGACAACTGAAAATCCGACTTTTCCAAACCAGGTGCAGCAACTTCCAGGCGAAAAGCAAGAGCCGATTCCGAAGTATTTACAGCTGGCAGTGAAATTCCATTGGTTCTTTCAAAAAAATCGTTGAAAAGACGATTTGAAGGGAAAGATGCACCACTTCTATGGACTGGTTTTACGGCTAACATAATATTGATTTTTACAGTTAATTAATTCAAATCTTCAAACTCACTATTGCAATTGCCGTACCAGTTCATTTAATAGGAAAAAGAGGCAGCTTTTTTTTAACAACATGACGATATGTCACTTATTTTTGAAAACACATGACATATTTTCATGTTGTTTTTCGATTTAAGTACGAGGGCCATCATATATGGAACTTTTCCCTAACTTCTCCCGTTTTAGGATCATCATGGATTTAAATCAACTATATAAAGAGCTAAATTTTCGCTTCAGTCGAAGTTCGGGGAGTGGTGGCCAACACGTCAACAAGGTGTCGAGCCAGGCCGAATTGTTGTTTGACATAGCGGCTTCTTTAGCACTAAGTGAAGAGGAAAAACAAAAGATAAACCAAAGTTTGGCTGGAAGAATCAACCAGGAAGGCATTCTTTCCGTCCGTTGTTCAGAGACTCGCTCTCAACACCACAACAAAGAACTGACCATTCGTCGACTCGAAGAATTATTACGCCAGGCACTGCGTCCGCGGCCCAAAAGAAAGAAGGTCAAACCTCGACAGACAAACCCCAAAGCCCGCTTAAAAAGAAAGAAAGCGCAAGCAGAAAAAAAAGCCCTCAGAAAAAAGATAGCTCTTCCAGATTCATAGCGCCTTTTCTCCCGTCTTTGTTACCGGATAAATTCCCGCTCAAATACTCTCTCATTGCCCAATACATCTCTGACCACCAGTCGCAATTGGTGCTGTCCCGGCGTGATGCGATCGTCAAAGCGGTGGGTAATCTTGTCTTTTTTTCCATCTAGCTCCATCAGTATCCATCGGCCGTCAACGGTAGCTCGGTAACTAAGATCATCTATATTGCGCGCTGTGGGAAAATTGTCCGTAATTTTGAAGCTCATTTCAGAAAACCTCCGCATATCTCGCTGAAAATCAACCACCTGAATCCTGGGAGGAATCGTATCGGTCATAATGCAGTAATCGCCAAAAGCCCGTACCTTGGTTTGCAACATACCCTTATCCCATTGGCCCCCACAATTATAATAGGTATTGTTTTTACCACAATAAGCAACAAAGGCCTTGTCGCGTAGTTCATCAGGCAACAACACCGGACGTATGCCCAGATCAAAATACTGGTGGACCGGCGTTTTAAAATCGTGGATATGGTGAATATTGGAATAGACATTATTGGTTTGTTCATACTGCCCATCATAATCCAGGTATAAATTTTCATAAAGGCTGCCTTTGGGCAAATAGAGAAAAAAGTCGCCATTATCTATAGCATTACCTTGGTTGTAGGGCAGAAAATAACTGTAATGCGGCAATGGTTTAGGATTGATGATGTCGTGCCGTTTTACCCAATAGGTCAGGCGGGATTCATTGCCAGCAATATCCTTCACGACCAGTTCCATTTTGCTAGCTCTATTGGGGCTTACTTTGATAACGCCAAAGTTGGTCTGGTGATTGTAAATAGATAGCTCATTGCCGGGAAGCAGGTGACATCTATTGAAATAACTACCGGCAGAAACCTGCTCCTCATAATCCAGATGCGCATTGAGGAAACGGGTTTCATTGAAGGCAAAAGTTTCCATCTCAAATTGAAAGGACAGCGAGTCGTCCTGGTACATTTCCAAACTATAAATGCCATTCCAGTTGGTTACGCCATCCATGTGGTCGTAGGTTTTTAAAGCAAACCCCACCCGGTCGCTAGCTACAAAGAGTGTATCACTTTTGGTCTGATAGCCACTTTTGGTTTTGATTAGGCCATAGGATTTCCCATCACTAGTCTCCCGCTGATCATTGATGGAATACACGCGCAATTCATGCATTTTGGGAGGCTGGTTGTCGGCTACTTTAAAGCCAAAAAGTAAGGGGTTAATCGGCTTTTCCGTACGGGAATCCCGGATTTCAAAATGAAGATGAGGCCCAAAAGCCGAGCCTGTCATGCCCATTGTTCCAATTTGATCGCCTTTTTTTAAACTGTATTGGTCTTTTTCCGGATAAATTTCTACTTCAAATGTTTCTTGCTGGTATTGGTAACTTCTGATCAGTTCCTCCAATTCCGGGGCAAAGCGATCCATGTGTGCATAAACGGAAGTAAAACCATTGGCATGGCGAATATAAAGCACCTGACCATACCCCCCAGACCCCACCTTAATACGCGACACATAGCCATCTGCAATTGAGAACAGGGGGGTACCAGTGGCCCCTTTAATATCAATACCCGCATGAAAATGGTTGGGACGCAATTCACCAAAAGTACCGGCCAGACGAAGGGTATTATTAATCGGTGAACGGAAATCATCTTGTGGGTATTCGCGCTTTCCGGTAAAAGTAAAAGCTACAAGGAAGAACAATGTAAATATGGTTAGCAATCGCAACAGTCGCATAATTTATCATGTATGGTGAACATCTTTCCAATTTCCTGTTAAAGTCGGTTCTTGCTGGTTTTTTTCTAACCAGGATAAAAAGTCTTTTCGATCAATGCGCTCTCCTCCCAGGCTTTCCAGGTGCCGGGTTTCCTGCTGGCAGTCAATCAGCCAGTAACCTTGCTTTTGTAGTATTTTCACCAAAGAGATAAACCCAAATTTAGAGGCATTACTTTCTTTGGCAAACATCGATTCTCCATAAAATATTTTCCCTAAGGCTATTCCGTATAAGCCCCCCACCAGGGCCTCACCTTTCCACACCTCTACAGAATGAGCGTAGCCCAGTTCATGCAACCGGCAATAGGCTTCGAGCATACCCCTGGTGATCCAGGTACCTCCTCCTCCCTGTCCCATCCGTCTATATTGTTGGCAGTTGGTGATCACTGCCCGGAAATCCTGGTCCAGGCTCACCCGAAATTTCTTCTGGTTGAAATAGGGACGCATTGATCGAGCTACTTTCAGCTTTTCCGGAAACAGCACAAAACGCGGATCCGGCGACCACCACACCAGGGGTTCATTGGGATTAAACCAAGGAAAAATGCCCATTTGGTATGCCATCAACAACCGCTCCGGCGACAGATCGCCCCCTACAGCTAACACCCCATTGGGGTCAGCCAATTCAGGGTCGGGAAAGATCAGTTCGTCTTCAGGTAACCAAAAAACAGGCATAATATTGAGTCATAAAAACAAAGCAATGACAGTTGTTGCCATTGCTTTGTTTATAAAGTTGTTTCGCAAGGATCAACCCACCTCTTCAATCACTGCTGATAAACCGCGATCGATCAGTGCATCCTTTTTGGGTTTGAGCACATTCTTAGGAGCAGTTTTAACAGTCGCTTTACCCTTGAAATGAATAATCATTGCCAATTGCTCTGCTTGTGCCTGGGAATGATCAAGTACTTCTATAAAGGAATCAATAACCCAATCAAAAGTATTGTGATCATCATTATAAACAATCAACTGAGATCGCTCCCCTATATCGGAGTCCTCAATATCTTCTTCAACGATTACTTCTTCTTCCAGTTCTTCCCAGAGCATTTTTTGGTGTTTTGAGCGTAAGAGCATGATATAGCTCTAAACATATTTAAAGTTGTTAAACCTAATTAGATTTAATAACTTATAACTAATTTAAGTTGGATAAAGTTTCCTTTATCGATGTAAAATTAGGCAAATCTGTTGCAGTATCCAACACTTCCGCAAAGCGAATAATGCCATCTTTATCAATAACAAAGGCTGAACGCTTAGAAACGCCCTTCATTCCCATCACAAATTCCTCATAAAATGTGCCATAAGCTTTGGACACCTCTTTATTAAAATCCGAAAGCAAGGGGAAGTTTAGCTTTTGTTCTTCTTTAAATTTTGCCAGGGTAAAAGGAGAATCTACCGAGACCGCCAATATCGAGGCATTTAGATTGCCATAGGTGGCAATATTATCTCTCATACTGCACAGCTCCGTAGTGCATACGCTGGTAAATGCCATTGGAAAAAATAACAAAACCACATTTTTGCCTTGATAAGCCGACAAGGATTCTTTTGCTTTTTCTGAAGAAAAGAGGGTAAAGGCAGGCGCTTTATCGCCAATTTGTAAAGACATAGGTATCAATTTTAAATATACTTTGACAATCAGAGTATCTTTGTCAAAGAAGGATTTTTGATTGAAAACGGTAAAGTTAAAAGTATGTTTATTTTTTAAAGAAGTTATTCATAGCTTTTTGTTCCTTTAAGCCAATTTAATAAAAATCAATGGATTCGGAAAAAAGAGCTTACCTTGAATTACACGTAGCAGTACTGTTATTTGGCTTTACGGCTATTTTAGGGGATTTGATTCAGTTGTCGGCACTTGTGCTGGTCTGGTGGAGGGTATTACTCACTAGTATCAGCCTCCTGTTTTTAATAAAAGTCGTTCCCCTAATCCGACAGATGCCTCGCCGCCTTCTGCTTCGATTTATGGGTATTGGTGTGCTGGTTGCCCTGCATTGGCTTGCTTTTTATGGCTCCATTAAACTGGCCAATGCCTCCATCGCTCTGGTTTGTATGGCGACCACTTCCTTTTTCACCTCCCTGCTGGAGCCCTGGATTATGCGCCAAAAGGTCAAAGGTTATGAAATTGCCCTTGGCCTGCTGATCTTACCGGGTATGATTCTCATTGTTAATGCCACAGAATTAAGTATGATGTCCGGTATTTGGGTGGGTTTGCTATCGGCTTTTCTAGCCGCCCTCTTTGGCACACTTAATAAAAAATATATCGGCGAATCCAATGTGCTCAACATCACCTTTTTGGAATTGGGTACCGCCTGGCTCTTCCTTAGCTTGATTCTGCCATTTGCGCTGTATAATACAGCTGGAGCGTTACAATTCATGCCCTCCCTGGTAGATTGGGGTTACCTGCTGGTACTGGCACTATTCTGCACCACTCTGGCCTACGTGCTCGCCCTGCGCTCCCTGGTACATCTAACCGCTTTTGCCGCCAACCTAACCATCAATCTGGAACCCGTCTACGGCATTGCTCTGGCATTGATCCTGTTGGACGATAGCCAGGAATTAACCGCCAATTTTTACTTTGGAGTACTCATTATTATGGGCGTGGTGTTCACCTATCCTTGGTTTCGGAAGCGCTTTAGCAAAAAAAATGTACCTATTTAAGTACTATGGCCGCGCGCCGTCGTCGAAGCCTTTCGCTTGCGCCGAAGCTTCAGCGAAGGAGCATGGCGCAGACGCCTGGAGAAAGCTTCAGCGCAAGCGTAAGTTTGACCTCCAAACAGGCACTAAAACAGCTTACCTTGCACCATATCCGGCAATAATCGGAACGACCGGCGATGGTGTACCGTCGCACCATGCAACCTGATTGCCTCACGGTGAGCGGCTGTAGGGTATCCTTTATTCGAAGACCAGCTATATTGGGGATGAGTTTTGGCCAGGTCCAGCATATAATCGTCGCGATAGGTTTTTGCCAGGATGGAGGCCGCTGCAATGCTCAGGTATTTGCCATCACCTTTTATAATGCAATGAAAAGGGATTTCTCCATAAGCTCTAAACCGATTGCCATCAATCAGGAGGCTGGTCGGTCGTAACTCCAGCTGGTCCAGGGCACGATGCATGGCCAAAAAGGAAGCATTCAGGATATTGATCTCGTCTATTTCTGTGGGATCTACTTGTGCTACCGCCCAACTCAGGGCATTGGCCTCTACAATGGTTCGTGCCTCGTAACGTTGACGCTCGTTGAGTTGTTTGGAATCATTGAGTAGGGCATGGCTAAAGGAAGTGGGCAAAATCACTGCTGCAGCAAAAACCGGTCCTGCCAGACAGCCCCGTCCAGCTTCATCACAGCCAGCTTCAATATCGTTTTGATTGAGATAGGACAATAACATGTTGCGAAGATAGTTATTTTGTAAATGTCAGAAAATTACCATATAAGTGATCCGTAATCAATCAACAAATTTCATGGTTCTTTCACAAAAAGTGGCTCCATTATTTGAATTTACAACAGATAAACCCTTACTTCCCCGCCAAAAATACGTCATGTCGCAATCCTATCCCATCATTCAATTGCACGATTTGCAATTCCGCCCCTACTTGCAGGCAGCGGAGATTCAAAAGCGCGTCCAGGAGTTGGGGAGCGAATTAAAGCAGCAATATGCCGGGCAAAATCCACTCTTCTTGGGTGTGCTCAATGGAGCCTTCGTTTTTGCAGCCGACCTGATCAGAGCCTGTGATTTTGAATGTGAAGTTTCATTCATCAAACTGTCTTCCTATCGGGGTACCCGGTCAACCGGCAATGTAGCTACTCTTATTGGCTTGGAACAATCCATCGAAGGTAGGCACCTCATCATCGTTGAAGATATCGTAGATTCCGGCAAAACCATGCATTCCTTATTACCAGACCTGAAAGCCATGGGTATTGCTTCCGCCGCCATTTGCACTTTGCTGGTCAAACCCGATGCCATGCAGTACGACCTTAATGTTCAATATGTTGGTTTTGAAATCCCGTCTAAGTTCGTAGTAGGCTATGGTCTCGACTATAACCAACTGGGCCGCAATTTGCCCGATATCTATCAATTGGTAAAATAAATCTCCCATGGACCTGGAAAAACTATGCCGACAAGCCCTCCCCATTATCCTGAAAACGGGAGAATTTATTCACTCTGAGATGCCAAAGGTGACCAGAGAGGACATCATTACCAAAAGCCTCAACAGTCTGGTCAGTTATGTAGACCGGACGGCCGAAGAACAGCTGGTGGAAGGTTTGGGTAAGTTATTGCCCCAGGCTACCTTTCTCACCGAAGAGGAAACCATCACCACTCAACATAGTGACTTGCAATGGATCATTGACCCATTGGATGGAACTACAAATTTTCTGCACCAGTTGCCGGTATTTTCGGTCAGTGTTGCCCTTCAACACCAGAACAAGACCGTCCTGGGGTTTGTCTATGAAGTCAACCGGGATGAGTGTTTTTACGCCTGGAATGGAGGTGGCGCTTTTTGTAATAAAAAACCGATCCGGGTAAGTCCCAACAGTCAGCTTTCAGATAGCCTCATCGCTACCGGTTTCCCTTACCACGACTATGGGAAAATGCAAGCCTATTTACAGGTTTTGGCTGAATTTATGCGTAGGACCCGCGGTATTCGCCGGTTCGGATCAGCAGCCGTGGATTTGGCTTATGTTGCCTGTGGCAGATTTGATGGCTTTTTCGAATACAGCCTCAATGCCTGGGATGTAGCAGCAGGTGCTTTCATTGTACAGGAAGCTGGTGGGCTGGTCACCGATTTTTCTGGCGGGACAGATTACTTGTTTGGCGGAGAAATTATTGCCTCCAGCCCAGGCATACAAGCCGCATTTGCAGAGCTTGTCGCTCCACTCGAAAAATAACCCTAGTAATGACAAGTAATTAGAAGGCAAGGTCACCCGTCCTAAAAAAATTACCTGATTAAATTCATCATCATATCCGTTTCTATCATGCCCACTCCTCTAAAACCTGGTTTTCTGGAAAAAATGGAATTGGAAAGAGTTACTCCACTCTAAACCTGCTAAACTTGTTTTCCTTGAAAAAATTGAAAAAAACGTACAAACTGGAAAGAGCTATTCCATCCTAAACCGCCTAAACCCTTCTAAACCTTCCTAAACCAATCCACCCCTACAGTCTCTCTTCTCCAAACTCCCCCTAAAACCCAAAACCTACCGCCTAAAACCTCCTTCCTAAACCGCCTAAACCAATTTCCCTCGGAAAGATTGAAAAAACCGTACAAACTGGAAAGAACTATTCCATCCTAAACCTCCTAAACCCTTCTAAACCTTCCTAAACCTTCCTAAACCAATTCACCCCCACAGTCCCTCTTCTCCAAACTCCCCCTAAAACCCAAAACCTACCGTCTAAAACCTCCTTTCTAACCCCTCCTTACTCCTCTCCCGTCTTCATCTTATCCGCATTATCAGCCACCTGCAGTGCTTCGATAATATCACCAATTTGGCCATCCATGACCTGATCCAGGTTGTAGAGGGTGAGGTTGATGCGGTGGTCAGTTAGTCGGTTTTGGGGAAAATTATAGGTGCGGATTTTTTCTGAGCGGTCACCGGAGCCAACCTGAAGCCGACGCTGTGCGGCTACGGTAGAAGCCTCTTCTTTACGTTGCACCTCTACTATTTTGACCATCAGGCGTTGCAGGGCTATTTCTCGGTTTTTAATCTGAGAACGACTATCCTGGCTTTCCGATACGATGCCGGTAGGAATATGAACGATACGAACTGCCGATTCCGTCCGGTTTACGTGCTGTCCACCAGCCCCACTGGCACGAAAGACATCGTAGCGCAGTTCATCCCTACGCACATTGATCTCTTCGGGTTCGATTTTGGGCATCACTGCAACGGTAGCGGCAGAAGTATGTACCCTGCCTTGTGATTCGGTCTTAGGCACGCGTTGTACCCGGTGTCCTCCCGATTCAAATTTGAGTTTGCCGTATACCTCTTCACCTGACACTTCCATCACGAGTTCCTTATAACCGCCAGCTGTACCTTCATTGGCTGATACGACTTCAGCGGACCAACCCTGGCTATCAAAATAGCGGCTGTACATGCGATAGAGATCTCCGACAAAAAGGCTGGCTTCATCACCACCGGTACCGGAACGGATTTCAAAGATCACATCCTTGTCATCATCCGGGTCTTTAGGAATGAGCAGCATTTTTATTTTTTCTTCCATTTCCTCCCGGAGGGGTTCCAATTCCTCCAATTCCATCTCTGCCAACTCTTTCATTTCCTTATCGTTCAGCATTTCTTTGGCAGTCTTGATATTGGTCAGAAGATCCCGGTATTCCAAGTAGGTTTCTACCACGACTTTCAGGTCTTTGTATTCCTTACCTATCTTGGTATAGCGCTCCATATCCGCAAGGGCACTCGGATCAGACATTTGTTCCTCGAGGTAATTATATCGATCATATATTGCTTCCAACTTTTCCAGAATCATATTCTATATTTATAGTTCTTTGACAAATGCCTGCCAAAGCAGACGCAAAATTAATAACTTATTTGGTATTCTAAACCGACAAAACCAAGGTTGAGTTTCCAGGATCGGTGATGATAATTTTCTTCTGACTTGCAAAGGGTGTCCCAATAACCTATTTTTGCGCGCATTATGGCATTAATTCTAACCATTGAAACAGCAACGGATATCTGCTCTGTAGGCCTGGCCCGGAATGGAAAGCCTATATACCACAAAGAAGCAGTAGGCACCTTCCAGCACGCCAGTCAGATCACCCTTCTCATTGCAGATTGTGCTCAGACTGCCGGAATTCAACTGGAAGAGTTGGATGCCGTGGCCGTTTCTGCCGGGCCTGGTTCTTATACGGGTTTGCGAGTGGGCACCTCTACCGCCAAGGGAATCTGTTATGCGCTGAATAAACCCTTACTGGCAGTAGACACCCTTCAGTCGCTGGCCCATGCCTGCCAGCTTGATCATCCCGATGATGCCTTTTTTGTGCCTATGATCGATGCACGGCGTATGGAAGTTTATACGGCTGTTTTTGATAACCACGCTCAGGCATTAACTGCCCCCGAAGCTAAAGTTATTGATGAAACTGCTTTCGCAGAATGGCTGGAGCAGGGAAAACCCATATATTTTTGTGGGGATGGTGCCGAAAAGTGCCGGAAAACATTGCCTGAACCTGCCTTTCAATTTGTTTCCATTCTTTGTTCTGCCAACCACCTTGCTCCTCTAGCCGAGCAAGCATTCCAGGCAGGCAGATTTGCTGATATGGCTTACTTTGCTCCTTTTTACCTCAAACCACCCAATATTACCAAATCCAAAAAAAATATTCTTGGATAAGTGGATGCTTGTTTAAAATATTTTAAGATTTTGGCATACGAAAGCCTATCTAGAAACGTTATATATAGGAAATTTGCTCTTAACACCCTCAATTAGCCGGTAAGCACACAAGACGCTATCCGGATCTACAACACTTGCCCTATTTTTCTCTAGCAACTATTCATTAAACACTCATTCGTTCATCGTTTGAGCTTCAGATATATGATTTAATATATTTTTATTATGTAAATATTTTTTATATTTTTGTCTAAGTATCAATATGTTTATAGTTGTAAATAAGCGCTAATATTATTTGGTACGGTATTTGGAACAAAACTTATGAACAAATTTGTTAATCTCTTAAAAACATCAAAATGAGAAAGCAAAAAAACGAGACCGTCGTTTTAAAGAAGGGTAAAAGCGATATTCAGCTGGACTATGCTGAGTTGCGCAAGGCGGTATTGGTGTTGCGTGCAATAAATCACAAACTTCGCCAGCGGATCGTCGATCTGCTCGAAGAGCATGAAAGCATGACAGTAACTGATATTTATATCAAACTTCGGTTAGAACAATCCGTTGCCTCCCAACATTTGGCAATTTTACGCCGTGCGGGAGTCGTTGTTACGGATCGCCAGGGTAAGTTTATTTACTACTCCTTGGACCGAAGCCGGCTAGTACAAATTTCTAAGCTAATCGAAGAATTAGCTGCCTGAAATTATTGAATAAGGAAGGCTCTACTAAGGGAAGTTGAGCCTATCCGATGCGTCTGATCGCCACAACGGCACTGATTCACAATAAACACACAAAATGCTGTAAATCAGACTGATTTACAGCATTTTTTATTTTCTGGCTTTGAAAAAATAAAAATAAAACGCATATTTGCTGATATATTTTGATAGACATACTAATAAAACAACTATGAGAAAAGTAAGTGTAAACATCAACAATGACAAGCTCCACTTGTCCTCGGAATTGTTGAGAGCCATGGCTCACCCCCTGCGTCTGAAGATTTTATCCTTCATTGATCGCAATGAAACCATTAATGTCAACAAGATTTACAACACGCTCAATCTGGAGCAATCAATTACTTCTCAGCATTTGCGTATTTTACGGGTAGCTGGGTTGGTCATTACTGAGCGTGACGGAAAATTCATCCATTACAGTCTTGATTATAATCGGATCGGCAACGCTATCAAAGCTATCCGTGCTTTTATTGACCAGGACTAGACCACTGATGAATCGTAAAGAAAACCGGTATCGAAGTACTTCGATACC
>BQJU01000051.1 GCA_021604865.1 Saprospiraceae bacterium | reverse complement strand
TCGCCATCCCGCTGTGAGGATTTTCTTAACGGAAATTATCTAAGGCCGAAGAAAAAAGTGCCCTTTTCTACCTCTAACATCCAATACCTTCTACTCAATTTCATTTTGCAAAAGGCTTGGAGATTTAACGTTGCTTTTGCTGTTATCAAACACCCCACCAGCCTCCTACCACCTAATCAGCCACTAAAGATGCACACTGCGCGGCCTCGCTCTGCCATAGCGGCTACGCGAAGGCGAAGGCGGGTTCCGGCATAGGAGCATTGGCCGTTAAGAAAAAAGCGGCAACCGTACTGCTCAAGAAGAAATCTTGCTTGAGCTAAAATCAAGAAAAAACCAGAAAACTAAAAAACCAACAATCAAAAGAAATCAAGCTACCACAAATCACAAAAGCGAGTTTATTTCTTCCACCCAAATGGGCCGCTTTTTTTAGGTCAATCCTCCAGCCGGATGGTTTTTTTTGCTTCGGATTTTTTGACATCAAAAAAAAATGAAGACGCCCCATTATTTAATGCCCAAATCTTAAACCTACCTCCAAGGATCAAACAAAAACCTACACCCAAATTTAAAAGGCAATAGAAGATTAATGTCGTCAACTTTAGGCATTTATTCAGCAAACACCATCGGTCGGAAAAATTTCCGCCCAACCAAGGCAGCCACCAAGCATTATCTTTTCCTCACCAGTCAAAAATACGGCCATTTAGCTTTAGTGCATGTTTGGAGGTCGCTTTTGCATCGCCGTCGGCAAGCCTATGGCGGCCGATGGGAGGCAAAAAGTGTCAATTTTTTGGTGAAACGAGGCGCTTTTTGCGGAGCATCTCGGTTGAACCGAGACGGTCAAAAAAAGCAACAAAGTATCAGCAAAAAAGAGGCGTTTTGGGCCCAAAGGGTGACCTCCAAACATGCACTTAAACATAAAGCCGATTGCTGGAAGTGCGCTGATTTCTTTTCTCAAATACCGCTCTCACGGTTTCTTCCACACAAACGCTAGATGGATAAAACCAAGTTAAAAGCTGCCCTGATGACGCCAAAAGGTGAAATCGCCGAACAAAAAGTAGCTGAATACACTTTTGAAAAGAGGGGGGATTTCCCTAACTGGCACTTGCCAGGGGAGGAGATGTCTGGCTTAGCAAGACCATATCAAGTGATAGCAGTAAGGTTTGTAAGGCTTACACAACAATAGAATAGTTGCCATCTTCAATCTAATGATCAAGTATAATAGTTTGGAAAAAATGGTACATTTACCGAAAATATACTACTCTTTTGTCTATGAAATATTTAAGCTACGTTCAAGCTACTCTTGCCCTGTTGCTCATCACGTTTACCTTTGCATGCGGAGGGGAACAAGAGCAAAAAAATGAAGAATTGCTGCTTGGTAAATGGGAGCTGCAAAAAGCCTCCCGAAATGGCAGGGTTACCGAATCTTTAACCGATCTCTATTTCGAGTTTTTTCAGGACGGAAAAATGAGAACCAATATTAGTGGCTTACCCGAAAGTGTTAGCTACGAAGTGGACGGGAATACAATTCATCAAAGGGAAGGTCAACTGGAGGCCGATTACGCTATTGAATCCCTAAGCGACACCTTGTTGATTTTGATGACTAAAATCAATGATTACAACTTCAATTTTGTCTTGACCAAGGTGATTCAGGAAGAATAGGCCTGCCCTCAAATTAAGCGCTACGACAGGTTTGCTTTGCAAATTCAGGCCTAAAAGCTTATCTTTATAGTGGACATGTTTTACAGGGGAAATCATCAGGGTGTTAAATTGATAATCTATTGAATTTATTGATTCCTGGTAACAAGTCTGCAATTTTAGAAACCTGATTTTTGGTTTTTATTGTTACTCATGAAATGAGCTGGATATGTACTTTTAGTTTGCAGCCAATTCATTAGAGCATGTATGGAGGTCGACTTTGCATCGCCCGTCAAGCCTATGGCGGCCGATGGGAAGCCAAAAGTGATCCTTTGCAGCAAGAAGGTTGGCCTCAAAAAATACGCTTACGTAACTCAAATCATTCGGCTATGAAAAATTTAATGCTACTGACCATCCTTTTTACCTGTTTGTTTTCATCTCTTTCTGCGCTTGATGCAAGTTTATCCTATGCTGTTTTTAAAAGCCCGGATCAGCCCTATGTAGAAGTTTACCTTCACGTAGCAGGAAAGACGGTGACTTTTGCACCGGTTACTGACTCTACAGCCCAGGCAGGAATTGAGGTATTACTGCTTTTTAAACAAGGTGAGAAAGTAATCAAAGTTGACAAATACATCCTCAACAGCCCTGTAACCAAAAAGTGGATAGATTTTGTTGACCTCAAACGTTATGCCCTACCAGAAGGTACCTACGAACTAGTGGTCAATATTCGGGATATTCGCAATGATGAAAACATCAGAGAATATAAAACGGAACTGAAGGTAAAATTTCCTGAGGAGCAGGTAGCCCTTTCAGATATTCAATTGCTGGCCTCCTATTCAAAGGCTAAAGAGGAAAATATCTTTGTGAAAAATGGCATCATGATGGAACCTCTTCCCTATAATTTTTATGGACGCAATACCTCCAATATTTCTTTTTACAGCGAAGTTTACAATACGGACAAAGTCCTTGGCGAAGACTTTTTGGTAAGCTATTCGATCAGAAAAGCGGGTAAGGAAGATGAACCGGTGATCATGATAAGCCATAAGCGCCAGCAGGCAGCGCCTATCGTTCCTGTTTTGCTGCAAATGGATATTTCTCGGTTACCATCTGGAAATTATAACCTGGTAGTTGAAGTACAGGATCGTAGTAAAGGGCTGCTCAGCCATAAAAAAATCTACTTCCAACGTAGCAATCCTTACCTGGAAATTGAATCCCTCGAGTTGGATAGCACCCAGCTACAAGAGGAGTTTGTGGCCAAACTCAGTCATGATCAATTGGAATATAGTTTGCGGGCACTGACTCCCATCATTCCTACAAGAGATATGGAAACCGTTAACCTGATGTTGCGCAATGATAAAGTGGAAGCTCAGCGCAATTATTTGTTTAGTTATTGGGCAAGAAGAAGTCCTACGGCGCCGGAATTTGCCTACAAAAAATATATGGAGGTAGCCGCTGCCGTTGATAAAACCTTCCGCTCTGGCTTCAGATATGGTTTTGAAACGGACCGGGGATTTACCTATCTTAAATACGGCCAACCCAGTGATATCCAAAGTAGTGAAACGGACCCCACGGCTCCTCCTTATGAAATCTGGTCTTATAACAGTGTTGAAAAAACCGGCCAGAATAATGCCCGGTTTGTATTTTACAATCCTTCGTTGGCTGCAGGAGATTTTGTATTGTTGCATTCTGATGTGATTGGAGAGCGGAATAACCCCAATTGGGCCCGAGATTTGTACAGAGATGCTCCGAATGATATTGAGGGAGGTAATTATTTTGATGGAACTGAAGTACAGGATAACTTTAACCGGAACGCCGGTCGCCTTTTCCGGGATTATTGATCGTAAACAAAACAAATGCAAAAACTACGGGCAGGTGAATTGCTGCTAGTCGAAATTATAGTATATATCCTCCTTTGGATAGTCAACGACTACCTGGCCAGTATGCTTAGCCTGATCCTGGCAGGGATATGCCTGATGGTCCTGCTTTTTTCTCTGGCAGCTGAGTTGATAGAAAAATCGAATGTGCCGCGATGGTTTTTTAGCATGCTCGTAGTATCTGTGCTGGCTCCTCTGATAGCAGCAGCACTTTTTATCGGTTTTAGTGGTCCACCTTCCTGGCTTTTGGAATAATTCTACCCCGAACCTTGGCTTTATATCCTTAATCTGGATTCCTGGCTTCTCCTGGCTGATCGAAGTACGAATATTTCCCCTATGGAAAAAACAGGAAGGCCGGTAGTCATCTTCATCTCGCAGCCTGTGTTGCTCACCACCTCACTTTTCACTTTTCACTTTTCACCCTCTCACTTCTCACTTTTCACTTCTCACTATATCACCCTCTCACTATATATCTATATCTAGCTCGGAACAATAGTACTATACCTTTCTACAAACTCTTTCATTTCATCTACCATGCCCGGTGAACCAATCGCAATGGTAGCCCGCTGATGCAAATGCACCATGTCAACCTCCAATATTCTCTCCAATTGGCAGGTGATAGCCTTTCCTCCAGCTTGTTCGACAATAAAAGAAAGCGGGTTGCACTCGTAGAGCAGTCGTAGCTTGCCCAAAGGATATTTGCGTGTATTGGGATACAGGAAAATGCCCCCCTGGAATAGAATGCGGTGTACATCCGATACCATAGACCCAATATAACGGAGCATCAGGTTAAGGTCTGAGCAATAGTCGATATATCGGCGCATTTCCACATCAAACTTGAGGTAATAACCTTGATTGACGGAATAGTAATTGCCACGGTCGGGAATCCGGATGTCAGTATGAGATAAACAGAATTCTCCGATCGATGGATCAAGCGTAAATCCATTAACACCACGGCCGGTAGAATAGACGAGCAGGGTAGAAGTGCCATATAATACATAGCCTGCGGCAACCAGTTCTGTCCCCTTTTGAAGAAAATCTTCCCTGGAACAAATTCCCTCAGGATCACTCTTCCGTCTGTAGATACCAAAAATGGTTCCCACCGAAACATTGACATCAATATTGGAGGAGCCATCCAATGGGTCAAAGACCACTACATATTTGGACGCTTTGTTGTCGAGATTGGGAAAAGCAATAAAATCTTCGTTCTCTTCGGAGGCTACGCCACAACATTCACCACTGTTTTTCAAACAATCGATGAGTTTTTCATTGGCAAACAAATCCAGTTTTTGTACCTGGTCTCCTGTAGCGTTTTCCTGGTGGGCAATACCGAGAATATTGAGTAGGCCGGCCTTGTTGACCTCACGGTTGACAATTTTTGCGGCAACACCAATGTCTCTAAGTAATCCAGTTAACTCACCGGATGCAAAAGGAAAGTCCTTTTGCCGATGAATGATGAATTCATCGAGCGTAATAATTCGGTTCATATAAATTTTGGTTTGTAAGCTTACCGGATGGAAAATCAGCCGTAATTATGGACGAAATCCAATTTCCGGATAGCTTCAGGCCAAACAAAGATCGGTAATTTATTTTTTTTACAACTTATTTTTGCCGAATAGGTTAATATATTTGTGCGAAATTGAAAATTTGTGAAAGAACTTGCCGTACTCAACAAGTATTTCCTGAAATATCGTTGGCGTCTATTGCTGGGCATCTTTTTTGTATCCCTGTCCAATTATTTTCGGGTATTACAACCACAAATCATTCGGGAGGCCCTCGATATGGTGGTCGAGAATATCAATACCTATTATCTATTGGAGGGGTTCGCTCTGCAAGGAGTATTTTTTGCCAAGCTGTCCAAAATTCTCCTCTTTTTTGGTGTTATGGTTCTCTTATTGGCTGTATTGATGGGCATTTTCATGTATTTTATGCGCCAGACCATCATCGTTATGTCCCGCCTGATAGAGTATGATATGCGCAAAGAGTTATTCGCTCATTATGAAAAATTGACCATTGCTTTTTACAAGCGCAACAATACGGGAGACCTGATGGCCCGCATTTCTGAAGATGTCTCAAAAGTGCGGATGTATCTGGGGCCGGCAGTTTTGTATGGCATCAATCTTTTGTCACTTTTTGTGATGGTCATTTATTCTATGTTGCAGGTCAATGTCACCCTTACCTTATATAGCTTAGCTCCACTTCCCATTTTATCTATATCAATCTATTATGTCAGCAATCTGATCAACCGTAAGAGTACGGTCATTCAGCAGCAACTAGCCCGATTGAACAGTATCGCCCAGGAGGTTTATTCGGGTATCCGGGTCGTCAAGTCTTATGTGCAAGAGAAAACAACCGGCCGACATTTTGCTGATGAAAGTGACAACTACCGCGGCAAATCACTGGAGTTGGCTAAAGTCGATGCCTTTTTCTACCCTTTAATGCTGTTATTGATCGGCACCAGTACCATTATTACCGTTTATGTCGGAGGGGTACAAATGGTCAAAGGTGCGGTAACACCCGGCAATATTGCGGAATTTGTGATATATGTAAATATGCTCACCTGGCCTGTAACGGCAATTGGCTGGATAGCCTCCATTATTCAACAGGCAGCTGCTTCCCAGAAACGCATCAATGAATTTTTGGAAACCCAGCCTGAAATTTCCAACCCAATTGTGGCACCTGTTGCCTTTAATGGGGATTTGGTTTTTGATCAGGTGAGTTTTACTTATGTAGATACCGGTATCCAGGCCCTTGATGAGGTTAGTTTTTCGCTGAAAGCAGGGCAAAAAATGGCTATCATTGGCCGCACTGGTTCGGGTAAGACAACCATTGCAGATTTATTGGTAAGAATGTATGATCCCATTACCGGCAAAATTACCATTGATGGTCAGGACCTGCGGGAATTGGATCTGGCCAATCTCCGGCAGCGGGTAGGATATGTACCTCAGGATATTTTCCTGTTTTCTGATACCGTTGCCAACAACATAGCTTTTGGTCGACCCGGTATAGATCAGGCCTTAATTGAGCAATTTGCCCGATACGCAGCTGTATATGACGACATACAGGGCCTTACTCATGGCTTTGAAACGTTGGTCGGAGAGCGGGGCGTAACGCTTTCAGGAGGCCAGAAACAACGCATCTCCATCGCCAGGGCACTGATCAAAGAACCCGACCTGATTGTACTGGACGATTGCCTATCCGCCGTAGATACGAATACGGAAAAACAAATACTGGAATATTTTTCTGGCGCCCTGGCTGACAAAACAGCAATTATTATTACCCATCGAATCTATTCCCTGATACAGTTTGACAAGATAATCGTGTTGGAAGATGGAAAGGTTGTTGAAAATGGCACACACGAAGAATTGATAGGCCAAAAGGGATATTATGCAGATCTTTTTGAAAAACAAAGCCTTGAAGAAGCAGATTCTTCAAATTAATCTTGTCTTTTTTTATATTGTGTGAGTTTTGATTTTTTGCACAAATATTTACTTTTGTAAGGAATAGCTATTTTTTTCGCTAATTAAACAACAAAAGACGTGGATAACGAGAGTAACCAAAGGAGATTCGAGAGCGTGTATTCGAAGAAGGTACGTGCGGGTAAAAGAAGAACTTACTTCTTTGATGTTCGTAGGACTAAAGGCGATGATTTCTATTTGACACTTACGGAAAGCACTAAAAAATTCAATGGCGATGGGTACGAGCGGCACAAAATTTTCCTGTATAAGGAGGATTTTAATCGTTTCATAGACGGCTTACAGGAAGCAGTTGATCATGTCAAAACAGAATTGATGCCGGAATATGACTATGATGAGTACACCAGAAGACATTTGGAATACGAGGAGCAGTTGGCGTTGGAAAATAGTCAAAATGGGACCCAAGCTGCAGCTGATGAAAGCAAATCAGACATAGATCCTGAAGACGATAGCAAATCAGAGCTAGAATCTGAAGATGATATTTCCTGGTAATTAATTGATAGACTACATATTTGATTGTCCCATGAACCATCATTCATGAGACTGCCTTGTCATAGTGATTGATTGCAGACCAGCACAAAGATTGGTCTGCAATCAATCGCCAACACTTCTTCTCTGCTATTGCCTCCTAGCAATTTTTTGATTAAGTCCTCTATTAGGGACCTTGATAAATTTATAAGTCATTCCCACTGTAAAAAGTGAAATGCCATAACCAAGTTCACCAAAAACACCAAGTTTAGGACTCATTTCATACTTGCCTCCCAAAAAAGCAGAAACCAACGGCTTGGTAGTTACGGGCTTATAACGTTTGTGCTGCTTCAGCTTTTCTACATCACCTTCCAAAACATCTAGTTTTGATCGCGTATACCCCAAAGTCATACCGCCATAAAAATCCCATTTTTTGAATGCAATAGAATGCACTGCCAGGCGCAAACCCACAGAAGAAAATTTATTTTGACAACGGACGCCATTTCCTTCGTTGAGGAGATCAGGGTTGGTCTCTGCCTGCGTAAAGCCTGCAAAAAGACCAAGGCTGAATTTCTCATTAATCCGGTACCCCAGGGTGAGCGAAATTGGAGGGACTTCTGTTTTGGTACGGTCTTTCACAAAGGTGGGCAATAAGCCAACCCCTATGCTACCTTCGAACCCTTTGTAGAGCGTTTTCCGATTCTGGGCGGTAGCGTGTTGAATAGTCAAAATCATCACAATAAATAGAGAGAGCAACGTTAGCTTTTTCATGCCTTATATAGATTTTAGGATTAAAACAATCAATATAATTTTGCGCTCTCGCACCATGAATTATACCGACCCCTTAACCTTATAGGCAAGAGCAGTAAAGTCATCGAGAGAGCACGCGTTTTATCGTTGTTACTTTGTTAGTTTATATAGCAACATCAGGTGATTAATATCCATATAGGTTTATTAATCACAATTTTTTTCTCTATCTGTATTTTTAGTATTTAGCTTTCGATCAGTATGTAATGCAGTAAGGTAAATGAAAATCTCTTGTAGCGTGTTTGTTTGATACTCAAGTTATTATAATTGACGGATAAAATCCAGTAAGGGTTGGCCCAAATCTAAAATTTAACATCTTATTTATACTTGGGCACTTATTATAACTTATTCTTAATAACTATTTTTAGTGAGGTTTATTATTCGTTAACAATCAACCCCTATTAATAAAGACACCAAAAAAAAGGCTTACCCCTAAATCATATTCAAAAAAAATAATCTGCCTAGAAATAGTTCTATTGATAAAACACTTCTAATTAGCAAAACGCTGCATGAGGCTAAATAAATAGATTTTTTTACAAGAGGTAGGAGAGTAGCAATAGAGCGGTGTCAAATGACAAAAACATAAGTGCTTGTTTGGAGGTCAGATTTGCATCGCCGTTCCCCGGGCGTCTGCGCCTTGCTTCGCCGTAGTTTCGCGAAGGCAGAGTAGACGCATGGCGGCCGATGGATGGTGAAAAGCATCAATTTTTTGATGCTACAAGGCTTTTTTGAAGTTCATACCCAAAGGTACGGACAAGAAAAGTAACAGCCTGTCCCGCCGAAGGGAAACCGCTAGGTCGGGAAAGTCTCAGCTAAAAGTGCTTCTTCACTGACTTCTAAGATCAATAGCCACCCCAATATCTTCTGAAAAACCATTCTACACTTATCAGTCCAAGCAAAAGGAAAAAAATCCATTTTAGGTTGATGACAGATTTCGTTTTTGTAGTCGTGTAATTAATGGGTTTGACGGTGCCCTTTTCTTCAATCAGGCTGGTGATTTGCTCCATCTGATTGGGATAGACGAGTTTTCCTCCAAATTTATCGCTTAGAAGTCGGAGCATGCTGTGGTCGGCAGTCGTTTCATATACTTCAAGCTGTATGGGTTGGACGCTGAACTGGCCAGTATAATTAAATTGCTCTCCATTATAACTGGTGGTAGAACGGAAGGTGTAATTGCCAACAGGAAGAAGGCCGGCATTGAGTACATAAGCATTCTCTGTTTTGGTGAAAACGAAATTGAACTCTTTACCCGTATTATCAGCAATAGTCAGGTTAACATCGGGTACGTTGATCAGTTCGTAGCTATTGTTGTACAATTCAGCATCAAAATAGATGGCTTCATTTTCATCAAAAATATTTTTTGACACATTTACGCGAAAGCGGCGTTTGTCTTCCTTAACTCCTACGTATTGAAGCGCTTTTCCAAGTAATTCGTCAAAGATAAAGTGGTTTTCGTGTTGTAGATAATCAAATAGTCGCCATTTCCATAAACCTTCAGCGCAAAGTACGCCGCGTTTGGCACCATTAGAGTCACCCAGGAGCAACAAGGGGTATCGGGTATCTATTTTACCAATTCGCTGATAGAGCAAGACCTGGCCATCTCCAACCAAATCAAACTCCCCAAAAGGAGCAATCAACGGAGGGAAAGTAGAGATATCGTTGCTGATGGTTTCTCCAATGGTAAAAAGGTTGAAATCAGGCGCAAGCCGGGCCTGCACTTCGTTGGTTCCCGATGTGCCCGGACGAATGTTTACCAATGCCTGAACCTGGTTGAGGCGCTGGATGTTGGATTGGCCTCCTACAATAAAAAAGGCCGGAATTTTCTGATCATTAATGGTACTGATGATCGAATTGGCATCATTGGTCAGGCTGGGTAACTGGTGTAAAATGACCAGATCATAGTCACGTACAGTTTTTTGAAAGCCATTAATGTTGGCCACTTCGACCTGGTAATTTTTATTGGTAGACAAACTCTGGCGCAAGGCGGTCAGATCGGGATGGGGAGCATTGGCCAGGATGAGTATCTTCTGTCGGGCATCCAGCACATCAACAAAGATATCTTTGGTATTATTGATCGTGGATTGCTCATTGGCAATAGGGCTGAGGCT
The DNA here is from genome assembly GCA_021604865.1 of Saprospiraceae bacterium. Classification (GTDB taxonomy): domain Bacteria; phylum Bacteroidota; class Bacteroidia; order Chitinophagales; family Saprospiraceae; genus BQJU01. The sequence continues at coordinate 39,354 of BQJU01000051.1, read as the reverse complement.
GAGTCGATAGCGCTGTACACCACTTTTATCCGCATCGAGGATAATTTCTTTGGTGGTAAAAAAGTCATTGCGGTCGATGGTAATATTTTCGGAGGTCAACCGGGTGGTTTGTCCATCTTCTACCTTATAGACACTCAATGTAGTGGCGCTGGCAGGGCAATTTTGGGCCGCAATATCTATCTGGATCGTAAATTTATCCCCCAAATAAGCAATGCGGTTGTTAAAAACCCGCTTAAGAATCAAATCCCGCTTCGGAGTGGTATCGCCCAAAGCAATGGTGTAAACGGGAACCGTTATTTTTGAACCTGAATATAGTGGATTACTGCCTTCATTATAAATGCCATCCGTAGCCAGGATAACAGCCCCCAGGTTTTGGTTGCTGTATAAATCGTAGACATTATTAAGAAATTTGGAAATATTACTCACCTTATCCTGGTAAGTATAACCGATCCCTTCCCGTACCTCACTGCCAAAATCGTAAGCCTTTATCTCATATTTATCATCAAAGGAAGCCTTTAGCTGCTCCATTTTTTGTTGATAAGCAGCCCGTTCCTCCTCATTCATCGCCGCAGCTACAGATTCCGATTCATCCTGGGCAAATACAATGACCGGCTTTTTCTTCTGATTTTGGACGGATTTAAGTAATGGAGACAGGAGCAAGGCACTAAGGATGGTGACTGCCAAAAAACGCAGGATGCCCAATGGCCAGTTGACCCGGGAACCTTGTTCTTGAAAGGTCGTATCCCGGAAGTACAATACGAGGGCGTAACCTAGTCCCAAAACTATACAAAATAGAAGATACCAGGCAGGATATTGAAAGCTAAGATTTTCCATGAAAAATGATTACCGTCCGAATTTTCAAATACAATCCGCAATAATACCTCTTTTTCTACTTTAGTAGGTTGTATGGCTGTTACGGATTTGTTAAACTAAGGGCTTTATGGGCCAAGTTGTCTACTTTTAGAGGAAATTTGGAAACCAAATCTTGGCCTCGAAACTTGCTCTGAATGCTAAAACGTTCAAATTTGTGTACAGTTTCACCAATTGGGAAATAACTTTTTAGAAAATCATTCGTATTATAAGTGTAGAAGCAACTTTTGGCGGATTTGTTGCTTTGCGGTTTAAAGAATGCAAATAATAAATGAAGTAAGATGAAGAAATTTTTGATTTTGACGGCGCTTCTACTGGCATCCATGGTTCAGCTGCGTGCAGCCTATATTTTATTGCCTATGGATGAGGCCCAGAAAGACCACCTCAAAGCTTATGGTATTACATATTGGGTATTGAATAATGGTGCTGAAGCCTGGTGGTTACTCAACTACAGAGGTGGAAGTTTTGCATTCAAGCAAAATCGCATTTTTGAAAGAGAATGCCTAACCCGGGATGTGAGTTATGAAGTGATTCCTGATGCACAGTTTAATAAAATCTTGTCGGACATCAGTGATCCGGAAGTGAATATGGATGCCCTCAAGTTAGAAGTAGCACCCAAGATTGCCGTTTATACCCCGCAAATCAATCAGAAAGGGGAGCAAATTCAGCCCTGGGATGATGCGGTGACGCTGGTACTGACTTATGCCGAAATCCCATACGAGACAGTCTATGATACAGAGGTGCTCAGCGATATACTTCCCAAATACGATTGGTTGCACTTGCACCACGAAGACTTTACTGGCCAATATGGGCGGTTTTATCGATCTTATCAAAATCAACCCTGGTATCGGGAAAACCAAAAACGTATGGAAGCCCTGGCTCAGACGCTGGGATTTAATAAGGTATCGCAGTTGAAGCTAGCTGTAGTTAAAAAAATAAAGGAATACGTCGGTGGCGGTGGTTTTATGTTTGCCATGTGTTCGGCTACAGATACTTATGATATTGCGTTGGCAGCTGAAGGTATCGATATATGTGCTCAAATGTACGATGGTGACCCCGCCGATCCCAATGCCCAATCCAAGCTGGATTTTAGCAAGACTTTTGCTTTTAAAGATTTCGAATTGATCAAAAATCCGCTGGAATACGAATATTCAACTATAGACAATTATTTTGGTCGACAAGTGACACCAACTCAGGATTATTTTACGCTTTTTGATTTTTCTGCTAAATGGGATCCGGTACCGACTATGTTGACACAATGCCAAACCAAGACGGTGAAAGGATTTATGGGACAGACGACTGCTTTTAGAAAGCAATACATAAAATCTGATGTTTTGATCCTTGGAGAGAACAAACCTGCCCAGGAATCGCGTTATATACATGGTACCTTCGGACAAGGTTTTTGGACGTTCTACGGCGGCCATGATCCGGAGGATTATAAACATTTTGTGCATGACCCGGAGACGGATTTGAATTTGCATCCAAATTCTCCTGGCTACCGGCTGATTCTCAATAATGTATTGTTTCCTGCAGCAAAAAAGAAAAAGCGTAAAACATAGATCATGTCCTCTGATTTTAAAAATATCTTCCGTGTCTTGGGCTTGTTGATCCTAATGGCCCTTGGTTTTTTTGCCGGCGTTGCCTGGACCAATAAAGCTAAAGCTACCGATCAGGAATCGTTGGCCGAGCCAACCGCTCAGCCCCAATCGATATCCGAAAAAGCCCAAGACATTGGCATAGACCGGCCGGAAGCCGATAAAACATTTCGCCTGACGCCTGATGAGCAGGCTACGATCAATTTGTTTGAAGGGGCCTCACCTTCTGTCTGTTTTATTACCACTTCTAATGTGCGCCGGGATTATTTTACCCGAAATATGATGGAAATCCCACGCGGTTCTGGTTCCGGATTTGTTTGGGATCGAAAAGGGCATATTGTCACCAATTTTCATGTGGTGAAGGGAGCCAACCGGCTACAGGTGACACTGGCAGATCAAACTTCCTGGTCGGCTGAACTGATTGGTGCAGCACCAGAAAAAGACCTGGCAATCCTTAAAATTGATGCGCCCCGGGAAAAACTGGCACCAATTCCAGTAGGAACGTCAGAGAACCTGCTTGTTGGGCAAGCAGTTTTTGCCATTGGTAATCCATTTGGTTTGGACCAAACCCTGACCACCGGTATTGTAAGCGCACTGGGGCGCGAAATTGAATCAGTGGGAGGTATCCCCATCCGGGATGTAATCCAAACTGATGCTGCCATTAATCCCGGTAACTCCGGAGGCCCACTGCTCGATTCTTCCGGACGGCTGATTGGAGTCAATACAGCTATATATAGCCCTTCTGGTGCTTCTGCAGGAATCGGCTTTTCCATTCCTGTAGATGTCGTCCGCTGGGTCGTGCCAGAGTTAATTGCTTATGGCAAGATCAAAAGGCCTTCTCTAGGTGTAGAACTAACCCGTCCTTTACGCGACATTGAAGGGGCCCTGGTGTACGAGGTTATCCCCGGTAGTAGCGCTGAAAAAGCTGGAATCCAGCCTACCTTGATCAACCGCTATGGACAAGTGCGTTTGGGAGATATCATTATTAGCATGAATGATGTCCCGATCAAATCAAATAATGACCTCATCCTTGAACTCGAAAAATACAAGCCTGGTGATGTCGTGCGTTTGGGCCTGATGAGAGAAGACCAAGAAATAGAAATCCGCTTGCCACTCGATACCAGCCGTTAAAATATGCTCTGAAGTTCACTTGCCTTATTGCCGTTTCTAAAATAGATACGTATTGCCAAGAAAATAGGGCCTAACCACGCCGAATTACTTGTGATTCCCTTCTCTTTATGCTCCTTAACACGTCCTTTGTGTTATTTTAACACTTATTAACATTTGGCACAAATAATTGATAATCAACGATATAAAAAACTATTGGCTTCGATTTTAAAAAAAATAGCGAAATTTTGCTAAATGAAAGTGACCGCTTAATAGAAGTAGGGTCTAAACTTGTGAATATGCGAATGAATGGAGCGAGGCGGAATGATAATCCAAAGTTAATTGAAAGTCTGGTTGGCAGGAGAACAATAGGAAGAATTAGGAGCAAAACTTGAGAAAACAACGATACACAATCTGATCCCAAAAATTTGATTTGGCGAATAGAAATAATTCGTGCTCCTGCCAACACTTTTAAAGTAAGTGCTTGTTTGGAGGTCGCTTTTGGAGGCAAAAAGTGTCAATTTTTTGGTGGAACGAGGCGCTTTTTGCGGAGCATATCTGGAAGATACGGTCAAAAAAAGCAACAAAGTATCAGCAAAAAAGAGGCGTTTTGGGCCCAAAGGGTGACCTCCAAACATGCACTAAGATTCTTTGGCCACGAAATTGGTGGAAGAATGTAGCGTAGAAGAAGATTTTTTCATGATATGAATATGGGTTTTAGGTGTTTTTTGTAGGGAGGAGAATAATACTCTCCTCCTTATTTTAAGAAAAAGAACAACAGATCTTGAAGATATAATATGGGTTTTAGGTGTTTATCGAGGGAGAGTTTATTTTTTCTCTCCCTCTTTTTAAAAGAAAGAAGATTTTTCATGATATGAATATGGGTTTTAGGTGTTTTTGGGAGGAGTGGGTTATTTAATTCCTCCTCCTTTTTTTTAGCTTGTTTGCAGCCAAATGGTTGGCCTCCAAACAAGCACTAAAAAAATTAGACAAAAGTAATTAAGATACAGATATGGGTTTTAGGTGTTTTTTAGAAAGAGGGTTTCGGCCCTCTTTTTTTTTGGGCCTGGGTGACCCCAAAATTAGAGCGGTCAGATTCGCTGATGTATTGGCCATCATGGTAGAGGACAAAATCAACTTGACGGGCTTTGAGCAGTTTTTGTACAGAAATACCAGTGAGGTAATTGGTAGATTTGACTAGGGGGAATTCCCTTTCATGCAGGTAGGTTAGCAGGGTAGCTCCCTCCAGGTAGAAATGTTTGGGAGGGGGCGTAAAAGGATGTTCCATAACCAACAAATTTGGCTGAATCGGTGTATACGCATCCGCTGCATAGCCTCCAGTTAGGACCAGGCGGATTGCCGCATTAGGCAAACCGTTTTTATTGATCAATTCGAAGATGTGTTGCTGTAATTCAGGGCGGGAAAGTGGAGGAGACAAATGCAGCAATTCTGCAGAACGAAAAAAGCGATCCAGGTAATCCTCTAAAAAAAGAGGAATAGAATTGATAACCCTGAAAAAATCGAATAGGGCATAACCACGAAGAATACTTAGGTCAGATACTTGTAGGTTGGTTTGATCAGGAGCATTGAACTCGCCGTTTAAGGAATAATATTGAATCATATTTTATGCACTTAGTGATGGTCGACAACTTCACTTTAAAGATAGAAAAATGAGCGTGGAATTCTTGGCAAATTTGAGCCCCTATCTGGGCATTTAGGGCTTTTTTATAACCCATTTTGTAAAATGAGGGATTAATTTTGTAGTTATCCTTAAATTTCATAATTTCATTGCGAACTAACACTTAATGCCAAAACATTCTTTTGGTATAAGCTATTGCGTGCTCTCAAGGGGCTATTGCTTATTTCTTAACCAAATCAAAAGTGCAACATATGAGCTTTGACACCAAAAACATCAGAAATGTCGTTTTGCTGGGACACCCGGGTAGCGGCAAAACTACATTTGCCGAGACCATGTTATTTGAAGCTAAATCAATAAACCGTAGAGGAAATGTAGAAGATAAGAATACGGTTTCTGATTATACAAATATTGAGCAGGAGCGTGGCAATTCTTTATTTAGTACACTTATGCACGCATTCTGGAAGGATTCAAAAATAAATATTTTGGATACCCCTGGCTTTGACGATTTTGTTGGAGAGGTCATCTCATCTATGAAGGTTGCAGATACTGGTGTTATGTTGCTCAATGCAAAGAGTGGGGTAGAAGTAGGCTCGGAATTGATTTGGGAATATGTAGAAAGATTTTCAACACCAACACTTTTTGTCATCAATCAAGTCGATCATGAAAAGGCCGATTTTGAGGCCACCTTGGAACAAGCTCAGGCACGATTTGGCAATAAGGTAATCCCTGTACAATATCCCTTGAATGCAGGTCAGGGCTTTGATACTATTGTTGATGCACTTCGGATGACTTTGTATGTCTTCCCACCTGATGGCGGCAAACCAGAAAAAAAGCCGATCCCCGATTCTGAAATTGGAAGAGCACAGGAAATGCACAATGCGCTTGTCGAAGCTGCTGCTGAAAACGACGAGGAGCTGATGGAGAAATTCTTTGATGCAGGTTCCCTGACCGAACAGGAACTGGCTATGGGCCTTCGGATCGCTATTGCCAATCAGGAAATATATCCTGTGTTTTGCTGTTCTTCTGTCAACAATATGGGCAGCGGCCGTATTATGGGTTTTATCAATGATGTATGCCCCTCACCGGCAGATCGGCCAGCTGCACTGTTGGAAAATGGAGAAACCTTGGAGTGTGATGCCAATGAAAGCACCACCGCTTTCATTTTTAAAACGATATCAGAACCTAAAGTGGGTAATGTATCCTACTTTAAGATTTATTCAGGTAAATTAAAGGCTGGCGATGAACTAGTCAATAGCAAGAATCGTGGGTCAGAGCGTTTTGGACAAGTCTTTATCGCCAATGGCAAGGATCGTGAAAGTGTCGATGAAATCCAGGCCGGCGATATCGGTGTTACAGTGAAATTGAAAAACTCCCATTCCAATAATACGTTAAATGTAAAAGGCACAGACCGGAAAATTAAAGAGATGGATTTTCCTGCTCCACGGATTCGTGTGGCCGTAAGTCCTCCGAGTAAATCGGAAATGGAGAAATTGATCAAAGCGCTTCACCAAATTGAAGAAGAAGATCCTACCCTGATTCTTGAGCAAAGTAAAACCCTTAAACAAACCCTGCTACATGGTCAGGGGCAATTGCACCTCGACCTGGTTAAATACCGAATAGAAAAGGTGCACAACATTTCCATGGACTTTATCAAACCCCGGATTTCCTACCGGGAAACCATTACCAAAAGGGCGGATACCAGTTATCGGCATAAAAAACAAACAGGTGGTGCCGGACAGTTTGCAGAAGTACACATGCGCATAGAACCTTACGAACCCAATATGCCTGATCCGGAAGGTTTGAATGTGAGAAATAAGGATATTGAGGAATTGCCATGGGGGGGAACATTAGCCTTCTATTGGTGTATTGTGGGCGGATCCATTGATGCCAAATACTCCAATGCAATCAAGAAAGGCATTATGCATAAAATGGAGGAAGGCCCACTCACAGGATCTTATTGTCAGGATATTAGGGTAAGTATCTTTGATGGAAAAATGCACGCTGTTGATTCCAATGATATGGCCTTTATGCTGGCGAGTACAGCTGCATTTAAGAATGCTTTCCAAAATTCAGCGCCAAAGCTACTCGAACCAATCTATAACCTAGAAATTCTGTGCTCAGATGAAGTAATGGGCGACGTAATGGGTGATTTGCAAACCCGACGCGCCATTATTCAGGGTATGGATTCGGATGGCCATTACCAGAAAATTAAAGCTAAAGTTCCGCTTGCGGATTTGTACCAGTATTCTTCCACCCTACGGTCTTTGACTCAGGGAAGAGCAAAGTTTAACCGTGAATTTTCAGAATTCAGTGTGGTGCCATTTGAAATCCAGCAGGAGCTGGTTAAAGCGCACCATGAAGAATTGGAGGAAGCATAAATTTGATATTTTGAAAGGATTGGAGCTATGCTATGCCTCTAAACCTTTTAATTTTTTAACCCTACTAACCTTTTCCCCGGCCGAGCTTAAGTCCCATCTGCATCGGCCTGGGAATTTTTTTTGAAATAACAATCAACCAACCCACCAGCCCGGTAGCTGCAAACCCGATGGAATTGAGGGTGCCATGAACTGCATACATCCAGGGGATATCCAAAAAAGAAATCGGAAAATAATGCCGCCAGCCATAACCCATAGCCAGGATCATTCCCAAGATCAAACAACCGCTACTGATGCCCAGTAACACGCGGGCCAGAAGTGGCCACTGATTTTGAATGGCGACAACTATTTGCAAGGCCCCAATAAGTATGGCTGCTATCACAAGTACGGTCACCGAACCCGTTTCTATCCAAGGGGGCCAGGCTAGTTGGGAAGTCGTAATACCCAACCCAACCAGAGGAATTCCAATAATAATGCCTGAAGCGATCCAATTAATTCCAGGCTTTTGCCAATGCATTAAAATCAAGCCAGCAAGCAACGGGAGAATAAATCCGGCATAGTGGAAATGCACGGCCGTCAACAAAATGATCAAAGGTGTAAAACCCAATGGTTGCCATTGCATTTGGTAAATAAGCCCGGCAAAAGCTCCTATAGGCAGGAATAAAAATCCACTAGAAAGGCACAGAACAACTGCATTGATTTGTCGCCAATGCCGGACCAGAAAATAAGTAGTAATGGCCATTAGAACCAAGCTTGTAACTAGCCAGATTGCTGCCAGGATTATAGATAAAATGCCTTGTGGTAAAACAAAAGCTAACCCAAAACATACTGCGCCTGGGTATAACCAGAGAGTCAATCTGGACAGATAAGGGAGGTGCCTTCCTGCTAGTTGTAACACCAAAGGAGCCAATACCAATGGAACAAGCAATAGAATCGCTTTGACCCAACTGACAGACTTTGGGTGAAGTGAGGGGGCCAACAAAAGCAATACCAACCATAGGATGCTGCCAGAGATTAGCCAAATTTTCCAAAATTCAATTTGTTGTTTCATCAGATGTGGCTTGAACCATTTGCGCCATAGAATCACGGACAAATCGCCGCTGAAAATACCTGGCTACAGGATACCCCAGACGAATGAGCCAATGGCCCGGTCTGGAAAAGGCCTTGATTTGGTACCAGACTTTTCCATCTTTATCCTGACGGACACTAAAACATTCTTCGCCTCGCTCGAAATGACCAGGTAGGGTGCCATAGGCAAATCCATAGTGGTTATCTTGCTCAATAGTGTAGACAATGCGACTGGCATTGAGCCACCAGAGGCCGAATAAACGGATGAGAACAGCCACATTTTTGCCCTCCTCAATGCTGGCTTTTTGGGGGTATATTCGGGTCCAGGGATATGGGAACATGTCCCATTTGCGTAGGGCCGCTTTAGCTGCGGAAAAGACGAGGGGGCCTTCTCCAAGTAAAATCTCATTTGAGTCGTGATCGTAATTTGGTGGAAAGTCATCTGCCGATTGTCCCACTTCGGAATAGGCAATTGGGAAGTGAGCCTGTTCTTGCAAAAATTGATCAATTTGGGTTTGGCCAGGATAAAAGATGAATGGATTCATTTGGTCGATTTGTTGCAAGATATTACTTATTTTCAAAACTTTCAATATTTATTGAAAATAAATTCATGGAATCATTTTTTCTAATGTCTCAAACCGTTTTCAGGACACATCTGGGGTGAAATTGATTGAAAAAACGGATCGGTCCGGTTTTTGTATAGTAGAAAGTCATATACTTTTATATTTTTACAAAACGACTTGTTGATTATTATTACAGCAAGCTCTAAGTAAGACTAAACCCAAAGGTAAACACATGAAACAAATACCTTTCCCGGGTCGCTTGATAGGCGGCACCCTGCTCTTGTTATGTTTTGGTTTGTTAAACGCCGCTTTTAAAGAAGACCTTAGCATTGACAATCGACCCTATCAGGTCAAAAAATACATACAGAAGTATAGATATTTGGCTGTAGAATTGAATCAGCAAACAAACATCCCTATTCCCATTATTGTGGCGATAGCCGGGCTGGAAAGCAACTGGGGAAAAAGTGAACTGGCTCAATATGCAAACAACCATTTTGGCATCAAAGCCAATAAATGGTGGGGCGCTACTTATTGCAAAAATACAGCAGAGTACTGGGGGCAAGACTTGTCAGATTCCTATGAATGTTTCAGGAAGTATCCACTCATTCGGGAGAGTTATGAAGACTTCGGACGATTTATCCTTTCCCGGACGGCCTATTCCTGGTTGTTAAGACCGCCTACTGCGGATTACCGCCTGTGGGCACAAACCCTGGAGGATAGCAATTATGCGACTGATCCCTTTTATGCAGAGAAGCTGATAAGGGTCATCGAAGAGTACCGCCTACATGAAATTATTCGTCCAAATTGATAGAAAACAGTAGTTTGGACAGCGGGTCGCGCAGTTTTTCCGGAACAGCCTCCAGGCTGGCCTTTTCTTTGGACAGAAAAGCCTTCTGATCGACATTACTCATTCTTTTCAAATCATAAAGTTGCCCGTCTGTGATGGAGGAGACATGGATTTCACAGGGATCTTCACCGTCAGGGCAAATAGCATACGCAAATAGAGGTGCTTTTTGATTATTCCCAAGGTCTATGATTTTACTTTGTTCAGGTAGCAGTACCACCGCAGAATAAATATTGTCTGCCTTGTCGACGTATTTTTTTTGCAAAGAGGGTTGATCAGTACCGGCAAGGTAGTGATACATCAACAGTTCAGATTTCCATCCCTTCTCAAAAAAATTGCCACTTTGTTGGACTGCTAATACCAGATAATTGAGGTTAGGTCCATTATTCCACCGGATACCTTGTCGGAATTCTCCTTCATATTCCAGTTTAGCTTCCAGTTTTGCCTCCTGTTCAAAAATGCCATCTGAAGCACTAGGCACCACGGCAATGCTACCCCTTTCCTTGGTTTCGCCTTGGGGTGGGGTAGTGGTTTCTATTGACTCTGGCGTCTCCTGGTCATTTTCAGCTTGGGCGCTGTTCTCAGCTTCTGGGTTACCACAAGCAGCAATAAAAATAAGGCAAAACATCAGGGCTGAAAAATTTAGGATAAACCGTTTCATATTCAATAAATTAGATGAATCAATAAAAAAATGAAAATTAAACCTTAAATTTCATATTTAAAACCTAATTAACCCTATAAAGTGGAAGAATTAATTAAAACTGCTGCAGCCCAGTTGGGCGTAAAAGAAGTGCCTGGAATCCAGGGAAACAACCCCCAGATTGTCAAATTTGCCCAAGAAGCCGGATTTCCAACTATAAGAGACGATGAAACGGCCTGGTGTAGTGTTTTTATGAATTGGGTGGCCAAGGAATCCGGTTATGAGAGATCAAAAAGTGCCTTAGCCCGTTCTTGGCTGAATACCGGTATGACTATCATCCAACCAGAACCCGGAGACGTAGTGGTATATTGGCGGGTCGACCGGCATTCGATTTTTGGCCATGTAGGCCTTTTTATGGGCTATTCAGTGGATCATACCCGTATTTATACCTTAGGCGGGAATCAGGGAAATGCCGTTTCTATTTCTGCTTACAAAGCTGAACAGGTCTTGGGATTTCGGCGTTTAAGAAAAATTGGTGCCATCAACCTACCAAATGTCGTCCTGAAAAAAGGAAGTAAGGGCAAACAAGTTTCTCAGCTACAAGATATTCTAAAATCTCTGGGATTCAACTGTGGTACCTCGGATGGCGACTTTGGGTCACTTACGGAGGCCGCAGTGATGGATTTACAGTCTACTTCTGATGACTTAGAAATCAATGGAATCGTGGATAAAAAGACGCGGGAGTTTATTGAGGAATTGCTGAAATTGAAGAATGTGTAGCGCGCAGGATGGTACAGCGTAGGAAGTTTATTCCTCTTTGATTTTAAAATCGGGTACAAACCCTAATAATAGTGTCAATGTGCCAAAATACCCGTATTTTTGTGGCGCATTAGGAGCGTTTTCTGAAGCTACAATGTTTTGGAGCTTCGAAAACCTGAGCAAGTGATCAGAAAAGAGGTAAATTGAATTATTCACCACTGCATGATACACTGCTCATTCCTGTAAAGTATAAAAAGAAGCTTATGATTGATCATCGACCGGTGATGGATTGGCTACCGATTACCAAAAAAGAGGTAGAAATGAGAGGTTGGGAGGAATTGGATGTTATTCTGATTTCAGGGGATGCCTATGTTGATCATCCCGCTTTTGGAACGGCGGTAATTGGCCGTATTTTGGAGAGTGAGGGCATCAGGATAGCCATTGTTCCGCAGCCCAACTGGAAAGATGATCTGCGTGATTTTAAGAAATTTGGAAAACCCAATCTATTTTTTGGGGTGACCTCTGGCTGTATGGATTCGATGGTGAATCACTATACGGCCTCTAAACGTAAGCGCTCTACGGATGCCTATACGCCAGGTGGAAGTGCCGGTTTTCGTCCCGATTATGCGGCTACGGTTTACACCAAAATATTAAAACAACTCTATCCTGATGTTCCGGTGTTGATTGGCGGAATTGAAGCTTCCTTGCGGCGGGTAACACATTACGACTATTGGGAAGATAAATTGTTTCCCAATATCCTGACGATGAGTGGGGCGGATATGCTGGTATACGGAATGGGCGAAATGCCGCTCCGGGAAATTATCAGACTACTGCGCAAAGGAGTGCCTTTTGAATCACTTCGTACTATTCCGCAAACTGCGGTTTTGCACCCTAGAGAAGAAGACCTACCAGTCAATAAAAATTGGAAAGACATCACCCTGAATTCTCATGAGAAATGCCTCCGGGATAAACTGGCTTATGCGGCCAATTTTAAACATATTGAGCGAGAATCCAATACGGTAAAGGCCCGTCGTTTGGTTCAGGGAGTAGGCGACCATAATCTGATTATCAATCCACCTTATCCGCCTATGCTGGAGGATGAGATTGATGCTTCCTTTGACCTGCCTTATACCCGAATGGCACACCCGAAGTATGCAAAACGTGGTTCTATACCTGCTTATGAAATGATCCGCTTTTCTGTAAATATGCACCGGGGATGTTTTGGCGGTTGTAGCTTTTGTACCATTTCGGCCCATCAGGGTAAATTTATTGCCAGCCGCTCGGAAGAAAGCATCATGAAAGAAGTAGATCAGGTCACTAAAATGCCTGATTTCAAAGGATATATCAGTGATTTGGGTGGCCCATCGGCCAATATGTATCGTATGAAAGGTAAGGTGCAGTCCATTTGTGACCGATGTGTGAGTCCGTCTTGCATTCACCCGGTGATTTGCAGCAACCTGGATACCAGCCACAAACCAATGACGGAATTGTACCGCAAGGTAGATGCCCATCCTGAGGTGAAAAAAGCCTTTGTCGGTAGTGGTATTCGCTACGATCTGCTGGTAGACAGTTACAACAAAAATAATGACGGCAGCTTGGATGAATACATGGAGCAGGTGGTTACCTGTCATATCAGCGGACGCCTGAAGGTGGCACCAGAACACACTTCAGATAATACGTTGAAGGTTATGCGTAAGCCTTCCTTTAAACACTTCCACGAATTCAAAAAGAAATACGAGCAGATCAATAAAAAACATGGTCTGGATCAGCCATTAATTCCCTACTTTATTTCTAGTCACCCTGGTTCCCAACTGGAGGATATGGCTAATCTGGCTGCCGAGACCAAAGATATGGGCTTCAAATTGGAGCAAGTACAGGATTTTACACCTACGCCCATGACGGTGGCAACGGTGATTTATCACACGGGGGTACATCCTTATACCCTCAAACCCATTTACACCGCTATCTCTCCTCAGGAAAAGAAAAAGCAGCACATGTTTTTCTTTTGGCACAAGCGGGAAAACCATCAGATGATCCGGGATAAATTGACCAGTATTGGCCGTGAAGACCTGATAGATAAGTTGATTGGAGATAAAAAGAAACATGCCAAGCGCGAGGTCATTAAGTCCAGAAATCGAAAAAATAGCCGTCGGAAGAAGAGATGATTTGGGAAGATATCCCTTACCGTTCCCTTTTATATATTAAAAATATTACCTTGTCCATCCGTACTTGATTAACCCCTCAATTCCTACCCTAGTTTGCAAAAAAAGCTGATTATGGCTCAAAGGATTTACGTTGCCGGTACAGGGCAGCACATTGGTAAAACTACTTCGACACTGGGATTGATGGCAGCACTGAAAAGTCGATTTTCTCGTGTAGGTTATTGCAAACCGGTGGGGCAGGAAGTGGTGATGCAGCAAAATATTCGTGTCGACAAAGATGCGCTTCTATTTTCACGGGTCATGGGTTTCACCTTGGAAGCCAATGTGCACAGCCCGGTTATTTTAGGAAAAGGAGCAACTACTGCCTATCTGGATGATCCCGAAGGGTTTAATTTTGATGAACAAATCCTACATGCCGCTAATATACTTGATCAGCGAAATGATATGGTCGTTTATGAAGGAACCGGCCATCCAGGTGTGGGCAGCGTTGTGGAATTATCGAATGCTGTGGTGGCAAAAATGCTGAATGCTAAAGTCGTACTGGTGGTAGAGGGCGGCATTGGCAATACCATAGATAAACTCAGCCTTTCTTTGGCCTTATTTAATGAGATGAATGTTTCGGTTATTGGTGTGATCGTCAATAAGGTTATCCCGGAAAAGATGGACAAAGTGCGGCATTACGTAGGTGGGAAATTAAACCTGATGGGGCTTAAATTATTAGGGGTTATTCCTTTGGACAAAAGCTTGGGCTACGCAATAATGAAAACAGTAGAACAAGCAGTACAGGGAACCTATCACTTCTATAAGGAAAATCAGGCCAACCGGATTGAAGGCATTGTTCCGGGCTCATTAATTGAAGAAATTCAGGACATTGAAAAAAGCAAAAACCTCTTATTGGTTGTCAGTTATAAACGTGCTGGAGAAGCACTGAAAAAGCTTGACATTATCTCCAAAAAGGCAGGCATGGACAAGGCACCAATTTCGGGAGTTCTGCTCACAGGGGAAGGAAGACCTGATCAGCCTGATCATTATCAAGATTTTTACCTAAAATACGTAGAAAAGCATAAAATTCCGGTAATTAGTACACACCTGGATACCTTGGGCGCTTTTACAAAAATAGAGCGACTGGAGGTTAAGATCAATTATTCAACACCCTGGAAAGTAGAACGCGCTATTGAATTGGTGAAAGATAATGTCAACCTGGACTTGATTATTGATGCTTTAAACGGAAGACAAGTTTCTGAAATGCCCAATGGTAGAGATCAATTTCCGAAATGATTTACTCTTCCAGCATCGCCAATAGTTTCTCCAACATGGCCGGGGAATGGATCACAATGCGATCTTCTTCTATGCTCACTTTTTTATCGAGATAGTCATTGCGGTTAAAGCTCAGTGAAATTCCTTCTGCACTCAACCGGAAATTGAAGAACTTTTTCATAGTAGGCCGGTCGAAGCGAAATTCAGGATCTAATGGAATGTCATTTGTTTCCAGAAATTGCTGGGTCGTTTTTTGCTCACCATAAAATTCATCATCAAAGGCCGCAATACTAATTGTTTTCTGTGGGCTGCGCATGGCGAAATTGAGGACCTGCTCTCGGAATTGACTTTCCTGCACCATTTCTCCAGAGGTTTCATCTACCGGTAATGGCAACTGACTGACAACTTCGAGGAAGGTATGGGTTAAATTCTTACTGCTCTCCTGCCCCTCCAGGCCAATCCAATTTAGAAAATATTCGGAAATTTCTTTTTGGCTCCTGGCATGTTTGATCAACTCCACAAAACGCCCTTGCCCACTTTGAGATTTGTCGATGTGTATCCGGCAGGCCATAGCTAGTTTTTCCGTATTCAGATAGGTGGTATTATGTAGGTCAAAGCTATTTTGATCCTCTTGCTTTTTAAAGACAATACCATCGGTATCCCGAACCAGGAAAATGCCCAAAATCCGGGAATGAAAGTGTTGATAATCAGCGTATACCAGATAACCACCCTTTGCACCAATTACCCCCTGGATGGCCTCTTGCAAAGCATTCATCGTATTTTTAGAAAATGCCACAAAGGCTTCTTCCTCCTGGGTTCCCTCCTGCCATTGCTGGAAATAGCCTGGAAACAGGGCGTCTTCCGGAGGACTAAGATAGCCGTGTAAAATATCCTCTTTTTGTTCAAAAGTGGCATTGAGCCGCATCAATAAGTCTTCTGTTTGATCATTTACAGGTTGAGCCGTTTCTGTAAGATAAAGCGTTGCTTCTCCTGCTTCTGCTTCTTTGATCAGTTCGTGTATGATGAGTTGATTAATGCTGATTTCCATTGGTACGATAGATTTACGGTTCTGCCTGCTTTCAATAAAAGCTCAAAGCTAAAAAAACTGGTGTATATAATAGGTTTTAGGCGATAGGTTTTGAAGTTTGACATCGATCTTGCCAAAAGTGAAAAGTGAAAAGTGAAAAGTGAAAAGTGACAAATGACAAATGACAAATGAAAAGTGACAAATGAAAAGTGACAAATGAGCACACAAATCAACTATTGCGCATTCCATTCCTCTCGAAACCTCCCAGATGTTAAATTCTTTAACACATATTTAATTTTCAATAGGTACCAGAACTGTTGTTGCTTTCTTACTTTTGCCATAGAAACTCTCCTGCCAAGTTAGAAATCCAATCCTATATTATGAATAATAAATCATCCAACGAAGAAAAAAAGGCGGTATCGCGCCGGTCATTCCTGAAGGGTGCTGGGGTGACTACTGCAAGTACCGTGGCTATGAGTGCCGGCTTGCTTAGCTTTAAGGCACCTGAAACTGCTCCTAAACGTCCTCCCGTCTTAGGACCTGGCGATACCGAAGTAAGACTCGAAGTTAATGGTCAACAAGAAAGTGTTTGGGTAGAACCACGCACTACGCTGGCCGAGGCCTTGCGCGATCACCTACACTTGACGGGGACAAAAGTCGTTTGTGACCGGGGTTCTTGTTCCGCCTGTACAGTATGGCTGAATGACAAGCCGGTTTGTTCCTGCATGACCCTGGCAGTTGATGCCGAAGGAAGCAAGGTAACCACCGTTGAAGGTTTGGCTGATGGAGATACACTGCACCCTGTTCAGGAGGCTTTTATTGAGTATGATGCGGCAATGTGTGGCTATTGCACCCCGGGTATGGTGATGAGTTGTGCCGGTTTGTTAAAACGTAATGCCAACCCTAACCTAGACGATGTCAAAGCCGCCACTAGTGGAAACCTGTGTCGCTGTGGAACTTATCCAAAAGTTTTTGAAGCTACTTTGGCTGCGGCGAAAAAAATGTAGTTCTATTTCAGAGCTTGTTTGCTGGCCAACCATACGCTTGCGCTGAAGCTTTCTCCGGCGGCCGTAGCCTTTGGCGAAGGACTCAGCGTAGGAGCATTGGCTGCACAGTATCCCTTTTTCGATGACACATCGTTACTTTTATTTGAGCCGAGACGCTACAAAAGCCGATCTGTAAACAAGCTCTCAGCGTTCCATCCTTAAATTAAAAAGATCATGGCAGATATAAACAAAAAGAAAATAGTATTACCGCTCGCTCCCAATGAGGAGTTTGGATCGGTAAAACACCTCAATACAAAAAAAATCAAATTACCTCATGGTATTCCCGGACACAACCTGACGGAAATAGAGCGGGAAGTATCCGCTGATGAGCCGCCGGCACTAGCAGTAAATGATCAGCTAAGCGTCGTCGGAAAACGCACCAAAAGGATTGATGCCATTTATAAGGTGACCGGTGCTGCAAAATATACTTCGGATATTCAACTGCCGGGTATGTTATACGGGAAATTTCTGCGGTCGCCACATCCACATGCAAAGATTAAGTCGATTGATGTTTCGGCAGCAGAGAGGCACCGTGGTGTGCATGCAGTTCATATCCTGAGTGTAGAGCCAGGTGGTGCCGTGCAGCGAGACAATGGCCATGATGCACCAGCAGAGACCTATCACGTTGATAAATTGCCGGTATTGCGCTACGTTGGCCAGCCGATTGCTGGTGTTGCCGCCATTTCTGATAAGGTGGCAAGAGAGGCTGTTCAATTAATCAAAGTAGAATATGAAACCTTACCTTTTGTCGTTGATCTGGACGAAGCGATGAAGAAAGGTGCTCCTCTTGTTTTTGAAGAAAAAGTAGAGCAACAACAAACCGGAGGTGATGTCGGTGGCGAAGCAGGTGCCGGGCAGCAGGGCAACCTCCGTGGTCCTTCCATTGGAAGTTTCTATGGAGGCCCGCGTGGTGATGTAGATCAGGGGTTCAACGAATCGGATATTGTAGTAGAAGGCGAGTTTCGTACTCAGGTACAGACCCATTGTGCCCTGGAAACCCATGGAATAGTTGCCGATTGGCAGACCAATATGCTGACCATCTATGCTTCGACCCAATCCACGAAAAGTGTACGGAATGACTTGGCGGAATTGTTTGATCTTCCCTTGAGTAAAGTCCGGGTGATTACGGAATATATGGGTGGTGGTTTTGGTGCCAAATTTGGAGCTGGACATTTTGGTGTGATGGCGGTGGTGCTTTCCAAAAAATCAGGCCATCCGGTAAAGCTAATGCTGGATCGCAAAGAAGAGCAAACCACAGCTGGCAATCGTCCAAACTCCCAGCAAATGCTGAAAATTGGAGTAAAGAAAGACGGTACTTTGCAAGCGATCGATCTGACATCCTATGGCACTGCAGGTATTGGTCTCGGAGCAGGCGTAGGTAGGGTAGCGCAGGATATGTATACTTGCTCGAATTTCCGCATGGCCCAGTACGATGTTTTTACACATGCAGGGCCAGGTGCTGCATTCCGAGCGCCAGGAAATGTGCAGGGGTGTTTTGCTTTGGAGCAACTCATTGATGAGATCGCAGAAAAACTGAATCTCGATCCGTTAGCCTACCGAGATAAGATTGACCAAAGTGAAATACGCAAGGTAGAGCGTAAAAAAGGCGCTGAAAAATTCGGTTGGAAACGCAAACAACCAGGTAGTGACTCCGGTGTGGTCAAAAAAGGAATCGGGGTAGCACAGGGACATTGGCCGCGTATTATCCATGTGGATAGCTCGGCAACGGTACGCATCAACAAAGGCGGTTCCGTAGAGATCATGTCTGGTGTGCAGGATATCGGTACAGGCACCAAAACGATTCTAGCCCAGGTAGTGGCAGAAGAATTGGGCTTAAAAGCCGAGGATATTACCGTAAAGATTGGTGATACAACCTATCCAGATGGTCCTGGATCTGGAGGAAGTGTAACTGCTGGTTCTATCACGCCTGCCGCGCGTAATGCTGCTTATCAGGCTAAAATGCAGTTGCTGGGTCAGGTAGCTGGTGGCTGGCAAGTGGAAATTGCCGACCTGGATATGGAAAAAGGTGAGATTTTTGCTAAAAGCGATACAAGCAAACGCATGTCTTTTGTTGACGCAACCAAAAAGATGCGGACCAATCAGATTATGGCTACAGCCAGCAGACCTGATGATTACGGCGGATTCGAAGTAGGCAATGCCATCGGTTACGACCGCCTTGGGTCGGTACAGTTTGCTGAAGTCAGTGTCGATACCGAAACTGGAGTGATCAAGGTGGATAGGGTAGTGGCGGCACATAGTTGCGGACGCCCCCTCAATCCACTTCAGATAGAGAGCCAGATCAACGGAGGGGTCATCATGGGCGTAGGTTATGCCCTCTACGAAGACCGGATTATGGACAAAGAAACCGGGTATATGGTTAATGCAAACCTGGATCAGTATAAGTTGCCTTATTCCAAAGAGATCCCTCATATTGAGAATATCATCATTGAGCAATATGGCGCTCATTCCAGTACTGATGCCAGCGGTATCGGCGAGCCAGCTAACGTAGCAACGGCTGCGGCTATTGCCAATGCGGTGTACAATGCCATCGGCGTTCGGATTTATGAACTGCCCATGACACCGGATAAGGTATTGGCAGCTTTGCAGGTAATATAAGTTGCCCTAATTGGACGGGCCGCTTTGATCGGCCTTACCAAAAGCTTTTTCACTTAAAAAATTAGATTATGAATCGTTTCGAATATATCAAAGCACCCAGTGTTGGAGAAGCCATCAAAATGATGAACAGCACTGTGCCTGAAGCTATAATAAATGCTAATAAAGGCGGTGCACATATTGTAAAAGCAGCCGGTGTCGATCTGCTGGATTTAATCAAGGAGGGGGTTGTCTCTCCAGATCGGGTGATCGACTTACGTCAAATACCAGGGCTGGACAAATTGAATTTTGATCAGCAAAATGGATTGTCTTTTGGACCGATGGTTACCATTGCTACACTGGCCGAAAACAAGGAAGTATACAAGAATTACCGGGCTTTACATGAAGCTACGGCACATGCTGCTACGCCACAAATTCGCAATATGGCCACAATGGGAGGGAATTTGATGCAACGTCCGCGGTGTTGGTATTTTCGTAGTGAAGGCCATCACTGTCTGAAAAAAGGCGGAGATGTTTGTTTCGCTCAAAAAGGCCAAAATCAGTTGCACGCCATTTTCGACACCCAGATTTGCCCTTGTGTGCACCCGTCCTCTATTGCAACAGCATTGGTGGCTTTTGATGCCAAAGTGGAATTGAGCGGCCCGGATGGCAAACGCAATCTACTATTATCTGAATTTTTCACCTTGCCAGAGGCTAATGTGACCTGTGAAAACAATGCCCAAAGCAAGGAAATTATCACCAATATTACACTGCCGGTATTGAAGCCGGGAACTCGATCCTTTTATATCAAACAAGGGCAGCGGGAAAGCTATGATTGGAGTATGGGTGATGTCGCTGTCGTATTGGAAATGGAGGGTAAACAATGTAAAACTGCCCGGATCGTTCTGGGTGCGGCAGCTCCGGTCCCAATGCGGGCTAGTAAGGCCGAGGCATTGCTGAAAGGCAAGACCATTACCGAAAAGCTGGCTGCAAAAGCTGGAGAATTGGCAGTGGAAGGGGCTACACCAATGGAGCACAATCATTACAAAATCCAGTTGTTCAAAACCCTGGTGAAACGATCTATTTTGGCCGCTGTTTAGCGTTTGATATGCAAGAACAAAAAAAATACTGCCGCTACCTTCGGGCGAAAAATGCCTTTGGTACGCTTGAAGGTGGCGGCCAACCATTTCTGGATGTTGATCCGGGTACAACGACCTATTGGTGCCTTTGTACTATGAGCCCAGTTGGCCCGGATGACAGCCATGCTCATATTTCCACCTGCAACAATGGAGAAAGACCATGTTTTAAAGAGCGGGTTAAGCTGGAGGAATAATAGACCGACCTCCATTGCCCTTACCTAACTTTCGGTCCATTCTACCTAAAATTAGCAGAAACCGCTTCCTAAACTTTTGGTATTGTATGGTTTGGTGAGAGGAGGTATCTTCGTGCTCAAGTTTTCCTGTTAAAACATTTATTTCCCACTCCAACAGGTAGCTTCATTTTCTAAGAGCTTGTTTGGAGGTCGGCTTTGCAGCCCAAAGATTGGCCTCCAAACATGCTCTAAAAGTCAATCAATATTTAACGCAAAAAATAAGCAGAGCTGCTAAAATAGAAACGGCGCTAAAAAATAATAACTACTTGTTTATACTTAGTCTAGTTAAGATTTGTAAGAAATAATACATCAATATGCCAATTAAAGAGGTCTCATTTTTTCATCTGTTTGGGTTTTTTGTAATTGTTTGTTGTTCAGTATCCTGCACAAATGATGATCAACCTGTAATACCAGATTTTGACCGTTCCGCGATGTTGGAAAATTATGCCAACAATCTCATTATGCCTGCCTATGAGCAACTGTTTACCAAAACACAGGACTTAAAAAACACCTGGGAGCTTTTTCTGGCAGCACCGGATTTGACGGGTTTGGAAAATACACAGGATGCCTGGGAAGCGGCCTATTTGGCCTGGCAGGCTGCCAATGCTTATAACTTTGGGCCAGCGGAAGAAGTGGGATTAAACAAGTCATTAGTGGAAGAGATAGGCGTTTTTCCCGTTGATGCTGCCGGGATTGAAAATTACCTGTCGCAAGGGGCAACGGATTTGAATAATGCCGACCGGGATACTCGAGGATTCCTGGCAATCGAATATTTATTGTTTAGATCAACCAACGATGTCTTGTTGAATGAATTACAGGCGACAGACCGGCAAAACTATCTGACTGCTATAATTGATCACCTGAATGATAAACTGGAAGCGGTGGTTAATGCCTGGCCGGCGTTTAAAAATGAGTTTATTGAAAATAATGGTACCAGCGTAGGCACCTCAACTTCGGTGCTTTACAATGAATTTATCAGGAGTTACGAAACCATAAAAAACTTCAAAGTA
Source organism: Saprospiraceae bacterium (assembly GCA_021604865.1). Classification (GTDB taxonomy): domain Bacteria; phylum Bacteroidota; class Bacteroidia; order Chitinophagales; family Saprospiraceae; genus BQJU01. Next base: position 17,428 of record BQJU01000051.1, on the reverse strand, counting down.
GGGTTACCAGCAGGCAAACAGGCAGGCCAAACCGGCCCAGAGCCCGATCTGGTAGAATCTCGTTATGCCCATATTTCATTGCAGACGCTAAAAGCTCATTTGCAAACCATCGATGCCATTTATTACGGCAAAGGTTTAAATGGAGAAGGCATAGGCTTGCATGAATATCTGCAAAACGTTGTAGGTGGTCCGGAGCTCATCACTTCCCTGGAGATACAATGGGCCAATGTACAAGCGGCTCTTGCCAATGTACCAACCGATCGCAATTTTTTTGAATTGGTTGAGGAAGAAGATGCTTCTATTTCTGCCTTACACACGGAATTACAAAAACACACTCGTTTTTTTAAAAGTGATATGTCCTCCTTGCTAGGTTTGGCAATCACATTTAGCAGTAACGATGGAGATTAATTGATCTGTTTTATCCTATTAGTAATTAATTTTTTGAAAAAATAATATTTGTAAAATGAAGTTTAACAACTTTGCATTTTTAATCGTATTTGGTGCTTTATTGACAATTACTTCCTGTAAGGACGACGATGAACCAGGGGTCATCCCTTTTAGTGAAGCAGTTGAAAACTATAACAAAATTGTTTATGCCTCTTATGAGGATAGCTACAATACTGCATTAGAATTAAAGGCTGCCATTGATGCCTTTGTTGCCAATCCAACCGAAGTCGGATATGATGACTGCAAGTCAAAATGGAAAGCCGCTCGTATCCCTTACGGGCAAACGGAGGCGTATCGGTTTTATGGTGGTCCAATTGATGATGACGACGGGCCGGAAGGATTGATCAATGCCTGGCCGATGGATGAAAGTTTTATTGATTATGTACAAGGAAACGTTGATGGGGGATTAATTAACGACCCTGTGACCTATCCTGTTATTTCCAAGCAGGTATTGCTGGATTTAAATGAGTCAATTTCTGAAACTTCCATTTTTACAGGTTATCACGCCATTGAATTTTTGCTGTGGGGACAGGATTTTAGTGCCGATGGACCAGGTTCCCGGCCTTATACCGATTTTGTGGATGGCGGTACTGCAGCCAATCAGGATCGCAGAAGAGAATATTTGGTAGTGGTGACGGATTTGCTGCTGGAAAACCTTCAGGAAGTTTTAAATGAATGGACGCCTACAGGAGCCTACCGTACTGCTTTCTCCGCGTTGGATTACAAAGTGTCGCTGGGTAAAGTCTTTACTGCCCTGGGTGAGTTGAGCAAGGGAGAGCTGGCTGGAGAACGTATGTTTGTTGCCGTTGATTCCAAAGATCAGGAAGATGAACATTCCTGTTTTAGCGACAATACCCATATAGATATTCAAATGAATTATCAAGGGATCAAAAATGTCTATTTCGGCACCTACACCCGAACTGATGGGAGCCTGGTTTCCGGTACAAGTCTAAATACGCTGGCTATGTTGGCAGATGATACAAAAGCAAAAGCGGCCAATGATGCCTTTGTAGCCGTGGATGCTGCGATGGTTGACTTACCAGTCCCTTTTGATCAGGGAATTGTAAATAGCGAAGAGGAAATTCTACCCATTATTGAAGCATTGAGAGATCTAAGTGATCGTTTGGCTGATGTGGGCGTTGCGCTAGAGGTGGAATTCTAACTGAAGTTGTAAAAGATTTCCGCACTAGCTAGCGCGGAAATCTTTTACAACCACAATACAAATAAATCTGTTATGCGGATTTCTGTGTGCTTAATTATATTGGTTGGGTTCCTCTTTTTGGGAGCGTGTAAAAAGGACGACCCCGTTGATCCGTCAGCAAAGGATGAAATTTATTCAGGCGGTAAAAACTTTACGACCTTTGATTTCTCCGAAAATGCTTTTGGGGTACAGGGTAAAAACCTGAGTTCGGAGGAACAAAACTTATTTGTAGTAGGCAATTCTCTCTTTAGAAGGAATTGGGTAACTGCTCCGTCATCGGTGCAGTCGTTGGATGGACTTGGCCCTATTTTTAATGCCATTTCCTGTGGTAGTTGTCATTTTAAAGATGGCCGGGCAGCACCTCCGACCTTTCCCGATGAACCGTTGAATGGTTTGTTGTTTCGCCTGAGCATACCGGGGACTTCTCCCTTTGGCGGGCCACTTCCTGAACCGGTTTATGGTGGACAATTACAGGATAAGGCTATTTTAGGAGTAGCGCGCGAAGCACAAGTCAGGGTGAGTTATACTGAAATACCTGGTCAGTATCCCGATGGTACGACTTATAGCTTGCGTAAGCCCAATTACGAATTTGAAGACCTGGCTTATGGTGATTTTCATACGGAACTGATGTTTTCCCCACGCATTGCTCCACAAATCCCCGGTTTGGGTTTACTGGAAAATGTGCCCGAATCGGTTCTTCTGGAATATGCAGACGAGCAGGACCAGGATGGCGATGGCATTTCAGGCCGTGCAAATTACGTGTGGGATACAGAAAAACAACAGGTTGTAATGGGCCGCTTTGGCTGGAAGGCCAATAAATCGAGCTTAAAAGAACAAACAGCGGGGGCTTTTAACGGGGATATGGGGATCGTTTCGAATCTTTTTTCAGATGATGACTTTACATCCACTCAGGAACAGCAATATGGTGAAATACCCAATGGTGGTAGCCCCGAGCTCAGTGATGAACAATTGAAACGGGTGACTCTTTATCTGCAAACCCTATCGGTCCCGGCCCGAAGAAATTACGAAGATCCGCAAATCCAGGAGGGCGAAAAGCTTTTTGCCGAACTGAATTGTGGAAGCTGCCACCGCCCGAACCTGGAAACGGGCACGGAGCATTCTGTGGCGCCCTTAAATGCACAACTGATCCGTCCCTACAGCGATTTATTGTTACACGATATGGGCGAAGGGCTGGCTGATCACCGCCCGGATTATCTGGCGAGTGGAAGAGAGTGGCGCACACCGCCATTATGGGGCATTGGAATGATTCAGACCGTCAATGACCATAACTATTTATTACATGATGGTCGGGCAAGAAATCTTGAGGAAGCCATTTTATGGCATGCAGGAGAAGCGGATGTATCAAAGGAAGCATTTATGAATTTGACAAAAGCAGAGCGGGATGCGCTGATCGCGTTTTTGGAAAGTTTGTAAATTTGAAAGGTGGTTGAATAAATAATCTGCAATGCATGGAAGGCTGGCTCAATGGTTGAAGTTTCTGAAAACTCCGGTTCCGGTGGCTCCTCTGATTACCTTTCGTATTATTTTTGGCCTTTTGATGGCCTTCAGCACTTTGCGGTTTTGGTGGTTAGGATGGATTGAAGATCATTTTATCAATACCCATTTCACTTTTAAATATTTTGGTTTTGAATGGGTACAATTGCTCCCTCCAGAAGCCATGTATGCCCTACACGGCCTGATGTTTATAGGTGCCATAGGCATTACTTTAGGCTTGTATTATCGGTGGTCGGCATTGTTGTTTTTTCTGACGTTTACCTACGTCGAACTGGTGGACCTTACCTATTACCTCAATCATTATTATTTTGTCAGTCTGGTGAGCCTATTGTTAATTGTGGTACCTGCCAACTGCTATTTTTCTCTTGATGTTTATTTTAATCCTAAAATTCAATCGCAACAGGTTCCTCGCTGGGCTATTGATATTTTTAAGTGGCAAATTGGAATCGTGTACATCTTTGCGGGCATTGCCAAGATCAATACCGATTGGTTAATACATGCCTTACCACTCAAAATATGGCTGCCACCACATTCGAGCCTACCTTTGATCGGGCCGGTTTTTAATTGGGAAGCTACAGCCTATCTATTTAGCTGGTTTGCTCTTTTTTACGATTTATTTATAGTCTTTTTCCTGGTGTGGAAACCTACTCGCCTTCTAGCTTATCTAAGTGTTGTTCTTTTTCATTGCCTGACAGGCCTTTTGTTTCCTATTGGTATTTTCCCATTGGTCATGATTGGAGGTACCTGGATCTTTTTTCCGGAGTCATTCCATCAAAAATTGCTGGATAAAGCAAGCAATTTATTCAAAAGAGCGACATTTGTGCCGCACAAAAGAGAAGACAACCAGAAGGTTGCCGTGGTGAAAACCCCCAAATACATTGCCTGGATTTTGTCGATATACTTTCTCATTCAGCTACTTTTACCCTGGCGGTATTTATTGTATCCGGGCAATCTGTTTTGGACAGAAGAAGGTTATCGGTATTCCTGGCGGGTGATGTTAGTGGAGAAAGCAGGCACAGCTACTTTTTACGTAAAGGATAGCCGGAGTGGTAGAGAAGGGGTGGTAAATAACCGGGAATTTTTACGGGAACAACAGGAAAGGCTGATGGCCTACCAACCAGATATGATTTTGCAATTTGCCCATTTTCTGGCGGAGCATTATGAACGGGAAGGGGTATACCAACCACAGGTCAGGGCGGAAGTTTACGTAACCATGAACGGTCGCCCCAGCAATTTGTTGATTGATCCGGAAGTTAACCTGGCAGCAATCAAGGATAGTTGGCGGCATAAGGAATGGATAATAATTGCCGGTCGTGAATTTTAAGTTTGCTACTATCTGTATATCAGAATTTTATGAAGATACGATTGGTCTTATTGGTAATGGTTTTGAGCGGGATGCTGTTTGGGCAATCTGCGAACCTGACAGGATATGTGCTAGATAGCGCTACCAGGGAGCCTGTTATTGGTGCTACAGTACAGGTCATTGAACTAAATAAAGCTACGGTGACAAATGGTGAAGGTTTTTTTAAATTCCTTGACCTTCCTTTTGGGGGTTATTCCCTGGAGATATCTTTTGTTGGAAAGCAAACGCTGTCCCAAAAAGTCGAGGTAGACAATAAAGGAAAAGCACTTCGCCTATTTTTGGAGGATTCACCTTATACCATTGAAGGAGTCACCGTTGTTTCTACCGAGGAGGCTAGTGTAAAAATGGGGCGGTTACGAGCCATTGAGGGCGTGGCTATTTATGCCGGAAAAAAGAGTGAAGTGGTCTTGTTTGATGAAATGACGGCCAACCTGGCGACCAATAATCCACGTCAGGTTTATGGCAAAGTTGCTGGACTGAATATATGGGAAAGTGATGGTGCCGGTCTACAACTGGGGATTGGAGGGCGTGGTTTAAGCCCGAATCGAACCAGTAATTTTAATACCCGTCAAAATGGATATGACATCAGTGCGGATGCATTGGGTTATCCGGAAAGTTATTACACTCCCCCCAGTGAAGCTTTGCGACGTATTGAAGTGGTGCGGGGTGCCGCCTCACTACAATATGGTACTCAATTTGGCGGCATGCTCAACTTTGATTTTAAAAAACCGCCTGCCGATAAAAAAATAAGCCTGGTTTCGAGGCAAACTTTGGGGAGCTACGGCTTTTTTAATTCCTTTAATTCTCTGGCGGGAACGGTGGCCAATGGCCATTTGTCTTATTATACGTTTTACCAATACAAACAAGGAGATGGCTGGCGTGGTAATAGTAAGTTTGATCTGCAAAATGGATTTGCCGGATTGACCTTTAAAGCCAACGAGAAACTGAGCTTACATGGCGAATGGACCCATCTGCAATACCTGGCTCAACAGCCTGGAGGGCTTACCGATACCTATTTTGAAGACAATGCCCGGCAATCTTTTCGGGCCCGCAACTGGTTTCAGGTAAACTGGGATTTATTTTCGGTTAGCCTGGACTACAAATTTTCTCCCCGAACCCGCCTGAATATTCGAAATTTCGGACTAATTGCTGGACGGGAGGCACTTGGCAATTTGGCGCCAATCAATGTAATTGACCTGGGAGGTAACCGCGATTTAATTGCCGGAGAATTTCGAAACCTCGGTAGTGAAACCCGCCTACTTCACCGTTATCGATGGCTGGGACAGGAACATAGTGTGGTTAGTGGTATACGCCTGTACCGGGGTAAAACGACCTCCCGCCAGGGCGAAGCAAATGACGGTAGCGGTCCGGATTTTTATTTTCTGAATCCGGGAAATGTGGAAAAATCGGACTATACTTTTCGCAATGAAAATTTTGCCGCCTTTGCGGAGAATATTTTTTATATCAACCCCAAACTGACCCTTACCCCTGGCATCCGTTATGAATACATCAATACAGGGGCTTCTGGTTATTATCAACAACGGGTATTTGACGGAGCCGGCAATTTGATTTCAGAAACTAGAAACAATGAAGACTCCCAACGAAGCCGGCAATTTGTTTTAGTGGGATTGGGAGTCGGTTACGAAGCTTCAGCAACCATTGAACTATATGGCAACTTCTCCCAAAATTACCGGGCCATCAATTTTTCCGACCTCAGAATAGACAACCCAAATGGGCAGGTAGATGAAAACATCAGGGATGAGCAAGGATTTACTTCCGATCTGGGCATGCGTCTTAAAAGGCAGTGGTTTTATGCAGATATTACGGCCTTTTATATAGCTTACAAAGACCGGATTGGCTGGGTTTTAAAGGCCAATGAGCCGCCTTTGTATAATGACTTTCGCTTTCGGACGAATATTGCTGATGCTAGAAATATCGGATTGGAAGGCTTTGCTGAAGCCAATTTGTGGCACTTTATAAGTCCATTAGATAGCCTGACAAAGTTATCCCTGTTTGTCAATACTTCTTTGATTGACGCTCGTTATATCAACACGGATGATCGCAGTATTTTGGATAAGCAGGTTGAGCTGGTTCCGCCATTTACATTCAGAACCGGCCTGAATTATAGCTATCGTCATTTCAGTGCTGTCCTTTCCTGGGCCTATACCGGCAAACATTATACAGATGCTACTAATGCCATCCGTACTTCAACAGCGGTCAACGGCATTATTCCAGCCTATCAGGTAGCTGATTTTTCGGCGACCTATCGTTGGAAATGGTTGACCCTGGATGTGAGCTGCAATAACCTTTTTGATGCGGCTTATTTCACCCGGCGGGCGGAGTCGTACCCCGGACCAGGCATCATACCTGCGGATGGCCGCAGCTTTTATGTAACGCTTGGTGTAGGATTTTAAAGGGCGACATATTTGGAGGCCAATCACCTATCGATAAGCCCGGCCATCCACCCTTTCTGGCTCGGTTTGCGGTGGAGGTTCTACATGGGCTTCTTTTATCCATTTTTCAAATTGTTTCATTTTGGCTGGGTGGAAGAGGGTGACAATATCGGTTTCTGTCGGATCGGTGTAGAGATCGTATAATGCCCAAAACTCCTCGGGGCCAAGGCGAATGGCTTTCCATTGACCAAAGCGCAGGGCCTGCTGCAATTGTTGGGGCTGATATTCGTGTGTTGACCAATCGTAGGGCAGGTATTCCCAATAGAGGTAGCGATCCGGCAAAACGGAACCGGGAGTGAGCAGGTTTTTGTAAAAAGAAAGACCATCCAGGCCATTGGGTAATTGGACTTTTAAGCCAGCAGCTTCTGCCAGCGTAGGGAAGAGGTCAGGGAAATAAATGCTCTCTTCAAAAGTACTTCCTGCGGGAATATGGTCGGGCCAGGAGAGGATCATAGGCACGCGGATGCCACCTTCATAAAGGTCGCGCTTGCCGCCACGCAGCGGACCATTAGTTTGATAAGCTACAAATTCAGGGATACCGCCATTGTCTGAACAGAAAAGCACTAGCGTATTCTTTTCCAGGTTTAATTCCTGCAATAGTTGCATCGTTTCACCCACTTGCTGGTCTATTAAGGAGACCATAGCCGCGTAGTTTTTGTAATCCTGAGGCCAATCTTTATCAGCATATTTGGCTACAGCCGGATCAGATTCCGGAATGACAAACTGGCCATGTGGCAGGGTCCAGGGGGCATAACAAAAAAAGGATTGATCCTGATGACTGCGGATGAAATTTTTCATTTTATCAAAGATGTGATAAGCAGAATAGGACCCTGCATCTCCAGGAGTTCCAGGCAGGCTGATTTTTTCACTGCTGCTCCACAAATATGCCGGGTAATAATCATGAGCGTGAATCTGGTGATAATAGCCAAAAAATTGATCAAAACCCTGCTTTTCAGGTACGCCTTCTGTACCTATTTCTCCCAGTCCCCATTTGCCAAAACCACCGGTAACATAACCGGCCTGTTTGAAAAATTCAGCCATGGTAAAGGCAGCATCCGGAAGGGCAATGCCACCAGTATTACCTCGAACCTGCGTATGTCCTGCATGCAAACCTGTCATCAGGGTACTCCTGGAAAGCGCACAAACGGTACTTCCTGCATAGGCTTGGGTGAGTTTTATACCATTGGCAGCCAATTGATCAATATTTGGCGTCAGTAGGTGTTCGCTGCCATAACAGCCCAGATCCGCTGAACCCAGATCATCAACCATAATTAGAATGATATTGGGTGGCCGGTCATTGTCAGATTGGCAACTGAACAAAGACATTGATAAGCAGAGTAAAAGAAATGGTTTTAACATATATTCACGTAGGGGCAACCTCCATGGTTGCCCGATTAAAAAAAAACGTAGTTGCCTGATTTAAAAGGGCAAATACGAGGATGTCATCGGACATACCCAAAAATAACAAATTTGTAGGGACAATTAAAAGGTTGTTTCTGTAATTGGGTGCTGTTGGGCAACCACGAGGATTTCTCCTAGTTGGGCAACCACGAGGGTTGCCTCTAGTTGGGCAACCACGAGGGTTGCTCCTACTAGAATCCAATATTCCGATCCTGCAAAGACCGCCGGTATCTGCCCAGTATATTGGACTTAGAAACAAATCCCTGGTATTTACCATCGCGGACAACCGGTAGATTCCAGGCCTGATGCAATTCAAACTTGTCCATAACCTCTTCCATCGAGTTATCGTATTGTAAAATGGCAGGAGGAAGGTGCATCAGATCTTGGATATAAACTTCCTCATATTTCTCGGGTTGGAACATAATTTCCCGCACATCATCAAGTAGAATGATACCGAGTAAGCTACCGTCACCATCAACGACTGGAAAAAGATTGCGACTTGAATGGGCGATAATGTTGACAAATTCTCCAAGTGTTTGTTTTGGATGCACTGTGGAAAAGTTTCGCTCAATCAGTTGTTCCAGTTTAAGATCCTTCAGTATTTGTTTATCCTTTTCGTGGGAAGGTACCCATAGCCCTTTTTGGTACAATTCTTTGGTAAACAGGGATTGTGGCTCGAAATAGAAGGTAACAAAATAGGAAATTGCGGAAACGATCATCAAGGGCACAAAAAGCAGATATCCGCCAGTAATTTCAGCGATGAGGAAGATGCCCGTCAGCGGTGATTTAATGACGCCACTCAGGATGCCAGCCATGGCCACTGCAATGAAATCAGCAATAGGTAGTTCTACGAGACCCAGCTGATTGATCGCCATTGCAAAAACAAAGCCCAGGGTGGCTCCTGAAAACATGGAGGGCGCAAAAAAGCCACCATTACCACCCATAGCAAGGGTTAAAGATGTGGCAATGGCTTTTGCCAAAATGACCAGCAAGCCAAAGATCAGAAGAAGGCTCCTATACTCAGTATAATCGTAAAATAGGCTATTTTCTGTAATGGCACTGTATTGACCGGTCAGCAGTTGATTGATGGTGGTATAACCTTCACCAAAGAGTGGTGGGAGCAAAAAAATCAATGCGCCAAGGGTCAAGCCACCCAGCAGTAGTCGCACCCATTGCGTTTTTATGCTGAAGAAAAAGCGATTAATAAAAAGCAGGCTACGGATCATATAAGTAGAATACAATCCACAGAGGATGCCTAGCAAGATAAAAAACGGGATCGTTTCCAAAGACCACCCTTGGGTGGGTAGGTAAAATAATTGTTCATAATAAAAGAAACGAGCCACCACAGCACCCGTAGCTGCGGATATAAGTAGTGGGATAAAAGAGGGTAGGGCGATATCGGTCAGCAGTACCTCGAAGGCAAAGATTACTGCCGCGACGGGACTGTTAAAGATGGCTGCCATACCGGCTGTTGCACCACATATAAGAAAAAGTGTTTGTTTTTTGCGGCTTACCTGCAAGAGGCTTGCCAGGTTGGAACCAATAGCGGCACCGCTACGTACAATAGGGGCCTCCAATCCGACTGATCCTCCCAGTCCGACAGTCAGTGAACTACTGACGGTATGGGCATATATTTCACGGCGTGGTAGATTGACCTTTTTTTGTGCAATAGAAAAAATGAGGCCGGGGAAACCAATATCGAGCTTTTTTCGCAGGATATAGCGCAAATACAAAACGGTAAGAATAATGCCTAGGAGAGGGAAAAATACAAAACCGATGCGGCCTTGTGTCGGGTCATTACCCTGCATCCAGTCACGGACGAGCTGCACGGCGTACTTTAAAACAACAGCAGCTAACCCTGCTGCAATACCAATGATGATACTGACAATGATTTGGTAATTACGTTGGGAGATATGATCACTTATCCAACGAATACTTTGATGTATCCGGATTCGTGTAAATCGACTAAATCGCTTCCATTTAGATAGCATTAGTCTAATATCTTAAAAGAAATTGTAAAAGGATGGAATATCAGAGAAAAACCTCCAATATCCCACCTTATACTAATCCAAATTTTAACTTGCTGATACATTAAAGGGAACAGCCAATTTGTCCCACATCATTATTACTTCATCTCCTTCCACTTTAAAGTCCAGTGTTTCGGAGGCTGTGCTGCTAGTTTTAGGGCTAACCGAAACCTTGAGTACATTCTTGGACTCATCCATCTCATAAGCACCCCACTGTTCTGCTTGAGAATTGAAGATGATTTCCCAACTTTCTTCACCGGGGATGGTTGCCAAAGCATATTTACCTGCGGGTAATTTCTGTCCCTCGATCATGACATCCTGGGTTACCTCAAAGGTAGTTGCTTCATTAGCACCGGTACGCCAGACTTCGCCATAGGGGATCAATGCACCCCAAAGCTCGCGACCTTTCATGGATGGGCTGCCATAATTAACCGTAACTTCCAAATCGCCGATGGTGCCCTTCATCTCTTTGCGAGGGCTAGGCAGGTCAGGCTTGAGTACGGTAATCTGGTAGCTTTCATTACCCATAGTTTCCGCTACAGGGGTTTCTTCGGTAGCTACTACTTCGGCTTCCGGTTCGGCTTCTGTCGTCTCCGCAGACGAATTTTCACCACCAGAATTAGTACAAGCTACATTAAACGCCAATAAACAAAGGAACAAAAACTTAAAAAGTTGACTTCTCATAATTTAAAGTTTGTGAATGAAAGAGAAACAAGGGGCAATATCGGTAAAATGGGGTGAATTTTTGGAGTTATTTTTTTGATGAACCTGAGGGAATCGAGCAAAATAGGTCAAAATCGGTGACATTCCTTTTTCATTGTGTGTCGAGGGATAGCCAATACCTATATGATGAAATTAGCAGTCGTAAAGACAATTATAGAGAAAATGGCAATTAAAAAAATAAATATTTTGACGTTTTAATTTTTTATTGCACATTTAATGGTTTGTTTGTTAATTTAACATGCAGCCTCTAGATTCTTTCTTTTCAACTTAAAGTATCCCTTTCCAATTTATCCTGAAAACACGCTATTAATAGATTCATGGTCCCAAAACCTTATTGCTTTGCCCAATAATACCTAATTCATTTAAACTATGAATATAAAAACTACACCCAAAAAGGCCCTTATTTTCCTATTGTCCATCATAAGTGTACTTTTGGCAGCCAATATAGCGGTAGTGATTTTAAAATTTGAGGTAGGACATGAAGGTGGTTTGTTGCTGATCGAGAAACTTTTTGATTTCAATTATGAAAAAAGTATCCCTACACTGTTTTCCGTGCTGATACTTTTCTGTACTTCGCTGATTCTGTTTTTGATAAGTATATCTGAATACAAAAGAGGAGGAAGCTCATTATATTGGTACGGATTATCTTTTATTTTTCTGTTTTTAACAATGGATGAGTTTTTAGAAATCCATGAAAATATAGGTGAATTCATTCAAAGCCACATTGAACACCACGGCATCTTTTTCTTCGCCTGGGTCATTCCTTATGGACTACTTTTTATAGCGTTTTCATTTTTTTATTTACGGTTTTTGCTACAACTTCCCAGAAGAGCGATGTGGTTGTTTATTATCTCGGGTGCGATTTACGTTGTCGGTGCACTAGGATTTGAATCATTGGGTGGCTGGTATATTGAAGTTCATGGAGAAGAAAATGTCCTTTATGCTATTATCTATACGCTGGAAGAACTCTTTGAAATATTAGGGATAAGTTTGTTTATATACACGCTTCTTTCGTATGCCGTTGATGAATTCCTGGTTCTGGATTTAAAAATTGAAAAGGAGGTGCCTGTAGGCAATTGATCTTTCTGCTCCTTGTCCAGTTGGCCACTTTGTATTGCAAAAAATACAAAACCTATAGTTTGCGCGATCTGATAAATAATTGTAGATTAGTCGACTCAAAAGCGAACATCCCAACAGGGTACACGTTGTTGAAAATTGAAGTTTATCACATCAATTCACTGTAAAATCGAATATTATGAAAGTATTTCAACTCATTGCATTTGTTGCTTTGTGTAGCTTTTTGTCTATTCCTGCCCAAGCTGTTCATCCCGTAAAGGCACCCACTGAGGAAATGGCTAAGGAAGACATGAAGGACGCCGCAAAAAAATACAAAGAAGAATGGAACCAGCTCTCAAAAAAGGAAAAGCGGGCCAAGCGCAAGGAGATGCGCAAAGAGTTAAAGACAGCTATAAAGGATGCCAAAAAGGTGGAAGCCAGTGATGATCTGTTATTGTTGGTGATTGTCACTATCCTGTTGCCACCTCTTGGTATGGCACTTTATGACGGTATTACCAACCGTTTCTGGTTATCTCTTTTGCTTACCCTCCTATTTTATGTGCCAGGACTGATTTATACGCTGGTGGTTATTTTGAGTGGCAGATAGTATTAAAACAGTTAATCGAAGATCGAAAAAGAAAAACATGAGTCCTACCAAATTTTCTCGGTAGCGACTCATGTTTTTCGTTCTTAGACAAATCTCGTGGTCAAACTAAAATGTGAATCTTTAACGCCTGAAAGAAGTGTTGATTTACGTTTTCGATTGACTCTGAATCACAAGATTTGTCTAAGAATCATGTTTTTTTAATTTAAACAAGTCTAATCAATCACAAAGATTTATCGGGCCATTGATACAGGTCAAAGCATCTAATAATTCCCGTAAATGAGGCACCAATACCAGATTACCTAAGGCCAGTTGCGTCAGGCGCATCAGCTCATCTACATCGGGGTTATTGCCCAGACCTTGCATGACTATAGGCGCAATATTGCAATCGAGGGTATTGAGCTTGGTCTTACCAAAATCAGGGTTGAGCCGTAGATAAAGGGCCAGCTTTAGGCCTTCTGCAAAAAGTGGATTCAACAATTTCCCGGCTGCATTTACTGGATTGATACCCGGCTTGCAATCCGGTGCAACTGCCCCATTCTGACGTCTTAGTGCCGCAGGGTTGCCACCGGCATTTGGGAACCATTGCAACAAACAATGAGCCGATTCCGGGCCAATCTTTAGCGTAGTGAAAGTAGCTCCCATAATGAGGGTATCTACCAATCCATCGCCATTCAAGTCAGCAGATAATGCTTCTTCTAACAATGGCAAGACATTCTTTTCAATTTCCTGATCGCAGGTTTGTTCGTTGCCACATTCATCTTTTGCTTTCCAGGTTCTTTTTATGAAACATTGCCAGTCGCAATCACCACTTAATACCTTATCGGAATACGTAATTACTGGTGCAGGATCACAATTGTCGGTAGCTTTCGCAAAACCGGTATTCAACGCGGTCGTATCGCAAGTGACGATGGTATCTACCGGACATTCGATTTCCGGTTTCTTTTTGTCCTCAAAATTGATGGTTTGTGAACAGTTGCTACTATTGCCATAGATATCTTTTACGGTCCAATCGCGGGTGATGGTAAATTCACCAGCACAACTTCCCGCTGTGATGACTTCGGCATAAGTAATTTGACCAACCATACAATTGTCGCTGGTCGTTGGCGTACCGGTATGGTCAGGTTCTGTAGATTCTTCACAACTGAAAACCGCCAGTACCGGACAGGTTGCCTTGGGTTTTTCTGTGTCTTTGATGACTACAGCAAAAGAGCAGGCCGACATATTGCCGGAAGCATCTGTAGCAGTGGCATTAACAAATGTGGTGCCCACTGGAAACTGACTACCAGAAGAAGGGCTGATGTTCATCACTGGATTGGCCGTGCAATTATCCGTAGCTGTAACACTAAAAGCCACAATGGCACCACAGATGCCGGTATCATTATTTTTGTTGACGGGAGCCGGACAAGAAATGACCGGGGCCGTATTATCGACACCATCAGGCAGGGTAAAGGATTGACTTTCCGTACAGGTATTGCTATCGGTAACGGTGACGGAGTAGCTTCCGGCACAGAGTCCTGAGATGTCCTCTGTAGTGGCACCGGTACTCCATTTAAAGGTGTATGGTGCCTGCCCCCCCATAGTCGTGAGGTCAATGGAGCCATTACAACCTCCAGGACATGCGGGAGCGGTCAAAGTACCGGTTGCAAGCAAGTCGTTAGATTCAAAACTACCTGCTTCAATAAATACGCCGGAGTCAAAAATCTCGTCGGCTACATCACCAATACCCAATTTGAAGTGATACTTCTGGCAGGGAATCAGGTCAATGCGAGCGGTAAGCACTACTGTAAAACCATCATATTGGATGGTTGCGCCACCACTATTGTTGACATAAAAAGAGCTGTTATTGATGCCTCCACAGGTGCCCGGCCCTACATTATTAATGGTAATCGGGGTCGTGGTAGAAGGAATTAGGGCGATATTCTGGTTGACATAATTGCCACCACCTAAAGCGGCCGGTTTGGGCCCACTGACCAGAAAGCCAAAAACATCATTGAATTGGCGGCAGAAATATTCTTCGTATTCTTCCGAAGCAAAAACATAGCGGAAGGAAACCTCGTCACCAATGGGGACTACGTCGAACTCCAGAACACAACGGTCAAAAATCTGACCACCAGGCACTAGCTTTTGCAAATCCGGATCACTGGGACCATTTTGGTCACAGCCGGCATTGGGTAGGTTATTGGGGCCAGGAGCCACATTCACACAGCCCGAAGTGAGCAAAACGCCATTTCTCAAGCCTATATTGGTCGTATTGCCATTGGCAAAGGACCCTGATCCATTGGTTGGACAATTGAGTGTGACATTGGAGATGGTTACCCCACCGCCGGTCAATAAATTAGCTAAATCATTCCCGGAAAGGGAGCCGTTAACGGTAAGTTGGCTGTAGCCAAAAGTATAACATAAACACAGGATAAGGGTTAATAACCCAATTCGGGGCATAGCAGTTTTTTTCATGACTTTGATGTTTTTTTTGTTGGTTTAATCGGTACTGGCAAGTTTGGCGAAATAGGCGTTCCACCCCTTGGCGGCCCACCTGGGCTCTGCTCTCAGGTTAAGGGAAATATCCACCATCTTTTTATCAAAATTGACAGTGAAAGTGACCAATTCTGCCTTTAAGTCTGCGAAAAAAGCTTCTGCTTTAGCCTTGGATGCAAAGTTCATGTTTTTGATATCCAATTGGTATAAATATCCAAAAGGCACGCTCTCATCCAACTTGATAACTTTGGTGGTTGGATCGATAGATGCTGGATGGTCAGATTGAGCCTGGGCTTGAGTCAGCCCCAGCAGGCCTCCTACCAGCAGGATGGTTAGTAAAACACTACGAACTAATTTCATGTTTCTCATTGTATATTATGGTTTAAAGTGAATGTAACCTTATTTGCAGGTCAGCCATTGGCTTTTAGGTCTGACCTTTAGTGCATGTTTGGAGGTCAAACTTACGCTTGCGCTGAAGCTTTCTCCGGGCGTCTGCGCCAAAGGCTTGCCGAGGTTCTTCGCCAGAAGGCTTCGACCTCCGGGGAACGGCGATGCAAATCCGACCTCTAAACAAGCACTTAGACACCTCTTAATGTGTTTATTTTGGAACTAGTTACTATACTGGTTGTTGCACAAGGATAAAATATGTACAATCGCTCCTGAAATTTTCCAAAGCAAGTCCAAAACATGCTCAGAAATTTCAGTACATCAAAGAGAAGCTAATCGGCTTAAACAGCTATGTCAGGTGTTAGAAAAGGCGATAAAATATGTATGAAAGGGAATTGAGGAAAAATGGATGGCATTTTCATCTTAATCTTTTTTGGGTATCAGTAATTACCCTCCAATTTAAAGGTTTTCTCTGGGGTTTGAAAGTTTTTTTGGGTACAAAAGAAGGTTTGAATGAATGATTTTTCTTAACATCGGGCAAATTTTAGAAAAATGAAGAAATTATTGATTAGTACGGGAGGTGGGGATTGCCCAGGATTGAATGCCGTTATCCGTGCCGTGGTAAAATCAGCCAAAACTGCCGGCGGTTGGCAGGTATGGGGGAGCCGGGAAGCTTTTAATGGCATCATGGCCGATCCGCCGGAACTGATCAAACTTTCTCCTAAAAAAACGGCCGGCATTCACGTGCGAGGCGGGACAATTTTGAAAACCACCAACCGGGGAAACCCGCTGGACTTTCCGGTACAGCAGGCTGATGGTACATGGGAAATGCAGGATGTTACCGGTAAGCTGATGGACCGGATCAAAAGTTTGGATTTTGATGCTGTAATTAATATCGGAGGAGATGGCAGTCAGCGAATCTCGCAGGCATTGTACGAAAGGGGATTAAATATAATCGGTGTGCCAAAAACGATTGATAATGACCTGGCGGCTACCGATCTTACCTTTGGCTTTTTTACGGCCGCTCAAATTGCCACAGACTGCTTTGATAAACTGGTGACCACTGCCGAGAGTCACCACCGGGTGATGATCATGGAAGTGATGGGACGTGATGCCGGGTGGATTGCCCTGCATGCCGCCATTGCCGGAGGTGCTGAAATGTGCCTGATCCCGGAAATTCCCTTTGACCTGAAAAAGATACTGAAGCGCATCAACAAACGTTATGTCAAGGGTAAAGGTTTTATGAATATTGTGGTGGCGGAAGGGGCCAAACCAATCGGTGGTGAAGTCATTGGCCAGCGGTCAATTGAAGTAGGGGAGAAACATTTCAAACTGGGGGGTGTGGCCCATTACCTGCGGTATCAACTGGAAGAACAGGGCTGCCAGCAGCAAATACGTACCACTACTCTGGGACACATCCAGCGTGGCGGCACACCAGTGGCTTTTGACCGGATATTGGCCACTGCGATGGGGGTCAAAGCCTTTGAACTGGTCAATGAAGGGCAATTTGGCCGCATGGTTTCCTTTCGGAATAATGAAATTGACAGTGTTTCGCTAGTCGAGGCAACCAAGGGAAATAAATTCGTTTCACCGGATCATTACCTGGTGCGGGCGGCGCGGGCTACTGGGATGTCGTTTGGGGATTAGGTTAGAAAGGCAGAAGCCTTTCCATCTTCAAAGTCTTCCCGACTTGGAAGATGAAAAGGCTTCAGACGGAATTTCTTGTTGGATTCTGGAAGTCTGCTAATCCCAAATCCTGATGGTGACAAGATG
>BQJU01000050.1 GCA_021604865.1 Saprospiraceae bacterium | reverse complement strand
CATATCCTGGCAAAGAGCTACCGGAGCCATATTATCCTGCACTGTGACCGTAGCAGAACAGTTATCAGCATTGTCACTGTCATCGGTAGCAGTCAGCGTCACGTTATTTGACCCCACATTGCTACAATTAAAACTGGTCATATTCAGGTCTAATGAGGCAATACCACAGTTGTCGTTTGAGCCATTGTCTACCTGACCAGCACTTACCAAAACAGTGCCAGCATCATTCAATTGTACGGTCACATCCTGGCATATCGCTACCGGCGATGTAGTGTCGGGCACATTTAAGGGAGTAATGATGACATACCCGTTTCCGCTGTTTGCCGCACCGGTATTCACCGGGTTGTCACCGCCATTGTAAGAAGTGCCAGCCAGGCCCCATTCGCTATTGTTATCGCCGGCATTTCCCCCTGTGGCGCCGCCGCCGCCACCGCTGCTATAATCCGACCCGCCGCCACCACCAAAGCCGCCATTTGCATTGTCACCAATGCCGCCCGCTGCGCCGTTGATAGCCGCTTGGCCTCCTGTGGCATCAGAAGCGTCCTCTCCGTTATGTTCGGCGCTAGCGCCGCCGCCCGCATTATTTTCCCCATTGTTGCCGCCCGGTCCCGAAGCGGTCGCCTGAAAAACGGTAGAAGATTCTCCGGAATCAATAAAAAAAGCACCGCCGCCACCACCAGCGATGAGGAGTAGGTTAGCCGCTACAAAGTCGGAAAAGCCACTGCTACCCCGGGCGATGAAGGTAGCGCCCCCACCACCAGCCTTAAAAGCATCATCTTCGCCTTTTTTAGCCACAATGATTTGCAGCGTTTCTCCGGGAGTCACGGCAAATTCACCTACTACGTTGGCACCTCGCCCACCTTGCTCGCAGGAACTACAGTTAGTTTCGTTGCCCCCCTGACCGCCAGCCGCTTCAATGCGAATGGAATTAACACCAAGTGGTACGGTCCAGGCTTGTAAGTCACCAGTATAAGAAAAAGGATACTCGCAGTCCACCTGTGCTATCGCGGCAGGTGAACTGAATAGGCCGCCCAACAGGCAGACCAGTAAGAGGGGGCGAAATAGGTAAGTTAATATTCGTGTATGTATCATTGGGTTTGTTTTAATTTCTCATTCACCTCTTTTTGGAATAATCACTACTAGAGGAACCATTATCTACAAATGCCGACCTACAAACATGGACTAAGGCTGAGGTGTTATTCTGAGATAAGGCCTAACGGTTTTAAATCCCTTCGGAAATTTTGTTTTTGCGTCTTCATCAGATACAGAAGGTAGAATGACTACGTCCTCTCCTTGCTGCCAATCGGCAGGCGTAGCTACGCTTTGGTTAGCAGTTAATTGCAGAGAATCAATTGTTCGCAGGATTTCAAAAAAATTACGTCCGGTGGCTGGGGGATAAGTAAGGGTAAGTTTTACTTTTTTGTCTGGTCCAACAACAAAAACGGTGCGTACCGATGTTTTTTCTGTCACTGCTGGATGGATCATATCGTACAATTCCGCAACTTGACGATCTTCATCTGCTATCAATGGAAAATTCATCTTCACATTTTGCGTATCTTCAATGTCATTGATCCATTTCATATGGGAATCCAATGGATCTACGCTAACTGCCATCACTTTTACGTTTCGTTTGGCGAATTCATCTTTTAAAGCGGCGGTCCTTCCAAGTTCGGTAGTACAAATAGGGGTGAAATCTGCGGGATGCGAAAAAAGCATACCCCAGCTATCTCCAAGCCATTTGTGAAAACTGATCGTTCCTTCGGTTGTTGTTGCAGTGAAGTCGGGAGCTATTTCCCCTAATTTGATGGCCATGATATCAATTATTTAATTAGAAATTAGTGTTTGTTTGACTGTCACTGCAAATATGTAGGGGAAAAGGTATTTGGCTTTCCCATAATCTGCCACAATAGGTAGAGATATTGCCGGGATAGGTGGACGTTTTACCAGAAAAGGTGGAAATTTTGCCGGACTTGGTATTAATTAGTTGATAATCAATTGATTAATTGAAACGCTGGTCATTCCTTAAAATTTGCTTTTAACCTTGCTTGGCGGATATCCAAACACTTCGGAAAAGGCCCGACTAAAATATTTTGGGTCATTAAATCCGACTTCGGAAGCTACTTCAGAAATGTTCATGTCGGTGGTGGTGAGTAAGTCCTTGGCTTTGTGGAGGCGCAGTTCACGGAGAATCTGCATGGCACTTTTATCCGTGAGCGCTTGAACTTTTCGGTTGAGATTGGTACGGCCCATACCCATCTCCTGACAGATATCTTCAAGACTCAGGCCGGGAAGGGACAATTTTGTTTCAAAAAATGATTTTAGCCGGAGTATAAAAGCATCTTCCTGTTTTTCTACCTCAGAAGGTAAAGGCGTATCCTGGTGAGGTACGGGTAAGCGGCTATATCTTTTTTGTAGGCGGCGGCGATTTTCCAGTAGTTTTTCCAGTGTCACATCCAATTCCTCCGGATGGAAAGGTTTGGAGAGGTACACATCGGCTCCACGCCGCAACCCGGCAATCCGGCTTTCAATTTCCGCCTTAGCGGTGAGTAGCACAATAGGAATGTGGCTGGTGCGCTCATCATTTTTCAGGGCTTCCACCACTTCAAATCCATCCTTTTCGGGCATCATCACGTCGGAGATAATAATATCCGGGACACGTTCCAGGCCCTGCTCAATACCCGATCGGCCATTGTAGGCAAATAAGAGGCGGTAATTTTTGCGGAGGCAGGCTGTTAGGTATTCCACTACATCGGGATTGTCTTCGATAAGCAATAGTACCGGCCGTTTGTTGGCAACCGAATGTTTTTGAAAAGCAGAAGACTGGCTAATAGAATTCTCGTCTACGACTTCAGCGTCAAGCTTTTCATCATTTGAAGCAACACTTTTTATCGCCAAATCCTCATCCAGGGAAATAGAGGTTTCCGAAAATGGTTTGACCATTTCGCCCATTGGCGCGACAGTCCGCACAGGCAACAGAACCGTAAAAGTGGTCTTTTTACCCGGCTGACTTTCTACAAAAATTTCGCCTTCCATGGCCTTGACCAATTCCCTGGTTAGGGCAAGCCCGATTCCTGAACCACCAGTTTGGATCTGCTTCTGATTTTTTGCCTGATAAAATCGGTCAAACACTTTGGGTAAATCCTCCGGAGGAATGCCCACACCGGTGTCGATAACCTCGAGTTTTAACATTTTGTCATTTCCGGCATTTTGAGAAGATTCCAGAAAGTTTGCCTGCAAAGTGACCCTGCCGCCGGTCGGGGTAAATTTGATGGCATTAGAAAGCAGATTGTGTATAATATAGAGGAGCCGGTCGGGGTCATAATCCATCATGAGGGATGCGTCCTGACTTTCCACCCTGACCAAAACGTTTTGGGCATTCGCCAGGGAATGCAAGCTCTCGGCTACATAATTGAAGTAAGCCAGCACATCCCCCTGTACGTAGTTCATTTTGATGGAATTGCTTTCCAGTTTTGCCAGGTCCAGGATTTGGTTGATAAGCCGAAGGAGGTTTTCTCCGCTGCGTTTGATCAGACTGATCTTTTTTTGTGCGGCCACTCGTTGATCCTGCCTCACCCATTGCTGGCTGTCGGTTGCCAATGCTTGAGACGTGCCTAGGATCACCGTCAATGGTGTGCGAAATTCGTGGGTGATATTGGCAAAAAACTGAGTTTTAAAATCATCCAGCTCCCGAAGGCGGCGGTTTTCTGCTTTCGCCAGTTTTCGGCCGAGTTGAAAATGGTAAAAAGCATAAGCAATCCTTCCTACTACCAAAAGATAAATGAGCCAGGCCCACCAGCGGCTATACCAGGGGCGGGGGATCGTCAGTGCAATGGCCAATTCATTATCAGACCAATTGCCAAAGGGGTCAGCAGCTTTAGCCCGAAAGGTGTACCGACCCGGTGGTAGTTGGTTATAGACGACATAGGGTTGATCCGCATAATTCCAATCATCATCGAGGCCTTCCAATCGCCAGGTATATTGGTTTTTCTCTGGCTCAGCGTAGCTGTTGAGGGCCAGATAAAAGGTGACATTTTTTACCAAAGGGGGCAATACCATCGTCCGGTTGGTATCCAGCTCTCCAAATTTCAAAGAAATTAAGCTGTCCTGGTTTACATCAAAATAGCTAAAATTAGACCAGAGGATACGGGGCTTTATTGCTTTTTTACCGGTTATGTTTTTTGAAAAAAAAGCATTGATGCCATTTAATGTACCCATATAGAGCCGGCCATTCCTGGCTTTTAGCGTGGAATTGCTATTAAATTCATAATGTGATAAACCATCTTTGACGTAGAAGTTTCTTACCGCTTCTGTTTTTATATTAAAGCGGCACAAGCCGTCAGAAGTGCCAAGCCATAGGTAATCACCATCTTCCAGCAGGCTATATACAAAGTCACCAGGCAGCCCATGTGCCCGGGAATAGGTTTTGTTGACAAAAGTTACAGGATCCACCTTAACCAGACCACGAGAAGTTGCCAGCCAGAAATACCCTTGATGTAACAATATTTGCCGCTGGTCACGTGGTTCTGTATAGAGCTGTATCTCTTCGATCGTTTTCTCTTCTGTATTGATTTTTGTTATTCCTTTCTCATAAGGGTTCCAGATTATAGGTTTCACCGGATCGACCATCGCATAAGATAGACTGCCCTTAAACCCTTCAAGCAGGTGAAAACTTCCATTGGTTTTATCGAATTGATAAAGTTGCTGGTCAATTTCTATCCAGATAAGTCCTTGTTTATCCTGGAAAATATTGCCAACAAAATCCATTGAATTCGAGTTGGGATAACTCAGACATGTTCCTGTGGCCAAGTCGTATTTTAGCAGACCGTGATTGGCTGTGGTTATCCAGCAAATGCCTTCATTATCGATCATTAGCTGATTCACCTGCACTTTTCCCCCCATAGGTTTGGTTGAATCCTGGCTAGGTTTTAAATGCACCTGTTCCGTTGTGCCAGTGGTAGGATTGATTTTAAATAGATCTCCACTATTTTCCCGAACTAAAATATTCCCTGATTTATCCTCTACCATAACACGGGCGCTAAATCCCACAGGGGGATACCTTCCTCCCAGAAAAGGTTGATCCAGGTATTTGGTGAATAATTTTCGGCTACGCTGCACCTTTAAAATCCCTTGAAAATGTCCGATCCAAATGGTGCCTTCAATATCTTCCAGCAAAGTGGTGGCGAAAGAACCATCGTGGCGCTCATCAATGCCAAAATCGGGTGCAGAGATAATTTCCTCCAAGATGTCCGTCTCAGTATTAAGGCGATAAATGCCTTGCTGAGCACCTTTATGTAGCAGCCAGATGTATGGCCATGAATAATTGATGCTGCTCCAATTATTGACAGGAATATCACCAGGCAATTTGAAGAAGTGCAACTGGTCATCACCTGGTTTAATATACCAACATTTGCCCTGAAGGTCCAAGGGCAAATTTTCATTCACCAAATCAGGTATGTCAAAATGGACCCATTGTTTGTCGGGCAAACTTAAGCGGTAATATTTACCACTCCGGGTCCAAAACCAAAATTCATTTTCTGAAGCATGAATCAATTCAAAGGCTGAATCTTCCGGTTTGGTAATCGATTCCAACTGCTGTAATTTTCCATCCACTTCCCTATAAAGGTCGAGCAGGGAGGTACCGGCAGCTTGATTAAATCCTTCCTGCCGCCAGATGCCAGCTGGCTTTTCTGCAGTTGAAAAGAAAAGGACATCTCTGGAAAATTCGCTGTTTTTAACGATTTTGAAGGTTTCTGCAAAAGGGTCAAAACGAAGTAGCCCTTCTTCAGTAGAGACCAGAAAGCGGCCGTCGGGTTGCTCTTCTGCCCATCGTATCCGATCAGCCCCTAATGAAAAAGCAGCGTCGATAGAGGGGCGAAAGACTTTAAAGGTATTCCCATCGTACCGATTGAGGCCCTCAAAAGTGGAAATCCAAAGAAAACCCCGACTATCCTGCATGATATCGAGAATCCAGCGGTGGGAAAGGCCATCTATAGTGGAGAAATGGTCCGTTTTAGGAGCCGATTGAGCAAATAAAAATTGGGGAATAGCCAGGAGATAGACTATCCAGATAAACAACAAGGAGTAACCAACTGTGTTTAGTTTGGGTATTAGCATGTTTGGTCAGCATCTGCCAAAAGGCAAAGACAAAAAAATCATCTCAACGCTTGTTTCGGGGCCAACCTTTTCATTTCAAAAGCCAACCTTCAAACAAACGCTCAGTAAATATAGTCATTTGTTGACAATCTGTAGCCTGGTTTTGAGTGTGCGGGTTTATTTTTTCCTCTTCAATAGCGTTGTTTCGCAGGGGTAGGGTGGTGGGAAAAAAGGCATAGACCCAAAAGTTAGTCGGGTCTACTTAGGATGGAAAATTTCCTTTATTTTTTTGCGACCTGATTGCACTGCATCTTGTCCTATTAGCAAACAAGCAACTTTCGCAAGAAGAGACGGCAAGTCTGTTCAATGCTTTTCTGGAAGCTAATTTCTGGGCGTTTGAAGAGGAATACACCGGCGAGGTAACCGACTTACCAACGACCTATCTGACTTTGGAGAATCTTGGACAAACCAAGAAAGTAGAAGATTATTATGGTGCCCCTCAGGAACTCAAAAACCTGGAAGACCTGGTAGCCAAGGTTGCCGAATCTGAGGGATGGGAAAAAATCAATTAACCAATGAATAGAAACATTGTTTTTTACCTATTTGGTCTGCTGGCCCTGGGTTTGATCGCTTGTAGCGTTCCCCAAATCATGGTAGACGAAAACCTTCAGGCAGACACTGCCCTGTACAATGTCAAAGGCCGCCAGGGATGGCTGGTCAATCAACACCTTAGCTTCGGAGATTATCGCACCGGAAAGGTCGATCGTAGCTGGACCAAAGGGTACGACATTCCCTTTATCATCCGATTCTCGGGTGCCAAGGAGAAATTGAGCTTCACCTTACAAGATGCTGTTGGCGATAAAGCCGATGTATTTTGCCTGGGCAAACTTCGGGAACAGGATCTGCTCATTTTCCACAAATATTTTGATATCAACATCAAAGCCAAAGATGCCTTTACCGGTTCGGTAGCTATCGGTGAAAGGAATTCTTTTGACTTCTATGTCACCAATCTCAATCAAAACAACTGGTTTCGGGAGGCAGAAGGCTGGATAAAGGGCGAGGATTTGACCATTTCCATTCAACCCATCAAACACCTTGAAGGAGGCAAACGTATGCTCGACATGCAAGCACCTGGCTTCTCTTTTGTTCGGGATGGCAAAACGCTGGGCGCAGTAGAGGTACTCAACCAGGGAAGAATATGGATAAAAAATGACCTGCCAGGTGAAGAGAAATTATTGCTGGCAGGAGTGGCTTCCGCGTTGTTGCTAAGGAGTGAGTTGGGCGCACATAATGAGCATATTTGAGCAGAGGGGTCGCATCATTATTTTCATTGAAAAAAAATAAAAATGTGACCTTTTGAAAATAAATCGTCAAAAAAGTGCACAAAAGAACAATATTATGTATTTTTGTTCACAATTAAGTTCTTAGGTTAACTGTATCCTCTTTATTGATCTTCTTTTATCCTTCCTTAGTTTTTTAATTTTTTATTTATTTACAATTCCGTGTTAAACGGATTTTATTTTTTTTAGTTATGAATATTTTTGTTGCAAAGTTAAACTTTGACACTCATGAGTCTGATCTGCAGGATGCATTTGAGGCTTATGGAACTGTTGATTCCGCAAAAATCATTATGGACAAATTCACAGGCAAATCAAAAGGTTTCGGCTTTGTGGAAATGCCTAACGATGATGAAGCAATGAATGCAATCAACGAATTAAACGATCAAGAACTTGACGGTCGTACGATCGTTGTGAAAAAAGCTGAACCACGCGAAAACCGCGGTGGCGGTGGCGGCGGCGGATTTAACCGCGGCGGTGGCGGCGGTGGCGGCGGCTACAACAGAAGATACTAAACGACAGAGCATCTAATGCTCGCTACGTTATAGAACGATGAATGGAAAAGCCCCGAGAAATTGGGGCTTTTTCTGTTTCAGGTAGGACGTAGAATGGAAGTGAGGCTGTCTAAAAATACTTCAAATAAGCCCCTGCCTCTGGCCCCGCATTAAAAAGCAGGTCCAAAATAGATACGTTATGCTCAAAAGGGCTAAAAAGTTGGGCGTATTCAGCATATCCCGAATAATCCATCCACAACACTTCTATCTCGTTTTTATAGAAAAGGCCTTCTTCAAGATAACCTTGTGCGGAGGGTCCGCTGATGTAGTGCGTGGCTTGCAGGGTTTTACAGATATGCAATAGTTTTTCGCTTTTGTCCCCTTGCAGGTCGAATTCAGAAGACCAGCGGAAGCAGGTCGTGATGCCCAAAGTCTCAGCAATGGCTTTCAAAAAATGGTAATTGATCTGGCTGAGGTGGTCGTCGGTTGCCGAAAGATAGAGCGCTTCGAATAATGGCCCATATTCAGGGAAGAAGGGTGCCTTTTGGTAGTTTTGCACGATATTTTGCCAGTGTTTTTGTGGCCATTTTTGATCGGCTACTAGCGTTTCATTGATTTTTTGGAAGTATTTCCCTTTGACTTGGACCGGGATGCTTAACCACTTCAATCCGTTGGGTGTTTTAATCTGGTTGCGGTTGCGCCAGTCTCTTTTGGTGTATTGCATTTCATCATACAATACAAAAACGTCGGCCCGCTGGATAGCGTCAAAATATCCCTTCCAGGGGATGTAGTTGGATTGAGAGATAAATACTTTCATATCAAAAACTAAAACAAAGGATGCCTGTAACAATCAGGATGACGCCGATGATCCTGACCAATGGAAGCGGCTCCCGGAAGGCAAGATGGCCAACCAGGGTTATAATGACCACATTTAAACTCGAAAAAAGATAGGCCGTACTCAAGGGAATTTGCCTCAATGCCAGAATGTAAAAGACGGGTGCCATCATTGTCAGTAATCCACCAATCAGAATATTTTTGGAAAACAGGGAACGAATAAAAACGCTAAGCCCCTGATCAAGGAATAGCTGATGGCTGCCTTTTTTTACAAAAAACTGGGCAATACTTGTCAACACAACCATAACGAGAAGGTAGAAGTAGCCGATCATTTGGATAGTGCAATTGAGGTGACTCCGGTAAGGATAAGTACGATTCCTAATATTTTGCCCGTCGTTAAAATTTCCTGAAAAACGAAAACGCCAAGCAAGGCAATCAACACAAAGGATAAAGCCTGAATTGGATAAGCAACGCTTAATCGGACATATTTCAATAGAATAATCCAGATCAAGCCCCGTGTGACCAGACAACTGTAACCGATTGCAATAAAAAGGAATGCAGTCGATTGGTTGTCTTCATTCAATAGGAGGGCTCCGGTTTTGGAAGCGTACTGTCCAAGGAGTAAAATGGCAAAGATAACCACAAAGAGCAATGGAACGGTCAAAGGCCTCACTGCTCTTTTTACCTCATTTTGTGGTTCTATCATATTTCCCGGACTATTTTGCAAGGGTTACCATAAGCAATCACACCGGCAGGAATGGATCGCGTCACTACGCTGCCTGCCCCGATAAAAGAGCCCTCACCTATTTCGATCTCATTGAGGACGACTGCACCGATACCGATGGTAACCCGGTTGCCTATCCCTACCTTTCCACCAATATTGGCCCCCGGATTGATACTCACGAAGTCGCCCATGCTGCCATGATGGCCAATATTCACTCCCCGGCGGATATTAACACCAAAACCGATAGCCGTATGAGCGGAAATGACCGAAAGTGGTTCCATGATCAGTCCACCACTTGTTTTTGCCGTTTTAGAAACGAAACAGGTCGGATGGATCAGATCGGGGTAGTTGGCTCGCTGAAGACTGCAGCAATTCTGAAACTCCAGAAAGACCTTCTGTTTGGACGCCGGTTGCGCTACAGAAAGGGCCACCTTTTCATTACCTGTTACTGCCCAATCCGTTTTCCACACAGTCTCATATTGTACACCTGGAACATCAATCCGGCAACGCCCCTTTTCTACCTCCATATTTTCAATGATTCGTATCTGTGGGGCATAACCACAATCGATAGCGATTTCCGCTAAAATGGGAATCATCTCTTCACAGTAGGCCAGGATATGCAGGGCAGGGAGCATCGTCTAAAGTTTTACGTCCGATCTTTGGGAATTATAAAGCCCCTTCGCGCCAAGTTTTTCACTCGACATCAGACTTTGTTCATGAATTTCCATAAGATGGTGTACGCGGCGCAGCAATTCGATGTTGCGGGCATAACGAGTCTGTTTTCGATCCCACCAAATGTTGTCTTCGATGCCTATACGCACGCCCAGCCCTTGGCTAATTGCCATTGCAGCAGTCGTAAGCTGGCTTTTTCCTAATCCGGCAAAGGCCACGTAATGGTTGGTTGGAATTTCATTCTGGGCTATGCCCATGTGGGAAGGAGTAGCCTGTAGTCCGGCAATATTGCCCAAAAGGATATTCCAGTAATAGGGCGGGTCAGCCATTTCTTTCCGGATCAGGTATTTTCCAAAATTGATCATACCCAGGTCAAAACATTCAAATTCCGGATGTACACCGT
Source organism: Saprospiraceae bacterium (assembly GCA_021604865.1). GTDB lineage: Bacteria > Bacteroidota > Bacteroidia > Chitinophagales > Saprospiraceae > BQJU01. Next base: position 42,244 of record BQJU01000050.1, on the reverse strand, counting down.
ATTCCCTCATTTTCAAAACCAGTTTCACAATCATGTCCGGGGGATTGACAGAGGCTTGTTTTGAAAAATTCAGGGAACTCAGGGTCAAGGAGGCCATGTCGGGCCGAAGCTCGATCACGGCAGATCGCTTTTCAAATTCAGGAGAATTCCTGCCGGAAGTACTGCCACAAATCAATAAGCCGGGACAGTGCTTCCGCACGCCTTCAAAGATAAGGCCATAGGTTTCTTTTTTCCAGGTTGGCACGCCAGCTCCATCTCTGGCGTGCAGATGAGCAATAGTGATGCCTAGTTCAAAGGCTTCGTGAACCTGTTCAATAATTTCAGCCGGAGATTCCGGAACGAGGGGGGTCATTGCCTTGGTAGGCACCATTCCAGTGGGGCAAAAATTGATCATGATTGCCATAATGTTGGGGTTTTGTGTTTGTTAAATTTTCTGTCGAATAAGATAAGGCTTTTTTTGTTCCGCTACAGCGGCAATATGAGAAAAACTGACGCCAAGAAATCCCAGCGCAAGCAAAAGAAAACCATTGCTCAGTAGGATGGTTGATCCGAAAAAGAGCCAACCGGGCACACCTTGCCAGATTAGTTGCCAAAGCAGTAATCCAATGAGCATGACCAAATTTAGCGTAAAAAGCAAAGCACCACACCAGATAACAAATTGAAAAATGAGCTTGGAATTATTTACGAGAAGGCGACTAAACAATCGTATCAGCGTTGTCAGGGAATAACCGCTTTTGCCTTCCCGACGAAGGCTGTGGCTCACCGGTACGCCTACGACGTCTTTGGTCACATAAAAAATTAGTGAAGATAAAAGGGGGTAAGGAATATGGGCCATGGTCAGCATCTGTTCAACTGTGCTGCGACGGATCAGGCAAAAAGTGGACACCCGAAGGTCCCGTGGTTTGCCCGAAAGGGCCCTATCAAACCAGGCCTTCATCCTGCTAAACAGGTTTCTGGCCCAGGAATGTTTTTTTAGGAGCAATTGTCCAATCACTACATCATGCTCTTGCTGGCCAATGAGTATCAGAATATCCTCAGGAGCATGTTGCAAATCATCATCCATGGTGAGGATATGTGCTCCTTTGGCATGAGCCAGACCACAAAGGATAGCAGCGTGCTGGCCAAAGTTACGGGTCAGACGGATGGCACTGATGTTTGAATGCTGTTGAACCAAATTTTCCACAATAGGCCAGGTTTCAGGATTGGGAGAAGCATCGTCAACCAATACAATTTCATAGGGCTGCCGAATGTGGGTGGTAAAAACCTGCTCGATTCTCTGCTGCAATTCATGGAGCACCTGAGTGGTATTGTATACCGGAATGACGATGGAATATTGTATGGTAGCAACCGGCTTCATCATCTGATTGTAATTTGACGATGCCGGTCACGCCAGGAGTGAACCTTCCCCGTAAACCAATTCCAGACCAAAGCACTATAATAGACAAACAACCCGAAAATAAAAGGCTCCGCAGGAAATTTAAACCGGTTGGCATCGGCAGCAGTGACAAAAACAAAATTAATGCCCCAAAAAGAAAAAACGATAAAAAACAGGGTCAGCAGTGTAAAGTCGAAATTCCAACCGTTTTTGATGCCGTTTAAAACAAAATAGAAAAAGGAAAAGAATACAAAAAAGCAAATACCTACAAAAGCAAGTCGGTAAATGATAAAAAAGAAAGCCGGCAGTATATTAAGGTTGATTTTTCCAAATTCCGGAGGCATAGTCCCACTCTCTGCAGCCCTGAATCCATTCAGGAATGAAATAAACCGGAATTTCAGGACAAATGCCTGGTTTTGGCCGGAAATCTCCCGATAAAAGTCGGTAAGCTTTTGGGAAAGTTCATATTCTCCGGCTGTTGCTGGCAATGCAAAGTGTTGCCTTAGCTCGGGGCCAGCCTCCATGTAGATCGCATATCCGCCGTACAAGTCGGGTAAAATGCCAAATTTATCAAACTTTGCTAGGCTTCCTTTAAATTGGGTTTTGGGTTTTTCCAGATATGTTTCTCTCGCCTCTAAAAACAGATCCAAAATGGGTTTATTTGCCTCCGATACCGTATAATAAGGACGGAGAGAAGCCACCATTATGTTTTTGGATACGCCTTGTCCGCTGTGTGGGAATAAGCCATAAAATCCGTTATTGTACTGATTGTATACACACCAGGCATTGATCAACAAAAGATACGGTACAAAAAATGCACACAGAGAAAACACCCATTTTCTAGCGGATGCTTTTTGACGGTACAAAACAATAAGCAACAAAATGAAAAAAGTGAAAATCAGGGGCACAGCACTAAAACGTGCCAGAGAGATCAAGCCAACTACAGCACCCAGGGCTATATAATGCTTTAGGTTCCCTTTTTGATAAATATTCAGCAGGATCGTAACCGCCAGAACGACCAAAAAAACGGTCAAAATTTCCGTTTGAAGTAAAGTGCCATAAAATATTGTGGCAAAGGACAAATTGAATAGTAAAGCCGTAAATAGGGCCAATTTTTTTGCTGAAAATACCCGCTGAAATAACAAAAAGATCATCCAGGAAGTAAAAGCAAGCAGCAGGTATTGTAAAAACACCATGACCTTATAGAGCAGCGGCGGCTTCAAAACAAGCATAAATCCTGCTAAAATAATCGAATATAGGGGCGAGCGATGGGCCATATTAACATCGGTGGACCAACCTAAGAAGGATTCACTCAGGAGAATATATTCCGCAGGGTCGCCCCAGTCGCTTATAGGCGTTGCGTATATTGCCAACGCCAGATTCAACAGGGCCAAACCCCATATAAAACCGTTTTTTTGTAATGATTGTCTCAATTCGCTTTGCTTATCAGTTCTGAAATAACAGGCATTGCATCCAGTTCAAAGTACATCGGCAGGCGCAACAAACAATCGGTATAGCGGTCTGATTGTGTCAGTATTCTACCATCGTGTTTTTCCCGGTAAAAGGCACTTTTATGTAAACTCAAATAGTGGAAAACAGCCTGCACTCCGTTTTCTTTAAGATGTTTTAAAAGTTGTGTTCTCTGCTCCGGAGAGTGGCAAACCAGATAGAACATGTGTGCATTATTTGTAGCATAATCCGGAATCACTGGGAGCTGTCCTCGAGATTCCTTTGCCCAACGACACAATCCTTCATAATATGCCTTCCAGAGCGCGGTTCGTTGTTGTTGAATCACATCGATATTTTCCAATTGTGCCCAGAGAAAAGCAGCACTGATTTCAGAAGGCAGGTAAGAACTGCCCACATCGATCCAGCCATATTTATCCACTTCGCCTCTGAAAAAAGCAGAGCGATTGGTTCCCTTTTCCCAGATGATCTCCGCCCGGGCTTGAAAGCGTTCTTCATTGATCACCAACATGCCTCCTTCTCCGCAGGTAATATTTTTGGTTTCATGAAAGGAAAAAGTAGCCAAATGACCTATGGAACCCAAGGGCCTTTTTACGCCGTCTTTTCCGGTATAGAAGCTATCGATAGCCTGAGCGGCATCTTCCACTACTAAAAGTTCGTATTTGTTGGCCAGGGCCATAATTTTATCCATATCACAAGCCACTCCTGCGTAATGGACCGGTACAATTACTTTGGTCTTTTTGTTGATTAATGCTTCAATCGCCTCTTCATTGATTCCGGGATGATCGGGTCGGCTATCTACAAAAATAACCTTAGCTCCTCGTAAAATAAAGGCATTGGCAGTAGAGACAAAGGTATAGGAGGGCATAATAACCTCGTCACCGGATTGTACTTCACAAAGCAAAGCCGCCATTTCCAGTGCATCGCTACAAGATGTCGTCAGCAAGCATTTGCCAAAACCATATCGTTCCTCAAAAAAGTGGTGGCATTTTTGGGTAAATGCGCCATTTCCCGAAAGGTGCTCAGAGTACACCGCCTGGTAGAGGTAATGGGCTTCTTTCCCGGTCAGATATGGTTTATTGAAAGGAATCATATTGCTCCCTTAGTGTTTGTTTGCCTATACCCCAATTGAGGGTTCCGGCCTGCACATTGAGAAACTGCAAGCCTTCGGCTTTGATGAGTCGCAATTCCATCAAAAAAAAAAAACTGATGCTCACTTATATGTCCCCCTTTAATTAACAAATGAGTGCCCCTTAATTGAACGCTGATCGTTACAAAAAAAAATAGGCTACCCCTTTGTGTATTTGCGAAAGGGTAGCCTAATCCCCTAAAATAAGTATTTGTTTTTATAGTATAGGCAAATAGCGATTTTTTTTTAAAAAAACTCCAATGTCGGCTGCCTTCTCCGACAAGAGATCCAATAGATGTTGTCCCTATCGCCACTCCTGTATGCGCTTAGATTTTAGGACCACTTACTAATAATTTCTTTCCATTTACTCCTTTAGATCTACCACCTACTGAGTGCCTACATCTTGTAAAGCACATTTTTCCGACTTTTGTAAAGAATTCGCGTTGATAATTATTCAAATTTGTATAGAAAAAATCGTTCTACCTCTAAAATCCGTACGATGAAAATTTCAATCAGATGTTTCCTTGGAATCCCCTTATTCATCCTCATCCATTGCCTTCAACTCCAGGCGCAGACCCAGATACGGGGTATCGTTAATAGTGAAAGCGGGACACCTATAGCCTTTGCCAATGTACTATTGTTACAGGTTTCTGATTCCGCCCTGATCAAAGGCCAGGTTACTCTGGAAGATGGTACCTACTTATTGGAAAACCTGAATCCTGGAAATTATGCCATTGAGATCAACATGTTAGGTTTCAAAGCATATCGCACGGATACATTTGTTCTGACTAGTCAGACTGGTGAAAAAAACATGGGCGCAACAACAATGAAAGAAGATGTCACCGAACTGGATGCTGTAGAAGTGGTGGCCAAAAAGCCATTGTTTGAACAAAAGGCCGACCGCCTGGTGGTTAACGTAGCGAATACCATCACTTCGGCTGGCAGTACAGCGTTAGAGGTCCTGGAGCGATCGCCTGGCGTGATGGTCAATCGGCAAAACAATTCCATTTCTATCAGCGGGAAAAGTGGCGTGGTGGTGATGATCAATGGCCGGATCAACTACATGTCTGCTGAAGCAGTCGTCCAATTGCTGGCGGGCATTAGTTCCGAAAATATCGAGAAAATAGAACTGATTACCACTCCACCGGCGAATTTCGACGCCGAAGGTAATGCGGGCTTTATCAACATCGTACTCAAAAAAAATCTGGATGATGGTTTTAGCGGGTCCTATTCCCTGTCAGCTGGTTACGGCAAGGGAGAGGTCGGCAATGCAAGTCTCAATTTCAATTATCGGCAAGGGAAATTTAATCTGTATGGCGACTATTCCCATCTGCGTAATGCACAGGATCAAGTCTTTATTTTTCAGCGCTCCGTGAAGGTGGACAATGAATTGATTGAAACCAACACGCATAGCGACCGCGAGCCCTTGCAAGTTAACCACAATGGCCGTTTGGGGCTTGATGTTCAAGTGAGTGAAAAAACGGTGGTCGGAGCCCTTTTTTCCATTTATGATACCAAATGGACCATGGACGCCTTTAATACGGCTATGATTTCTACCAATCAGGTGCCCCAAAGCCAGATCGAGATACAAAACGTGGAACTGAACCAATGGCGGCACTATGGTGGAAACCTCAATTTGCAGCATACCTTCAACGAAGGGGAAACACTGAATTTTGATGTCGACTACCTATATTACCGAGATAATAATCCAACGAATTATCTGAATGCCTATTTTGATGGCAATGACAATTTCGATTATGCAGAAAATACCCGTAGCGGCAAACTCACGCCTATTAAAATCGGAGTGGGCAAGCTGGATTATGGACGCCAAATGGGTGAAAAAGTAAAAATGTCCACCGGATTGAAGGGCACAATTTCCAGTTTTACCAATGACGTATCCGTGGAAAAATTGGTTGGGCAAATATGGGAGTCCGATCCCGAGCTTACCAACAAGTACGAGTTGCACGAAAATATATTGGCGGCTTTCGCCGATTTGGATATAAGCTTGGATAAAAAGACCTCCGTGAAAGTAGGCCTTCGTTATGAATACACGGATTCCCAGCTCGATGCTATTGAAAATGAGCGCATCGTTGACCGCCAATATGGCCGCTTGTTTCCAAGTCTTTTTATTTCCAGAAAGATCAACGAAAAAAAATCTGTGAATTTCTCCTACAGCAGGCGTATTACTCGTCCGACTTTCAACGATATGGCACCCTTTGTCATATTTGTAGATCCGACCACTTTTTTTTCCGGAAACCCAGCCTTGCAACCGGCCTTTTCGAATACCTTTAAGTTAGATTATCAATTAAAATCTGCGCTGTTTTCTCTGCAATATAGCAAGGAAGACAGTACCATTGCCCGTTTTCAAAGCAGGGTCATTCCGGGCACCAACCAGCAGTTGATCTTTGCTCAAAATATGAAATACAATAAAACGGCATCGCTTACGGTTTCCCTACCTTTCAGTCCGGCCAAGTGGTGGAATATGTATATCAATGCATCCGGTATCTGGCAGGAGGCAGGCATCTACATTGAAGACTTATTGGATATAGTCGACTTAAAAAGCCTGAATGTGTTCTCGTCCCAAACCTTTACCCTACCTGAAAACTTCACTTTCGAGCTAACTGGATTTTACAATTCCGGCTCCTTATTTGGGTCCTTTGTGGTTAAACCTTTTGGCGCAGTCAATGCCGGGCTGCAGAAAAAATTCAAGCGCAATGGTAGTACGCTTCGCCTGGGCTTTGACAACATCTTCAATACCCTTTCCTTCAACATGTCTTCAGAGGTGCCAGCGTTGGAACAAAGTTTTATTGGGGAACTGCAATTTGCCCAACCTACGATTAAACTCACGTATTCCCACAATTTTGGCAATCGCAAAATGAAGGGGCAGCGCAAAAGGGCTACCGGATCGGAAGAGGAACGGCAGCGGGTGAATTAGTGCCTGCCATTTTGAATGTACAATTGGAAAATCAGGACAATTTTGCCTTGAAAAATTCAATCGTCCGTTCCCAGGCCAGGTTTGCTGCATCCCAATCATAGCGAGGTGTGGTATCATTGTGGAAACCATGATTGACATCGGGGTACAGGTGAGCGCTATATTCCTTATTGTGTTCCTGTAGGGCCGCTGCATAGTCTGGCCAGCCGGCATTTACTCTTTTATCTAAAGCTGCAAAGTGCAAAAGGAGAGGAGCTTTGATATTGGGTACCTCTTCGGCGGTCGGTTGGCCACCATAAAAAGGCACGGCGGCCAGCAGGTCCGGAACTTTTACGGCCATCATATTGGAAATCCATCCCCCAAAACAAAAACCAACTACGCCAATTTTTCCACTGCATTCCTCATGGCCTTTCAAATGATCGAAGGCGGCGATAAAGTCTTCCAGCATCTCATCGCGGTCTCTTTGCTTTTGCAAGGTTCTTCCCTCATCATCATTGCCAGGATAACCGCCGAGTGGTGTCAACGCATCCGGCGCAAAGGATATAAAACCTGCTAGAGCAGCACGACGTGCTACATCCTCGATATGCGGATTAAGCCCCCGGTTTTCATGAACAACGATGATGCCCGGCAATTTTTCCTCGTTATTCACCGGCCGGGAGAGCAAGGCTTTGATCTTGCCACCACCTTTAGGTGATAGGTATTCAACATACTCCGATTTTAGCCTTGGATCATCGGCTCTGACTTGCTGCTTATCCTCGTAGTTGGGCAATAAATAATCAAGCATGGCTGGAACCGTTAGCCCCCCTACAGCATACAAGCTGATCTTCTCCATAAATTCCCGCCGATCAATTTTATTGTGTACATAGTTGTCATATAAATCGAAGACTTCCTGTTTTAGGGCTGTTTTTTTCATTTTTTGAGTTTTTATTTTCTGTATTGTACAAGCCTTTTGTGTAGGTAAATGGCAAACTATTTTTTAGTTTGAAAAATTGTCCTCTTTTTTGTGGCATAGTTTCAACTACAATATAACAATTATGCAAATCAGGCTTCTTTATTTCGCCATATTTTCTTTCAGTTTTTTCAATTACAATGCCCTTTTCGCCCAGCATCAGGCGATTGAGATCAAAGGAATTGTATTGGAAAGTAATAGTCGTCAACCCGTCGAATTTGCTACGGTGATGATTGGGGATAATCAAACAAAAGAATCCATTACAGGGACCTCCACGGCTGATGACGGAACATTTAACCTCAAATCCGAAACACCAGATTTTTATGTAGAAATCAGCTTTATTGGATTTTCGACACAAACGATCCAGGAGATTTCTATCGTTAATGGGCAGGCAGACCTTGGGACCATTTTACTCTCTGATAATAGCCAGATGCTGGACGAAGTCGTTGTGCGAGCTGAGCAATCTCAAACGGAATTTAAGTTAGACAAACGCGTGTTTAATGTTGGAAAAGATTTGAGTAGCACTGGAGCCAGTGCTTTGGAGGTGTTGAATAACGTGCCTTCCGTTAATGTAAATATTGAGGGGGAGATCAGTTTGCGAGGTAGCACGGGCGTGCAAATTCTGATTAATGGCAAACCTTCCGTATTGGCCAATGAGCAGGGAGGTGCCCTTGGAACCATCACCGCTGATATGATTGAGAAGATAGAGGTGATCACCAATCCATCCGCCAAGTATGATGCAGAGGGGACTTCAGGTATCATCAATATTGTGATTAAAAAAGAAGAAAGAAAGGGGCTTAATGGTTCCTTTTCCCTCAATACGGGAATCCCACACAATCATAGTTTTGGACTAAGTTTAAACCGTCGTACCGAGAAGTTCAACCTTTTTAGTCAGTTGGGTGTAGGATACCGTGAATTGCCCAACAAAGTAGAAAATATCAACCAGGATCTGGTCAACAAATCAACGGTGCTCAGCAACGGAGAGGAGTATAGAAACGAAGTCTTTTACAATGTCATTCTGGGTACGGATTATCATATTGACAAGTACAATGTATTGACACTTTCCGGTTATTTTGCCTACGAAGTGGAAGACCAGCCCTCGCTTACAAACTTTAGCAGACTCAATGAAACGGATGACATTACTTCTCAATGGATTCGCGAAGAAGCCACTAAAGCCACCAACCCAAAATGGCAATATGAACTTCAATACAAAAGGGATTTTAAAGATAATAAAGACCACACTTTACTGTTCAGTACCCTCGGGAATTTTTTCGGAAAACAACAATCTTCCGAGTTTAACAACACCACTGTTTTAGGTGGCAATGTCGATGAAATTCAAGAAACACGTACGGATTTCCAGGAAGCGGTATATACCTTCAAGCTGGATTATACCAAGCCATTTTCGAAAAAATTGACCGTGGAAACCGGCGCACAATACGTGATCAATGATGTGAGCAATGATTACGAAGTCAACGACCTGCTCGACGGTAATTGGGTGAATGATCCAGGGCAGACCAATATATTTGAATACGATCAAAAAGTCTTGGGCTTGTATGGTACGGGGGCTTACGAAGGAGATAAATGGGGTTTAAAATTGGGATTACGAGTGGAAAATACCAACCTGAATACCCTGCTCACCAACACCAATGAAGGGAACAATCAAAATTATAGCAATCTTTTTCCCACTGCTCATACTTCCTATAAAGTAACAGAAAATTTCTCCCTTCAGGCAGGATATTCCAGACGCATTTTCCGGCCTCGACTTTGGGATTTGAATCCCTTTTTCAACATCAGAAACAATTTCAATATCCGCGCTGGAAACCCCGATCTGCAACCTGAATTTACGGACGCTTATGAACTTGCAAGTATCTACATTATTGGGAAGACTTCTTTGAACTTTGGTATCTACCACCGCTATACTACCGATGTAGTAGAACGAGTACCCACCTTCGAAAATAATGTTAATACGACCAAGCCTTTAAACATTGGTACCAACCGCGCTACGGGCGTAGAGTTCAACGCCAAGTATACCCCCAACAAATGGTTGTCGCTAACTGGCGATTTCAATTACAACTATTTTAACCGCCAGGGCGCGCTTGAAGCGACCTCTTTTGACTTCGATTCCGATCAATGGTCCAGCAAACTGACCGCCAAACTCAAGCTACCAGCAGATATTGATTTTGAGGTTACAGGTCATTATCAATCCGCTGTCCAGACCGTCCTCAGTGAAATGTCGGGTAATCTTTTTGCCGACCTGGGGCTGCGCAAAAAGATCATGAAAGGCAAAGGTGTCCTCAACCTGAGTATCCGTGATGTATTTGCTTCCCGGAGGAGGGAAAGCGTAACGGATCAAGCCGAGTTTTACTTGTACAACCGGAACCAGCGGGGACGGTTTGTGAGTTTTGGTTTTAGTTATGGCTTTGGCAAAGGAGAGGCTATGGAGTTTTCTGGACGGCGGCGGCATTAGCGCTAAGGGGCCTAGAAAGAAGATTTTCATTTTTACAAATCGACTTAAATAATTACTTCAAAATTTCTTCTAACTTTGTTTTGATAGCAGAGATAGGCACTTTTATGAGTTTAGTCACCATAAAAATGACTATTTTCCCGATATTTCCTTCGGTATAAGGAGCAATGTCACCCTTCTAGCATTTTTTTAATTAGAAAAGATTCAGATATTAAAATTGTAGTTAATGCCTTCACTATCAGAAAATGACTGGTTAGATATCTTAGACGACATTCAAGATCAAAGAACAGTTTTGTTACTAGGGCCAGATATCATACGTATTGATGGAAAACCATTGAATAAATACATGCGTGATACACTACGAGAACAAAATTCAGAGGACATTGCTTATTACTATCAACGAGACGGTTTATTTTTATTTGGATCTCCTGAGGGAAAAGTGAGAGTAGCTAGAAAAGTAAAACGATTTTATCGCACGATATATCCAAATGAGGAGGTTTTAAAACGAATTGTACAAATACCTTTTCATTTGATATTGTCTGTCAATCCAGATACTTTTTTGTCGGAAGCATTTTATCGTTACGGGGTAAAACATAGGTTTTATTACTTTAAGTTTCGCAACCGTGATAATGAGAATGCAGAAATCGATAAACCTACAAAATTCATCCCGCTCATATACAACTTATTTGGATCAAAAGATCAAGATGATTCTTTAATATTAGATTATGACGATGTCTATAAAATGTTGCAATCGACACTTGGGGCATCGAGTTTACCTAATAAATTATTAAGGAATTTTAAAAAGGCTAGAACTTATATCTTCCTTGGTTTCCAATTTGACAAGTGGTATTCGCAATTGCTTTTAAAGTTTCTAAGTGAGAATAGCAGCATTGAAAAAAGAATTTCGATGAGCGACCCTTTGGTAGATCCTGACATTAATGGTTTCATAATGAATGAGTTTCAGGTCCGGTTTATGGGAGATCAGTTTGATTTCTTGGGGGAACTTCACGAGCGTTGTGAAAAAGCAAATGTTATGAGAAGCATTAATTCACATGCAAATAGTGAAGAAGCAGTTGATATTTTAAAATGTATTGGATTAGGAGAAATCGACCGTGCCTTGGGTTTATTAAATACGGTAGCAAAAGGAAAAGATTGGGAAAATGAAGTTATTCATACCCAAGCAAGATATAGTATGGTTCAGAATAGAAAAGATAAGATGGACAGCCGAGATTACCGAACAGAGATTGCTCAGATTTTAGATGCTATTATCGAATTAACCCAAAAGGTTGGAGCATGAGTACTGGGAAACTAAGACGCTATCCAGGAGTTAAACCGTTTGAAATTTCAGAACAAGATCTGTTTTTTGGAAGGAATCGGGACGTAGAGGATTTATTAGACCTTATTTGGCTTGAGAAATTGGTCATCATGTTTGGCAAGTCTGGGTACGGGAAAAGTTCTCTCTTAAATGCAGGAATTATACCAGAAATTCAATCAGAAGCGATTACGATATCTGTAAGACTGGGAAGCTACCAAGAAGGTCAAAAAAAATCTCCAACCGAGAGTTTACGTTTAAAAATCAACGAAGTTGTATCAAATAATCCTGAGTCTGACTTTTTAGATAATCTTGACTTACCAGATTCTTTGTGGCGTCAAATTAAGCGAAAGCAAACCAAAGAAATAAAGCAATTTGTATTTTTATTTGATCAATTTGAAGAATTTTTCACCTATAGTATAGCAGATCAAAGAGCTTTCAAGACGCAGGTTGCGGAAGTATTATACACAGAAGTCCCTCAATATGTACGTGACCTTAATGACTCCCTCAATCAGACAGAACAGAGATTCCTCGCAAATGCATTTGATGTTAGAGTAGTTTTTGTTATTCGTTCCGATCGAATGAGTTTGCTTGATTCTATGAAGGATAAACTGCCAGGGATCTTACATAATAGATTTGAGTTGCGGGGGTTAAGTTCACTTCAAGCAATTGAAGCAATTACGAAACCGGCATTAATGATTAGTGAGCGGTTCATTACGCCTGTATTTGAATATACGCAGAGAGCATTAGAAAAAATCATTGGAGAGTTATCCAATAATAAAAATAAGACAATTGAGGCCTTTCAAGTACAAATAGTATGTGAAGAGATCGAAAATGAAGTAAATAAGGGCAAAGTACCAGATAGAAATGGAAATGGATCTCCTGATGTTGATTTAGAGAACCTCCCTAATTTTGATAATTTGTATGAAAATTATTATCAAAGAAAACTTAAAGAGTTAGATACCCGTGTTCAATATGCAGCACAAAAATTAATAGAAGAGAAATTAATATTTGAGGATTCAATATCTGGCGAAGCTCGTAGATTAAGTATAGATTCTGGTGTTTTGTTACACGATACAACCCTAGACAAGTCTCTCCTTCATCAGTTGGAGAACATGTTCCTCGTTCGTCGTGAGACGACTTCAACGGGAGGCCATAATTATGAAGTAAGTCACGATACCCTGATTGGTCCTATTTTACGTGTAAAGGCAGAAAGGATAGCCAAAGAACAGCTAGAGTTTGAACGACTTGAAGCTAGAAAGAAACGCAATAGGCTGGTATTCATTATGTTTTCCACAATATTAGCGTTAACCATTGTGATTGGGATAGGTTTATATACCTATCGCCAAAACATTAAATTAAATGCTGCACTCGAAAGAGCAGAGTCAGAAACCAATAAAGCTGAAAAAGCACTTAATGACTTTTTAGCAGCTCAGAAAGCTAAGGAAATTATTGAATTTGAACAGACCCTGAAAGATGCAGAAAGTATACTGAATGGCGGAAATTGTCCTCCAAATGAAATGATAGAGGAAATTGAAGAAATGAGAAAGAAGTACCATGAAGAAACCGACCTTCAAGAAAAAATCTCGTCGATAAATAATCAAATCGAAAACTGTAAATCAAACTAAATGAGAAGGAATTTATTACTATTCGGTTGCTTTTTTATTTTATCAAATTTTACCACACAACTAGTTGCTCAGAATGATCCATGTAATAGCTTTCAGTGCGTAATTAGCAAGGTGGAAGTTGCGCTTAAAAATAAAGATTATAGAAGAGCTTTTGAGCAATTAGAATCTGCTGAAGGTTATCCTAAAAAAGATCCAACTATAATATCTGAATTACGAAAACGCCTTTTCTATTTAATTGAAAATGAAAAAGATGAAGCTAAACGACAAAAAGAAAGGGCTGATATCAATGCAAAAAACGCCGGAGAAGCAGCCTTGACCGCAGAAAAGGAGAGAAATAGGGCGGAAATAGAAGCAAAAAAGGCAAGACAATCTGCAAATGCTAGTTTTAATTCTGCGACCATTAGCAAAATTTCTCGTGCGGATCCAACTTTGGCCCTTTCAATGGCGAAATATACGATCAAAAAATATCCGAATGAACCTAGTGCTTATATAGGTTTGCAAAACTTACTAGGAAATAGTGACAATCACTATTACACTTTTTCGGAAAAAATGCATGAAGATGCAATATGGGATTTTGTAGTTTCATGGAGTAGAGATGTTATTATTACAATAAGTAGGGATAAAAAAATAAAAGTAATTGACCCTTTAAACAATTCCGTAAGAACACTTGGAACACATCAGGGAGGGGTTACCGCGATTTCGACTTCTAGAGATGATAATTATTTTATAACAGGATCAGAGGACAGTACTGCATTAATATGGAACTTCGATTTGGAAGTCATAAAATCTTTCCGACATGGTGGAGAACTTACAAGCGTTGATATTTCTCCCAATAATCAATATGTATTGACTGCCGGAAGGGATTCTTTATGTACAGTTTGGACTTTTGATGGGGAGTTTATCGCCTCTTATCGCCAAGAAGATAATGTCTCTTCAGCAATATTTGTTGATAATGACAGAATACTATCCAGTTGTTATGGCCCGAATTCAAATCTAGCTTTGTGGGATTTCAAAAAAAATGCAAAGAAAATTTTGGATGGCCATACGCATTATGTTAGAGATATGGCTGTTTCAACAAATGGCCAGTACATCATTACAGGGAGCGATGATCAGACAGCAATTCTTTGGGGTCTTGATCTCAATATGGTTCGTATATTTCGAGGTCACCAAGGGGGAATAAATGGTGTGAATTTTCATCCTGAAACAAATGATATATTAACTTGTAGTGATGATGGAAGTGTTAAGGTGTGGTCTTTAAATGGAGAAGAAAAGGCAACACTACTAGGACATGATCAAGCCGTCTGGGCAGCTTCATTCATGAATAGCCTTCCAATTATTGTAAGTTCTGACTTTGAGGGGTTTGTAAAATCCTGGGCTTTTAGAGAAGATGAAAAAAGGATAGATTTTAATGAAGGGCTATCCATTGCGTTAGCGAATAAGGATGAATTATTTTTTGTAGGTAGTGGATCAAACACCCAACCAAAAGGTAAAATAATTGATTTTGAAGGTAATGACGTGGCCACATTAGTTGGGTCACAATTTCCGATTACTGAAGCGACCTTCTTCGATCAAGATTCTAAGATAATTACCACTGACGGCTTTTTTCTTCGCATCTGGGATTTATCTGGGAACCCTATTGATAAATTTAACGCTCCTGAAAGTGTTCAATTTATATACCATCTAAGAGCAATGGAAAAGGATTCAACCTTTTTAATTAGTGGGTTATCCTTTTCTTCCCCTGACCAGGGAAAAAAAGCATATTTAGTTGACTGGGAAGGTAAAGTATTATCAACATTTGACCATGGAGCAATGATCGGGGATTTGTCTTTCTCCGAAGATGAAAATTTCATTTTAACGGGTGGAGTAGATGGCAAAGTGATTATCTGGGATAAAAATGGCACAGTAAACCAAACGATTGACTTTGGGAAAAAAGGGATTTCATCTATAAAAATTTCAAAGGATCAAAATCTTCTTTTAACTGGGTTTAAGGATGGAATCATCAAGTTGTATGATCTCGAATCGAACAGTTCAACTAATTTTATTGGGCATTTGAAGGAGGTCACTACGCTTTTCTTTGACCTAGCCGAGCAATACGTATATTCAGGCAGCTGGGATGGAACGGCAAAAGTTTGGACCTTGGATGGGCATGAGCTTTTTGATCTTACCAGACAATTGAGGGCCGTAAATTTATTGGAATTAAGAAATGATACACTTACAATAGGCTTCTTAGATGGAAGTCTTATTTTAAAGCGAAATCCTTTGGAGTTAATGTCTTCAGAGGTTTATGTACATAGTATTCCTGAAATGCTTAAGAAAGGGCTGATTGTTGAAGAAAGCGAAATTGATACGATCAGTGACATAGATGCTATTCAGGAAATTGCGGACTATTATTATGATACTGATTCTTGGGATAAAGCAATTTCTCTTTATGAAAAATTGGTAAGGGATTCACAAAGTGTAGAGAATTTGTATCGTTTTTACAGGGTAACAAAAGAACTAAAGGGGAAATTTGATTTAAAATATTTTACTAATCAAGAGGACCTAAGTACGTTATTGCCCATATTTTTAAGCGTAGCACTTTATAGAGACTTTGAAACTTCCGACCTTTTAATAAAAGACTTACTTAATAAATCAAATGCCGAGCAACAAAAAATTTTCTTGAATATTATTGACCAAAATAATGTCTTTCCAATTCGGGAAAACCATAAAGAAAATGCCAAGTTCTTAAGTTATTTAACTCAAATATCCGAAAGCATATACGATGCTGATGTAAATTTAGAAAATATGAATCGATATGCCGCGCACCTTTATTCAAAGGCTTGGGAAGAGCTTTTATCTGGAAATATTAAAGCTGCAGAAGAGACAACGCAAAGGGGTTTGACGATTCAAAAGGATAATGTTTATCATCATAAAAATCAAATTTCAATATTAATTCTAAAGGGGCAGATGGATAAGGCACTTAATTTGTTTAATGAGTTTGAGTCGATGCCTTTTGATGAAAAGAATGGACTTCCCCTCTTTAGAGATGCCATTCTGAAAGATTTTATTCAATTTATGGAAGAAAGCTTACTTGATGAGAATCAATTGAAAGATTTTGAAAAAATCATTGCTTTAATCATTACTGAAGATAATTTAAATTCCAGGAGTTTAAATATAGAAGCTTTATTTCAATACTATGAGCTTTCAAGAGAATCAGGGGTAAGCTTCAATTCTACATATTTCATTTCTCAGGAAGATACGAAATCATTAATGTTTTTATTTATAGGAACTGCGCGGTTAAAAGATTGGGATTTAGCGGATACCCTATTTCGTAAACTATATGATAAACTAGATTTAAACGATCGGGAAATTTTATTAAATTTTTTATTTGAAAAGACCAATTTCTTTTCTGAAAAAGGGCACACTCACTTCGAATCTTCAAAATACTTTGGCTATGCAAGTAGCCTATATGAAAGCATTTATACTTATAATCCAACCAAAGAAAATGCCGGTTTCTATCTTCAAATTTTAAATTCTGTAGGGTGGCATCAACTTCTTGCAGGTGAATTTTCGATGGCTGAGCAAACCATCAGAAAAGGCTTAAAAACGGATGAAAATAATGTATATCTAATTGGGAATCTAGCCGCTATCCTTTTGCTAAAGGGAGATTATGAAAAGGCATATGAAATGTATGACCATTACAAAGCGAAACCATTTGATTTGGAACGAGGAATTCCAACTTTCCGTGAAGCATTCATAGATGACTTAAAGGTCTTTTCTGATGAAGGAGTCATTCCCAAAGAAAGAGCCGACCAAGTAAAACAGATCATGACTTTATTGGAGGAATAGAAAGTTAATGATTGAAAAATCATTCGGTCAGGTTGTACACATTTCCCATAGGGCATGCATTGAATAACAAAGGCTTTGCCGCTGTATTTCATACTTCCAAGGTGTCACTACCTACTGTGCATTCCGCAACATAGAGCATCTTTGATACTCCATGTATAGTCAATCAATTATGGTAAAAACTTGCTTTTCCACTTATCCCATCCTCTTTACCCACTGCACGCTCAAAGTCCCCAGTTACCCCTTTCCCATTTCGAGTCTGGGGAATAGTACCCAATTTGCAGGTATAAAAGAGCAAATATCTGCTCAGATAAATATAATCCATTATTTAACTAACCTCAAATTTCGTATTATGAAAAAGCTAGGTTTTCTTTTATTATTTAGCCTGTTTTATACCGCCATAACTGCTCAACCTCAAATTTACGGCACCTATTCCAACCCAGAAGGTGAGTCGGGCAAATGTTTTGGCCTATGCCTTATTCCCGGAGATACTTTAAAACATACCGAAACCATTCTAATTAAACCGGGATGGAAAGAAGCCTCAGTGGTAAAGCCTTATCCTTCCACTGTAGACATTACCTACACCGTGAAAGAACCATGCACTACCTGCGATTTTACCGAAGAAAAATCTACAAAAACTAAAGATGAAGAAGTCATCGTCAAGCCTGGATACTGGAAGTACATCACCACGCCATGTGTTTGGGAAACGGTTTATGATACCATTGTAATCAAGGAGGAAGTGGTAAAGTATATCATCACCGAACCTGAATTTAAGGATGATTTTGTAACCCTAAGAATTGATGGCACAACTGAGGAGGGAAGATGTATACCTGCCGAAACAGGAACTGAGGTGAGAACGGTTGAAATTGAAGAGGAATGCACAAAAATAGAGGTCGCCAACTATACCTGGCAAGATGAGGAGTTCTACATCGAAGTAGCAGCGCCTACTCAAAAATGGGTAAAACGCAAAACGGATGAAAACTGCCTTTCTTCTGATCCTGAAGACTGCATGGTCTGGTGTTTAGAAGAGGTACCTGCAGAAAAGCAAAAATGTGTAAGAAAAGTTAAAAAAGGCTGTCCTTATGGTTTTGAAGATAATGGCGAATACTGCATCAAGCAAACGACTACCCCTCCTGTCACTAAAGACTATGAAGTAACTACCTGTGAGAAAGAGGCGAAATTTGAAAAAGACACCCGGCCTATAGACAAAGAAGTAAGCGTAAAAATAAAAGTTCTGGCAACCCCTGCCACCTTTAAAAAGGTAGTAGAAAAGGCGGAATACAAAGTGATCGCAAGACAAGTTGTTGTGGAAGCTCCCGGAATCGATAGTATCTACATTGAACCGGAAACCAGTAAAGAGACTTTAACCTTGGAAGAAAAGCGTGTATTTGGGGCCATCACCGAAACCCCTGCTGTTGAGGAATCTTGTACCAAGAAATTATGTACAGAGCCGGAGGTAACGATCATAGACCATGAGCCGCAATACAAAACAGTAACTAAAATAGAGATCAGGGAGGGAAGCTTCACCGAATGGCAAGAAATAATGTGTCCTTCGGATATAAACACCTACACCATTGGCCAAATACAGAATGCTTTATACACCAAAGGTTACGCCCCTGGCCCAATCGATAATAAAATAGGAGAAAAGACCAAAGCAGCATTGATTAAATACCAAAAAGATAATGGTTTACCGATCGGTCATCTTGATTTGAAAACGTTGGAAGCACTTGGGGTTAAGTATTAAGAGCTCTAAAGGATTTGTGGCTTAGAGCATGTTTGGAGGCCAATCTTTGGGCTCTTAAATTGAAGAAGGCTTGGATTATGTCCAAGCCTTTTTGTGTGTGATTGCACACTACTATACCTTCCCCAAATTTAGCAAATGCATCATATTACATGGAATTGATGGCCGTTCTTCCTAATAGTCGCCACATGTAATCCTGATCCACAAGGAGAAGACAACCTATCATTTTTTTATTCCTAATCAGGATCTGCCATTTTCTATGCTTCCAAAGAATTTAAAATGCTAATAATTATTGTGGTAGTTGGTTTTTTATAAAACACTGATAATTAGATTTTTAAATTATTTTTTGATCCAAAAAACAACTATTTAATTGTGGTAATGCGCTCAAAATGTCTTTTGTGGGGTGGAATTATTTATAGCATATTTAAAGCTTAAAGGAAAACAAGCTCGTAGGTACATAAACTACAGTGCGTTCAAAATTAACATGAAAACAATACTAATAATTAACTAAACCCAGAAGGAATGAAATTGATGCTAACCCATTTGAATAGATCAATATTGGTGGCTCTCGTAGTCGTTTTTTTCACTGCCTGCTCTGACGACTCCAAAAAGACAATTGCTGAAACAACTAAGGAGAAAACAGACCTCACGCTTTCTCCACAGAACGAGGCAGATACTGCGGAAATAAAGACGGATACCGCAGAAACGTCCCAGCCTGCTACAGGAGAGGTAGAAGAGGTTACTCCCTTGGAAAAGCCAGAGATCAAACCTGTGATTTCAACAACCTCCAATGGTAGCGGTGGGCTCGCCGCCCGGGTGGTGAGCGACAATAAGCTGGCCACTATGCTCGAAAAATTAGCCCGAGCCATGGAAGCAAAAAAACTGGCCTATGTCAGTTCGTTAGGACAAGACTGTTCCGGCATTTTTCACCAAATCAAAGACAGCGTGCAAGTGCGTATGCCCGCTCTGGCCGACAAGTCGAGTTACACTTACCCCTCCTTCGGCAAGGACCGCAATTCCCGCCAGATCGCCGACTGGTACTACCGCAACAGCAACCTGCTCATCGTACAGGATGCCTTGGCCGATGGCAATAAGATCCGCCCCGGCAGCGTGATGTTTTTCGGTAGAACGGATGAGAAATACAGTAATATGGATATTGAGCTGCTCACCAATCCAGGCAAATTTGTTCATGACGGTAGCAAAGGAAAGATCATGCACGTGGCTGTAGTCACTTCCGTAGAAAAAGACGAACAAGGCAACGTAACAAAGTATACCATGATGCATGGCCGCAATTCGAAATATACTGCCTCTCGGACTGGCTGTAATTACGATGGCCCTGGTAGTTATAAAAAACAATTTGCCAAATTTCCCTTCGGCAACTGGAACCAACAATGGGTGGCCATGGCGCATATTGAGACGCCGGTGAAATAAGTTCCCTAGGGATCGCAATAAAAATCAAACCTCTGCTGGATAAATTGCCAGCATTGCCTCAAGCCGGTCTACCGTTACAAAATCGGAAAGGGCATAGTGATGCCGGGCGGCTTTCTGCACCACTTCTTTACTGATGTCGATCCCGTGGTTTTGCAGTGAGCCGGTGGCATAGTGCCGGGCGGTGGGGCCGGCAAAGTAAAAATGTGCGATCAACCCCAGGTAGTTGTTTATGGTAAAATCGTCGATATTATCGCGGTCCATGATCTCGGCCAGTACGTTGGTGGCAATCTGGTAGTGGTTGTTCTCCAGCGCCAGGATGCCGATGTAAAACAATTTATCCGAAGATCCAGGGATCAGGGTGAGTACGTTGAGGACCAACGGCATCATATCAGCGTATTCCAACTTCAGGGAAGTCCGGGCGATCTTGGTGGTACAATCTTTGATCTTGCGGGTGGCATTGCCAAAAATCACTTCTTTGTCGAGGCTAGAGTGGCTTCCCAACTCCATCAGGATACTCTTATAAATAGTTAGTACCTGTACCATGTTTGCCCGGCTGCCCGGCTCCACAGTATTGGCAACTGAACGGTATAGCGTTTCAATAACCTGAATCAGGGCCATGCTGTCGAAGGACGTGTGTTCATTTTCCAGGGCCTGATTCAAAACATCCTCCAGCGCTTTGATCACATTCTGTGTTTCCAGCCCTCTTTTGGAATAAACGCCGAGGTGTTCCAAATCCGCCAGGTAAGCCCGGTCGAGTTGGCCGGTCTGGCGATATTTCTTCCGGATCTTTTTTCGGATGATCTCGATGATCCTTGCCCGATAGCCTTGCGACCGGATGAGCTGCTGATAAAGGAACCAGAGCGTGATCGATAACATCAACAGGAATAGAACAGTAACGACGAGGCCCAGCATCGGGAGGTCGGTAGACGAGGCATGGCCGGTCCCGAAATAAACGATTAACACAATGAGCAGCAACAACACCGTCAGCAGGGCCATATACCAGGTGGTGCCGCCGGTATAATTGCGCTTGCTCATCCGTCGCAGGTCTTCTGGGAGGAAGATCTGATTGACCAGTACGGGTAGCCCCAACAGGAAAACGTATACTGTAACGGATACCTCAACAATTAAATGTAAATAACCAATGTCCATAATTGATAATTATCCTAGTACCCGACTCTCCAATTCCTCTGATACCTCCTCGATAAAATCGAGTAGCGCTGTATGGGGCATCATGGCATTTTTATGTCGATATTTCAGGTCTTCCAGATTAAACTTCCGAAAAAAAGGCTCCAGTTCATCCCGTTTTTCCACGGTGAACACCCCATAACGCCGGGAAGACAAATTCTGATCGATCCTCAGGGTAGGTTGTTGCTGATTGTTGTCAAAAATGCACCGGAGTAGTTCCAATCCCAGGCGGTTGGAGTTGACGTCGTCCGTTTCGAGGAGGATTTCGTGTTTTTTTCGCCAGATCGGGTCGCGGCCTGGTGGAATTCGGATATCCACGATGACTACATCGTACACCCGTTTATTAAGGTAAAAATAGGCCTCCGAAGCATTGATAGCGATGTCGAGCTGAAACCGGCCGTCGATGTATACCGGGCTGGTCAGGTTGTAAAGGTCGTCGTCGGCATTGTCTTCAACCCAGAGTACTTTTAAGTGATTCATAAAGATTGTTTGATTAGAGGGATTTGAATGATCACATTACTTTTAAAAGGTTTAGAATAGTCATCCTCGGCGTTACCCAAAGAAGGTTTGCTAGTAATACTCAATTTTCCCCTGTGTTTTTTAATGACCTTTTGGGCGTCGTACAGCCCCAATCCGGTACCGGGTCGTCTGCGGTCCTGGGAGTTGACCCCCCGGTATCCGACCTTGAAGAGCAGTTTGTCCTCCAGTTCTTTGGGAGTGATCGCCACGCCCCAATTTTCAATATCCAGGTATAACCATAGGGCATCTGTGCGGCCTTCAATCTTCACAAAAGACTTTGCGGGCCTCTTACGACTCCAGCTGTATTTGATGGCATTGTGTACAATGTTCAATAGTGCCCGGGTCAGGTCTTCCTGGTATCCCTGAATGTAAATGTTGCTTATTTCCTTGATATTCATGCGCAATTCGATGTTGCGTTGGGCGGCGTATTCTCCCATGTTTTTCGCTACCCCAAGCAGAAGGTCGTAGATATCCAGCTTTTTGAGCTGCTCCCTTTTTTTGACGCGGGTCAGGATGTAGCTTCGCAAGTTATTGACGCCGGTTTCCATCTCTAGCACCGCCTCCACCCCGTGAGTGAGTGTAACCAGACTGCACAGTCGGAGTATTTCATTGAGCTGTCGGCCTGTTTTTTTGGTGAGTTCACGAGGGAAATTGCCAAGACCCATCTCCCGGGTTAGTTCTTTGATGCGGATCGACCCATCTCGGATCAGGGCTATTTTTTGGGTATCGACTTTGCGTTCTTCGCTGTTCTTCAGGAGATTCATCAAATAAACCAGCTGTTCTTCGATCTTGGCGTCAAAAAAGGCGACGGTTTTATTTTTTTCGAGTACCGAGGTAATGCTGCGCTCCAGTGCCGAGATTTGGCTGGCTATTTTCTGCATGATCCCGGGATAATCAAGTTTAGCTTCCTTTTGTATCTTTTCGTCTTCCAACACCAGAGAGCGGACTACGGCGCCCATGGTATGTTTGGAATTGATTAGGGTAGAAGAATAAGAATGCAATACCTTGCCGATGTCGGTTGTTAGCTCCTCCAGTTGCTGCTTGGTTTCCCAAAAGTCGGTTACATCCCGCTCGGCGCCTACCAGTCCGGAGGCCTTGCCACCAGCATCTTTCAGCAGTCGTGCGTACAATTCGTATTTGCGCAATTCGCCCTGCCCGTTGAAGGCCTCCAGGATATAATCCGTCAGAAATTCACCCTTTTCATCCTTCCGGATCAATTCAGTAAAGAATCGGTGGAAATCCGCCTCCGACTTGTGAAAATCGCGCAGGTCCATCCCAATCAAGGCCTCCGCCTGCTCTGCTCCCCGGTTTTGGGCAAAATGCTGGTTGCAGTGAATCAGGATGTGTGCGCCCTGGTCATTGAAACGGACTTTGAAAAGGCCGATGGGCACTTCATTGACCAGCTTGAAATATATATCTGCAATAGAGACATCTTCCACGATCCCCTCGAAGCCGATGAGGGAGCCATCATTGTCGTGCATTGCCTTGGCGCTCACCGAAGCAGTAAAAAACGTCCCATCTTTGCGGATGTTTTCCAAGTAGGTGTCGGTAATTTTGCCTTCGTTCGAAAGTTTCCGGGTGAGTTCCTTGAGGTTGGAAGCATTTTTCATGAAATCGGCCGGTTGTTTGTAGCGGATCTCATCGAGGGAATCATAGCCATGCATTTCGTAAAAGCGGGGATTGGCGTGCACCAGCCCCACGCCGATGCGGAAGCTGAATACCCCCACTGGCAGGTCGCTGAACAGCCGGTGATAGCGGTCGGTCTTTGTCATTTGTACGGTGAGGCACAACAAACCGACGATCCGGTTATTTTCTTCGTCCCAGATGGCTTTGCTGTGGTCCCGCACGTGTTTGACTACGGGGCCCATCTTCAGGTCCAGGGTAGTGTTGCGAAGCCACTGGCCCCGGGGCGTCCGCTGGAGTTGGCGGAGGTTTTCGACCCGGTCGTTCGGATGCAGGTAAAAGGGCGTAATATTGTCCTGGAAAGTTGGTTCGGGCGGCAATGTAAAAAGTGACCTGGCCTCGGCATTGTATTGCAAAAAGATGCCATCTTCACTGATCAGGTAAACGGCAAAGGGAAGGTCGAGGCAATGCTGAAAAGCTTCAGCTGCGAGCTGAATGGTTTTTTGAAATCTGGCCGTCATAGTCATGCTGGTCGGGGTTTTGAGACCTTGTTTGGAAACCAATTTTCGGGTTGCAAACAAGCTCTGAAGATAAACTGCCATTGTTTTAACACGCTCATTCAGGCGCCTAAATTAAGAAATTTTTGGTGAATTAATTTTGAGACTTTATGCTTGACAGGAAGATATATACCCGATCAAAAATATTTGGGAAATTTTAAACCTCAAAGTATTTAGATTGATATATACCAACCGGTTTTATGTTTATGCTTGGTAACTTTTCAAACCCAATAAGGTCGGGTACCTCTTTAAAAGCAAAAATCCTTATCTTAGAGCATATTTGGAGGCCAACCATCCACTTGCGCTGAAGCTTTCTCCGGTCGGCTGCGCCATGCTCCTTCGCTGAAGCTTCGGCGCAAGCGAAAGGCTTCAACGACGGCGCGGTAGCCTTTGGCGAAGGACTCAGCCCCTTGCTTCGCCGTAGCTTCGCGAAGGCAGAGTAGGAGCATTGGCTGCAAAGGATTACTTTTTCGATGATACTTTGTTGTTTTTCTTGTCCGTCTCGGCTGAGCCGAGGTGAACTTCAAAAAAAGCCTTACCTCATCATCTCGGCTGAGCCGAGACGCTACAAAAACCGACCTCCAAACATGCTCAGTGCTAGCTTTGTAATTTAATACAAAAATATGCTAAACCCACCTAAACCCAAAATCATGAAAACCTGTTTTTGTTCTTTAATAGCGTTGTTGTTCTTCTCCCTAACGCTGACCTCAGCGCCTATCTTCCCGCCAGAATTTTTTTCGGCCAGCTTGCATTTGTCTGATCCCGATCCAGAGCCCAGCACCGAATTATGGTATGTGGTAATAGAACTGGATCTTAATACGCTACTTCAAAATAAAAAGACCAATACGTATTTTCCTGCACGGCTTTCTTTTAAGACCCCAAATGGTGAAGTGGTGAAATGGGATATAAAGGTCAGGGTTCGGGGCCGCTTTCGAAGAATGACCTGCGAGTTTCCACCATTGAAGGTGAAAATGCCTAAGAAAAAGGTAAAAGAATTAGGCTTCGGGAAAAACAATACGGTTAAGTTGGTGACCCATTGTGAAGAAAATAAAAAAGCCAAAGAATATCTTTTTCGGGAATATTTGATCTATCAATTGTATGGTCAACTAACGGATGTAAAATTCGAAACGCAGCTGCTGCAAATTACCTACCGCGATACCGGCTCCGGTGATGAAATGATCACCTATGGGGTGTTTATTGAAGATGTGAAGTCTTTGGCTGACCGGTTAAATGCGAAGGAATGTAAGGAATGTTTTGGATTGACCCATGCTGAATTTGATCGGTCCAACCTGCAAATCCACGATCTTTTTCAATACATGATCGGCAATGCCGACTGGTCCATTATAATGAACCGAAACCTGAAAATCCTGACGCCCAAGGAAGAGGCGGCCCCAAAAATGGTTGTGCCGTACGATTTCGACTTTTCCGGCCTGGTCAATGCCGCATACGCCATTCCCAACGCGGACTTTAAACAAAAGAATGTGCGAGAACGCTTTTATCTTGGCGCCAATTGGCCGGAAGCCGAATGGTCAGAAACAATCGCGCATTTTAAGAAAAAACGCGAAGAACTTTACGATACCATTGAACAGTTCGAATTTATTAATAAAAAGGCTAAAAAGGATATCAAAAAATACCTGGATAGCTTTTATAAGGAATTGGATAAGGGATTTGTTCCCAGGAGAATAGCCGTTGATCAATAAATTTGAGATGACTCATGTTTGCTTTTTATTGCCGGTAAAGAGTAAGCCCATCAGACAGTATTGTTCACTGATTGACAGAAAAGTCCGTCATTAAAAATGCAGTATAATTTCATTCTTTTCAATGCGGCCAACACCTTTTCTTCAAAACCCTTTACATCTTAGAAACCTTGATAAATTTCCCCCGGTTTACCCGGTATAAGTGCGCGCCAATTTCAATCGTTTCTCCATCTGCCAATTTTGCCAAATCATCAATATCCTGTTCGATGGTGTGCACGGAACCGCCTGTTTTGAAAGCAATTTCGAGGTATTGTTCATTTACGCCCCAGCGTATGCCTGCCAGGATAATGCGTACCGGTATCTCCAGTTTTTCCAGCAGTTCAATATCCCTCACATCGCTATAGTTATCGGCCACCAGGATTAGTTCATCAACGCCACTCATTTTTTTGACTCCTTCAAGGAGTGCCTCCAGGTCATTCTCCGGCCCATCACCGCTACAACCATACGATTTTGATTCCGCCATTGAGGTGAGGAGTTCCTGCATTTTTTTTGTTTCAATAAAATGGATGCCTCCCGTCTGACCAGTGATTTTTTCTTCGAAAGGCTTTCCATCACCGTCGTTAAAAAAGAGGTAGCGGTTATTTTCGTTTTGGGTCAGTTGCAGCGCGTGCCATATAAGGATTTGATCCATAAACGGATCCATGCTACAGGTGATATCAGTGACGATGACTTTGTTCTTCCATTCCTGGCGCATCCGGTAGAGTACAGCCTCTACGTCTTTGCCGCTTTTTTCAAAATAATGTTCGTCAAGTGCAAGAGAATCCTTTTCTGCAGCTGCTTGTTGTTCGACATTTTTTTGCACTTCTTCAAGGGATCGGCCCAATTCCAATTGATATAGGAAGTCTTCTTTAGAAAGTTTGGCTAATCGCTCTGCTTGAGTAATCGAGTCCTGTAGTCGTTGTGCCTGAAAAATAGAATCCCGGATGGCCAGTTGTCGTTCCCGCTCTGCCTTTCGTTTCAGAAATGCCTTAGTGCCAATGGTCGTCAAAGTCAGCCGCAACGTACCGGCCCTGTCCGAGACAGGTAGATTGAGGCACTCGATATTGTTTTCAAAGGCGAGTCCAATACAAAAAGTATCCCCTTCCGGAAGCATAAAATGTGCTCTGCCCAGCGAATTGGTGCGAACGGCATATATATTACCGGTTTTACGGCCAGTAAAAAAGACCGCCTCCCCTTCGAGCGGTTTTTTGTCGAGATCAACGGCAGTAAACAACACTTTTACCCGATCCAAAGTCGGTGTCTGGGCAGGAGATACACGCTGCCAGATGGTATCGCCCCGTGTCTCTTCAGTAAAGTCTTGCTGAGGAATATGCACAACATACACGGTTCTCACAAACTTATCATTAACCGTCCGAAAGGTCTTTAACTTATCCACCCCTTCTGCATTGAGTTGAAAAGGCTGGCCTTTCGGCAATAAAAAACGTGCCTTACCATCATCCCCGGTGGCACTTTGATATACCTGTTGATTGTTCGTTTCTACGGCCCATAGGACGATGCCCCTTACCGGTCTTTCGTGGTAGTCGAGTACCCGGATGGTGACCAGGGCTTCCATTTTTGTTGGTGCTGGACGGTTATTGGAATCCCAGGTAAAGTGGAGGGTATCGAGTGCCGTGGTTTGGGCTTGGAGCGTCAATGACCATACGAGGAGGAGGAAAGCGATGGTGTATTTCATACTCGGCAATTGTATAGATTATATTGGGTAGGAAGATGCTATCCTTTTTTCTCATCCCCATCCTTTCGCTTCAAAAAAAACTTAAACAAGTCCAAAATTGCATCAATGATCTGCCGGAAAAAGGATTTATTACTCATAATGAGGGTGGTTTTTAATGTAATATAAGGATTTTTATCAACCGGCACACCCTAACAAAACCACTTACGTCCCATTCTCCACCCAATACAACACATACTTGTCCACCTGCCACGAGCCTATTCATTCCGCCTGATCTTCCGCCTAATTTTGACCCAACAAAACAATCATTTGAAGATGAAAAAGCCCCGCATCCAGGTCACCATTACCTCTACTGAACTAACAGAAGCTACCAGGGAAGAAATGTGGAAGCTGTACCGCAAATATTATCACTATAGTCGCGAGTCCTTTATGCAACGCATCAGCCTCAATAACTATTTTTCATTTTATACTGTTGATGGCCGTATCGCCGGATTTACCGGATTACGGATAAACCGTACTGAAGTGGATAATCGCCAATGTTTGCTGATCTATTTCGGGCAGACTATCATTGGACAGGAATATAGAGGCAATTCCCTGATTCATCGTACTGCAACAAAATTGTGCCTACAATATTGGAAAGATATAGTGCTGGGACGCGTCTTTGTTTGGGCCGATGCTTTGACCTATAAACCCTATCTGGCTTTTGCCAAAACGGTGACCGAATATTACCCTTCATACCGCACTATTACGCCTGATTATATTCAGCAATTAATCAACTTTGTGGGAGAAGAGTATTATGGTGAAACATTTTGTCCGGAAACGGGAACCGTAAAAAAAGATAAGATTTTTGTCAATGACCCCACGACCTTGATTGATCCAATGACAGAACGTGACCTGGATGTGCTGTTCTATCTGGCAATCAACCCCAAATATACCCTCGGTCATGGACTAATCACCCTGACACCGATGCATGGAAAAAACTACCTCAAAGTGGTTTTCAAGTGTTTGAAAAAAATCTTCTTCCGCAAGAAGAAAAGGGAATGTGTGGAATGGGCTATGCAGGCAAATTAGATGGGATTTGCAGATGAATGAATCCGGAAAAATCTCATCACATCGCCATTTCCCAACCCTGAAAAATTTAAGATCCATGATTATCAAAAAGATCTCCCTCCACCATCTCCAAGTCCCGATGCGCATTCAATTTGCTCAGGCAAACAATACAACCAAAACCTCTAGTGCTGTTATACTTAAGCTAGAGACGAAGGCCGGTACGGTAAGTTATGGTGAATCTTGTCCACGGACTTATGTGACAGGTGAAAGCCCTGAAAGTGTGCACAAAAATCTTAAATCTATAGAGGGAGAGCTTTACCGACGTAGTTTTACGGCTTTGCAGGATATCCGCGAATACGTTTGCCAGCAATTGCCACAGCGCATCGGTATGGCGGCTATTTGTGCCCTGGAAACTGCACTGCTTGATGCCTGGGCCCGCGAAACCGGCACAAATCTGGTTGAAGCCCTTAAGGGCAATATCCGTGGGGCCTACCGGTACACTGGGGTCATTCCCTTTGGAGATATTGAAAAACTAAGACCATTGCTTACTCAATTCAGGTTTGAAGAAATCAAGATGAAAGTTGGCCCTGATATGGAAAAGAATATTTTCCGCCTTGAGCAAATTCGAGAAATTTATGGCCCCGATATACCCATTCGGGTGGATGCCAACTGTTCCTGGAATTTTGCTGAAAGCATGCAACAAACGACCCAACTGATCGCACAAAAGGTCACCTGTATTGAGCAGCCTTTTCCTCCGGCTAAGGATTGGGAAATGAAGCAACTCACAGCAAATTTTGGTGAAAAGATAGAAATCATGGCCGATGAGTCTTTAACCGACTTTTCAAGTGCGCTCCATTTGATTAAAGAAAATGCCTGTAATTGTTTCAACCTAAAGATTTCTAAAAATGGCGGCATCCTGAATACACTACGCATTTATGAACTAGCCCAGCAGCATGGCATTAACTGTCGACTCGGTGCTCATTTCGGCGAGACAAGTATCTTGACGGCAGCAGGCATGGTCCTCGCCTCAGTGGCGGGGGCGTTAAAATCAATGGAAGGCGGCCTGGGCACCTACCTGTTGGAAAAGGATATATGTAAAACTCCCTTAATGATTGACCGCGATGCTCAAATTACCGGAAAGCAGTTGCAAACATGCTCTGAAGCTGGGTATTTAGAGTTGTATGGTAATTTCATAATTCAGGCACAGGTTTTATCAATATTTAGTCGTACTAAATTCTATCAAAAAAGGTTTTAATGGAATGGCATTTAAGGTTCTATAACCATAGTCTACCAGCATTTGGTAATGTTTATTTGGTTCTAAATTGATGAAATAGGTGGCCTTTGTTCCCTCATCATTAAATTTTATGGTTTTAATCTCAGGGCAATGATCTTTCCCCAGTTCACCAAAATCTGTAGAACGATAATTTTGGTCCATGGGTGTCGAGAATTCTATCGTTAATTGTTCGAGGTTGGGGTTGACCTGCTGGCTGCCATTTTCAAATTCTACAATATTAACAACTGTTGGCCGACTATCCTCAAATTCTCGTTTTAAAACTTCGATAGATTTGTCAAAATAGTGCGTTTTGTCTACAAAAGCTTCTATAGCTTCCTGATCCTGATAATCTAGTTCAATCAAATCCTTGATGGCCTGTTTTTTATCTGTGGCTTGTTCATAATATTTTTCCGCCATGGCATAACCTACGTAATAACCTAAATCCCGAACGCCAAATTCGTTGTCGAGGCTATTCCAAATCCAGTTATAAATCCATGGAGAAAATAGTTCCTTTGAAAAGCTCTCTTTTACCTTATTCTCATTCGCCTTTCCATAATTGATGGCAGGGGTGGTGGATGCCTCTCCCAATGCAATTACGGGCACAAATTCGGCTACACCTTCAAAGACACTCTGGGATAACAAATCGTAGCCCCCGACTGCATTTTGTTGGGTATGGATATATTCGTGGATATTTAAAGCCACGACACTCTTGATTGGATTATTTTTAAAAAAAGAAGGTAGGTGACCCAGTCTTTCGGGAAATTCTGTAGTGACTGTATTTTCATCGCCCATCGCCAGTTCACTACCGATCAGCAACATGCTATCGATTACCGTTCCATTGGTCCTGAGGGCTCCTATGGTGAAGTAAATCTTGGCGGGTTTTAAGTCAGGGTATAATTGTTTCAATTTATGAACACCAACTTCCAATTTCCTGCTTAATGTTTTTGCCTGGTAGGTATTCTCCCGTACGGAGGCCCAAAACAAGGGGTAATCATTGATAGCCCCCAGATATTCCTGTGGTGTATAATTCCTGGCCCTGATAATGCCGTTCAGTCCGGGTGATCCCTGGTCCAGATATAGTTCTTTAAGCTGTTTAAGTTGTTCAGTACTATCCTCGGTAGTAATAATCTGGTCGTAAGCTTTCCAGAACAGATCAATGTCTGAAGTGACTACATGTTGAGATTCATTTTTACAGTTTGCAAATAGGAAAATGCAAAAAATGGGAATGAGGTATTTCATGCTGTTATTTTGTAAACAAACTCTAAAAAATCAGGTTTGTAGGAGTGGTTTAATGCTTCTTTGATGGATTTCAAGTAATCCCGGATTAAGGTAATAAATTTTTTAATAGTCGTGACAGAGTAGTCAGATATCGAGAGGTACAAATTCACTATAGGCTTGTTTTGCCCTATCTTCAGGCTCCTCGCTACATAATGCAAGAAAAGAAAAAAGGTGTCACGATATACGATCTGGCAATTATTTCACAATCAAATGATTGCACTGATATGGAGATCGAATTTCAGCACTCATTGTTTCACTTGCCATGGAGACTACTGAATATAGTCACTTCGATCTATTTACCGACAAGGGAATCCCTGTTGTTTTTGTCGATAGAATTCCTCCAATTCCTGGTATCCAAAAAGTACATATCAACAATTTTAATGCTGGATTTGAGGCTACCGAACACCTTATTCGGCAGGGCTGCAAACGAATCGCTCATTTTGGTGGTGCCCGACACCAAAGCATTTATGAAGACAGGCGATTGGGCTATATTCCACCACTTTCAACGGTTCACCATCCGGCTGAAGCCATGGGAGAAGCCGCGATTTATCAGGCTCTGGCCATGTTAGGTGGAGAAATAAATACGGAATCAACAAATCGCGCCACCCTCAATACCCATGTTGTTGTTATAGCTTCCTCCAATAGGAAAAAGGAGGAAGCTCAATAAATAATAAGGGTGTTTTTTTTAGATGCTCTTACTGCTTAAGCGTTATTTTTAACGCATCGAGGTAAATGATGTGGCCTATATTACCGGCAATAGAGAAGTGGATTGGTGTACGTAGTTCATCATCCATTTCTCCAGTAGTAAATTCATAGGTTATTTACTACCCTCCCATGCTTCCATTTTGGAGAGGAAATCATCTTTTTTGCGGCGGGCAACGCTGATGAGTTTTTTATCGCTCATGATGAGATAGCCCCCGTCCTGGCGAACATATTCGCTCATGTGGTTGAAATTGATCACATAGGAATGGTGAACGCGGCAAAACCCATGGCCTTCCAACAGTTCTTCAACCCAACCTAATGATTTGGTCAATTTGATCTTTTCTCGGGCTGGCAAATGTAATACGGCTACATTGTCTTCAGCAGAAATATAGATAATAGATTGAGGATCAATAAACTGCTGTCCGGTAGAAATGGGAAATCCAATCTTGGTGGGGCGTGGCGCCACGGGTGTTTGTGTCGTACTTTTCTCCATCAATTTGAGCTGCATTTTCGATACAGCCTCGATTAGTTCATCGATGTCAATAGGTTTTAGCAGATAATCCAGTGCATTGGATTTGATGGCCTGAATGGCATATTCATCAAAACTGGTGGTAAAGATCACCTCAAAAGTTGGATTTCGGATGGCTTTTAATACATCAAAACCAGTCATATCGCCTAACATGATATCCAGAAAAATCAGCTCTGGCAAGTGCCGCCGGATTTGGCGGATGGCATCTTCACCATTTAGACATTCGGCGACAATCTCTATTTCCGGGCAATTTTGCTGAAGCTTCAAGCGCATATTTTCCATACCGGAAGGCTCGTCCTCTATTATTATAGTACGTAAGGTTTTCATTACGTTCGTTTATTGATTTTGTCAAGGTAGTGAAAATTTTAAAATGTGAATGACCTGTAATAGTAAAATAGAGTTGTTACGTAGGGGAGGACGGTAGAAAAACGATGACTTCCCTGCGAAACAACTCTGATAAGATAAGGTTATCGTATATTTGGATATAAGAGTATGTGGTTGGAGTAGCATGGAGGTATATCTCCCAAAATTATAAATTACCAAACCTTATTAAATATGAAAATCTCAGGTACATTCGAAGTACAACTGAAACCAATTAGTCCCTACGCGCAGAGCAATAATGGCATTCAACTGGGGCGCATGTCAATCGACAAGACTTTCTCGGGACCGCTATCAGCCACCAGCCAGGGAGAAATGCTGACTGCGATGACCGCCACCAAAGGATCGGCTGGCTACGTGGCCATAGAGCAGGTCAGTGGCACCCTCTCCGGAAAAACTGGCAGTTTTGTTTTACAACATTTTGGCGTGATGAATCGGGGAGCGAATCGCCTGATCCTCGAAGTCGTGCCTGATTCGGGAACCGGTGAATTGGTTGGATTGACTGGAAAGATGACTATCAATATGAAAGATGGCCAACATATTTATGATTTTGAATTTGCGTTGGGGGAGTGAGTGTGTTGTTTTGTCAATGCCCTGGCTTTTTAGTTCATGTTTGGAGGCCTTAATTCGCAGTCAAAGTGAAAAACAACTGGAAGATCTGAGGGTCTTGTTACCGAATGAATAGCCTAATTCGTCGAGAAAAGCACCGCTTTTGCCGTAGAATTGCGCCAAACAGGTAACATTTTAGCATCTTAAGATATATATCGTTGATAAATTAATCCCCAAAGATAACATGACCCTTTTTGTCATCATCACGTTAATCATTTTGTTCACGGTGCTGATTCTCAGTGCCAGCTACAACAGTTTGATCCACCGCAAAAACGCGCTGCATTATGCCTATAACGGTTTGGAAACCATGCTGCAAAAGCGCTATGATGTATTGCCAAAATTGGCAGAGGTAGTGAAGACCAGTGCCCTCTTTGAGCAACAATTGATCCAACAGGCCAGTGCCCTGGCAGCGGGACAGGAATATCAAAGGCTTCCGGCAGGAGAACGGATGAGAAAAGAAAACCAACTCGTACTATCCATCCAGGAAATTACCCAGGAACTGGCCAAAGACGGAGGGGTCCGCCAGCAGAAGAGTTTTATGCACCTTCAAAGATCGATCGTGGAAGTAGAAGAGCAGATTGCAGCTGCCCGACGCGCCTACAATGCTGCAGCGATGGAATACAACAACGCAATCGTTATGTTTCCTTCCGTGGTCTTTGCCATACTGCTGGGATATGAGCCGGTAGATCCACTGGATTTGATGGTGTTAAATGCAGAATATACGGAGTTATAGCCCCCCATAAATCATGAAAAAAAGTAAAAAGAAATACTTCAGTTAAACTAAATGAAAAAGTCTATTCATAAAGCCAAAGAAAGAACCAGGCAGAAGCTGTTTGACCTGATTAGGCCCGAATTGGAAAAGGTAGAAGACAATCGGAAAAACCTTTACCGGGCGTATATAACCAGATTATATATTGTATTCTTCCTGGCTATCTCAATAATATTGGTACTAATATTAGTTGCCTTATTCATGATGTCATCTGACCCATTGGGTGTAGTGTTGATTCCCTTGATAGCGGCGTATTTACTGATTGCTTGGTTAAATAAGCTAAAGCCGGATGCTGAAGAGGAAATCACTAAAAGTATTGGTGAAATCGTCATAAAAACCGCACATCCAGAATGGGATTATTTCTCGGATCAATGTTTGGCAGAAGAGAATTTTGATGACCTCGATCTTGCCCATAGTCTGAGTTTGATGGATGGCGAAAACCTGATTGCCGGAAAGTATAAAGAGACAGCATTTCACATTTCTTACTACCGACCAAGCAAGCATAATAATAAAGAAAAGCAAGTAGAAACTAAGCTGGTTTTGGTTTTTGATTTCCACAAAGAAGTGACCGGAAAGACCGTGGTGTTTCCTGATTTTGCTCAACAATTGTTGGGCACCTGGTTGGGAAAAGAGGTACAGGAATTGGGGTGGCATGGGCTGGAGTTGGTCTATTTTGAAGATCACACTTTCGAAAAGCATTACGCCGTTTACAGTTCAGACCAGATTGAAGCACGTTATATATTGACCCCCAGTATGATGGAGGGGTTGGTAACGATGAAGGCGAAGTATGGTTACGACTTTTCCTTCTCCTTTACTGGAGGCAAGGTTTGTGTGGCCATCTCCGGCCTTCCTGATTATCGCAACAAATTGAAAGACAGGGTTACTCCTGATGGAGCTTATCAAAATTTTTACCGCCCGATAGAGATAGCCATCGACGTGATTGAAACGATGAATTTGAATACGCGGATATGGTCGAAAGAGTAGTTGGTTTTAATTTGGCAAGTGATGGGTAGCGTTTAAATTAGTGTAAGCTAACTGAAGCAGTCACCCGCTCCAATACATCAAAAGCCGTTTCCGCCATCTTATTCCCTTTGGTATCCAGCAGCGGATTCACTTCCGTGACTTCCAGACAGGCTACCTTTTTGCTATCCAGCAGTTGGGTAATGATTGCGGTGACTTCCTCGGGGTCGAAACCTTTGGAGACCGGCGTTCCCGTTCCCTTGGAGACTAGGTCGCAGTCCAAGCTGTCCACGTCAAAAGAGAGGTAAATAAGGTCGCACTTTTCCAGCTTTTGCATAGCTTCTTTGAGGCAGTTTGTCAAACCCCGATAGCGGATTTCATGGACCATATAATTCCGGATACCATATTGTTCTATCAGCTTGTTTTCCGGAGTTTCCGTATCTCTCACGCCAAAGAAAATCAAATCTTCCGGCCGCAATTTTGGGCCTGTGATGCCGATATTTTTGAGCTCGGTCCAGTTGTCAATCGTCTCTTCAGCTACCTCATTGACCTGGCAGTCCAGATTGTCGATTCCCAGGGCCGCCGCCAGAGGCATGCCGTGCACATTTCCGGAAGGAGAAGTATAAGGAGAATGTAAATCCGCATGGGCATCAATCCATACTACGCCCATTCTCTTTTCGGGATAAGCGGCTTTGATGCCACTCATAGTACCCAGCGCCGATGAATGATCGCCGGAAAGAACGATGGGGAAATAGTCCTCCTTTAATGTCTCTTTTACAACATCGGCAAGCCGCTGGCACTGTTCTTTCACATGTGTGATCCTTTTGGCAAACAGCGCATTGACTTTATTGTAAATCGTCTCATTGTGCGTCTCGACATCTATGTGAGGAAAGCGGGTGAAATAATCACTTCCGGCAGTAATGGCCGCTATCTCAATCGCATCAATCCCCATATCTGAGCCGCGGGTACCTGCTCCGATATCCGACCTGTTTTTGATAATCTTTATTTGCTTCATACTAAAACCCTTCCAATGATTGAGCGATAATGGTAAGTGCTTCTTTAATCTGACTTTCGTTAATAACCAGTGGAGGAGCAAAGCGGATTTTATTGCCCTGGGTGGGTTTAGCGAGCAAGCCGTTTTCTTTCATATTCACACAAATATCCCAGGCTTTGGAAGAGTTTTCATCGCCCTCAATGACGATAGCATTTAACAAACCCTTGCCTCTTACTATTTTGATAATCGAGTTTTCTTTGGCGATTTCTCTCAACCCATCCCGAAACAATTGCCCCATTTTTTGAGCATTCTCCGCCATTTTCTCGTCGATCAGCACCTTGAGCGCTTCCATGGCTACCGCACAGGCCAATGGGTTGCCGCCATAGGTAGAACCATGCTCTCCCGGTTTAATGGTCAGCATAATTTCATCGTCTGCCAGTACCGCAGATACCGGTAAAAAGCCGCCGGATAAAGCCTTGCCCAAAATGATAATATCCGGTCTTAGTTTGGTGTCTCCGCCTTCCATATAGGTGGCCAGTAGTTGTCCGGTTCTGCCCAAGCCCGTCTGGATTTCATCAGCTACAAATAAGACATTGTGCTTTTTGCATAATTTAGCCACACCAGGCAGGTAATCCGCATCAGGCACCACTACGCCCGCTTCTCCCTGGATGGGCTCTACGATAAATCCTGCTATGTTAGGCTCCTGAGTCAATTTTTGCTCCAAAGCGGCCAGGTCGTTATAAGGTACCGCTTCAATACCTTCCAAAAAAGGACCAAAACCCTTTCTGCTTAAGGGGTCGTTGGAGGCTGAAATGACACTTATCGTTCTACCGTGAAAGTTGTTTGTAGCAAATAAAATTTTGGCACTACCAGCCGGTACACCCTTTACCTGGTACGCCCATTTTCTACACAACTTCATGGCTGTTTCCACTGCTTCTACACCGGAATTCATGGGAAGGGCCTTATCATAGCCAAAGATCTGGTGTAACAATTCTTCAAACTCTCCCAGGACATTATTGTGAAAAGCCCGCGAAGTGAGGGTCAGTTTTTGAGCTTGCATCTGCAGGCTCTTCAGGATTTTTGGATGGCAATGACCTTGATTGACAGAAGAGTAGGCCGACAAAAAGTCGTAATATTTTTTGCCTTCTACATCCCATACATGTACGCCTTCTCCTTTTTCCAATACCACGGGGAGAGGATGGTAATTATGAGCACCGTATTGATCTTCTTTAGCGATGAGCTGTTGCGACTTACTGACTTTTTCTGCAATCATGGTTAGGATTTTATTTTAGAACGTTCTCTGGCAAATTATGAGATTTGTCAAAGAACCAATTAAACAAGGATTACAAAGGTAAAGGGGATTTTAGGGATATGTAAATTTTGATACAAAATTCTTTATTTTTGAGTTATATTGACTCTGATTTTTCCATGTTGATATTTTTTGACTCAAATTTTGCCTTATGATTTATCCTTTAGATGATTTTGATAAAAAAATAATTGGAAAATTGGAGGTAGATGGCAGGATGCCTTATTCCCAAATTGCCGAGGAATTGGGTATCTCTAATACCATGGTGCACAAGCGTGTCGCCAAATTGATCAAACATAAAATCATCACCAAAATCAATCCCACTTACGATGAAAAACGCCTCGGCTACGGCTATGGCGCCTTTACGGGCATTACCCTGGACAAGGAACACAAAACCAAAAGTGTGATCCAAGCCCTAAAAAAGATCCCCGAAGTGACAGAGTGCCATTATATTGCCGGTTCCTTCACCCTTTATCTCCGAATTTTTGCTAAAGATCACGAGGATTTAAAGCGCATACTTTACGACGTGATCGACAATATCGATGGCGTGGCTAAAACGGAATCTATGATTGATTTGGGATGTGCATTTAAGCGGAATATTGTTTTTTGAAGGGTGGGGGAGTGAGAAAAACTTAAATTTGACTATAGTTAAGACAATAATAGCAAATGACCAATTACGAGAAAAAAGTAAAAGAATTAATCGTTAACGATAATGTTTTGGAAGCATTGGATTTGTTTTACAATGAGGAAGCACGAACCGAAATTATCAACGAGGTAATCATTTTGAAATCAAATTTGATCTCCTTAAATAAGAAAATCCGTGCGGGGATACTTTCGTATGATGAAGAAATCAGGACCCACAACAAAATTAAATATGATCTATTAAATCTAATTGCTAAAGCAAAAGAAGTTGGTATGGTGGATACCCGGGAAAGCAATACTTTTTCCTTCGATAATGCCGACCTTGATTCGACCATAGAAAGATTGACTAGTGACCAATTCAAAGTGCTCAACTTTATCAACAAAATGAACAAAGTAAGAATCTCAGGGTGTGCAGGTTCTGGGAAAACTTTGGTGGCAGCAGAAAAAGCAATCAGGTTGTCAAAAAAAGGATTAAGTGTCATTATTATATGCCATAATCCCAATCTATCCAGTAAGATTAAAAGTTTGGTTTATGGAACTAATGTTTTTGTCACTTCTTTTGGACAGTTTATTCAAAATTTAAACGAATATGAGGTTCTACAACAGCGGGAATGGAATAAATACCATGAACCATTACAGGAGGAATTGAACAATGCGCTAGAAATCATCGAAAAGAAAAATATACGATTTGATGCGGTTATCGTTGACGAAGCCCAGGATTTTAGAGAGGATTGGTGGCTGGTCGTGGAGGCCATATTGGCTGAAGCAAAAGAAGAGATACTCTATATCTTTCATGATGATAATCAAGCCTTGCTACCACATCGCTCCGTATATCCTATAGAAGAGCCAATCGTTGATTTATCAAAAAACTGTAGGAATGGAGGAAAGATTTATGAATTTATCAAGGCTAATTTTCACCACCAAGCACCAGAAACCTCCATTGAAATAAAAGACTTAGGCAGAGTTAAACTTTTTGTTTACCCGAATAGGACTAAAATTAAGCGCAAGGTTTTCAGTGCTATTGATTGGATGATGCATAAAAAGAATGTCACTCAGCCTTTGATTCTATTAGCAGGTGATATTAATATAAGTAATTGGGAATTTGGGGTAGTCAACCATGCTATTCCCATTGGAGCAAGTTGGAAAGAAGAAATTATCAGAAAATTCCAATTGTTAGTACCTGATATTGACATAACAAATAAACTTCGTCACCTTACCGGAACGGACCTACCCAGTGAAGGTGATGTAAAGTTGATAGCGGACATTGCCAATGAAGAACTTGAGCACATTGATAAAAATTATATCTTTTTTAAACTTGGGACCCAAATTGCTAACTCAAATCCAGTAAATTGGGTCGAGAAAAATGACAAAGCTACACTAGTCTTTAGTCTTGAAGATCCTTTTGTGAACAGATATTTCTTGCTAAAGTATTTATCCAACCCCGATTGGGATAAACAACTTAAAAAAGAGCTATCCTTCAATTTTAGCGATAAGATCATTGAAAGCAATGACTACATTCCAGTATTTGAAACTTCGTCTTTTAAAGGATTGGAAGCGGAAGGTGTAATTCTAGTGACCAAGGGACAGTCCTTTTCTCATTTGAATGAGCTATATGTGGCTAGTTCAAGAGCTAAAAAGATATTAGCGATCGTGGTAGATAAGGCTAATGAAAACTTTTATATTCCTTAAGAGAACTCTAATGAAAGGCTTTCTATCTAATATTCACCTACCTAGTAGAAGGCCATATCCTGGAAACCTCCATCGCACATTGGAAGGAATGTTTCCAATATTGAAAAAGAATGAGATTCTTCCTAGGTTAACATGTTGATTTCTTTTACCAGTTCATGAACCTTTGTGCATGGATTATGTTTTGCGTATTGTTGGTTAGTATATAATTGACATAATTTCTCTGCATGTTGAATTGCCATATCTTCATCTCCATACTCTTCCAAAATGAAATACATATTAGGATCATTCTTTTTATATTCAAAACTACGAATTGAGAGCCCTTTACCTGATTGATTAATTTTTTTATTAACTTCTTCTTCAATCACTTTTTTATGATCCTCCCTACTCATTTCGGTATTTCTATATTGAAAATGCAAAACATACCATAACTCAAAGGCTTCGTTTGTCCATGCGCACTTAAACCCCTTGCCGGTACATTTAAAAATTGCGTTATTAAAGTCTTGTGCTGGGAAACTATCTCTATCAATCACGATCCACACGGAATCAAATACCTTGTTTCTAATCCTATTTGCCTTTTCTACCTCAGATTCAGCAGCTTTTACGACTTTTAGTGTGTTTTTTCCTGTACCATGAATGTCAATTTCGACTGTTTCTAAAACGTTTGCAGGTAATCCCCTTTTCTTTGATTCAAAGTAGTTGGGTTCAGTCTTTTCACCTTCGCAAACAATAAGAATGAATTTTCGCTTTTTTTTGAATTCAATCTTCTCCCTCTTTTCTTGTCTATTTAACCGTTTTAGTACAGAATTATCCACTTTGATTTTTCTTGCCATCTTCAATTTAGATTGGAAATGTCAGAAATAGATGGAATTCCACCGTATCTTCCTAATAAATAATCCTTTTCAAAGGAGTTGTCTTTTCGAATCTTTCTATTGTCAACTTTATAATTTACGAGAGGGTATATTTCAGTGCTTGCATTGTGATTTTTCTCAGATAGAATAATTTGATCTCTTCTAAGCCGGCCTATACTTAGAATATTCGTATTGTGGGTCGCAAAAATCAATTGAGCATTTTTAGGGTTGGTTTCTTTTAATTGAAATAACCGAATTATTGCAATAGTTAGGTGGGGATGAAGTTTGGCATCTAATTCATCTATAATAAGAGTCCCGCCCTCTAATAACGTATGAAATATAAGCCCAGATAAATCAATCACTTTATTTGTGCCAGAACTTTCTTGAGTTCGTACATTGAAATTTGTTTCCCCAAACTTTCCTCCTTCATAGTCTAGTATGTCATGAATCGAATTTAAAGAAGCCATTAATTTACCTTCCATATCTGCGGTCATCTGCGCAATAATTTCCTCAGGGACTTCGAATGGAAGTTTGCTTGGATCAAATGGAGTTTTATCTATAACCAAGTTTTTAAACCCTAAATCTAGATCAATATAAAATTTTAGCAATTTGGAACGCATTTCTTTATCCTCAAGCAGTCGAAAAGTTATTCCTCTGTAATCCGTATGACCTATGCCATCAATAATATTAAAATGATTGAACCATTCTATGACCTCATTTGAAATTGATCCATTGAATTGATTCACTACAGATAAAAACAGAGCATTCTCTCTTGTTTTTTCTTCTAAATCATTTCCTTCTGAAAATTCAGGAAAAACTTGAATGCCTTCCTCAATCCTTACAAATAATGGTATTTCTTTATTATCTGTATGATCAAAAAGCCATTCTTGTAAAAACGCTTTGCTATTAAACTCAAACCCATATCTGAAGACATGGTTTTTAGTTGTAAAAAGGACTTCAAAATGGGTGGACTCAGATTTACTGTTGTCATTGAGCAAGAATGGGTCAAAAGAAATCCTTTCATTCGACCTCTGTTGGAAATTGGTAAACAAAATACTCTTCATCATTCCCATTGCCCTCAATAAGTTAGATTTACCCGATGAATTGGCACCATAAACTGCAATGGTTTTAAGCAGTCTTTGGCTTAATAAATTATTTTCAAATGTATTTTCAGAATATTCAGTAATTCTGGTAGCTTTCAATGAAAGAGATTGATGATCTAAAAAAGACCTAAAATTTCGTACTGAGAACTCAACTAGCATTGTGAGAAATTTTCTCAAAACTACCGATAAATAGTGTAAAAAGCAAGTTTGTGAGAAATTTTCTCACTTCCTGTTGTAAGACATTCGTCCCCATCTGTTGAACTGATTACGAAGATAGAAATGGTTCTGGGCACAACTTTAATCTGGGAAGTGTAGGCCTTCCTTTGAGTTACCTAAGAGCTGGTTTGGAGGACGACTTTGCATCGCCGTTCACCGGGCGTCTGCGCCAAAGGCTTCGACGACGGCGCGCGGTCGAAGCCTCCTGGCGAAGAACCTCGGCAAGCCTTACGCTTGCGCTCGAAGCTTTCTCCGGCGGCCGTAGCCTTTGGCGAAGGACTCAGCGTAGACGCATGGCGGCCGATGGGAAGCGAAAAGCGTCAATTTTTTGATGA
>BQJU01000049.1 GCA_021604865.1 Saprospiraceae bacterium | reverse complement strand
AAATGTCTCGGATTGTGGTTTGACAGATGGTAGCATTATTATAGAAGCTTCAGGGGGAATCTCACCATTGCGATTCTCCATTGACGGTGGAGATAGTTGGCAAACCAGCAATATTTTCACCAACCTTGGCAATGGAGCCTACCAAGTCATGGTCAGCAATATAAATGGTACCTGCCCAGTTAATTATGGAACAATCCAGCTTACCGGGCCTTCATCACCTCAAATTGATTTTGTTGAAGTCACAGATCCAAGTGATTGCGGGCTTAATGACGGGACCATTCTATTTCACGTAAGTGGCGGAATCGGCACCTATCAATATTCCATTGATGGAGGAAATAACTGGTCATTAAATGCTTCTTTCACCGGACTTCCCGCAGATACTTACCTTGCTGCTGTGCGAAATATTGATGAAACTTGCACCGTTTCCAATGCCAGCCCCATTCTAATGGAGGAGCCCGAGGCGGCAGTCATTCTTTCTATCAATCCCATGAACCCA
Source organism: Saprospiraceae bacterium (assembly GCA_021604865.1). Classification (GTDB taxonomy): domain Bacteria; phylum Bacteroidota; class Bacteroidia; order Chitinophagales; family Saprospiraceae; genus BQJU01. The sequence continues at coordinate 52,758 of BQJU01000049.1, read as the reverse complement.
ACGGATTGTGGTATGGAGGATGGTAGAATCGATATCGTCATTGAGGGTGATCCAACAAATTTTGAATTTACGATTAATGGTGGACAAACCTGGATTGCCGATAACTCTTTCAACTTTTTGCCACCTGGTACCTATACTGCGGGTGTAAGACGAAACAATGGACAATGTGAAACCATCCTGACCGATCCCACCATTCTAGTAGAACCTCCAAGCCCAGTCATCCTCAATGTTTCAGCAACTCAACCTACAGATTGCAACCTCAATAACGGCTCCATTCTAATAACCGCTTCAGCAGGAATCGGTAGCTTTGAATACAGCATTAATGGCGGTATAGATTGGGGCAATTCCGGCTCTTTTGATGGCCTATCAAATGGGGATTACGATATTTTAATCCGGAATTCGGATGGAACATGTCAAGTTGGTCATAATATTTCCATCCAACTCATCGAGCCAAGTCCTCCCTCCTTGATTGATGTGGTCCTCGCCCCTCCTGCCAATTGTACTGAAAATACAGGGTCGATCAACTTGGTGGCTGAAGGAAATGGGGATTTATTATACAGTATTGATGCAGGGCAAACTTGGGTGGAAACGTCAACATTTTCAAATCTATCTGTAGGTGTCTACCAAATCTGGTTAAGCAATTTGAATGGGACCTGTACCACTGATTTCGGGGCATTCATTTTGGGAGGGACTGGGGTGCCCAATATTATAGAGGTTGAGGCAATAGATCCCTCTGATTGTTCTCTCCCTAATGGCAGTATTAATATAGAAGCTAATGGTCCGGGTATCACGCTGCAATACAGTATTGATGGCGGTATAAGCTGGAGTGAAAATCCAATTTTCAACAACCTTTCGGCTGGAATCTATGAAATCATGGTCAGCAATGCGGATTTTTCTTGTCCGGTGTCTTTTCTCCATCCGATTGAACTTATTAGCCCTGCCCTTGCTACAATTGACACCATTCTCATCTCACCTCCCTCGGGTTGTCAACAAACGGATGGTTCGATTATTATCACATTGGAAGGTGAACCTCAAGGCTTTGAATTTAGCATAGATCAAGGGGTTAGCTGGCAGACGGATAACGCCTTCAATAACGTCTCTGGTGGAACATATCTAGTTTGGGCACGCACACAGGGAAGTACTTGTATCATTAATTATTCTGAAACTATCATTCTAAACAACCCTCCCGAAGTGACTGACCTTTCCCCAGTCATCATCTCCCCTACAGCTTGTGGAATAAATGATGGGGTCATTCATATTGATTATGTGGGTCAGGCATTAAGTTATAGCATTGACGGCGGAATTACCTGGCAACCAGAGCCTGTTTTCTCTCAATTAGGACCCGATGAATATTCGATACTGGTGAACGGGCCAGGCTTAAGCTGCCCATTAATTCACGAATTTTCGATATCTATAACCTACCCAGTTGCTACAATTTCACTTGATGTAGAAGTGATTAATGCTACTGATTGTGAGGAAGATACCGGGAGTATCTCTATCACTCCTCCTGACAATACTGAGTATGAATACAGTATTGATGGTGGTTTGAACTATTCCGCTTACAACCTTTTTTCAAACTTGATTCCTGGCGAATATCCCATACGAATCAGGTCGGTAAGTTCACTCTGCGAATGGGAACATACCAGCCTCATCGAAATCATTGAACTACCCAATCCGGAAATCATCGATATTCATATCGTCAATCCTGAAGGCTGCGAAACACCTACTGGTAGCATTGAAATTATTGCTGAAAGCGATGGCAATGTAGAATATAGCATCAATCAGGGGCAAAATTGGCAATTGACAAACGGCCTGTTCACCCAATTGAATACTGGTTCCTACTCTATTTGGGTGAGAAATGAAAACAGCAATTGTGCCCTTATCCACGATGAACAAATAGAACTTACAGCTACAAATGGTGGGCAGATTGAAGTAGAGCTTGATGCCACTATCTGCCAGGGAGAATCCTATCATTTGGGCGATGACTATTATACCGAAACTGGAGATTATATGGCTACATTCTCCGGACAAAATGGCTGCGACAGTATCATTTTCCTTACCCTGAGCGTCCAGGATACTTTTTGGACAGCTATTCACGAAAGTATTTGTACAGGGGATTATTTCATATTCGGCAATGATACTCTAACTAACGCAGGATTCCATATAGTTTCGCTTTCTAGTAATACGGGGTGTGATAGCACAATTATTGTAAATCTCGATGTAATTCCTCCCGATACCAGCCTGATCGAAGCCCAAATTTGTGCTGGAGAAATCTTTGAATTATTTGATAGCTCTTTTACAGAAGCCGGGCACTACTATCTACCTGTAGTCAATGCATTGGAGTGTTTTGATGTGCTCCATTTAAATCTAAATGTTTCCCCGTTACCGACATTCGACTCCTTAAACATTGAATTGCCGGATGGCTGTGGGAGCCAAGATGGGAAGATAGTCCTTTGGGGCCTTGATCCCTCCATTTTATTAAGTATTGATCAGGGGGAAACCTGGCAAACCGACTCCATTTTTTCTGACCTAGGTGCGGGGATTTATAATTTACTGATGCTAGATCAAAATTCTGACTGCTCTCGTACTATTCCCGTAGAACTTGTCAATACAGTTGTGCCAATTATTGCCTCAATAGACTCTATTGCTCCAAGTGCTTGTAGTATAGAAGATGGATTGATCACCATCAATCCATTTGAAGATGGAGAAGATTATTTGTATTCTATTGACGGGGGACAAAGCTGGTATTCTGACAACCATTTCCCCAATCTTGGCATTGGAAATTACCAAGTCATTATGGGTGCCACCAATCTAGAATGTTTTTCTGATACCATGCTCGTAGTTCTAGATGCTCCGGTAGATTTTCAGATACAAACAATGGAGGTTATCCCCCCAATATGTGCAAATGATGCCAATGGTAGCATTCAGGTAGCAATAGTTGGAAATGGAGTCTACAATTTTTCATGGAGTGATGGATCGGATGGGCCATTCCTATCCGGAATCGAAGCGGGCAGTTATGCGCTAACTGTAACCGATGATAATGGCTGTTCTGATTCTTTGGACATTGTCTTAACCGATCCACCTCCATTTTTTGTCGAATTGCCTAAAAAAGAGGTCTTTTTGTGTGCTGGCCAAACTTTAAGTTACCCGCTTAATCAACCCAATTTTCACTATGAATGGAGCTTAGGAGCTCTTGTAGTTGCGAGTGATGAAGACCTGGAAGTTTCCAATAGCGGAGTCTATCATTTCCTGGCAGAAAACGAGGTTGGATGCCTTTTTACCGACTCTATCTTAGCAACAGAATTGGGAACATTTTTCACGCCCCGCTTTTTGCTGCCTTCTGAAGGTTTAATTGACGAATCCATTTTTGCAGTAGAGGTATCCTGGCCAGCTCCGGATAGTATCAGGTGGCTGGTCAATGAAAATGAAATTGAAGTTGTTGATACATTTTTGAACCAGATAGAATTACAGTTTTTTTCAGCGGGCGTTTATACCATTGGTATGGAAATTCACCTAGGTGATTGCGTTGAAATCCTTGAAAAGGAAATTACTATTTACAGCGACCCTGGCCAATTAGGAGGAAACCCTGGAAATGGATTTACAGAAATCCTTGAATACGTGCTATTCCCGAATCCCAATACCGGGCAATTTCAAATCAAAGTAGTTCTGGACCAGCCTATTCCCCTACAAATACGACTTTATAGAGATAATGGGATATTGGTGGAAAGTAGAGCGCTCTCGGGAGCAGCTACCTTCCAGGAAATTTTTTCCATGACTAATGCTTCACCAGGAAATTATATCGCACAGATACAGACTGCCAGCGAATGGAGATCCATTAATTTTATCATCCAATAAGCCACCCCTCTTATGTATAAATATATCGTTATCGTTTACCTTCTTGTGTCTGTTGCAACGATATTCCCTTTTACATTGCAGGGGCAGGATGTCGAAAACCTAATCACTGAAACAAGAAGCCGGCTGGAAAATACTCCATTCAAAATAACTGGGGCAATACAAAGTAGCCTACAATTTTATACGATGAATGGCCTTTCTGAAAACCGAGTCAATCCATTTTCCTGGCGTTTACATGCCCATTTACAAATGGATTTCCTTGGCATTAAAATCCCCATCTCGGGTTTATTTTCCACCCGTAGCACCGCATTCAATTATCAATTGCCCGCTTATTCCTTTGCGGGGATGAGTCCTTCTTACCGTTGGGCTACTTTACACTTGGGAGACCGGAGCTTGAGCTTATCCCCTTATAGCCTCACCGGACATAGCTTTCGGGGAGTGGGGATAGATCTGCGTCCAGGCAATTTTCGATTTACAGCCATGTACGGCCGATTGAAAAGAGCCAGAGCGGAGGATCTCCAGAAATTGCAAAACATTGAATCGCCATACCGACGTATGGGTTGGGGATTTAAAACCGGTTTTGACAATGGTCGCGATCGACTTTCAGTTATCTTATTTACAGCTAAAGATGAAGACGATTCAATTGGTATTCCCCTGGATAGCCTGCTTGTAAAACCCGCAGAAAATGTAGTTCTTGGATTCAATGGAAAAAAGCAGTTTGGCAAAAGCCTTTTTTTGGAGGTCGACTTTGCACATAGTATTTTTACTCGTGACCTCAATAGTCACGCCCGACCAGATGACCTAACCTTTTTTAAACGAGTAGGTGGCCTGATCCAACCCTTAACCTCCACCCGTTTCAATAATGCAATGAAAACAAGCCTGGGGTTCCAAACCAATTTTGGTAGCATCCAACTTGAGCACGAAAGAATTGATCCGGGCTATCGCTCCCTTGGTACTTTATTTTTCAACAACGATATCGAAAACTTCACAGGAGGTGTAACGGCCAGCATCTTTAAAAAGAAAGTCAATCTTATGGGCAAGCTAGGGGTTCAACGCAATAACCTTAGTGGCAACGAGATCAATACTTCGGTAAGATTGGTGGGTAATGTGAACGCAAATGTAATCGTCAATTCAAAAGTTTCTTTCAACCTGGCCTATTCCAACTTTAGTAACACCAACCGTCTAAGGTCGTTTTCAAACCCCTTCCAATTGGTAGATTCTATTGTTTTGGTTTTGGTTAATGAAAATATTAGCCTGGCCGGCACCTACAACCTTTCTGAAAAGCAGACCTCGCTACTTTCCCTAATGTTGGCTCATCAAAAAGCCAATAGCATAGAAAATGAGGAAGTAAACCCCGAACGACAAAACAACTTTTGGCTAGCCCAATTGGCCCATCAATACCAACCTGCCGGAAGTAAGTTCAACCTAACAACAGCCTTTCAGGCAAATTATAGTGTCTTACCACAACTAAAAACGGTTTCCCTAGCGCCGAGTATTGGTATCAGCACCTCATTTGCCAATGACCAATTACAGCCTTCCACTACCCTATCCTATTCTGCTATTGCGACCCAGGGCCGATGGATCAACAACATTTTTACCTGGCAAAACCGGATTACTTATCAGCCACATAAACAACATCGTTTTTCCTTAATCACCGCCTATATTCACAGATCTGCAAAAGACCAATCTTCGGGAATTGGTTTTTCGGAATGGCGGGGGCGGCTAGAGTATGGCTGGGGGTTTTGAAGTTCAGGTTAAAAAGGATTTCTAAAATTTTAGAAATGAGTCAAATAACTATGTTCGATTATGAAGACCAGAAAATCAGCTTTGAGTTTTCAGATGGTAATAAGATGATTAATGCTACTGAAATGGCAAAGCCATTTAAGGGAAAATTGGTAGCAGATTTTCTTAGATTAAAGAGTACCAAAGAATATATTATCCTACTCAATGAGCGATATGGGAATTCCCATATCGCTCATGAACGTGAAACTTTACAAGTGATCAAGGGCGGCGATGCGGCTGAAAGTCTACAGGGGACAAAAACTCGCCCTCAAATTTGCTGCCTGGCTCAGTCCTCGTTTTGAATTGTGGGCTTATGATCGAATTCAGGAACTCCTCCTTTCTGGAGAAACTCGTCTTCGTGAAATTGCTCCTTCCGGTTTTGCCACCACATTACGTTTATTAGCCGAACAATGGGAACAGCAGGAACAAAATAATGATTTAAGACATGGATGATCAGCAAAATAAGGATGTCATCGTATTTGAGAGTGTAGATGGCGAAGCAAAGCTTGAAGTAACAACGGACTACGATACTGTATGGCTTACTCAGGCACATCTTGTAGAATTATTTCAGCGCGATAAATCTGTTATTTCAAGGCATATAAACAATATTTTTAAAGAGAGAGAGCTAGATAAAAATTCAGTTGTTGCAAATTTTGCAACAACTGCTGCTGATGGTAAGGTTTACCAAGTAGATCACTATAATCTTGATGTGGTTATATCAGTTGGCTACCGCGTTAAGAGCATGTTTGGAGGCCAACCATTGGGCTGCAAAGGATCACTTTTCTGATGATACTGCGTTACTTTTTTTGTCCGTACCTTTGAGTATGCACTTCAAAAAAAGCCTTGTCTCATCAAAAAATTGACGCTTTTCGCTTCCAAAGCCGACCTCCAAACATGCTCTAAGTCACAGCGCGGTGTAGAATTTCGACAATGGGCGACCAAGATTTTGAAACAGTACCTCATTGATGGATATGCTCTCAATGAAGCGCGGATTAAGAATGCACCAAGTTCCCTGCTCGATCTTTTTAAGATGCAGGTGCGCCTCTGGGAACGTCAGGAACTACTCAATACTGAGATTCAGGAAGAAATCAAAACCCTTGGCGATAAAATCATATCAATAGAGGCCAAAATAAAATCCGTTGACTAAGGCTATTATACGATTGCCGGGTATTGTTCTTTGAACAAAACTCCCTGCCCGTTGCACAAGGCTAAAGAATGGGGCAAAGCTGCGACCATGTTAAGCCGTGAGAAACAAATCTCGACCGGCACTGCACATGATGAGCGCTTTGGAAAAGTACGTACCTACCACCAGGATATTTTGAAGGAAGTAATCAAATAAAAATTACGCCCTTTGTACGGGAATAACTATTCGTTCAAAAGGTGTCCTGCAAAGGGTCGAACTTTTAAAAATATCCCACTATATTGTGAGTAACATTGATGAGGGATGGGCGTTATTCGAAAAGGATAAACCTATAATTCATGATATATGAAACATCAAACAGTAACAATAATCGGCGGAGGCATAGCGGGACTTACAACAGCTATCGCACTCCATAGAATCGGAATAGACGTTCAAATCTTTGAGGCAAGCAAACAAATTGAACCCCTTGGTGCCGGATTGGGATTGGGCATCAATGCAATGATAGCATTTAAGGAGCTGGGTATTTACCAGGAAGTCATACAACATGGCCGCATATTGCCCTCTTTTTCAATCTATGATCATTTCGGAAAACCCATTACAAAAACAAATTTTGAACAAACAACCAATATTGGGAATTTTACGATTCACCGTGGCAAACTTCAGCAAATTTTGCTTTCACAACTTGCCCCTTCCGCTATCCAGCTGGATAAAAGAGTTGAACATTTTGAAACTACAGATAACGGGGTTGAACTAACTTTTAAGAATGGCAGCACCCATCTTACCAATTATCTCATTGTTGCCGATGGTATTCATTCGGTAATCAGACAAAAGTTAGTGCCGTCTGCCAGTTCCCGATATGCCGGATATACCTGCTGGCGTGCCATCATTAATAACCACACCCTAAATATCGACGAGACCTCTGAAACCTGGGGTCCTGATGGCCGTTTTGGATTAATACCTCTGGCTGATAAAACCTTATATTGGTTTGCCTGTGTGAACACTTCTTTTAATAATCCAAAATTCAAATCCTATACGGTAGCCGATCTACAGCATCACTTCAGAAGATACCATGATCCTATCCCTGAAATTCTAAAACACACTTTGGATAACAGCTTGATTCACAACGATATTCTGGATATAAGGCCAATAAATCAGTTTGCTTTTGGGCGGATAGTGCTGATTGGAGATGCCGCTCATGCCACGACCCCTAACATGGGACAAGGTGCGTGTCAGGCGATAGAGGATGCGGCAACGATCGCTCAATGTATGTCTCGGGAAACCGACTTTGAACAAGCCTTTCGAACTTTTGAAAAACGTAGGCTGAAAAGGACAAAATGGATTACCGATACCTCTTGGAAAATTGGACAACTGGCACAATTAGAAAATCCTTTATTGATCTGGTTGCGGAATGTTGTCTTGAGAAGTATGCCCACTTCAGTTAGCGCCAAACAAATGAAAAAGATTGAAGCGGTTGATTTTTTGGATGCTAAATAGTTAAAGACGAGCTTTTTTAGCAAGAAAAAGTTGTCTGCCCGAACCTTTTGACATTACTCATCTTTAAGTGAAGTGTATATTTTTCACTTAATTATATCAATTTTAAATCATTAATAATAAAGGTAAATTTCCGGAAAACTCCTACTTTTATTAAAATCTAAACATCTAATAAAAGAAAATGGAAACGCCAACTTTACCCCAATCACAAAAAGTTCAGTTATCTGACGGGACCGAAATCCTGATGGAAATTAATACCGGCCCTTATGACGGTCCGGTTAGCGTACAGCAACTGGAAATTTCTGCAAAACGCGCTTTTAAGGCGGTTTCCAGCCTTGCCCAAGATCTCAAGGCCACCATTGAGGCTGCCAAGCCAGATAAGGCTACTGTTGAGTTTTCCATAGAATTAGAAAAGAAGAATGACGATATTTTGTCTAAAATTGTCAATGTTTCTGGTAAAGGAGGCATTAAATTCACTCTTGAATGGAATTTCGGTAAAGAGAAAAAAGGATAATTTATGTCGTCAGGTCTTATCGAACGATTACCCATTAAGCAGTTGGTGAAAAGCTGTACGGTGAAATTGCTAAACAGCCCAAAGGGCAATTTCCTTGGCACAGGTTTCTTTGTAGCGCCAGATAAACTGGCCACCTGTAGGCATGTCTTTTTCAACAATGGAAATGCCGTGACGACTCATTTCCGGGTAGAAGGTTACGAGGGCGAGTTTACCTTGACTGATAACTACTTGCAACACGATGAGTTGGACTTGCTTGTTATCCTTCTAAATACTCCCATTGCCAGTCTTTGCATCAACCTGGAAGCTGCTGCCAGTCAGGAAGGGGATCGGCTGTGGGGTTGGTCGTATAATATCAGTTTTCCAGAAGGTGGCGGGTTGGTACCTGTATTGCAAGAGGAAGCCCGGCACAATGGTTGGGACATCCTTCGGGTATCACGCGATATCATAAAGCAAGGCAGCAGCGGCACGCCCATCCTGAACGTAGATAACGGCAAACTGCTAGGTGTCACCTATTGGGTAAAGGACAGCGATGCGCTGATCATCCCCTCTCTATACTTTAAAGCGTACTTTAAAGGCATTTATCAGGAAAACCAACAGTATCACCAAGTGGCCGGATACTGGGAAGAAGCCCGCAGGCAAAGTCTGCCCCACCAGGTAAAGCGACTCACCCTTATTCCACCCATCGATAATAAAGACGTCATTGGCCGGACTGAGGACCTGGAAGCCCTTCGCCAACGCCTTCAAAGCACCAATAAGGTACTGCTCATGAACGGCATTGGAGGAATTGGTAAAACTACACTGGCTAAACTATACATCAACAACTACGCTGATGAATACGATAAACTAATCTGGATAGAGCAAAAAGAGGGTCTAGTACAGGATGTTGCCACCAATGTCAACCTATTGAAGAGTTTGGGTTTAGAATCCATGAGTGGTTCGGATGCCATTGATATTTTCAGCCAGGCCATGTTGGCCCTGCAAAACTTCAGCGGGCTGAACCTCTTAATACTAGACAACGCCACCCAATCCATTCGCGAAATCAAAGACAGCCTGCCACACGGTCTTCATTGGCACGTACTGCTAACTTCCCGGCAGATTGTAGGCTCTTTTGAATTGATGAAATTGGGCAGACTCAGCCCTGAGGCAGCAAAGGAGTTGTTCCTTAATCACTGCCACAAGCCACAGGAAGAAAAAGCATTGGGAATTTTTCTTGAAAAATTGGAACGACATACACTCAGCATCGAGTTATTTGCCAAGATACTGAACGGCCACTGGAAACTGGAAACGGTGGAAGAACTGGGCGAGTACCTGGATCACAAGCAAGTCGATGAGGAAATGCTACAAACTGTGGTGGAAATAGAACACGCCAAAGGAGAGACTCAGCTCTACCGACACCTGTTGAGCGCCTTCGACTTGTCAGGTTTAACCCGAAATTCTGAGCTAATGCTCATGCTACAACGCCTGGCTGCTTTGCCGCCGGCAGCAGAAGGTTATCCTGTTAAAGATCTTATGGAGTGGTTCGGTATGGAAGAGGAAGCCGCCGACTTTGTTAATCGTCTTCAAAAATTACATAAGTTGGGTTGGCTTACTCAACCAGGGAAAAGTAATTATGGACTGCACCGCCTTATTGGGATCGTTATCAGTAAAGCTCATCCAGCTGAACTAGAGGACTTGATTCCTTTAGTACAAACTTTTTCAGATAAACTTTCCATAGATCAAACCAAAGATAACCCTATTCACAAATTCCCATGGGCACCATTTGGCCAGGCTTTGTTGGAGGCCCTTGGAGAGGCGGAATTGGAGGAGAAAAGCAAGCTGCAAAACAACCTGGCCTTAGTCCTCCAGGACTTAGGGGACTACCAGGGGGCCAGGGAATTGCTCGAAAAAGCCATGCGTTCGGCGGAGCAAAATTTCGGAGTCGAACATCCCACAACCGCCGTGAGTTACTGGAATTTAGGGACCGTCTTGCAAGACTTAAAAGAATTCATAAGCGCCAGAAAGTTGTATAAAAAAGCATTGAGGGTATTTCAGCATTCATTGGGGGAAAACCACCCATATACCCAAGGCGTTATTTCCTGGATCAATAAACTGGACCAATTGGAAGAGGGAAAAAATAACGAATAGTATACCTCTTTCTTTTGCCATTCCAAAAAACTTTCCTTGAAAAATTCCACTCCCATACATTGCCCAAAAAATTCAAAGTTGCACTTCTTTCAATATTTGAATAAATTGCCCTCCAAATCCGAATTGGCCAAATAAGGGCACTTAAAATAAAATTTAACCAAAACCAAAGACATACTATGAATCGATTCATTTCCAGTTGGCTACTCGTTTGTTCTATTAGCTTTTTGCAGGCTCAAACCAATGATCTTGCAAGTATTCAACAACAAATAACCGGAAAAATCAGCCGGGTTGAAGATGCCAAATCCAACTATGCGCAACGCTGGGCGCATGAGCAGGCCGTTCCTTATAAGGCCAGCCTGACCCAAATCGAAACAGATAAAAAGAAAGGTAAAAGTGAGACCTTGGAATACCGCTTTAACCTGTCGGACTTAGACCCTAACCTAGTGCGGCAAGAAACAAAAAAGGATCTGAAGATGGTCACTGTCGGCGTAAGTGGCAGGCAGAAAATGGTGCAGGTACTTAAGGATGGTGAACAGCAAAACTACACCGAGGAAATCAGTATTCTGGTGACTGATTCTAAAGAAGCTGATGAGCTAAAGGACCTGATTCGGTCTGCTATACCTTTGGCCAAAGAACTTGATAAACAACGGCTTAAGGTGAAGACTTATGAGGAGATGGTCGATTGGCTCCATAAAAACGTTAGTGATTTCACACAGGGTGAATTGTCATTTAGAGCGAATCTTAAACAGGATGAAAATGACCCATTGATCTACCATTATACCTTTGTAGAGCCCGGCCGCAAAGAGGCTACAACAATGGATTACCTGTTTAATCTTTCTGACTTAGATCCTTATACTGTTTCACTGAATGTAAAAGGTAAGACTGTAAACGTGGAAGTCAATGTGGAAAGGAAGCAGCGATTTATTACGATACGCGAAAATGGCGAACTGAAAAACTATCAGTCGGATCTGGCCTTCCAAGTAGGTGAAGTAGATCAGGGTCGGGATCTGGCAGAGGTATTGCGCCTAATCATTCCCGAGGCTGACAAAAAACAGGAAGCTAATGAAGCCATTGCTAGTCTGGAGGATGGCTTGCAGGCTTTTCAGCAACAGCTGACCAATTTTGAGCATGGAGGAGATAAATTTGATCAGTCTTTTGAGGGTACCTGTTATACCAATTATCGCATGAAAGAGACCAATGCCAAGGGGGACGTAACGGAAGATCATTACGAAGTCCAATTGGGAGATATCGCCGCCAACAACATCTCCATAAAAACGGTAGGTAAAACCATTACTGTAGTGGGAGAAGTGAAAGATGGTGATGATTTTATCAAATATTTCCGAAATGGCGAGCAGAAGAATTACGTAGACAAAGTTGAATTCCTGGCCAATGGGGTGGAAAATGCCAAGAGTCTGGCCGTACTACTAAAACAGATCGTGGAAAAATGTGACCAAACGCGAACACTTGACCTACCAACTTCTGATATCAACAGTTGGCTTATAGAACAAACGGACGGTTATAAAGACCCCATTACTCCTGAGTATGAACAACATTTGACCATCGATCAAAATGTTTGCTCCATAACCTTTGCTACCGTAGAACCCAAAGGTAAGAATTACGAGAAAATGAAATACGAGGTTTTCTTGAAGGAGTTGAATCCGGAAACACTGAAACCAAACGTATCCGGTAAATCCATGGCCGTTAAATTGGGAACCGTGTATAATGAAAAACACATTAAGTCCTATAAAAACGAAGAAGTGGAAAAATTTACGGATAGCTTTGAAATCCGGGTCGATGGCATTGAAGCTGCGCGTAGTTTGGCCGAAGGGTTAAAACAGCTAATTGCTGGATGTAAGGAGTAGGGGTAGATCGCTGCGCTTTCAGGGGGCAGGAGTCAGGGGTCAGGGATCAGGAGTCAGATCGCTGCGCTTTCAGGAGTCAGGGGGCAGGGGTCAGGGGTCAGATCGCTGCGCTTTCAGGAGTCAGGGGTCAGGAGTCAGGGGGCAGGAGTCAGACGCTGATACGATGTTGACGGAAAACGATATTCGTATTAGTGTCTGACTTCTGACAGCGCAGCGATCTCACCCTCCCCTATTCAAATGCTTCTACCCGAACCAATGGCTTGATCCACCTCTGGCCACCAGCCTTAAATTCAACGAAATAAGTACCCGTATCCAAGGCATCTATCTGGTACTTTTGTTGGTATTGTCCAGCTTCCATATAGACTTCGGTTTCAAGATCTTTGATCTTTTTTCCAGCTACATCGTAGATTGTTAAATACACAACAGCTGCTGTGGGCAGATTAAAATCAAGATTCAGTTGGCCTCCATTGGGATTGGGATAAATGGTCCAGTTGGGAATTGAGGATTCCTCGGCAAGAGGATTAATAATGGCCATTTTGTCCGTAATCATTTCCTCCCTTTGCTCCGTACCTGAATCAGCGACTACCAAGCTACTACCAGCGGTGCAAGCATCCTCAATAAAGGCAGAAAAATCAGCACCTGTCTGCGCATGAAAGCCTGCTTTCATCACCACCTCATTATAGGCATGAAATGCGCCTTCAGAGCCATTTTGATAGATATAAGGAATGCCAACCGAAGTTTCTACCCGCATCATGGCCACAAAATCTGCAAGTTCCTGATTGGGAATAGATTCTGGCGCTCCGATTGTTTTCACTTCAGGTATGGCTTGAAAATCGCGAATGGTCTGCTCGTAGGTATTCATTTGGGCTGCATTTTCGCTAGTTCCCACCACACCGGTAGCTTCCCCTGAATTTAGTACACTGGGGTTGGACCAGAATTGCAGGCGCACACAGTCAAAACCATTGTCATCACATTCGTCATTATAAGACATCACCGTTCTCCATTGAGATCCTAGATTGACATGGCCATGATTGTTACCAGCCGATCCATCCACATAAGTGTCGTGGCGGCAATTGTATAGATGGCCGAATTCATGAGCAAAAGTGAGGTTGCCGGAAATACACCCGAAGGCGGATACACAAAAGGCATTAGAGAAACTTGATCCAATCGCGTCTGCCAAGCCACACCCATCAAGTGCCCCTGAGACCACCAACTGGCACAGGTCGGCATCATATAGATCCCGCAGTCCATGGATTTCATCCATTACCCCATCTGCAGTCGACCTGAACCGATCCAAATCGTCATCCAGATCCCAGGAATCGGTGTAACTAACCCGTACTACCCGAGCAATCTCAACCACGTGATCCACTCCACTATTAGCATTGGCATTGTTCATATTATCGGTTGCCAATTGAATTTCACCTAATGGATCGGCGTTTTGCAGGGCTACACTGTCGGTATAAGCTACGATAATGCGGATTTTACAGTATTTTTCATTTTCCATTTTTGCCAGATCATCGTGATTGCCTTCCTCTTTCTGTTTGCGCTGTTCCAATTTTTTCTCATAAGATCCCGAAGGATGATCCTCCGGAAAGCGGGAGGCGTCTTCTAATACCAAGACGTGTAGTCCCTCTCCTAGCGATTTGATGGAATAGAGATAATCGGGCATCCTGATCATTCCGGAAACGGTTGTTCCCTTGACAACAAAATTTGCAGTCCCAAAGCTAGGTGTACAATGACCAAACCAGGAATATCGACCTTCTTTCCTGTTGATCACCTTGTCTTTAACAACCGTCAGCTGGTTACCAAAAAGGTCGAGGTTTAAACTGGGCTCCTTGGTCAGTAAAGATTCATTAACATAAACCAGCCGGTGATCGATATAGGTAGTTCTTTTTTTAATCTGTTGCAGGTAATAAGCTTGTTGTTTACTGATTTCCACTTTTTGATAGGTTTCAAGCAAAGTAGCTTGAGCCGAAAGAACATTCAAAACCATCGGAAGCAGAAAAACAAACAACCCCACAAGCGATTGATAAATATATCTCATGGTGATAGTTTTATCGGGTTAATAAATTACTTCTGAATGGATTTTACAGTCGTTTCCAGCTGCTCAATCTGCTTTTTCTGATCTATCAATATCAAGGTTAATTGTTCGATTTTTTCTAGCAGCAAACGCTGGGTCTCTCCCACTTCTATACCGCCATTTTCAGCTACTTCAGCTGCAGAAGGAATGCCCGGCAAGTGTTGATTGGTTTTAATAAATTGTTCCCACTCTGTTAAATCAGGTCGCTGATAATCTACACCAAAAACATAATCGGGCCAGCTTTCAGACATTTGTACCTTCAGTTCTTCACAGATCACCTTTCCATCGACAGCAAGTTTGAAACCTGAGGGAATAGTGCTTGTGCCAATGGCCGCAGCATCAGTAATAATAGCTGTTCCACCCACATTTAGGTCATCACCAATATTGGCGTCATCAGTCACGGATAAATCCAGGTTGACAAAAGCACTTTGGTTGACGGTCAAATTTTGGGTAATAGTCGCACTATTATTTACCGTAAGGAAACCATCTACTGTAGCAAAACCATTGATATTTGTATTGCCATTTACCTGTAGGTCATCTCCAATAGAAGCATCCTGAGCAACAGAAAGATTGGCGGTTACATCCGTATTACCTCCCATGCGAGTCGTTCCTGCGATATCCATCAAATATCCGGCCGTTGGACTATCAGTACCAATACCTACTTGAACACCATCGTCCCAAAGTTGGCTGTCGCCCAATGAGCTTGGACCTGTAAATTTGGCAATCCGGTTTGGCGTACCGTTAATATCTTCACTAGTCAGTATTTTGTACCATGCAGCTGCTCCCCAATCAGGTGCACCACCCAGGTAGCGACGGGTAAATATGCCATCATCACCAAAAAACAACTGGTGATCATTACTAGTAGCACCAGGTGCCAAGGTCAATAGACCACCATCTTGTGTTAGGCTACCGGGTTTATTAGCGAAAGCCGAAAGTTCCTTGAGTTCAAAATAAGCCTCATCAATATAGGTATCGGGTGCCTCATCCGTAGTGCGATTGTCATCAAAGTGGATGCGGCCATAGAAGTCACCAGTGGTATGGGTATTGCCAACCGTATGCAGATTATACTCCGGATAAAGCGTTCCGATGCCAACCAATCCTTGTGGATTTATGGCCATTCTATTGTGTTGTTGGATGGATCCGGTTCTGAAAATCAAACTGGCAGGAAGACTATCGGCACTGGTAGGCCCCATGAACATGGTCTGAATAGATGCCCCCGTTCTGAACGGTGACCCTAGTTGAGGTTTAGCTTTAAAATAAATGGTACCTAGCGAGTCTCCAACATTAGTAATAGGTAAAACACCAATAGGATGGTCTGCATAATATTTAAACAAAACAAATTCCGGTGCATCTCCGGAATTGCCCTGGCCAATTGCAGGAATAATAGCCAGGCCATTTAAAACAATCAAAACGGCTGCTAATGCGATTAATCTAAAGTTTTTCATTTGGAATAATTTGAAGTTAACGAATAGTATGTTTTTTGAGTTTTCATTCCTTTATTCCCAAAAGGATACACTCGTTACTCAATTCCAAAACCTTTTTAGATTATTTCAACAATTCTTGCAAAATTTGATCCACCATTTCTGCCTTTAAACTTTTAGCCATAATGGGCTCCCACGGAGGATTTTCAGCATGACAAGCCATGGACACCAATGACGAACCTACCAATAAACTTTACAAGATGATAAAACACGCTACAACAACTTCAAACTCCCAACGCGGTAGGTCTGTAAGGATTCATGATCCGGATGAAGTTCGGTAATCAGGTAATCCACTTTCTCCAACCCACAAACCTTCATCTTCTGAATAGAATTTAGCTTTTCCGAAATGGAAAGAATAGCCACTTTTGAGGAGGCCTGTATCATGGCTTTTTTGACGGCTACCACCTCCCAATCAGAATCGGTTATTCCGGCTTTTGCATCCAGTCCATTGGCCCCTAAAAGACACAAATCAGGACGAATTTCGTGTAGTGCCTGAACCACTTGTCCCCCCAAACTGATTTTAGAAGTCTTGGATAAGGGGCCGCCCAAAAATATAGTTTCGCTATTAGGGTGTTCCACCAATTGCATGGCTGTTGTCAGGCTAATCGTCAAAAAAGTCACCCTGAGATCAGGAGGCAAAATTCTGGCGATTTCCAGATTTGTAGATCCGCCACTTATCAAGACCAGCATGTCATCCCTCAATAAACTAATCGCCTTACCCGCAATGATGGTTTTTTCCTGATAAGCATAAATGTCATTCTCCTGATAAGTATATACATGGTAGGACTTAGAAAGCGCCCCTCCCCGGACTTTAATGAGCTTATCTGCATCTCCTAGTTCCTGGAGGTCTCTTCTAATGGTATCTTCAGAAACATTCAACTGCTGACTCAAATCTGACATGAGCACCTTATTATGAATGTTAACTTCCTTTAGAATTAAAGCTTGTCTCTCTTTTTTTAGCATGAAAAATTTTGTTTGTCTAAAATTGCACCAATTTGCACTTATCTAATAATAAATTGCTAATTTAGTCACTTGATTAACTTTTTTTGCAAGATATAGCAAGTTTGCAAGTTTTTTTTTGCAAAAAAATAGAACCTAATAGATACCTGTATTAAATCGAGCCTAAACGTACTATGCAGTGAATCCCATCTACATATCCAAACCATCACCAAAATTCAATAGTTTATGAAAAAAAATTTATGCCTAACAAAAGAAATCCTTTTACTTGGATTTGTTTTTTGTTTGCTGGCCTTGCCTGCAACTGCCCAAAAAAAAGTAACTGGTACCGTAACGGATGATCTGGGAACACCACTTATTGGCGTTACGGTTACACAAAAGGGAACCACCACTGGCACCTTAACGAACCTGGATGGACTGTACGAACTAAACCTTCCCGATTCTTACACTACTGCTGAAATTAGCTTTTCCTACATCGGATACACTACTGTTACTGAAATGGCCGACTTTCATGGTACAGATGTTACAAAATTGGATGTTCAACTTGCTCCTGATGTTTTGGACATGGAAGAAGTTTTAGTCATTGGTTCTTCTGTTTCTACTAGTCGAAAACAACTGGGTAATTCCATCAATTCCGTAAAAGCTGAAGAATTGATTACTGCCAATCCCCAGGGATTGAGTAGCGCACTTCAAGGCAAATTACCAGGAGCCCAAATTACACAAAATTCCGGAGATCCAGCGGGTGGTTTCAGCGTCCGTTTGCGAGGAGCCAGTACCATTACCGGGTCTTCTGAGCCTCTTTACGTGGTTGATGGAGTTATTGTGAGCAATAGCACCACCAATGTAACCAATGTAAATGTAGATGCTGGAGCAGGAAGCCCGGGCACCAACCGCCTGGCAGATATCAATCCGAATGATATTGAACGTCTGGAAGTCATCAACGGTGGTGCAGCCGCCGCCATTTATGGATCAAGAGCTGCCAATGGAGTGGTTTTGATCACCACTAAAAAAGGAACATCAGGAGCGCCCAAGTTTTCCTTCTCTTCATCGCTTAATATCAATGAGTTGCGTAAAAAAGTTTACGTTAATTTACGTGGTGAACAATTTGGTAGTGCTACCCAGCGACTTTATCCAATAGCTGGTACTGATCCAAATACAGGGGGGTTAACGGTAGGCGCCAATTTTTCTACTGATAAAGTTGCTGTCACCCGATACGATTATCAGGATCAGCTTTTTCATACCGGACTTGGCACCGATCAATACCTTTCTGTTCAGGGTGGTAATGACCAATCAAATTATTATGGTTCATTATCCTATACCAAAAATGAAGGCATTATTGTCAATTCCGACTTCCAGCGCTATGGCGCTCGTTTACGCTACAATCAAAGCCTGTCTTCCTGGGCAAGTTTTTCTGTAGGCATAAATTATAGCAATTCTTTTTCCAATGAAAAACCGGATGGTAATGTATTTTGGAGTCCGATTAACTCTTTCAACATTACCAATAATATATGGGATATTACCAAACGTGATGAATTTGGCAATTTGCAAGCCGTTGAACCGACCCGGATTAATCCTTTAAGCACCATTGAAGATTTTGACATCACACAGGAAGTCAACCGGGCCATCACTGATTTTCAGCTTAAACTTTTCCCATTTGAAGGATTTTCTATCGATTATATTCTGGGTATCGATGCTTTTGCACAGGTCGGAAATATATTCATTCCACCCTACCCTTACGCACAGGTCAACCCTACCTATTTTGATGATGGTTATGCTTCAACAGCCAATGCCAATGCATTTTTGATGAATAATGACATCAACGCAGCATACCAGACAGAGATTTCGCCCGCTATTTCTTCCACTACCAGAATAGGATTTAGCACTCAGTTTTCCAAAGAGCAATATACCTCAACCCAAGGGCGCGGATTGGCACCTTTTGTGGAAACAGTGAATGGTGCGAGTACCATTTTGACACCTACTTCAAATACTGCCAGAGTACTGGTTTGGGGTTATTATCTGCAACAAACCTTTGGCATTAAGGACCATTTATTCCTGACATTGGCAGGTAGAATGGACGGTTCAAGTGTATTTGGTAAAGATAATCGCAATCAATTTTACCCGAAGGTCAGTGGTAGTTATTTGCTTTCGGAGGAGCCATTCTGGAAAGGATCTGCTGTTGGGGATGTGATTAATACTTTCAAACTAAGGGCATCTTGGGGACAGTCTGGTAGTTTGACTGCGATTGGTGCTTATGAACGTTTTGCGACCTATAATACAGGTAACTTAACAGGCAATATTGCCATCAACGCTAGCAGTAGACTAGCTAGTGAAGATATCAAACCGGAGCGCCAAACAGAATTGGAATTTGGTGCCGACCTCGCCTTATTTAAAGATCGGATTGGTTTGGTTGCGACGTATTATACTCAGGATATTACCGACCTTTTGCTGCGTAGAGCACTTGCCGCCTCCAGTGGAGGAACAGAAATCACCACTAACTTTGGACAAATGACCAATAAGGGAATTGAATTGTCTCTTTATGGCACACCGGTCAGAAACAGCAATTTTAGCTGGGATTTCAACATCAACTTTAGCAGCAATAAAAATAAAGTAACCAACCTTGGACAATCTCAGTCGGCAGTACCTAACGTCACCGGTGCGCCAATTTTTGTTGTGGATGGTGAGCCTTTGGGCGTCTTTTTTGGTACCTATCATGCCACTAATCCAGATGGAAGTCTTTTATTAACGCCAGACGGTCTTCCACAACAGGAAAGAGGAGATATAACAACCAATACGCCTATGCGAACCTCGGAAGGGCAACCAACCGGTACACCGTTGAGCAAAGTAATTGGTGATCCTAATCCGGATTATATCCTTGGATTGGGTTCTACATTAAAATACAAAAACTGGTCCTTCAATTTCTTATTTGAAGCCGTTCAGGGATTCGAAGTATTTGATGCAGATAAGCGGACCCGGCAAGGGGTTGGTCTTGGTGAGTTATCTGAGCAGGAGTTGTCTGGTGAATTACCACGTGGCTATATATGGGCGATCTACCCAATTTTGGAGTGGAGAGTTGAAGATGGTTCCTTTATTAAGTTGAGAGAGGCAAGCCTGAGTTACAATATTCCTAAATTATTTGGCGTGTTGAACAATACAACCATCTCTCTCAGTGGCCGGAATCTCTTTTCTATTGATGATTTCTTTAGCTACGATCCGGAAACCAATGCTGGCGGTCAAAGTAACTTGATGCGTGCTGTCAATTTCGGAAATGTGCCCATTCCAAGAACTTATACTGTTTCTATAAAAACCAATTTCTAAATCGACACAATTTGCAATTATGAAAATCAATATAAAATTCCTCATTTTCCTCACATTAGGTGCGTTTATAGGCACTTCCTGTGAAAAAGATTATACCAATCCGGGGGCAGCTACTGAAGAGCAGGTTCTGAACAGTGCTAATGGACTAATAGGACTTGCCGTCGGTATTCAAAAAAGATGGAGTGTAGGCCGGCAAAGTCCGGTTTATGCAACAGTTGCCGGTTCTGGCTTTACGACCTTTGAGTTACGCCTGATCAATCCAGGTAATGCCTCTGAAAATGATGTATCCCTTGGAAAGGAAAACCTGTCAGGAAGCAACGGCATTGTCGGCAGTATTTGGGAACAGTCCCTATTGGTGCGCAATGAAGCTCAAAAAGTTTTGGACAATGCTGACGTCATTTCCGATCCCGGAACCCGGGCAGGATTAATAGCCTATGCGTCAATATTTAAGGCACTGGCCAATGGCACGCTGGCACAATTTTTTGAAATGGTGCCCTTGACTACAGAAGTAGATGCCGTTTTCAGTAACGGTACCGATGCAGTAAACGATGCTATAGCTACCCTGGAAGCTGCCAATAGTGCCCTCAGTGGGGCAACTGTACCTTCTAGTTTTTTAAGTAAAACGCCGAATAGCATTGACCTCGGGAATACCGTCAACGCACTTCTCGCCCGTTTTTACAATCAAATCGGAAATAACGATGCTGCGCTGGCAGCAGCCGGGAAGGTGGATCTTAGTTCTACCTCTACTTTTGTGTATGATGATGTAAATACCAATCCGATTGCTTTTGTTTCCATTTTAACTAATAATGTTTACCAACCTGTTGACCTAACCCTGGGATTGCCGGCCAATTTGCAACCTGATCCTGCCGATCAAAGGCTCGCCTTTTATTTTCAGGATTTAAACCCTGCTGGCAATGACTTTAGGGCCGCAGCTTTCTTTAACAGTGCTACTGCCGCTATTCCGATATATCTTCCTGGAGAAATGTTATTGATCCGGGCAGAAGCTTTTGCACGAAAAAACATGGTGGCTGAAGCAGTGGGCGAACTGGATAAGGTTTTAACTAAAGATCCTGCAGATGATGCCTTCGGTGTTGGAGCTGCCTTGGGGGGTTATAGTGGGGCCATGACTCAGGAAGCTGTACTTGATGCCATTTACAGCAATCGTGCCATGGAGCTATTTATGTCGGGGTTGCGTTTTGCTGACAGCAAACGATTTGGTCGGCCAGGCCCAAATACCACAAATGAAGAAAGGAATAGAAATTGGTACCCTTATCCGAATTCAGAACGTGATAATAATAAAAATACACCTCAGGATCCTGAGATCTAAAGAAGTATTTTTGATTGAATAGAAAAATTTGGGAGGCTGAAAATATTTTCAGCCTTTCCTATTTTTCCTTCAATGTAACCTGGTGTGCTTCCAAAGCACCGCGAACACTACCGTAGTGCAGCAATCGCTGACGAGCCTCATCATGAGGGATTTTCAAGGCATTGACCAGAATTTTCGTCCCTCTCTCCACCAGTTTTTTATTACTGAGTTTCATATCAATCATCTTATTGTCCAGCACCCTTCCCAATTGGATCATCACTGTAGTGCTAATCATATTGAGTACCAATTTTTGAGCGGTACCGGCTTTCATTCGGGTACTCCCAGTCACAAATTCAGGACCGACAATCACTTCAACGGGAAAGTCAGCGTAATCCACGATTGGTGCTCCTGGATTACACGTAATACAGCCAGTCATGATGCCGTTCTTTTGACAGGTTTCCAACCCGTGGATAACATAAGGTGTAGTGCCTGAAGCAGCAATGCCCACTACCACATCTTGTGGGTTGATGTAATAAGCCTGTAAATCCTGCCAGGCCAACTGCTGATTATCCTCGGCAAATTCAACGGCTTTGCGAATGGCCGTTTCACCTCCAGCGATAATACCAATAACCCAATCAGGCGGTACGCCATAGGTCGGCGGGCATTCCGATGCGTCCAGTATACCTAAACGCCCACTTGTACCTGCTCCAATGTAGAAAAGTCGTCCTCCCTCCTTCATTTTATTGACCACATTTTCTACCAAAGCCTGTATAGACAAAAGCGCTTGCTCTACAGCATAGGGCACCCCTTTGTCTTCCTGATTAATATTTTGTAAAACTTCGCCAATGGACATTTTTTCCAAATGGCGGTATTTTGAATTGGCTTCCGTTATTCTT
Source organism: Saprospiraceae bacterium (assembly GCA_021604865.1). Taxonomy (GTDB): domain Bacteria; phylum Bacteroidota; class Bacteroidia; order Chitinophagales; family Saprospiraceae; genus BQJU01. The sequence continues at coordinate 29,957 of BQJU01000049.1, read as the reverse complement.
TGCATGCTAGATTAATTTCAATAGAATCGGATAAATCCGCTCTAAGCATGCCCTAAAATAAACCTTTTTTTCCTAATCTTGCAATTTTCATTGCAAATTCTTGCAAAGAAACTGCATTAAATGTCTTGCAATTGAGCGGATACCGACATAAAAGCATCGTCTTTCTTCTCCAGTCTTGAACTACCCATCAAAAATTGATCTACTGCATGTGCCGCTTCTCTACCTTCCGAAATAGCCCAAACAACAAGAGATTGCCCTCTGCGCATATCACCAGCTGAAAAAACTTTATCAATAGAAGTCTGATAATTCTGCGTTCCCGCAGCAACATTTCCACGCTCATCTAGTGAAACACCCAGATCTTCCAGTAACCCCTTGTGTTGCGGATGTAAAAAACCTGCTGCAATAAATGCCAGGTCGCAGGGAATTTCCTGCTCGCTTCCTTCAATTTCCTTAAATTTTGTAAACCGACCGGTCTCTTCCCTTTCCCACTCCACTCTAACAACTTGAAGTGCTTTCAAACAGCCATTTTTGTCACCAACAAATGCTTTGGTAAATAATGCCCACTCTCGGTCACACCCTTCTTCATGTGACGAAGACGTCCGCATTATCCAAGGCCAGTTAGGCCAGGAGTTTTCATCGCGGTCTTTCGGGGGCATTGGCATGATTTCCAATTGGTAGACCGATTTGGCTCCATGGCGGTTTGAGGTTCCCACACAATCAGACCCCGTATCTCCTCCACCTATAACCACTACTTTTTTGCCTTTGGCATGAATACTTAATGTTTCAGAAATTTGGTCACCGGCAATTCTTTGATTGTTTTGTTCCAGAAAATCCATAGCAAAATGAATGCCCTCCAGGTGACGGCCAGGAATGCCAATATCTCTCGGAATGGTAGACCCTCCACACAATAGGACGGCGTCAAAATCACTAAGGACTTGATTGGGATCTACATTACCGCCTACCTCGGCATTGGTACGGAAGCGAATGCCTTCGGCCTCCATCAGGGCAATCCGGCGCTCCAAAACCCATTTTTCCAGCTTAAAATCTGGTATACCATAACGCAGGAGGCCACCAATGCGGTCTTTACGCTCAAAAACAGTTGTGGTATGCCCTGCTTTATTCAATTGAGCAGCAGCAGCTAATCCAGCTGGACCAGAACCAATGATTGCTACTTTTTTACCCGTGCGCACGGCCGGTGGCTGGGGGCGCACATAACCCTTTTCAAAAGCAATTTCAGCAATAGACTTTTCTATGTGTTCTATTGCAACTGCAGGCTGGTTGATGGCCAGGACACAGCCTGCTTCACAGGGTGCCGGACAAATCCGACCAGTAAACTCAGGAAAGTTGTTGGTGCTGCTCAAAATATGAAATGCGCCTGCCCAATTTTCCTGATAAACAGCATCATTAAATTCGGGAATGATATTGCCCAACGGGCAGGAATTGTGGCAAAACGGAATCCCGCAATCCATACAGCGGGCAGCCTGCTCAACCGTTTTTTCCAGTGGAAATGGTTTATAGATTTCCTTATAGTCCTTAACCCGGGATTTAGGGCTCCTCGATTTGGGTAACTCCCTGTCGTATTTTAAAAATCCTTTTGGATCTGCCATATCTTATTTTTTTATTTGGGGCTCATTTTATGCACTAACAACCGCAATGGGAACATGAATGCCGGGTTTTTCTTTTTTCTTTTGCAAAGCAGCCTTATAATCCTTTGGCATCACTTTGATGAAATTGGCTAAAGCTTTTTCCCAATTGTTTAGAATATCCACCGCCAACTTACTGCTGGTATAACTAAAATGATTACGGATCATTTTACGAAGCAATTCAACATCTTCTTTTTCAAGCGGATCAAGATCGATCATTTCCCGGTTTACCATTTTTTCAAAGCTCTGCTCTGCATTATAAACATAAGCAATACCACCACTCATGCCCGCTGCAAAATTTTTGCCGGTTTCCCCTAATACCACGACCAAACCTCCAGTCATATATTCACAACCATGATCGCCAATACCTTCTACTACCGCTTTCACCCCTGAATTCCGTACACAGAAACGCTCTCCAGCCATCCCATGTATATAAGCTTCACCACTTGTGGCTCCATAAAAGGCTACATTCCCAATGATGATATTTTTGCTGGGGTTAAACGTAGCTTGCCTGTCCGGAACGACAATCAGGCGGCCACCGGATAAACCTTTTCCAAAATAGTCATTGGCCTCTCCCTCCAGGGTAAACTGAAGCCCCGGAGCACCAAAGGCACCAAAACTTTGCCCAGCTGATCCCCGAAAACGGTATTGGATCGTCGCATCAGGCAGTCCCTCACCCTTGTATCGTTTGGAGATTTCATTTGAAAGAATGGCACCTACCGCCCGATCTGTATTAAATATGGGAAATATCGATTCGACTTTTGCCCGTTCTTCTAAGGCAAGTTTGGCTCGTTGTACCAGCCTCCGATCCAGCACCTTATCAATGCCGTGATCTTGTTCTATCTGCTTGAATAGCCCCACTGATTCATCAACAGGTTCTTTGTACAACAAAGGACGTAAATCCAGGGCCTTATGTTTCCAATGGTGAATGTCCTTGTTGGCTTTAAGTAATTCAACTTTACCCACCATTTCATTTACGGTCCGGAATCCAAGTTCAGCCATAATTTCCCGAAAATCCTGAGCCAGAAAAGTGAAAAAGTTGATGATATACTGAGGATCACTATTAAACCGTTTCCTTAACGTTTCATCTTGTGTGGCAATGCCTACGGGGCAGGTGTTCAGGTGACATTTTCGCATCATAATACAACCTTCTACCACCAATGCTGCAGTAGCCACGCCCCATTCTTCCGCACCAAGCAGTGTAGCTATAGCCAGGTCTCGTCCGGTCCGGATTTGTCCGTCGGTTTGTAGCGTAACCCGGTTTCGTAGTTTGTTTTTTACCAAAGTTTGATGGCTTTCCGCTAATCCCAATTCCCAAGGCAATCCGGCATGTCTGATCGAAGTCAATGGTGAGGCACCAGTCCCACCATCATGTCCGGAAATAAGAATTGCATCCGCGTGAGCTTTGGCAACACCCGAAGCAATGATACCCACACCGGCTTTAGAAACCAGTTTGACATTAATCCTTGCCTTGGGATTCGCGTTTTTTAAATCAAAAATTAGCTGTGCCAGGTCTTCAATAGAATAAATATCATGATGTGGCGGCGGAGAAATCAACCCAACTCCCGGGGTAGAATGCCTAACCCGACCAATCCAATCGTTGACCTTATGCCCTGGCAGCTGCCCACCTTCACCGGGTTTTGCTCCCTGAGCCATTTTGATCTGCAATTCATCGGCATTAGTCAAGTAATAACTGGTCACGCCAAATCTTCCCGAAGCGACCTGCTTGATGGCTGAACGCTCCCAATCGCCATTGGCTTTGGGTTCAAAACGAGCTTCGTCTTCTCCTCCTTCCCCACTATTACTCCTACCTCCAATGCGATTCATTGCAATTGCAAGGGTTGTATGGGCTTCGTGGGAGATGGAACCGAAAGACATGGCTCCGGTAGCAAACCGCTTGAAGATATTCTCCACAGGTTCTACTTCATCAATATTAATGGGAGTACTTTTTCGAAAGCTCAACAACCCCCTTAATGTCAACGCTTTACGGTTTTGCTCATTGATTAATTTAGCGTATTTCTTATAAGCTCCATAATCATTTTTCCGAGTAGAATATTGCAGCAAATGAATGGTTTGGGGGCTGAAAGTGTGGGCCTCTCCCCTTCTTTTCCATTGAAAAACACCTCCATCCGGCAATTGTGGATTCACTACTGATTTTTCTGAAAAAGCATTTTGGTGTCGAATTAAAGCCTCTTCTGCTATCCCATCAAACCCCAATCCTTCAATTCGGGAAACGGTACCTTTAAAACAATGATTGACTACCTCAGTATTGATACCCAGCGCTTCAAAAATTTGCGCTCCCTGATAAGATTGCAGGGTGGAAATGCCAATTTTGGACATGATTTTCAATAAACCCTTAACGACCGATTTATTATAAATTTCGATTAGTTTTTCTTGTGAGTGCTCTTCTTCGAAAAACCGTTTCTTTTGCATATCAACCAATGTAGCATAAACCATATATGGATTGATAGCGCTCGCTCCATAACCAATAAGGGTGGCGAAATGATGCGTTTCCCGCACATCACCGGCCTCAATTACAAGCGAGGTGAGACTTCGCAACCCAATACGAACCAAGTGGTGGTGGATGGCGCCGACTGCCAGTAAAGAAGGAATAGGAGCCCGAAAAGCATCTGCTCCCCGGTCGGATAAAATTAGGATATTGGTACCATTGCGGGTAAGGTCTTCCGCTATTGCACAAATGTGATCGATGGCTGCTTTTAAACGCCCCATTTGACCATCGGCCTTAAACACAATATTGATCCTATCAGCATGAAAATCAGGATGATGGATGGATCGGATCTTTGCCAAATGATTATTGGTTAAAACGGGACTTGACAAATGAATGAATTTTGCTCTTTCTGGTTGTAGATCCAGGATATTTCCGGTGCCACCTAACATCGCGTAGGACGACATGACCGACCGCTCCCGGATGGGATCAATCGGTGGATTGGTCACCTGAGCAAATAATTGTTTAAAATAATTAGATAGATGTTGCGATTGTTGAGAAAGGACAGCAAGCGGAGTATCAGCTCCCATAGAACCAATCGGGTCCTGCCGATCTTTGACCATCGGTCCGATGATAACCTTCAAATCCTCACGGGAAAATCCGTGCAATTGTTGGTTGTGAAACAGTGTTTTTTCATCTAGCCCCAAATCGGAGGGTGTATCTAGCTGCAAATCATCTAACGCCAAACGGTTCTCATCCAGCCATTCGCGGTATGGGTGACGTTTACAAATAACAGATTTTAATTCTTCATCCCCAATTATCCGGTGTTCATCCAGATCGGCAATTAACATTTTTCCTGGCTGCAGGCGACCTTTATAAACAACCTTGGATTGATCAATTGGCAATACTCCCGCTTCTGAAGCCACAATCAGGGTATTGTCTTCCAGCACCAGGTACCTGGATGGGCGCAAACCGTTTCTATCCAGCGTAGCTCCTACCAATATGCCATCCGTAAAACAGATCGAAGCCGGGCCATCCCATGGCTCCGTGATTGTTTTATGGTACTCATAAAAGGCCTTTTTGTGGTCTTCCATCAGATCATCATGCTGCCAGGCCTCCGGAATCATCATCATTAAGGCGTGCGGTAGGGAGAAACCGTTGAGTACCAGAAATTCCAGCACATTATCAAAATTACCCGAATCAGAAAGGTTTTCACCACAAACGGGATGCAGTTTTTCCATATCCTCTGCTGTGAAAAATTTGGGCTGTATTAGTTTTTCCTTTGATTTCCACCAATTTAGGTTTCCCGTAATGGTATTAATTTCTCCATTGTGGGCAATATAACGGAAGGGTTGCGCCAATTTCCATTTTGGCACTGTATTGGTAGAAAATCGAGAATGCACTAGCGCAATGGCAGAGGTACAGGTAGAATCATGTAGGTCAGGAAAGTAAGGTCGCAGTTGAAAAGTAGTCAATTGCCCCTTGTAAACCACCGTCTTATAGGAAAAGGAAGTGATATAAAAATCGTCTTTCGACTGTGGAAACGTTTTATGAACATTGTGTGTAACGAATTTTCTTAGCACATATAATTTTCGTTCCAATGTCTTGCGATCAATTTGGGATTTTGAGGATACAAATACCTGTTCCAGCCGTGGTTCTACAGCTACTGCCGACTCTCCCAATTCCTCATTATCAGTTGGGACCTTCCGGTAACCCAATAATTCAAAGCCCAATTCATCAATATAATCATTGAATAATACCCGGCACTGACTGCGAAGGCTACGGTCATTAGGAAAGAAAACCATGCCAACACCGTATTGGCCGAATTCTGGCAAATCAAACCCTAATTCTTTACATTTTCGTGTAAAAAATTCATGGGGCGTCTGTATCAAAATTCCGGCACCATCACCGGTGTTCGGTTCATACCCACAGGCTCCGCGATGTTCCATACTTGTCAACATGGAAAGTGCCTGTTCTATCAATTCATGTGTCTTATTTCCATTGAGATTGGCAATCAGACCGGTACCGCATGAATCTCTTTCCATTGATGGCACATATAGACCTTTTGTGCCTTGTTGCTCTGGGTCTAAATCCTGGGCATTCTCTTTTGTCATGGGTGTAGTTCAAAAAATCATCAATCAACCCTATTGCATGTGGTGGTAGTGATACCGGGAAGTTTTAGTATCGAAAATGTATGGTTGGTTAGGTCAGGTATGCTAAAAAACGCTTGTCTTGAAGCAGGTGAAAATAGGTATTTGATTTGGAAATTTAGATTCAAATTCCAAGGGTTCTACGACAACAAAACCATAAAATCAGTTGTGATAAAACTTTATTGGAAATGTATTTTTGGTAGAAATTTAAAAATAAAATACGCAAAAAGAATGGGAATAAAAAATAATAACCATAAAATAAAACAAAAAGAAGAATAAAATATTTGAAGTCAAAGCAAAACACCTTAGCTTTCTGTCCTGACAAAGTACAACTTTTTCTACAAAGACAAACCGTCCTCGAGTTGACAGCTCAACTTTCTCTTCAGCAGAAGGTTTTGTACCACAAAATCAATCCATTGGATATTTCAGCCCAATTTCCTCACGGATATCACCCAGTAGCTTGATCAACTGTATACTAAAATCAAGGGGAAGTAATTCGCTCTCCGTTTTACCTTCAGCAAGACAATGCATTACCTCTTCCGCCTCAAAGCGATAGCCATTTGATTCGAAATCAAAATAATAATCCTGTGGGCGTGCTCCATCCTGAATCAAACTCAAACTGGTCGCTTCATGCCAGCGAGTGTGTAGGTGAATGGTCCCTTTTTCACCATAAATAAAGGCTTCAGATTTAGTGGTAGCTAACAGTGATGCGTGCAAATGAGCCATTCTATTACCAGGATAATACAGTAATATCCCTGTCTCTTCATCAACTCCCGTTTGCCCTAAATGAGCCATGGCTTTTATATCAGTTGGCGTTCCTAATAACAAATTGGCCAAAAAACAGGGATAAATACCTATATCCAATAAAGCTCCACCACCCAGTGCAGGGTTAAATAGCCGACTTTGGGGATCAAAATTAGCTTTAAAGCCAAAATCAGCTTTTACGGAAAGGATTTCTCCAATTAAACCGTCTTTAATGATCTCTAACATTTTAATCGTGGCTGGCAAAAAACGAGTCCAGATGGCCTCCATTAAAAACACCTGATGGTTGCGTGCACTATGCACCATTTTTTGTACCTCTCTGGAATTTAAAGCAAATGGTTTTTCACACAACACAGGGATGCCTTTTTCCAGACACAGCAAGCTATGTTCACAGTGCCCTGTATGCGGTGATGCGACATAGACGACATCTAAATCTGGACAATCTACAATTTCAGCGTAGTTGTCATAACTATTTTTAGCACCATATTGTTCTGCAAAAGCCTGTGCCCGCTCCAATGACCGGGAAGCCACTGCGTGCAGCCGTGCGTTAGGAATCAGTGCCAGGTCCTGTGCAAATTTATGAGCTATCCGTCCAGGGCCGATAATACCCCAATTGTATGTTTTTGCCATTATCGCAGATTTATGAAGTTTACGAGCATATATGAGAGCATGTTTGGAGGTAGTCATTGATTCACTTACTGGTTTATTTACCGTAAATACCCCCTTCCAAACATAGTCTGAATCTTTCTCTAAAATATAGAAAGGCCTGTTTTTTTTGTGAATAACTCCAAAGCCTTGATGCCTAATACTGAATTCCCATGGTTATTTAATTCCGGGCTCCATACGGCTATCGCAAGTTCGTTTGGAATGACCCCCACAATCCCTCCTCCTACTCCGCTTTTCCCTGGCACCCCTACCCGAAAGGCAAATTCTCCGGCCTCATCATAAAATCCGCAGGTAAGCATAATGGCATTAAGCCGTTTGGCCTGATTCGCTGCAAGAATCCGTTTTTTTGATCCCCTTTCCAAACCATTGTTTGCCTGAAAAAGCAAAGAGTTTGCCAACTCTACACATGACATTGCAATAGAACATTGATGATAATAAACATCCAGAATTTGATCAATGGGATGGTGAATATTCTTGTGACTCCGCATAAAGTTGATCAAAGCAGCATTGGTAAAACCCGTTTCTCGCTCCGATTTCGCCACAGCATAATCGTAATAAATATCATCAACGCCTGCTAACATTCGAACAAAATCCAGGATTTCTGCCTTTGGGTTCTTCAGGTGGTTTAACAATACATCAATCACTACCAGAGCACCAGCATTGATAAAAGGATTTCTTGGAATGCCTTTTTCGTATTCCAGCTGAACCAGAGAATTAAAGGGATTACCAGAAGGTTCAAGGCCCACCCTTTTCCACAAAGCTTGATCCTCTTGTTGCAAAGCCATACAGAGGCTATAGACTTTGGAGATACTTTGTATAGAAAATTTTTCTCGTGAATCACCGATCTCAAACAATTCATTGTCCAATGTCACCAAGGCCATGCCGAACTTTCTGGGATCTACATTGGCAAGAGCAGGGATATAGTTGGCTACTTTACCCTCTCCAAAAAATGGCTGAATTTCATCACTTATCTCAGCCAATATCTTTTCAAAATCCATTATTTTTATCCCTTTTTCAATAAACTCAGAATTGCCGCAGTCATACTTACCACTCCAGTTTGAATGGTAGGTTCAGGATCGGGCGCAAATTTTGAAGAATGCAACGAAGGTAGGTTTAAAGCTCCTTTTTCTGCTGCCTCAATTTTTTCAGGTTCTACTGCTCCTAACCAAAATAGGCAGATGGGAACTTTCGGATCAGTACGACCAAAACGACCAAAATCCTCTCCAGCCATTACTGGAGCGGCTTCCATTACATTGTCTTCCCCCAGCGCCTCTTTAAATACACTGGCCAGCTCTTGGGTCAATTGAGGATCATTGTATAATGAAGGGGTAAACTCCTTGCGCAAATCCAATCTTGGAAATTTATCCTCCGGGATATCAGCAGCCATCGCCTCTGCTTTACAGATACGGGCAATCTTATCAATGATCGCCTGGCGGACTTCATCGGAATAAGACCGCATCGTTAGTTCCATTTTCACCTCATTGGGGATTACATTGCCTTTGGTTCCTCCATGAATAGCACCAACAGTAACCACCGCCGGCTCCAGCGGCGAGATTTCACGGCTTACGATCGTTTGCAAGGCCATGATGATCCGGGCAGATAAAACGATCGGATCTTTTGTAGTATGGGGATAGGCGCCATGGCCACCTTCGCCAAAAACCGTAATGTCCAGCATATCTACATTGGCCATGCTATACTCAGGGCAATACCCTACCTTTCCCGCTGCAATAGTAGGGCTCACGTGTAACCCCAAAGCATAATCAGGGCGAGGAAATTTTTCATACAGGCCATCTTTGAGCATGGCTTTTGCCCCTCCACTACGTTCTTCAGCCGGTTGGCCAATAAAGACAAGTGTTCCTTTCCATTTATCTTTCAATTTCACCAATGCTCGCGCCGCGCCAGTCCAAACGGTCATGTGAATATCGTGTCCGCAGGCATGCATCACGTTTACCGTATTTCCATCTTCATCAGCAGTAGTCACAGTACTGGCATAAGGTTTTCCGGTTTCCTCCTTAATCGGCAAAGCATCCATGTCTGCCCGAACGAGGATAGTGGGCCCTTCTCCATTTTTCAAAACGCCAACAACACCGGTACCGCCAAAATCTTCGGTCACTTCAAAACCCTGCTTCCGCAATTCCTGAGCCATACGTTTAGCCGTTTCCAATTCGTGAAAAGATAATTCAGGATGTGTATGGTAATGCAGGTACAGATCCTGGAGATAAGGCAAATCTTGCCCTACTTCAGTTTTCAAAACCTTATAAGGGTCACTCTGGGCAATAACAGCCCAGCAGCTGGCCAGGACAAATAGTCCCAATATTAGTATTTTCTTCATGCTTTTATTTATCGTTCTTTCCGAGTAGTAAAGCTAAACGCCAAACGCTAAGATACATTTTGCCATCAAAAATTCAGTTTACTAAGGATGGGAAATCACCAATCTTAAGCTGTTCCTTGACAAATACTCGGTTGATTCCTTGGAATAAGGGCAAAAAGGGTAAATTGCACTTTTATATTGGTTCTTTGACAAATCCTATGATTAAAGTCAATCGAAAATGTAAAATTGACCCTTCCGATTTAGCTTGACCCTGGGTTTTGTCAAAGAATGTTCCATTTAAAATCAACCTAATTTGCAAAGAAACGCCATCATCAGAACCGGTTTTTTTTTATTGATTGCTTTTCTGGCAACCATTGCCTTTATTGGCCTGATCAAGGACTTTCTCATGCCTTGTTTCTGGGCAATTGTGCTGGCGCTTATCTTCCGGACTACTTATCGGAGATTACGCATCCAGCTTAAGGGGCGATCTAACCTCGCTTCTTTTCTGACTACACTCATAATTTTATTAGTCGTTGTAGTTCCCATTGGGCTGATTAGCATCTCTGTAGGGCAGGAAAGTGCACAACTATATCAACAGTTTAAGGAGGGAGAAATTGCTCCGGAGCAAGCCGTGAATTTTGTTGAAAAACAATTGCCCAAATTAGAATCTTTTCTGAGAAGTTATGGTATTGAGGCCTCAGAAATTGAAATCCAGGTAAAAAAGACGGTGGTCGATATCACTCAGTTTTTTGCCAACCGGGTGGTTTCATTTACTCAGGATACCATCAATCTGGCTATTCAGTTTTTTCTTATGCTCTATCTCCTATTCTTTTTCTTGCGTGATGGCGAAAGAATCATGTATTTAGTCGTCAATTCTCTGCCTATGGGCAACAAAAGAGAATGGATGATCTTTCAACAATTTGCAGTAGTATCCAGGGCAACCTTAAAAGGAACGGTAATTGTTGCAGCAATTCAAGGTACTTTGGGGGGCATTCTGTTTTGGTTAGTCGGTATTGAAGCACCCGTACTTTGGGGCGTATTGATGACTTTTCTTTCGCTACTCCCTGTGGGAGGAAGTGGATTGGTCTGGGGGCCTGCCGCCATTATCATGCTAATACAGGGAGAAATTGCCAAAGGCGTTATTATTCTCGTTGTAGGAGGATTGCTAATCGGGCTGGTAGATAACTTATTGCGACCACTACTGGTTAGCCGGGAAACAAGCATGCCAGATTACCTGATCTTATTGACTACTTTAGGTGGATTGACCTGGTTTGGATTGTCCGGTTTTATCATAGGGCCAGTAATTGCGGCTCTTTTTATTACCTGCTGGAAAATTATGGGCCAGGAATATGGAGGCAAGGACAGTTAAAATATAAGCGTTATTTAAGTAAACCCAATAAATGAACACCATTGATCAGGTTCAGATTAATTTTAATCCGGATCAATTATTTATACTCAATATTTGTCTGGCTTTTCTGATGTTTGGCGTTGCGCTGGACTTACGACTGGATAACTTCAAAGAGATTTTGCGAAAGCCAAAAGGCCCTACGATTGGGTTGATATCCCAATGGCTGTTGTTACCTTTGATGACAATATGTCTGGTTTATTTTTTCAACCCTCCCACCAGTATCGCACTTGGAATGGTTTTGGTAGCAGCCTGTCCCGGGGGCAATGTGTCTAATTATGCGGTACACCTTTCAGGAGCCAATGCTGCATTATCTGTTTTGCTAACCTCCATTTCCACACTCGCGGCCATAGTGATTACGCCCATATATTTCACTTGGCTTTCTCAACTGGTTCCTGGAGCTGAAGTCTATGCTGCCAGCATTTATGTTGATCCTGCAAATATGGTCAATACTATTTTCCAACTGATACTTTTGCCTCTTTTCCTTGGCATGTTCATCAATACCCGTTTCCCAAAGTTTGCCAATAAGATGCGCGGCACGGTAAAAGCATTGTCAATGACCATTTTTCTTGCCTTTGTCGTTATGGCCGTGTTTAGCAATTTTTCAAATATTCAGAAATATTTACACCTGGTTTTCCTACTTGTCCTTGTACATAATGGCTTGGCATTAAGTATGGGTTTCTGGTTTGCCCGAGCCAATGGGTTATCTATATTTGATGCCCGGGCTATCTCCATAGAAACGGGAATTCAAAATTCGGGATTGGGATTAATTCTCATTTTCAATTTTTTTGGTGGCCTGGGTGGTATGGCCATGGTTGCAGCCTGGTGGGGAATTTGGCACTTAATTTCTGCCTTTAGTTTGGCTATGTGGTGGAAACAAAGATCAAGCCCGGTGTTAAGCAGTTAATTCCCTTGTATGTAGGCGACATTTCTGCAAAAAAGCGTGTTTCTTAGTCCTTTTTTTTATAAATTAGAAAAGATTTGTCAAAGAAGGACCAAACTTAAGCCGCTTATGAAATACTGCTACCTACTATCTCTGCTATTTCTTTGGTGCAGTTTTTCCCATGCTTCTGATCCCAGTCGGGGTTATCTGATTACCAAAAACGGGAAAAAACTCACCGGTGTCATTGGCGAAATTTACCATTCCCAATACGGAAGTCAGGTTATATTTATTAATGATTTTGGAAATACCTATTCCATCCATTCTGCTCTTGTCCGGGGATTTGCCCTTCAAAAAGGATCGGAAGTTGTCTTTTACGAAAGTCGATACCTTCGCAAAAGATGGCAATTTCTCCTGGTTGTCTATAAAGGAGAAGAATTGAGTCTCTACAAAGGTTCCGAACCCGAATACCAAGAAATTGGCCCACTTTCTTTCATCCATTATTACCAAGAGGAACCAACTCAATTCTGGGTGGAAAATCAAAGTTTTAGGATGTCAAAAGTTGCCAGAATTGGATTTCGAAGGAAAATGCGAAAACTCCTAAGTGTTCAAGCTCCCAAATTGGCTTCAAAAATCGGAAAGCCGGGCTATCGGTTCAGTAATCTGCTGGAAATTGTTGATGAGTTCAACAAGATATGCCGAAAAAATGAAAAATTGCTTTAGCGGGTTACTCCCCTAATAAAAATTCAATGCCAATGGCTGCTGAGCAGGAATAGTTTGAGGCTCCAAGGCCTAAATGCCCTAAAGTTTTCTTACGGGGATCAAAACATTCATAAAAACCATATTGTGATAATAGTTCCATGCTATCACGACGTACCAGGTCAGCCATTTCGTGCATATCATACCGACAAAGTCCTTGATAAAGCATCCAGTTCATCTTCAAACAAATGGGCCCTTTCCAGGGGTTCTCAAAATCAACATCATCCTGCAATAGGCTATAGCCAGGAAAACAATATAGATCGTCCTGTTTGCCACCAAAGTGTTCACTTTCCAAAAACAACAACATGGCTTCTGCTTGGTCTTGTGTAGGAACCTCACCGATCATAGGAATAAAACCCGATATAGAATGAACCTGGATTGAACATTCGCCCTGCATATCGTAAGCATTGTAGATGCCTCTTTCTTTATCCCACAACTTTTCATTCATACTAAAAATGGTTAGCTCATGCCAATCCATTATTTCATGAATGTTTTCACCAAGTAAACTTCCTATTTTGATTAAACATTCATTCGAATAACTCAAAAGACCATTAAAAAAAGGATCCTGGATTAAAAATGGATGAAAAAATTGTCCTTTGCCTGATTCCCAGGGATGATGCAAAGAAATCAGTCCTTCCTGCAGCGGGTCTCTATATCTATACAAATAGCGATGTAGCGCTAATACTTTGGGGTAAAATTCTTTAAGGATGGCTTTAGCTCTGGCTTTATTCCTCGTGATCTCATAAATGCGCCAAAGCACAAAAGCATATACAGGCGGTGTAGCAATTCCTGAAGTTTGCAATTTCGCAGCAGCCTGTTCAACCAGCTGAAGTTGTGTGGGATCCAGTATTCCGGCAGCCTTTCCGCAATCCTCTACCTGGGAGAGCATACCATTATCGGCTTGTTTATCAAAAAGTTGCCGCAGTTCCTGCACAGCCCTATTTAAATCAAACCGGGCATAAGCCAATGCTACAAATCCAGTATCCCAACTCCAGGGATATACCTCATACCCAGGTGCAATCTTTGTAAAATGCTTTCCCTGATTCTTTTGCAATACTGACTTGGCAGCGTCAATTAATTGGGTTTCCAAGGGTTTCATTTTTTCCTATAGTGTAAAATAGTGCAATGGTAATGCTCCTGCATTACGAGTGAGGGGGAAAAAGGGGAGGGATTAAAACGAAAATATCAGAAGGGGGAAACAAAAAACTATACAAATATAGTAATTAATCGTCATAAGGCATCTCTTCCTCAGGAGCATTAAAATTAATGTCAAAGGTGATGCCAATCTGAGGAAGTAGTATGGTAGTAGGTGACTTTCGTTCATCAAAGGAATCAAGGGGATTGTTAAAATCAAAATTGACATTATCTTTTCTCACTAGATAGGAGGCATTACTACCCGGCAGGTAAGCACAACGCAGATCAATCATGATGCCTTTATTGCGAAAAACGGCCAATTGGAGACCTACTGCGCCACCATAACTAAAGGCCCAGTCTCCTTTCACGGTTTTGCTTTCATCAATTTCATCACCTCCATCATTAAAAGTCTCTTCCAGGCGATTGCGTGTGTATAAATTTTTAAAGCCGACCATACCATCAAGATAGGGCCGAAAGACAGAATTTACGGGTGGCTGAATGCGCACGACAACATGGCCAAGAAAGATATTGTTACTGGTCGTAAAACGAAAGTCTCTGGTAAATCCGCCAATAGTTGAGGTGAAATTTTGAGATTCGCTGGCATAAGTCATCGCCGAAAATTCTGCGCCAAAAGTCAACGGTAATTCCCGTTTAATGGGCAACAAAAACAAGCCTCCTCCTCCAACACCAGGAACGTCAAGGTAATCATTAAAAGCTTCCATTGGGATCCCTACTTGAAAGTTTACATTGAGGTACATGTATCCCCATTTTTCCTCTGCGTTCTCCTGAGCAGTCAGGTAAACAGGTAAGAAGATCGCCATACACCAACAAAGCAAGGTCATGCTTTTCATAAGATTACTTTTATTGCAAATATATACCTATTCTGATTATTTGATTATAAATTTCCTGCAATTAGATATTAAAGCTTTATACAATTTCTATAGGGCTTTCAGTGGCCTCTTTAAATTTTTTTTTAATTTTAGCCGATCAACCAATTATTTGTCAAAAGTAAAACATTCTATTTTTTAAAGTAAAATATCTATCTCTATGAAATTTGAGATTTTCCAAAGTGAAAAGAATAGCCAGTATTATTTTCGGCTTAAGGCCAAAAATGGCCAAATTATCTTATCTAGCCAAGGATATGCGGCAAAATCCGGTTGCAAAAATGGTATCGAATCTGTAAAAACCAACTCTGGTGACGACAGCAATTTCGAGCGAAAAGAAGCTTCAAACGGCAAGTTTCACTTTAATCTGTTGGCGAAAAACAAACAAATCATCGGCAGCAGCCAGATGTATGCTTCTAAATCCGGCATGGAAGGAGGAATTGAATCCGTAAAAACCAATGCTCCCGAAGCTACCGTTGAAGAGGTTTAAATCTTTGACAAGATGAAGTTCTGAATTGGATTCAGAACTTCATCCATACAATTTTTCCCTTTGTTTACTTCTGTCTATCATTGATTCTGCCAATTTCTTACCGTGACAAAACGCATCAATCTTTGGTCAAGTCCACGAAATATTTCAACGGCCATTATGTATTCCTTTGCTCAGAGAAAGGATACTACCGTAGTTGATGAACCATTGTATGCTCATTTTCTGACAAACTCAACAACTGACGCCGATCACCCTGGCAAGTCAGAAATACTAAAAAGTCAGCATGCTGAAGGAAATAAAGTGATCAACGAAGTGCTATTTGGTCCCTACCCTACCCCTGTAGCCATTTTCAAACAAATGACCCACCACCTCATCGAACTGGATCTTGGTTTCCTATTAGAAATGCATAATGTTCTGCTGATCCGTAATCCACGGGCCATCATTGCCTCATACAGTAAGGTTATTCCCAATCCTGGAATGCAGGATATTGGTGTAAAACAACAATTTGAACTCTACCAAAGACTAAAATCTGCGGGCAAGCTCAATGCAATTGTAGATGCCAAAGAATTGCTGCTTGCTCCTGAAAAAGTGCTTCGGGAACTTTGTCACCGTTTGGGCATTGATTTTTGCAAAGATATGCTGCATTGGGAAGCAGGTGCCCGTCCGGAAGATGGCTCCTGGGCACCCTATTGGTACGCAAACGTCCACCAATCTACCGGATTTCATCCCTACCATGAAAAAAGCATTGCGTTGAGACCTGACCTTGAAAGTCTGGCTCAGGAATGTTTGCCGTATTATTCTCCTCTTTATGAGGAAGCGATCAAAGCAAGTAATTAGGGTTGTTCAACAAATCTCCTGTTAAAGACTAAAGAAATTCCCCTTTCCATTATTAGCTTTGCTTCAAAAATAATATGCTACAACAATTCAATCCTAAAAACGAAAATATTCAAGTATTTATCAAAGATAAATTGGTGCCCCGCAAGGAGGCTAAAGTTTCTGTATTTGATAGCGTGGTTCAGGGAGGAGATGCCGTTTGGGAAGGACTTCGGGTATACAACGGCAAAATATTCTGTCTGGATAAACACCTGGAAAGATTACAAAATTCTGCCCATGCCTTAGCTTTTACTGACATTCCCGATAATGAAACCATCAAAGATGCCATTTTCCAAACCTTAAAGGCAAATGGCATGAAGGATGGCGCACACATCCGCCTGACCCTGACTCGTGGCGAAAAGATCACCTCTGGCATGGATCCGCGACTTAATCAATCCGGCCCTACGTTGATTGTTTTGGCTGAATGGAAACCACCGGTTTATCCACCTTCCATCACCTTGATTACCAGCTCCGTGCGACGCAATTCACCGATGTCTCTTGACTCCAAAATTCACCACAACAATTTATTGAACAATATCCTGGCCAAAATCGAAGCCAACCATGCTGGAGCAGACGCAGGGTTAATGCTCGATAAAGACGGATTTGTTTCGGAAGCCAATGGGGTTAATGTTTTTTGCATTCGAAAAGGGAAAGTTTATACCCCTTATGCCAGCAGTTGCCTTCCTGGCATCACCCGTAGCCTGGTATTGGAAATCTGTGAAAGCCACACTATTCCTGTAACAGAAGCCAATCTTTCTTTGACTGAATTCTATACCGCTGATGAGGTGTTCACCACCGGTACCATGGGCGAGTTGACCAGGGTTGAAGCTATCGACGGAAGGCCAATCATCAATAAAGGTAAAGGATCTCTACTAGAGGTCATTAACAAACATTTTAAGCAACTGACGAAAGAAGAAGGAGTTGTGCTTCCATTTTAAATACCCTTATTTTTTTCAAATACAATGAGGTACCCTGCAATTTTCTTTGATCAGACAGGACGAAAGATCGTTCTAAAGCAAGCGCCAAGGCGCATCATTTCGCTGGTGCCTTCACAAACCGAATTACTGTTTGATTTAGGATTGCATGAGGAGGTGGTCGGGATTACAAAGTTTTGTATTCACCCCCGCGAGCAATACCAACGCAAAACCAGGATCGGAGGAACAAAACAGGTGAACCTCGACAAAATTCGGGCCCTAAAACCTGATCTTATTATAGCGAATAAGGAAGAAAATAGCAAAGACCAGATATTGGACCTTGCCCGCGAATTCCCGCTTTGGATAAGTGACATTATCACTTTTGAAGCCGCAATGGAGATGATTCAATCCCTCGGCAATATGCTAAACCGGGAAATTCAGGCCAAGGACCTCATTTCCAGAATTTCTACAGCCTTTGGACAACTTCCACACATAGCAAATCCTCCCTCTGTGGCTTATTTTATTTGGCGAAAGCCATGGATGGTTGCTGCAAAAGGGACCTTTATTCACACCTTGTTGGAATATGCTGGTTTTAGTAATTATTTTGCTCACCTGGAACGGTATCCTGAAATAGCGTTGACTACCCTAAAAGACGATCAACCCGATTTCATCTTTTTATCTTCAGAACCTTACCCCTTTCAGGAAAAACATCTGGATGTTTTAAGCGCCGATTACCCAGCATCTAAGGTTGTTCTTGTAGATGGGGAATTTTTCTCCTGGTATGGGAGTCGTTTATTGCATGCCGCTGCTTATTTCCGTAATTTGCGCGATAAATTAACTGTTAACTCCTAGCCCGGAGAAACAATACTCTGTTGTTATCGTTCTCTTTTTTTATGACTATACGTTTGGAGGTCAAAAAAGGTTTTCGAACCTACGTTGAACTGGCCTTTAATCTTCCCGAAAGGGTTCAAACTATACCGTTATGTCTCGAAATTTTCTGATGTCTATTTGTTTTATACTGATTTTTTTGGGTCCTGGTTTGCAGGCTCAGGAAACAGATTTGATTTCCGGTGAATTGATTGTCCGGCTTGCCCCTCAAGTGAAAGCAACAGACTTTATCCGTAACCTAAGCAACCAACGGGCACCTGGCGTGGCCATAAAAAGGTCCTTGGGTCGGCTACACAATATTCATCTGCTACAATTTGACCCTCAACAAATTGAAGGTGAGGTTTTATTACAAAAAGTTCGGGAAAATGCTCAGGTAATTACTGCACAATTGAATTATACCGTTGATTTCCGTACTGACCCCAATGACGACTATTATCCAGAACAATGGGATATGGTCAAAATTGGGTTACCCGATGTTTGGGAAACCACAACAGGTGGGGTTACCATCAATGGCGATACCATTGTAGTCGCCATTTTAGATAGTGGATTCGACATCAATCATCCCGATCTGAGAGACAATATTTGGCAAAACCTGGGAGAAATCCCCAACGACGGTATAGACAATGATGGTAACAATTATATAGACGATAATTTTGCCTGGAATTTCCGAGACACCTCAAACCAACACAATATTCATTCGCATGGACATTCCGTTGCGGGTATTATCGGTGCTAGAGGAAATAATGGCTTGGGTGTTACGGGTGTCAACTGGCAAGTCAAATTAATGGTGCTCGATACCAAGGCCATTAGTGATATCATCGAAGCTTATGAATATGTTATCGACCAACGCAGCCGATACAATGCGTCTAATGGGGCGGAAGGTGCCTTTGTGGTGGCCACCAATGCTTCTTTTGGTAAGGACCGTGCATTTTGTGATGATTACCCTGTCTGGCGAGACATGTATGACCTGATGGGTGAAGTGGGGATACTCACCGGAGCAGGAACGGCCAATAGCAACTGGAATGTGGAGGAGATGGGGGATATGCCTACCACTTGTCCCACAGACTATTTGATTACGGTGCTCAATACCAATGAAGCCGACAAAAAACATTCCGGTTCTGCCTATGGACCTGTATCTATTGACTTAGGCTCTCCCGGTCAGGGTACTTTTACCATTGCCCTAAACGATGATTACGGTGAATTCGGTGGAAATTCAGCAGCAGCCCCTCACCTCAGCGGAGCAATTGCTATGCTTTATAGTATCCCCTGTCCGACAATTGCAGATGGAGCGATATTACAACCTGCTCAAACCGCTTTATTTATCCGACAAATGATCCTCCAAGGTGTAGATCCTATTTCGGAATTGCTGGGGCTAACAGTTACAAGCGGCCGGCTGAATGTGTTCAATAGCCTGCAATTGATTCAAAAAGAATGCGGCGGAACGACCGGCGACCTCGATATTTTGAATATCTACCCAAATCCAGTTTCAGATCACCTTTTTGTCGAATTTGAAACACCCGATTTTGAAGATTATTTTGTCAGGATTTACAATGCCCTTGGCCAGCTGGTTTACCGAAATACGATCACGCCACCACGTTTTGGTCAAAAGAAATTCGACATAGAAACTCGTGGCTGGGCCCAAGGCATTTATTTTCTAAGTCTGGAGAAAGGCAAACAGCGGATCAATCGAAGTTTTGTAGTGGGTTATTAAGTTTGTTTTAATGCCAATGCATAGATGCAGAGAAAAAAGTTTTTGGAGGTTCTCCAGTAAAGGCTTTAAAGTCTCGAATAAAATGTGCCTGATCAGCGTACCCACAAGTATAAGTCACATCAGACCAGGTCGCATAAGGTTTATGCTCCATCAACTTAAAAGCTCTGGAAAATCGGCAAATTCTGCCATACATTTTGGGGCTAACACCAAGCATCTCTTTGAAGGTTCGCTCCAATTGTCTTCTACAGATAAAAACTTCTTTACTCAAGGCATCAACCGACATATTACCACCCGTATACCAAATCTTATTCGCCGCATTGACCACATAACCTGAAGTAGTTTGCGCCTTTTTGAGCCGCTCCATTAGGTGTTTATTTGCCAATTGAACCCGTAGTTCATCCGTTGTAGCATCCTGCAATTGTCGGACAAATACAGAAAACTCTTTCCCCAATAGCGTTTCCGTTTCAATACAGTCATTCCATAAATCACCAATTGGAATACCAAATAATTTCACCATCGCCTCAGGACGTATGTTAATACCGAAGACGGTATTATCTCTAGGCATTTGAACATGGCAAGCTTCTGTAAATACACCAACTAAAAATTGTTCCGGCAAAACCTTCCAATCTCCATTTATCCGGTAAGAATTCCTGTTATTATATAAGTTAATGATGATTTTAACCGTGCCAAATGGCAAACATTTATGCAGGTAGGGTAGCTCATCAGGACAACTGGAATTGTTCCTCAAATACCAAAATTCTGGCACATAGGTCTGTAATGCCGGAGAAGGCTTAAATTGACGATAAATGATTCCCATTTTTTCAAGTTTAGAACACAACTCAACTAGTACCACACGCCTTTTGATTCACTTCACATTCTACTCTAAAATTAAGCCTGAAACACCAAATTGTATTGAAAAAATGCGACTTTTCGACGAAATTCAACCCTTCTTATTGCATTATTTATCTCCAATATATAGGCTCACGCCCATACGTACGCTAAGATTGCTCCCCAAAAATGGATTGGCAGCAACCCAACCATTGGTTTTACCTTCTACTTCTGTGGAGATTTTAAATGTCTCATTCAGTGGATATTTGAGCGTAAATTGTAACAATCCTCCAGGCTTTCCTTTATCCGCATAAAAGCTTTCATCTTCAGGTTGAAACCAGACCATAGCCCTCGCATCCATTTCCAGGGTTTTGTTGCCCAAACGGGTTTGTATGTCCTGTCTTTCCAATTCTATACCTCCAAAGACCCTATCGTGGTTGTGATAAGTGTGGATTCCTATTAACCAGTTTTGTCCATTTTTATTTAGAAAAATATCTCCGCCCAAATCATGTCCAAAAGAGGTCAGTATATGACGCACCGCAAAATTGAAACGGGTATTTTCATTCAATCTGATACTATGCACACCTAGCATAGAAGGTGACAAGAAATTCAAATATTGCAAATTCCCCATTTTAACCAGGTAATCGTCTTCTTCCTGGGTTAACTGGCTTCGTTTGATAGCCCGGTTGATGCCAACCCCATAGGGATGTTGCCCCCTAGCGGTGTATGGTTCTTCAGGCCGGAACATATCGTATACCCAGGCTGTTAAATCCCAACCAACAAAATCCCGTTCCTCCAATTTCTCACCATAAAAATTCATGGTATCAATACTGGCATCATAATCCGATTGTTGAAACTGCCGAACGTAATTTACAGCCTGGTTGGTAAGCAAAACGTTCATAACTACATTGGGGTAATCAGTGCGGGAAAAAAAATTGTCCTTCTGCATATTTCTGATGAAGGCATATTGTCCTTCTATTCCTGCAGAAAAGGTTCGAACCATTTCCACTGGAGCATCCTGTTTAAACCGGATCAGGTCTTCGTCACTGACTTCGGTCACAGAACCACCAGGTGTACCTCCACCACCAAAGCGATAATAGGTGTCATCATAACTGCTGATACCTTGTAAGGTTAATCCATTGCGGTGAAATTCTTCATGCAACCAAACAGGACCGAAAACCATCAATTGGTATGCTAGTATATAATCAATAATACCTGCAGATGCATTTGCTGCAAGCCGATTGAGCAAATATTTTTTCTTGCTTTCTGGTTTCACCCATTTATTCCAAAGTTTATTATTGAAGTAATAATTAGTGGCATGTAAGTCCTTGGTAATCGCCAATACCTGGTTCATAGATGGGCTTTCGTAACCGCTCAACCAGTCATTCAAGGTCGTATTTGTCCTGTTGCCAGAAAACTCGCCATGGTGTTTGTTGAAGGACATCTGTGCACCAAATTTGACATAAGGATATTCCAGTAAAGGAAAATCGAGTATCAGGCGCTCATTGATTCTCAATAAAGAATCTTGTGCCTTTACACTTATTAGCAATGAAAAAGCGCAAAGGGCAGAGAGCATTAATTGCTTCAATAAGGAAGTCATAGGGATAGCCATATTGCTAAGAGCGTAAACACCTTTAGCAGATAGAGTATTGATTTTCATCGTTTTAGGTTTAAAATAATTAATAGAACGGGTGTTAATTTGGAGGGTACATTGTTTATTTAGCGCTTTGAGGTTTAGAATAGGTTAAGAGAGTGGCCTTTGGAGCTGTAAAAGACCACCTCTACTATGTATGCTCTTAGTGATTAGTTTTCACCAAACCTACAAGTGCGATTGTATATTGCTTATTCGCAGATTACATTTGATAAGTCTGTTTCACCTGCAAATAATTTTGCTCCCACATTGCTATCTTTTTAACCAACTCCCTCGACCGATTGCTCAATTCAATCGCAGCACCAATCAATCCTGATTCGAATCCAACGAGTTGTAATTCCGTGTTCATACCATGCATGATGTCTTTCACAGAGAGGCCGTCATGAACCTTACTACCATTTTTTTCAATAAAATCAAGATATTCCGATGCAATGACCTGGTAACCAACCCTTAACTCGTTCAGCGCAACAGCATATTGCTTCAATTCCAGTGTTGCCCTTGTTTTATGTTTTTCAGCCGTTTCGAGACGGAGCGGGCCTACGATGGCCGGGTCCTTTTCTCTCATTTCTCCCATAGGCACCTCTGGAATTTTGATGTATTTTTGTTGAAAATCGGCGTCAATATGCTTGTGGGTATTACCAGCTTGTTCGGCTTCATCGATTTTTTGCCCATAGGCTATTCCTACTTCGCTTAACTTTTGCTGCCATTCTGTCAATTTCATTTGAATTAACTGGGCATTGCGTATCTGGTTCGCGTCCTGTTGCTGTTGTGCAAACTTGCTGTGCTCTTGTTGCATTTCGCCAGGCGTCTTAACCATTGGTTGGTCATTTGCCATGAACTTGCGAAGTTCTGCTCCTCTTTCGGCTTCACTCATTTTTTCGAACTTTTTGGCATATTCGGGATCACTCATGACTTTCTGGTATAAACCTTTCATGCCTGCAGATTGCATGCCGTTTGCTGCAAATGGATCAGCAACAAACTCGGCGGTAGCTTGGGTCGCAGCAGCTTTTGCCTCCTCTTCACTCATTTTGCTGACCTTTTCGTAGCCACCCATATTGGCAATGATCGGGTTGCTATTCACATCTTTCATTGCCTGTTCCCGGTACGCTTCTTCAGAGGTACCCGATTGGTGGGACTGCATTTTGTTCCGGGCATATTCATTATAATCCTTGATACGGCCGTTCACCTTATCTTCAAATGGTTTGTAAAAATTGTCCATAGCTTCAAGGTCGGGCAGAAGTGGATTGGCACCAAAAGCACGCTTCGCTGCTTCCTGCAATGTGTTGGGTAATCCAGGTGCTTCTTCGAGGTAGACATTGATGTCAGTTGTACCCAGTATCCTTTGTTGTGCGGCTACATTTTCAGCCAGAAAACCCATTGTAAACAGGGCAATAAAAGTCAGGGTGAATCCGAGAATCCTTTTCATTTTCTAAAAATTTAAAATTGATGAATTTGGAGCATGCTCTCTGAAAAAGGAGGGCAAAAGGCAGCCTATTACTGCCGTTGAGGAACGGTGCAAAAGACTGCCCAACACCCATTTTGCATGGGTGACTTGAAAAATGGAAATACTTAGGGCTTGTTTGGAGGTCGCTTTTGGAGGCAAAAAGTGTCAATTTTTTGGTGAAACGAGGCGCTTTTTGCGGAGCATATCTGGAAGATACGGTCAAAAAAAGCAACAAAGTATCAGCAAAAAAGAGGCGTTTTGGGCCCAGAGGGTGACCTCCAAACATGCACTAAAAATAAACATGCTTTCAATGTTCCAAGCCGCTAAATTCGTTCAAAATGTAATTCTTCCAAATGCTCGTCATTGTCGTCCTTTAACTTAATCAGGCGATCTGTTTTTTCCAGGATAATCCAGTCATCAATCAGGTCTGTCAAAGGTTTGTCAGTACCGATGTTGATGATTAGCTTTTGGCTGCTGTTGTCAACCGACCAGGTGCCGGTTTGTGTCGTTCCATTGCGGGTGCCTTCAAACACACCATTTTCTTTAAATCGAAAAGTATAACTGGCAAAATCAGAAGTTTCGTCCTTGTCCTTATCCCAATAATAAGTCACTTCCCAATCGCCGGAAGCTTCGAGTACATCAGTCAGATTGTTGATGTCAACGGTATCATCAGGGTTGTTTGTACAGGCAAACATCGACAAAGTTGTCATCGCAGCTAGCATTAAAATCCATTTTACATTTTTCATAGCTTGTATATTTTATTTCAAAGTTAGAGGAGTCTTTAAGTGAATACAAACTTTTGGGCCTGAGCGGGGATAAAAGCTAACTGAATGGGGAAGTGAAGGTTATTGAAAGGCAGAATGGTCTTCCCCTTTCAACCATTTTTTAAAAGAGGAAGACCTGTCGGTGCTAACGATGGTCTCTTCCTCAAAAGGGGGGTATAAATTGATTTTCACTCTCGATTTACTAGCCGTTTGCATCTCTTTGATGGCATTGATATTCACGACCATTTGGCGATTGATTCTGAAGAAAGAGGCCTGATCGAGCATTTCTGCTATGGTTTCCAATGCATGATGAAGGGGGTATCGAACACCGGTATTAGTTACTACGTAGACCTTTCTTCCTTTCATGAAAAAGTAAGCGGCGTCTTTTATTTCGACTACTTTAATTCTTTGTTGATATTGGATAACCAGCCGTTTTTTGTGTATCGTTTTGGGCTTCAAAGTCAGCGATGCCTGTTGATAACCCGGAAGATTCTGCTCAAAGCGCCTCCAGAATTTTCTCCAGGCATGTTCCAGTTGTTCCTTGCGAATCGGTTTTAAAAGGTAATCCAAGGTATTGAGCGAGAATGCACGTAAAGCATATTCTGCATCGCCAGAAGTAATGATGATGGGCGCATCGACTTTTCGGAATTTAAACAGGTCAAAACATATGCCATCCTCAAGGTGTATATCCATAAAAATCAGATCCGGAGGTTGGTGAGCATCCATCCAGCTGATTACTTTTTGTATGCTTTTTAATGGTCCCTGAATTTCGATTGTTGCGTCCATCAAGGCTATCATATTTTGCAAACGATGGGCAGCATTTGGATCGTCTTCGATTATAAGGACTTGCATGTATTTTATCGGTTTAGTAATTAGCATTGAATTTAAGCCGAAGTGACCCACCTGAACAAAATGCCGTGCGTGAACGGGAAATAATTCCTACTCAGCGGGAATTGTTTTTTGCCCGTAGTTCATGTTTCTATTTAAACCTTTTGAAAAGTGGGCATTATTATTTCAAATTAACTGCCTGTTCAGTAACCAAAATCTCCCATTCAGCAATAATCATTCCCCCTTTAAATCCTTCTTTTTTAGCTTCGATTACTGATATTGCGAAACAATTCTAATAAACCCGAGTATGAAATACCTTTACCTGATTGTTATTACCACTAGCTTATTGTTTTTTGTCCTTCCTTCAGCCTGGTCACAAAATTGCACTGCTGGATTTAGTTTTGGTGAAACAGCATTGACCATTCAATTTACCGACCAATCTACCTCAGATCCAGGTGACCCTATTGTTTCCTGGGCCTGGGACTTTGACGATGACAACTTCTCGACACAACCCAACCCGTCACACACTTTTTCTGAGGCAGATGATTATGATGTTTGCCTGGTGATTACCACTCAAAGCGGATGTACCGATGAAATTTGCATTGAAATTGAAATCTGTGTATTGGAATTGAATGTTTCGGTAGGCGCATGCAATGGCGACAATGAAATTCCCATAACTATAAATGTATCCGACCCTTTTGATGCTGCACGGTCGATTAATATTTCCATTGACGGCCTACTTTTGCCAGGTAGCCCCTTTGATATTGATGACGATGCTCCCGTTACCGTCAACACAACCATTCCGGGTGATGGACTGGAGCATAATGTATTGGTACAATCAGAAGATGTGGGTACCTGTAGTGCTTCTTTCATTTTTACTGTACCGGATTGTTCCTCTGATTGTTTTTTGTCGAGTATGAGTATTTCCACTGCCGGAGGTACTACTCATATTGTGCAAATAGGAGATAACTTTTTCTCGCCGGTAAATACAACGATTACCGTTGGCGACATTACAGAATTTCAATGGGTTGGAGATGGGCACAGTACTACTTCTGATGCCACCTCCGGCCCGGATAGCTGGAATTCGGGCGTCATTGGATTCGGGTCAGTTTATCAGGTGAATATTAAAAACCCGGGCACCCATCGGTATTATTGTATACCCCATGGCGGCCCTGGTGGAGTAGGCATGAGCGGCACTATTATTGCCAACTGTCCATCTGACAATCAGTTTAATCTTATCGTTAATTTTAATACGAGTATTGCTAATGCTGCGGGATTTGATGTTTTACTGGATGGGAATATTTATCCGGGAAGTCCTTTCTCCTATAATGGTACCGGCCCTCAATCTGTCAGTATAAATCTTGCGGGGGATGGATCACCTCATACCATTGAAATTAGAGATGTTGCCGATCCCTCGTGTACTATTACCAGGGATTATACAGCTCCGGATTGTGGTGCTGCTCCATCATGTAGCCTTTCGCTTACCGCAAGCCAGACTGGTGCATGTGATGCCGCCAATAATGTAGGCGTGGAAATTACCGTTAATTCCATCAATGCCGGGCCAAGTGGATTTAATGTTTTAGTAGACGGTAACCTAGCGGTAGGTAGCCCCTTTTCTTATAATGGTTCTGGTATTACAATTGTAAATGTTTCTGTACCTGGAGATGGGCAGAGCCACACTATTCAGGTACAAGATGTTGCAGATAATAATTGTGCTGGCAGTACAACGATTACTACCCAGAATTGCACCATCCCCTGCCAACTCTCCAATCTGGTAGCCAGTACGGGCAACGCAACCACTCATGTAGTAGAAGTACGAGATTTTGAATTTTTTCCTCGGCACATCACCATCACTTCAGGAGATATTGTAGCGTGGCAATGGACGGGCACTATCGCTCATACCAGCACCTCTGATGCAGTTAGCGGACCAGATAGTTGGGATAGTGGTTTATTGAATCAGGGTGCCAGCTATCAATCGCCGGTATTGAGTGCGGGTGTTCATCCCTATTATTGCATCCCACATGGTGGACCAGGCGGTGTGGGCATGTCGGGTACAATTACCGTTCAGGCAGATTGTACCAACGGCCAGGTATCGGTAGGTTTGAGCTTTACAGCAACAGGAGGCGGTTTTGGCGGTTACCAGGTATTAGTAGATGGGAATGTGGCGGGCAGTTTCAGTTATGATGCCAGTGGCAACAACACGGCCTCGGTATTGGTAGCGGGTGATGGCCAGTCTCACACCATCGTGGTTCAAGATATAGACGATAACTCTTGTAGCATCAGCACCAGCGTGACTACTCCGGATTGTAATGCCTCGACTTGTCAATTGGGATTAGAGACTCAGGAAGAAACGGGTTGTGATGACAATAATAATGTCACTTTACAACTCACTATTACCGATATGGGAGGTGGGGCTAGTGGTTTTCAGGTTTTGGTGGATGGCAATGTAGAGGGCACTTATGCCTATAGTGGTTCAGGGGCTACCTTTGTTTCACAGACGCTTCCGGGTGACGGTCAATCTCATCTTATTGAAGTACGGGATATTGACGATCCTTCTTGTTCAGCCAATCAAAGCATACTGACTACTGATTGTAGTGCTCCCTGTGAATTATCAAACCTGGAAATTAGTATAGGAGGCAGTGGCGGACCGGTGGTGCATACCATCGAAGTATTGGATTTTGAGTTTCAACCCCGTGATCTTATCATCAATGTAGGAGATATTGTCCGTTGGGATTGGGTAGGCACGGTCCCTCACACGGCCACATCAGATGCCACAACGGGCAATAACGTTTGGAACAGTGGATTGCTTGGACAAGGTGCCATTTACGAAGTAACGATTACTGAACCGGGAGTACATCCCTACTATTGTATTCCTCATGGCGGGCCTGGAGGTATTGGTATGTCTGGTACCATCACTGCTCAGGGAGATTGTGATGATGGCAATATAAATGTAAACATTTCCTTTCAGCGTCCGACAGTTGGCGGTGGCACATATAATGTTCTGGTTGATGGAAGCTTGACTCCTGAAAGTCCCTATAGTTATGAAAATGGTAGCTTGAATCAGGTGTTGTTGTCATTACCGGGGCAGGGACAAAGTGTACAATTGGTTATTCAGGACGTTAATGATCCAGCATGTCACCTCGATTCTACTATAGTTATTCCGGATTGTAGTGATCCCTGTTTTGGGTTCAATGCCGGATTTGCTGCAACAATCGACCACCTTACTTTTGAGGTATCCTTTGCCAGTTTAACCACAAATGCAATAGGTTGGGACTGGGATTTTGGCAATGGAGCGGGTTCTCAATTGGAAAATCCAAACTATACTTACCCTGAAGCCGGAAATTTTGAAGTCTGTTTGACGGCCATGAATGCGGAGGGTTGTGCCGATACCTATTGTGAAACAATTCTGATTGGTGAATATTTATGTGAAGCCGCTTTTAGTGTGGAAACTGAAGGATTGACTATTTCGTTTTCCGATGAGTCTGTTACCACTGATGAGATCAATCAATGGACCTGGCAATTTGGAGATACTTCCGGACTGTTGAATGAACAAAATCCAGTTCATACTTTTGATACCCTCGGCATTTACGATGTTTGCCTGAGCATTGAGGCAGGACTTTGTGTAACCGATACTTGTGTAACGCTTAATCTTACTGACCCTTGTCTGTTATTCCAAGCTGCTTTTTCCTATAGCATCAATGAAACTGATCTAAGTGTGCAGTTTACGGACCAAACGAGTGGCAATGCCCATCAATGGCTTTGGGGTTTTGGCAACGGCATTACCAGCAATGAACAGCATCCCTTTTATGTTTACGATACACCTGGAGATTATACCATTTGTTTACTGGTACAGGATACGCTATTGGGTTGTAACCGAAGTCATTGTGAAGTCATCCATGTTGGCACCACCAGCGTTCCTACGACGAATATTAACCAGAGAGAATTGGTCGTTTTTCCGAATCCGGTATTAGTAGGCAATACCCATTGGACAATCAAAGGATTGCAGACCAAAGATATTGGAAGTCTATTGGAGTTAAGCATTTATGATATCCGTGGGAAAACGATTTTCAAAGATCAGCTTATTGGTCGGGAGTCTTTAACATTCGGTGCTCAGCAATCCATCGGTAGAGGTATATATTTCCTGGAAATCCGGTCTGACGGGATTTACTATCGTGGGAAACTGATGGTGTTGTAAACGTTACCTTCGAATGGCCTAATCAAAATAATTGGGACAGCTTTCTGCTGGTATCAAACACCCCACCAATCGCCTAGCACCCAATCAGCCACGAAACATGCACACAGCGCGCGTGGGTTCCGGCATAGGAGCATTGGCCGTTAAGAAAAAAGCGGCAACCGTACTGCTCAAGAAGAAATACTGTTAGAGCTTATTTGGAGGCCAACCTTTTGGCTGCAAAGGATCACTTTTTCGATGATACTTCGTTACTTTTCTTGTCCGTACCTCAGGGTATGCACTTCAAAAAAAGCCTTGTCTCATCAAAAAATTGACGCTTTTCGCTACAAAAATTGAC
>BQJU01000048.1 GCA_021604865.1 Saprospiraceae bacterium | reverse complement strand
TATGATGATACTTCGTTACTTTTTTCGTCCGTACCTCAGGGTATGAACTTCAAATGCTTTTTGATGCTTTGGCATCAAGCCAACCCAGTCATCAAAAAAATGACGCTTTTCGCCTCCAAAGCCGACCTCCAAACAAGCTCTAAAGAATATTGGCGTAAGCGCAGCTGTTTGAGGGCATGGAGAAAAAGTTCTTTTAATTGAAAATGATGAAAAATAGGTCTACAACTTTTGTACTTTCAAACGTTGTTCTCCTACCACCAACCAATAACTGCCGGCAGGTAAATCCTGCAATTCGAGGGTAGTAGAGGTAGTCGTGAAAGGCTGTTCCAGCAAAAGCTGCCCCCAAAGGTTGAGCAAGCGAATGTTGGTCTTTTCTGTGGAGATAGCTTGCTGTCGAATTACCAGAGAGCGGGAAAAGGGATTGGGAGAGACCTGTATATCTTGCTGTTCAAAAACGGGTGTGGTTGTGTTGATGACAGCAGAACAATCGCCATTATCAGCATCGATTTGAGCGAACTGCCCATTGTTGACGTACCAGTTTTGCCACACTCCACCGTTGCCGGTTTGCCAGTCATTGAGGTTGAAAAAATGATTGCCGGCAATAGTTCCGGGCACCCGGTATACTTTCACGGCGGCATGCCCTCTGTTCCAAGTAAGTGGCGTCCCGGCTTCGATGATTTCGGGGGCAATTTCATCCTGACAATTGCTTAGTAAAAAATAGGCAAAATCATCATATTCTGGCCATTCACCAAAGACTCTACCCGTGCCATTCTGCTCGATGGCCACGGCGGTAGATTCATTACAGGCAATACCAAAGGAACGCTCTCCAAAATCATGAACCAGGCGGGCTAAAAAAGTAAAATGCCGCCCGGCTCGTTCCCGCTGATCATAATGGGTATCCGTAACAACATTGGGTAGATACGGATTATCGATAAAGTCATCTTTGCCCAGGATGTCGACATTGACGTGAAAAGGGTTTTGTAAGGCTTGTGCAGATGATAGAGAACCGGCGGATGGGGTGTAATAGGCATTGCCAAGAATGGCCATACCTGCACTTGTGCCACCCACCGTTATGCCTTTTTCATTGATGAGGTAGTTGATGGCATCTTCTATTGGGTTGTCTTTCCACAATTCGTAATAATCATATTGATCTCCTCCGGCAATAAAAAGAACCTCTGCCTCTCGAATTCGACGAATGACATAGGCGTTTGTAGCAGCACTAATATCATCAAAACGAATCGATTCAACAGAATGAACATTGACTCCCAGTTCTTCAAAAAGATAATCATTGTAACCATCTGACCCGGAAGCCCGGATGATCACAACATCACCGCCCGCTGCCCGCTCCAATAGCCACCTCATAGCATCGTCATTATCGGTGCCTCCTCCTGCCAGCAGTATCCCACCCCGGTAATCAGTAGTCACTAGGTCAGCGGTATCACCCACGGTCCAATTTGTAAAACCCTGAGCAGTGGAGCAGCACCACCACCCGCAAAGAAAAATTGATAGAAAAAGACGCATTTTTGAATTTTTTGTTATGTATTTTGATGCAAATTACCAGAATTTAGAAATTCAATGGTGGAAATTTAATCTTATTCGGCCTCAGCATGTTGGTCATGGCCTTGTTGTGTTAAAAAGGGCGCATTTTTTAGCCACAAATCTCTTTGAGGAAACGGTATTTCAATGTTGTGTTCCCTGAATAACTCCATGATGCGGAAACGTATGTTGCTTTTAACTTGCTCTACACCTAAATATTCTACTGTGAAAAAATTAATTTCAAAATCCAGCGAGGAATTGCCAAAATCCTTGAACTGAACCCTAGGAGCAGGGACCTTTAAAACTTCCACATGATCTTCAACGGCTTCCAGTAATAAAGAAGAAACCAATTTAATGTCAGAGCTATATGCTACACCGACGGCAACCTGGAATCGGGTAGGGGTTCTGTTATGGCTCCAATTGATCACATTGTCTACCACCAATTTTGAGTTTGGAATGATGATAGAAATGGCGTCCCGGGTTTCCACCTTGGAGGTTCGGATGCCTATATTGGTTACTGTTCCAATGATTCCACCTACCGAAACGACATCACCCACGGCAACCGTTGCTTCGGTAAGTAAGATAATACCTGAAATTAGATCATTAAAAGTTTGTTGTAACCCTAAACCAATCCCCACCAACAAAGCTGCTGCTCCTCCCCATAATACGGATAATTGAATGCCAACAGTTTGCATCGCCCATAAAAGGGCAATGGTGTAAATAATGTATTTGATAAATGCCTTAATTGCAAACTGTCGGCCTCCATCAATATTTCTACGGGTAAAAAATCTATTGAGAAAGGTACGGTAAATGAAACCCAAGAGCATCCTTGATCCCAAAAGTATAATTAGCGCAAAAAGTAGGTTGCCGATAGTGAGGGTGTAGCTTCCGACATCAAAAAGGCTATACTCCAGGATTTCGGTTAAATTCATTATTGTTTAAATTAATTGTTGCAACAATAGTTTGGTGCATTAAATGGACTGTAAAATGGAGATCGGTCACATTGTGTTTCTATTCACCGGATTTCGAAACAAACTCTCAAACCGGATTATGGTTTTTCTACGTATATGATGAAAAAGCCCTATTGGTTATGAAAAAATGTGGAAAAATGCCGTGGCCACGATAGTTAAGCCTGATTCCTGAACTTTACCTTTGTGTGCTCCCAGAGGAATGCTTTATTTTGATCGTATTATTAAAGATCTGATCAATAGGGGGCTTTGACAAACATGTATACATGTGAACACCTGGCAAGAAAATATATTACCCGTCAATAGGGCCCAAAGAAAGCCTGATGTCCATTCCAATAAGGAAGAGGGGCAAGATACTGTTATTCTGGTATTTAGTCGTACACCAGGTGAGGAAGCCAGTGCGAAAACTTTTTATCCTCAGGCTGGCCGTATAGGTAATATACAAATTGCTGATCGCCTGATCAGCCATACCATAGAAACGGCCCACAAGACTCACCTGCCGGTTATTGTCAAATATAGTGATGATCAAAATGGGCATACCTTTGGCCAACGTCTGGCAAATGCCATAGAAGAGGTGTTTGCACTTGGATTTAAACGGGTCCTTTCCATTGGCAATGATTGCCCGGATATAACGACTCAACTCCTGCTCGAAGCCCACCATCAACTCCATGATAAAAACCTGGTACTAGGACCGGCATTTGATGGCGGCGTATACCTGATTGGCATCAGCAAATCAGCTTATCATCGCCAACAATTTGTCGAGTTATCCTGGGAGTCAGCAGAATTGCAAAGCACCTGGCAAAATTATGCCCTAACCTTTGTTGAGGAACTTTGCTGGTTGGGTTATTATGGCGATATTGACCAATCCACAGACTTTAGCTACTACCTGGCTAGTTTGCCGGAGCGAAACCTCTTGCGTAGACAGCTATTGAATATCCTCGTCACCAGTCATCAATCTGGAGCGGTATATCAACAAACTTATGCGATAACACCTCTGATAACCGACGCTCCTTTACGGGCACCTCCTTGTTGAGACTCTTCTTCCCTTATCATCTTTCATTTTTTCAATCGGCAGTGCGAAGCCTGAAATGCTATGTTCATGCATAGAAATAACCCGACATTGAATGTACTGCTCAATAATTTATCAGCATGAAAAGACTATTTACAAGTCTATGTTTTTGCTTAATGCTAAGCATGACTTTTGCTCAAAATATGACAATTACCGGAACCGTTAAAGATGGACTATCAGGTGAGCTGTTGCCAGGGGTTAGTATTGTAGAAAAAGGGACGTCCAATGGCACTATTACGGATGTAGGTGGGAATTATACCCTCAAACTGACAATGCATGATGCCATCTTGGTTTTCAGTTTTATCGGTTATGCAGCACAGGAAGAGGCCATCAATGGTCGCAGCAATATCGATATTTCTTTGCTGACGGCTACGTCGGTCTTAAATGAAGTGGTTATTACTGCACTCGGACTGGAACGGAAAACCAAAGACCTTGGCTATGCCGTGCAAAGTCTTAGCGCCAAAGAGGTTTCCGAAGTAAAGTCAGCCAATTTTGTCGACAATCTAGCAGGTAGAGTGGCTGGTGTAACGGTCAGTCAAGGTGCTACAGGTGTAGGCTCTACTTCGAAAATCACCATTCGCGGAGAAGCTTCTTTTACGAACAATAACCCCTTATTTGTAGTGGATGGTACGCCGATCAATAATAACTCGATTGTCAATTTTACCAACGATGCTGCCGCTGGTTTCCAGGAAGTTGACTTTGGCAATGGCGGGATGGAGGTCAACCCTGACGATATTGCTTCGGTGACCGTGTTGAAGGGGCCTAGTGCAGCAGCGCTTTATGGTACCCGTGCTTCAAATGGGGTGATCATTATTACCACCAAAGATGGATCGGAACACCAGGGGCTAGGCATCAGCTTCAATTCTACTACATTTGTAGAAAGGCCCTTCCAATTGCCGGAATTTCAGCATAAATTCGGGCAGGGCAACTCTGGCCAGTTTGAATTTGTAGATGGCCTGGGCGGAGGAACTAACGACAACATTACCTATAGTTGGGGACCGGCATTGGACCAGGGGATTTTGATTCCTCAATTCGATAGCCCGGTTGCACTACCGGATGGCCGGGTGGTCAGAGGGGGCGATATAGCGGTACACGGTGGCTTGCCGATCACCCCTACTGCCTTCAATAGCCATCCTGATAATTTGAAAGATTTTTACAAAACGGGCATCAGTACTTTCAATAACCTGTCCATCTCTTCAGGTTTTGACAAAGGGCATTTCCGTTTGTCGCTCACTGATTTATGGAGCGAATCAATCATTCCAGGTGTTAATCTCGATCGTAAAACTGTTGCTGCCAGGTTTACTTTTCAACCTATTGCACAACTCAGAATTACCTCCGCAGTCAACTATGTAAACAGCCAGAGCGATAACCGTCCGGCAAATGGATATGGCTCCGAAAATGTGAATTATTCATTGGTGGCCTGGGGACCGAGATCGCTAAATATCGACCACCTCAAAGATTACTGGCAGCCCGGCCTGACGGATGTACAGCAATACTCTTTTAACTATACCTTTTTTGACAATCCCTATTTTATTCTGTTGGAAAATCGCAACGCTTTTAATCGCGATCGGGTATTTGGAAATATTGCAGCATCCTATGACTTTACGGATCACCTGAGCCTGACATTACGCAGCGGAATGGATTATTCCAATGAATTGAGGGAATTTCGGCGGGCTTTTAGCTCCAATCGGTTTATCAATGGGGCTTATGCTGAGCACAGCGTCTTTTTTCGGGAAAATAATACTGACTTATTATTGAATTACAATCAGTCTTTCGGCGACTTTGCGATTGACTTTTCCGTGGGTGGCAATCGCATGGACCGGGAGGCCGCTACGGTACAAACCCAGGCTACTTCACTGGCTCAGCCGGGGGTGTTTAATCTGTCAAATGCCGCTTCACCGCTGGAAATTTTTGAGTATGAAACTAAAAAGCGAATCAACAGTCTGTATGGCATTGCAAAACTCGGCTACAAAGGCTTCCTCTATCTGGATATTACCGGCAGGAATGACTGGTCGAGTGCACTAGCTACGCCTATTTCTACAGACAATGCCTCTTTCTTTTATCCCTCGGTTTCAGGGAGTTTTATTGTGTCAAATGTAGTGGATTTACCCGAAGGTTTTTCTTTTGCCAAACTGAGAGCAAGCTGGGCACAGGTGGGTAATGATACCGATCCATATCAGACCACCGGTGCTTTTATTGCTCAAACACCTTACAATGCCCAACCGACCTTTAGCGACCAGTCTACTGTAGCCAATGCAGGGTTATTGCCGGAAAAAACGACTTCTTTTGAATTGGGTGGCGACGTCCGTTTTTTTGACGATCGCCTGCGGTTTGATGTAACCTATTATAATGCCCTGACTGAAAACCAGATCATCTCCTTGCCCATTGCCATTTCTTCTGGATATACCGAACAGGTCGTCAATGGCGGTGGTGTGCGGTCAAAAGGTGTGGAAATTCTAGCGGGCATTACCCCCATAAAAACGCCCAATTTTCAATGGGATGTCATGTTGAATTTTAGTCGAAATATAGCTACGGTGGAATCCTTGCCGGACGGGGTGGATCGATTGACTCTGGCCTATTCCAGAGTGTATGACAATGTAAATCAAACCGTCTGGTTTCAGGTGGAGGAAGGTGGAAGGATTGGAGATATGTATGGTACCGGTTATTTGAAGAATGAAAATGGCGATTTTGTAATTGATGAAAATGGCAATTATGTCGTAGACAATAACCTGATCTTACTTGGTAATTATAATCCGGATTTTATGCTGGGAATTAGCAATTATTTCCGCTATAAAAACTGGAGTATGAGTTTTCTGATTGATTGGCGTCAAGGTGGCGTATTGGTATCTCGTACCCTTGCGCTGGCGGCAGTGGGTGGCCAGCTGATCGAGACTGAAAATCGGCCGGAAACCGGGATTGTCGCAGAAGGAGTCGTCAATACCGGCACAGCCGAAACGCCAAAATGGGAAGCCAATACTACTGCTGTAACTGCCGAGCAGTATTACCGC
Source organism: Saprospiraceae bacterium (assembly GCA_021604865.1). Lineage (GTDB taxonomy): Bacteria > Bacteroidota > Bacteroidia > Chitinophagales > Saprospiraceae > BQJU01. The sequence continues at coordinate 48,551 of BQJU01000048.1, read as the reverse complement.
CAATACTACGACCGGAACCATGAAGAAAACAATACCTATGAGGGCACTTACGTGAAATTGCGGGAGTTTTCGATTGGTTACACCTTAAAATCAGACAGCAACACCGGTTTTTTGAGTAATGGCAGAACCCTGAATATTTCCTTGATTGGTAGAAACCTGTTTGCCCTCAGTGATATTCCCCATTTCGATCCGGAACAATTGGCTGTACAGGGCCAGAAATTTGTCAGTGGCGTGGAGGATATGTCTTATGCTACCACGAGAAGTTTGGGGGTGAAACTGGGGTTCAACTTTTAGAATATGGGACGCGGAGGTAATGGAGGGGCAGAGATATCAGAGGGAACAAATTTTTCTTCAGTATTTCAGTGTTCATTCCTTCTTTTTTTGTTCTGGCTCGTCGAGATTAGGTTTTATAAAGATAAAGCCGATGGTGAGGCATGTTGGCCTAGCGATGTGCAGTAGCCCTGGTGCAGCCAGGGGCCCGCAGGGCTGAGCGAATAGCGAACTACGAAACGTAGCGCCCGCAGGGAGGCCCCTTATAGAAAAGACCTTCCGAGTTTTTAAAACCTTGAAGGTTGGACTGTATAGATCACATTTTAATTCAATTGCAATACTTAAATTATGAAAAAGATAAATTTTCTCATCACAACGCTGGTCATCTTGTTGGCAACGGCCTGCACCAAGGATTTTGAAGCCATCAATACCAATCCGAATGCGCCAATTGAGGTGCAGCCGGGCTTGTTGCTGCGTCAGGTCATCTATGACTATGGTGAGCAGATGTCGTATGAAGGTTTTGTGGCCGGTAACCTGTTGGGTCAATACCTAACGGCTATCGATTTCAATCTTTTTGACCGCCACAGCCTGACCGAACCTCAATTTGGGGGCAATCCCTGGCCGGTGCTTTATACCAATTTGCGCGACAATGAAATCATTCTTGAAAAAGCCAGGACCCAACCGGTCAGCTTTTCTGTTTATGAAGGCCCGGCGCTGATATTGAAAGCCTACATGACTGCTGCACTAACCGATATTTATGGCGACGTGCCCTATGCTGAAGCGCTGGATGCGAAGGAGGGCAATATTACGCCCCGCTACGATGCGCAGGAGCAAATCTATACTGCTGCCAATGGCATATTGGATAACCTGGATCGGGGAATTGCTGCCATCCAGGCCTATACGGGCAATCAACAACTAGAGGGCGATATCTTATTTGAGGCCGACCTGGCAGCCTGGATTACTTTTGCCAATTCACTGAAGATTAAATTTCTCCTGCGCATTGCGGATCGGATGGATGTTTCTGGTCAGCTTCAAGCCATCTATGATGCCGGAGATTATATGAAAACCAATGCTGAAAATGCCACTTTCGACTTTACGGATGGGCAACCCAATAATTTCAGATTGGCGACTTTGAGAGCCGGAGACTTTAACCTGTTTATCATGTCGGAGACTATGGAAGAAATGCTGAATGCTTATGACGATCCCCGCATTGCGGTATTGTTTCGACCTATAGGTAATGATCCGACTCAAACGGAATTTAAGGGTTTATTGAATGGCCCCGATGCTTCGCAAACGTCTATTTCTGTCGCTGACTTTTCCTTGACAGGCACCATTTTCAGGGAACACACCGGTGATCTGGATGCCAATTTTTTGACGGCATGGGAAACCCAATTTCTGCTAGCCGAAGCGGCGGAGCGCGGTTTGATATCTGCCGACGCACAATTGCTCTACGAAAATGGGGTCCAACTGGCTTTTGAATATTGGCAAACACCTTTACCAGCGGCCTACCTGAGTAGTGGATTGGCAGCGTATGGTGGTAGCGAGATGGAGAATGTCAAAAAGATTGTGACCCAAAAGTGGATCGCCAATATCGTGAATGGTTATGAAGGATGGATCGATTATAGGAGGACCGGTTTTCCGGAATTAAAGACCATTTCAGCAAGCCTGAACAACGGGCTGATTCCCGTGCGTATGCCATATCCGACGGATGAAAGTGCATTGAATAGCGCTAATTTTAATGCAGCTACTGCTGGGAATGGAAATAGTATTAATTCCCCTGTTTGGTGGGACATAAATTGACCGTACGGGCAACCCTCGTGGTTGCCCGTACCATTGCAACCACGAGGGTTGCCCCCACCGGATACAAAAATAAAAAAGGGACCCAAATAAAATGTTAGACGCAATACAACTACAGTGGCTGATTATCCTGGTATCGGGATTGGCTTTTTTCTGGATCGCACCGGTTTCGCGGACGGTAGCTGAGTTTTTCTCGGCCCTCTCTGCCAAGGGTAAACAGCCAGGCGTTTTTATGCTTACCAGTAGTCTGGTGATCTCCTGGATATTTGCCAAATCCATCACCAATGCGGCCAATCTGGGGTTACAATTTGGTTTTGTAGGAGGCGTGGCCTATGCGGTGTATTACCTTTCTTTTGTGGTAGCAGGCATCGTTATTTACCAAATGAGGGTAAAGGGTGGATTTCAAAGTATCCATCACTTTTTGCAGCGTCGATTTGGGCGCAGCGCTGTGGTGATTTTCTCTCTTCTGGTTGGCTTTCGGTTGTTTAATGAAGTTTGGTCCAATACGATGGTGATTGGCAGTTACTTCGGAGATGCGGGCAGTAGCAGTTATTACGCTTCCATCCTGGTTTTTACCGGTCTGACGCTGGCCTATACGCTGAAGGGAGGCCTGCGCAGTTCCTTGCTGACCGATGCCATTCAGATGATCTTATTTGGCTTGTTGTTGTTTGTATTATTGGGGTTTATCCTGCCTAAGGGCGGTGGGGTGATAAAATTTGTGCACTCCGGCAGCTGGGAGATGGCGGGTGGTTTGAACCTGCTTTTTGCGGCCCTGATTCAGGTCTTCAGTTATCCCTTTCACGATTCTGTAATGACGGATCGGGGATTTATCAGCAATCCCAAAACCACTTTGATCAGCTTCCTATGGGCAGCGTTGATTGGCTTTTTTTGCATCACTGCTTTTAGTTTTATTGGCATTTATGCCCAGTTTGCCGGATTGCAGGGACAGGCGGCGGTAGAGGTCAGTAAACTGCTGGGATTGGCGGGTATGTTGGCCATGAACTTTATCATGGTTACCTCAGCTGCATCTACCCTTGATTCGGCCTTCTCCTCGTTTTCCAAGCTGATCGTCATTGACCTGGGCAACAAAAAACACCAAACGGTAAAGCGAGGGAGGTTGATGATGGTATTGTTGACTATTTTGGGCACCTTGCCGATCTTTGCCGGTCCGGAAATTCTTTCCGCTACGACGATTAGCGGTACCATGGTGATTGGCCTGGCGCCGGTATTTTTGTTTTGGAAATTGAAGCCTCCGAAATTGTCCTTTTACCTATCGGTGGGCAGTGGGGTATTGATTGGTATTCTGCTGGCAACAGGCACTTTTCCGGAAAGATTGATTTATTTTGACGGAAAATACGCCGACTTGTTGGCCTCCAATATTTGGGGTACCGTATTGTGTTTTAGCTTATTTTTTGGACCTATACTTTTGATGCGTAATGGAAAGACAGAAAGTGACTAAAGAGATCGGCATACTGGAAGGGAAAATTTTGGTTTTTGGCGGGGTATACAGCAACCTCCAGGCGCTGAACCGCATGCAGGAAATTGCTAAAACGCTGGCAATTCCATCAGGCAATACCATCTGTACCGGTGATGTGGTGGCTTATTGCGCCCAGCCGGAGGAATGTGTGCAGTTGGTTCTGGATTGGGGCATCCACTGTATTGCAGGAAATGTAGAAATCCAGTTGCGAGAAGGCGGTGACGATTGCGGTTGTGATTTCACAGCCGGTGGCCGTTGTGATGTTTTTTCCAGGCAGTGGTATCCCTATGCGCAGGAAATGCTTAGTGCTCAATCAATTGATTGGATGAAACAATTGCCAGATTTTCTTCGCTTCACCTATGCCGGACTTTCTGGTTTGGTGGTGCATGGTTCTTATTTTGAAACTTCGGAATACATCTTTAAGTCTACGCCCTGGCCAATAAAAGCGCAGAACTTCAACAAAACTCAATCTGATCTCATTTTGGCCGGTCACTGCGGATTACCTTTCCATGAGGAGCAATCCGGCAAATTTTGGCTGAACCCCGGCGTAATCGGTATGCCTGCCAATGACGGTACTAGCCAGGTGTGGTATATGATCCTGGAAAAGCGCCCTGAAGGCAAGATTCTATTCTCTCACCATTCTTTTGAATACGACCATGAATTAACTGCTCAATTGATGCAACAACACCAGCTGCCTTTGGCTTACGCAAAAACGCTAGAAACCGGCTATTGGGACAGTTGCGAGATTTTGCCGGAGGTAGAGACTGCGCAGCAGGGGACGAAGCTTGTTTTTTGATGCTGTGGTTTGAGGGCTTGCCGTGGTCCGTCGACCAGTGGTAGTGAACAATTCAAAAAACTACATTCAGAGTACCCCCACCAGGCACATTCTTCTTATCCACGCTTGATTTTGCCACCAACATTATGTTTTTTTGTATTATATTTATTAACTTGATGTAGATTATGGATTAACCAAGTTCAAGTGTTAAAACTTCTACCCCTCCACTGGACCGTTTTTTCATGGATGCCCCCCTTTTATTGCATGAATGGTTAAAATAAGACTGATTTAGAATGACCCAATTACGATCTAGACTCAAATCTGGTGGTGCCTTATTGCCCTTAATCCAGGTCTTTCTTGCCCCGATACTTTTGTTAGCTATAGTAAGTTTGGTGAGTATCTATAAGGGCATTTCAGTAGGCAATTTTACCCGAGATCCAGCTTTTATTGCCGATCTCAATCCCTTTTTTGGCTTCATTTCCAATGTTGGCGTATTGTGCTGGTGTGCTGCGGTGGTAGTTTGTTTATTGGGCGGTCAAGTACTCTATAAACATAAGAATGGGCAAAGGCTTGCCTTGTTTTTTTTATATTTCGGCTTATTTACGTGTTTGCTGATGTTGGATGACCTCTTTCTTTTTCACGAAGTCGTATTTCCAGGATATCTGTTCATTGGCGAAAAAATCACTATTGCCGGATATGGAATTTTGCTCATAGGTGGCCTTTTTTATTTCAAAGATGTAGTTATGGCCACAGATTTTACTTTTTTGATCCTGGCAATAGTGATGTTTGGGACCTCTGTTTTTATTGATATTTTACAAGATCCCATCGAGGCTATTGTCGGGCCCTGGCGCATTCTGCTGGAGGATGGCTTTAAATTCCTGGGGATTTTTGCCTGGCTGGCTTATTTCTGGAAAAATGTTCAGTTTGAAATAGAAAAAATTATGAATACCCAATAGAGGGAATTTCCCTCCACACTTCAAGTAGCGACCAATGGAATTACACTTAAACCCAAAAAAGACTTTTAAAGTCCTTTTATTGTGCCTAGTTTTTTTGTTAATAGCCAATCTGGCTGCAATAGGTTTTCGTTATTTACCTTCCCATCCAGTGTTTAATGCGTTAACCTCTGTAACTCAACTGTTTGATTTCAATTCAGAGCGAAGTTTTCCCACATTGTATTCCTTTCTTTTACTTCTGGGCGCTTCGTGGCTGCTATTTATTATTTCTGTTTTTGTCAAACGACAAAAGAAAGGTCATCATTACTGGTTGGTATTATCTTTTATCTTCCTATTTCTGGCGATAGATGAAGCATTGATGATCCATGAAAAAATAATGGTCTATACCAGAATGTTTTTAAACACCTCAGGTTATCTTTATTATGCGTGGATTATTCCTTATGGGATTTTGTTAATTATATTTTGTGTAAGCTATCTTCCCTTTTTGTGGCGACTTCCCCAAACGACCAGACAGCAATTTATTCTTGCAGGCACTATATTTGTGATCGGGGCGATTGGGATTGAATCAATGGGTGGCAAACAATTTACCTTGGAAGGTGAAGAGAATTTAACCTTTAAAATACTGTATACAATTGAAGAGTTATTTGAAATACTGGGCATCACCATTTTTATTTATGCGCTGCTTGGTTATTTACGACCGAAAGCAGAGCATTTGACCATCATTCTGAAGAGAAAAGAGATCGAATCATAGTTTGAAACAGACAATTTTTTTGTAGCGATTTAATCAGGAAAATTGATATGATAGCAGACAAGGTATTTGAAAATAAAGACTTTTCAAAAGATACATTAAGCGCAAAAGAATACGACAACTGCACCTTCACCGCCTGTTCCTTTAGTAGCGTAGATCTATCCGAAGTCTCCTTTCTGGAATGCACCTTTGACGATTGTGATTTCAGCATGGCTAACCTGCATACAACTGCCTTAAAAGAGGTGGCATTTAAAAACTGTAAATTGCTTGGTGTAGACTTCAGTGGGTGCAATCCCTTTTTGTTGGCTATGATATTTGAGGGTTGCCAACTGAATTTGGCGTCCTTTTATCAACTGAATCTAAAAGGCATCAATTTTAAAAATTGCAATTTGGCAGAAGCCGATTTCACAGAGACGAATCTAACCGGTGCCTCTTTTGATGGTTGCGACTTAAATGGTGCCACCTTTGAAAATACGGTTTTGGAAAAAGCTGATTTTCAAACCTCCCAGAACTATTCAATTGATCCCGAAATCAATCGCATTAGAAAGGCCAAATTTTCAATTCCGGAAGTAGTTGGTTTGTTGGATAAGTATGATATTGAAATAGGATAACGAAGTCTGTTTCTTTCCTGCGTAACAACTCTAATTAATTTAAGGACCAACCATTTTGTCGAACACTTCCGTCTATTTGGATAATTCATGCACAAAATTTTACCAACATGAGAAATATTTCCCTGGTATTGTGTCTCCTTTTCCTGCTTTGTTTTAGTTGTAGTAAAGAAGAACAAGTCGACGTCAATTGTGTCAATGAGATGCTTGAACGATTGGAAATGGAACCGAATCGGGGGCAGGAAATAGGTGGGGCCTTCTTTGTGGATTTGTATGTATACAACAACAAACAATATTTCTTATTGGGTAGTCATTATGCAGACATGGCCAGTTTTCCAATTGATTGTGAGGGCAATAGTTTGTGTGGGGTGGGAAATCTTGATGCCTGTAATGATTTTTATACAAATGCCGTGTATCTTGGCATTACCGGGATAAGTAGGTAGGGTGGGATGTAGTTTAGGCCGGCGCATTGCGCCCCAAAGTGATGGCGCTTGTGGTAAATATATTCCACCCATAGGCCAGAGCCGTCTAAATCAATACAATCTAAGATGAAAAACAACCCGAAAATAACCGGCACGCGTTACGTTCTGGCGGTAAAAGATCTTGCAAAATCTGTAGAATACTACCAAAACCAGCTGGGTTTCAAAACCGACTGGGCCGGTGATGGCTGGCATTTTCTCAAAAGAGAGAAATTTTATATAATGCTGGGCGAATGCCCGGATGATCGATCCGCTTTTGAAACCAAAAACCACTCCTATTTTGCCTATGTGGATGTGGAAAACATCGATGCATTGTACGAAGAATACCAGGCCAGAGATATAGAAATTTTGGCCGAAGTAGCAGATAAACCCTGGGGTCAGCGGGAGTTTGCTATTCGCACCATTGATGGGCATCGCATTATGTTTGGGGCGAAGAACTCAGCAGATTAATAAATTGTTGTATTTTAGAGTTCAAAGCTTTAAGCAATGGATACGCCAGGCATAATAGATGAATACATTTTTTCTTACCCCACTTCCCCACCACAACTAGACCCAGCACCCGCCGTACACCCATAACAATGCTGATTAAGCACAATATTCCGATTTGACAAACGCTCGTAGTCAAAATTGTCGATGTGGTCAGAATCTTTGGTGGACACCTTCAGGTCGAGCATCTGGTTGAAGTCACAATCGTAGATATAACCGTCCCAGCTTACGGAAATGGTATTGCGGCACATCACACTGCCTACGACTGTCGGGTTGAAAGCATTGACCAATTCGGTCATATAGTCTTCGTAATTGCCGGATTCCAGCAGGTATTCCAAAAAGCGACTAATCGGCATATTGGTGATGGCGAATAGTTGATTAAAGTCGATATCATAGCGACGTTTCAGTTGCGACTTAAATTCGCGTTCTAAAGAACCTTGATCACCAGGTAAATAGGCACCAGTTGGGTTGTAAACAAGATCGAGTTGTAGGTTGGAATCCTCCTTGCCATACCCTACGGCATTCAGTCGGCGCAAGGCTTCAATAGAATCTTCAAAAACGCCGTCGCCACGTTGAGCATCCGTACGGGTTTTGCTAAAGTAGGGTAGGGAAGATACAATATGCACCTGATGCTCTGCAAACCATTCCGGTAAGGTGTTGTACTTCTTATTGGCCATGATGATGGTCAAATTACAACGGTCGATGACTTCTTTACCCAGCTTACGGCACTCCTCTACAAACCATTTAAAATGTGGATTCATTTCCGGCGCACCACCCGTAATATCTACGGTGCCAATATCGTAGCGACTGAGAATGTCGAGACATTTTTCCAGGGTGGCCCGATCCATATTTTCCACCTTCTTATCCGGTCCGGCGTCTACGTGGCAATGGGCACAGGTCTGGTTACACAGTTTACCAATATTGAGTTGGAATATATCAATGTGGGAGGGACGAAGGCGTGGAAATCCCACTTCTGCGATTTTTTCGGCAAAAGGTGTGTATTTGACATCAACCAACTCCTTTCCATTGAGTACTTTCAATTGAAAAAATGTATCGGATAAAGCTTCCCCCCTTGCGGAAAGGGATTTTGTTTTCTGATGGATAGACATTGATAATCATTTTGACGCTTAAATAATATTTGGCCCCCTGACCCCTGACTCCTGACCCCTGACACCTGACTCCTGACACCTGACTCCTGACACCTGACACCTGATTCCTCACCCCCCTTCCATACTGGCAAATGGGCGACCACAAGGGGCGCCCCTACTTTGCAAAATTCTCCTGACACCTGATCCCTGACACCTGATCCCTGACACCTGCCCCCTAAAACCCTACATCGTCAATTTCTCCGTATGTTTCATCATCTGGGTGGCATACACCAGCGTGATGCCTGCTTTCATAGAAGCAGCTACATGTACCGCTTCCATCATCTGCTCTTCATCGGCACCATTTTTCAGCGAAGCACTCGTATAGGCATCTATACAATATGGGCATTGCAGGGCATGAGAAACAGCCAACGCGATCAAGGCTTTCTCGCGCACGGTCAGGGCACCTTCCTTCATCGCCTCACCGTAGTAGTCGAAGAACTTGTTACCCAAAGTCTCCTGCCAGTCTGTGATTTTTCCAAAATTTGCCAGGTCGGCAGGTTCAAAATAGGTCTTATCTTTGCTCATGTATTCTGATTTATGTACTGAAGTTGTTTAAAAATAACTTGCTGGTCTCTATAAACGTCTTTTCGCCCCACTTTTTGTTTTTTTTCTCGCCCCGTCTCAGCTGAGCCGAGATGAGGCAAAAAAGCCTCAATTGGAACCATAATCCTGTTTTTACAGCCTCACTAGACATTCTTAAACAACTTCAACTAAAAACAAACTATACCTAAAAGGTTGACCAAAAGTATGTTTTTTTTGTACTAAGGTCGTGGTTGGAACATTAAGGGTGTTCCGATTGTACATACGCGACATTAAGGGCAATTGGTTTATTAATTGTCAGATATTACCGCTTCAAAATCACTTTACCAACCAATACCTGGCCATCTACTAACACTTTGCAAATATAAATACCCGCTGATAGCACCTTCCCGGCATGATCGGTTCCATTCCACTGGAATTCACCACTATTGGAAGTGGCCTGAAAGACCTCCTGGCCGGCCAAAGTATAGATTCGGAGACTTGAAGGCTGGCCCAAAGCATTTTTTAGCTGTATATTGGTTATGCTGCGGAATGGGTTCGGGAAAATTTTGAGGCTGCTTTTGGACAAAACAGGAACAGGTGAGTTAAGACCGGTCACAACACTATTTTCCTGTCCGGGTGTACCTAGGCTGGCAAGTGAAGCCTTCCAGCTTTCCGGCAGCGAATTATCTAAATTATAGTGGCGCAATTCCAACGTAGCACCGGTCCCATTGGGTGCAGATGGCCAGGGAGCACTAACACCGTAGCTCACAGAATCAACCAGCGTTCCCATTTCATCATACAAACGCACGGCATCTCCGGAACTGCCCAGGCCAAAATCAAATTCACCGAGAAAATTGGATACATTGGGGTGTACTTCCGTGAAATTATCCACCTTTTGGCATAAAACAAGGTAACTCCAGGCCTCCATAATCGTAGCCTGTGGCAGCATATATTCGTGGCTGTCATCATCATCCTTAAAAGTCCAGCCAGATAGGTCAACGGCCTCGCCACTGGCATTGAATAATTCCACCCAGTCGCCAGCATCGGGGTCATCTGGGGAATTGTAGTTGATTTCATTAAAAACAATCGGAAATACAGCTTCATTACCCTCAAGGAAATAAGCCGTGATATCGGTAACCTGTTGCAGGTTTATTTCAATACTTTCCGTCAGCAGGGTATTGCCATTTACTTCCCAATGGTCAAAAGTATATCCCGCATAAGGTACCGCCGTTAGCTGAATGGGTACTTCTTCAAAATAGATGCCGACCCAATTATCCTGATTGATCGTCAGTGTATTCAGCCGAATGCTACCTGCGTCGGGAGCCTGAATATGCAGGTTTATTTCATGTTGATTAGGCAAGTTAAACTTATCTTGAATATGGTCTCTGGCCAGTGATTCCCGCATGTCAGCAAAAAACTTCATGCCTGAAATATCTTCAGTCCAGAATCCGATATCGGAAACCGGCCATTGCTCAAAATTTCGTGGTATCTCTGCTTCGACGGCTTGCGCCAGATTGTCGATATGGGCTTTTACGGCGTCGCCTTTGAAAGTCGTATTCAACAGATCAGCATAACGATTGATAAAATCATGCCTAAAGCCGGTATTTTCCAATAGCGTTCTTAACATAAAAGTAGACCAGGGCGGATTGGGCCAGTCTGGACCATCGGTGGCTGTTGCAAATTCCAGGGTATTGTTGTACACCCCTAAACCAGAATAAAGGCCAAATCCAAAATCAGTATCATACAATATCCACCGCCATTTACCATCGGGTGTTTGTGGCCGCCAATATTTGATATTATTGCCAGGCCAATCGGTATTGTCAAAATAAATTTGAGCAATTTGATAATCCATGAAATTACTCATATCCATCCTGGTGGCTGCTTCTGCAAAATTGGCATCCAGCGCAAGGTCATTATTTTCTAAAAAATCCAGTAAGTCCAAATAATGGGTGTTGCTACCCTCCACAATCATGCCGTAATTCTCTACTATGTCTATTTGATCGGCATCAATGCCGTGATTGGCTTCCAGGAAGTCCTCATTTACTTTTTCCCGAATGTTGTAAATACCCCAGTATTCCCCATTCAGATAAACCACTGCGGGGCGATATGCCTGTAGGTCAATATCGAGGTTTTTGACCAGGCTGGTCATCATACCATCCCTAAACTTTGACCGACTCCAGTCATTACCACTGGTGCGCAATACAATAGAGGAAAAGCTGGAGATGGGTTTGTCTTCAAATAAGGGATAGTTTAGCGCGCCATCTCCGTAGATATTTCTAAAAAAAACAGCAAAAGATTTCTGATCATTGGCTCGACTCCAATTACCAAAAATTTTGATACCTGAATTGAGTGAAAAGACTCGTTCTCCGGAGGGTTCGATCATCTCGATATGAGCGGGCCTTTCCCAATCTTGCCAAAAGTTGGCACCATAGTAAGGGATGGTCGGCTCGAAATCATCACCAAAAACGTAGATGCCAATTTCTTCATCCCATAAATTTGCCGGAGCAGTATTTAGCATGATTACAGGTAAGTCATGTGGTTGATCAAACAGATAGGTCCTATTTGCCTGTTTGCCCGGCAGGTAACCGGTTTTGAATATCCGGGCACGAACTACGGTGTTTTCGTCGATGGCAATTGGGGTTTCATATTCAGGACTGTTGTCTGCCGGATCTTCACCATCCAGGGTATATCGGATCGTTTCATCGCTTGCTGCGCCGGACAGAATCAGGCTTTGTGGACTGGATAAAAAGGCCTCCTCTATGGAAAAATGTACCTCACTTTGCACAATGCCCGGGAAAGAGATCGTTCCATTGGGTTGCCCAGGTGTAGGTTCCGTAAAATAGACGAGCGCATCAGGTTCGTCAATTTTTCTACCAAAGGAATAGTTGCCTGGAATCACCCCAAATTCAATGGAATCTATGATTCCCTGGCTAGTATGAGAGAGGTATATCGTTTCTCCATCCGTAGATAGTTTGAAGTTGGTATGCGGGTATATTAGCGGCAAATCGAGTAGCGCAGACAAGGGCTCGTTGAGCGACACGGCATGATCATAACCGAGACTTAAAAGAGGGATAGCCGTTAGGTCGCTGGAGGCGGAACCAAAATTGTGGACCTGGATGGCCAGCACATTTTCACCGTCTTGCAGTAGGGAAATCATTGATGACAAATTGAATGCCTCAGGGGGCAAACCCTGGTACAAAACGGCCTCGTAGAAGGTATCGGAAATTTGATCAAAAGGTACGGTCGTTCCAGGCGTTCCAATATTGGCCCGGGCCACTTCTACACCATTAAGATAAGCCACAAAGGCATCGTCATAGTCTATATGTAACCACAGCGCAGACAACCCCTGGAGGTCATCGAGGTTAAAAGTCTTTCGCAAGAAAATAGAAGGGATGCCGGTAGGCGTTATGGTGACATCATCCTCATCGCCGTAGCCAAAACCACTAGCGCCCTGTAGCCAGGAAGTATCATCAAAACCCAGGGTCTTCCAATCGGCGGGCACGGCTTGATTCGGAACAAGATACCGCCATTGATCACCGTAGTCGATGGGGGTATAATAATTTCGGACAACCTGTTGCCGGTCCTTATCAGAAGCAAAAATTAAAAGCTGTTGACTAGGTTCTAAGGAGATTGTAGGCAATGACCATTTTTGCAAATCCTGCCCATCATCGCTTAGGAAATACCCACCTAAATCCACAGGAATAGCACCAAAATTGTTGAGTTCCATCCAATCCGGAGTATCTCCATCTTCGTCAAAAACCAGATTGCTGTTGGAGGACATAAGTTCGTTGAGACGTAATTCCTGGGCGGGCAGGTTGTTGATGCCGAAAATGAGACCAAGACAGCTCATCAGGAGCGGAAAAATATTCTTCATGGATGCGAGAGGTTAATTTTATTGGAGATTGCGAAATAAGAAGGTAAAGATACACATCCTTGGATAATCGAAATAGAAGACGAAATCACCTTAACCCAATGGCATCAAAAGCATATTTTTCCAAATAACCGTATGGTAGAAAAGCTTTACCCTGGTTGCCCCATTCCCGACCCATAGAGTTTTGGACAATAAAAAGCCTTTCGCGGTCATCGTATCCGATTGCCAGCAGGCTGTGGTTTGCCACCGGCTTAGTTGCTGATTTAGGCAAACGTATATGTAGGTTATCTTTGGAAATGGTTTGAAATTTTTTGAAAATGGGAATGCTAAAGGCAAACGGACCTTTTGTGCTGAGGTGTTTTTTGAGTTGACGAAAGTCAAGGGGTAGGTTTTGAAAATTTTGCATCCGATAATTGCAGGCTTCCTGGTAAAGGGAGGGGGGAGGCCAGGTATTTAATTTGCTGACATCATACGGCCATGAAGATTCAGGGCAAAAACCAAATTTTTGAATGGCCCGAACGCCTTGCGGCAAAGTAATGCCTGCTCCACGAGTACCGAATAAGTGAGCATCGGCGGCATACCCGGCTAACATGCGGGCATTATAATAAATAAAAAGACGGGAGGGCAAAAATGCCTGAATCCCCAGTGTTCTTTTTAAGGAAAAAAAGCATAACAAAGCCAAAGCATTAGCACTGCAACTATTTAATTGCCGTTGGTGCAAAACCAGGGATTCATACCCCGGTTTTGCAAAAACATTCAGGTATGGAGGGATCGCCGCCAAGGGTTAAAATGCACGATGCATTTGTTGGCTTTGAGAGGCCGCAAAACCTGCTCGGGTTACGTTGAGACTAGCGGTTCCTATGCCACAAAGCAGTATGGTTCCAACAAGTACAGCTTTTACTTTATCATCGTCGATTTTAGCAGCGGGAAATCCCAACACTTGGGCAATACTTAAAAGAGTAGTTTCACTAAATTTTCCGAGATCGTCCAGAACAAATTTCTTTTTGTCTCCTACTTCCCAAGCATATAGACCTAATGCACACAAAAAATTAATCACCCCACACACTGTTTTACTGACACCTACTACCATTTTTCGAGGAGAGTTGGTTTTGCCATAGGCCCCAACCGAATTGAGCAATGGGAAAAGAATTTGGGCCATTGTAAGCGTCCTTTCAAACCAGCTGCGGAAGGGAGCGTCCTTTGAAGAGGTATCTCCTTTGGGACTCACTGCAATGCCTAAGCCAACATTTGTGTAGCTACATGCGGTGCCAATCCAACCAAAAGTAACGTTCAAGATTCGAAATACCACATTTTCACGAGCACTCTTTACTGAGCCGATAGAACTCATTAAGCTACTGGTAAATCGAATCACACTAACACATACTCCTCCAAATGCAAAACTACTATTGAGGTAGCTACTATCAATCGGATCATCACTATTGGCAATTTCTGCTATTGGCAGATCCAAAACCTGGGTGCCAGAATCAGTTGTGTCTCCGGGTAGTGCGAGCTTGAAACTACCGATACTGTTAGTGGCTAATTGAGTTTCATTTCCCTGGAAAGGCGCTTTTTTGGTTCCGAATGCCTCCGTGGCTATTTCGTGTACAATGGTGATAGGAATAGCCAACAGCAGCGCAAGGCCATCCAGGATGCTGAATTTACTTCCTGGTGCAATGATATTCTCATATAACCAGGTGAAAATTGGGATATCAATCCTGTTATTGAATCCACTTTTGAGGCCATTGATCACGATCGTCAAGATGTCAAATAAAGTATCGATTAAAAGTTGAATAGCAGAAATTAGTTCCTCCACGATGATGGCCATAATGTCTTCGGCAATCTCTGCGAAAGAAGCATTACCTACTTTGGCAGAAATATCCTGGGCAATCGCTTCGAGACTCTGGTAGGCAGTCTGAATTTCCTCTATGGCCAAATTGGCAAGCGCATTATCCAACTGATCAGAGATGGTACTATCATCAAAAGGATCAGAAACGGTGGCACTCAAAATATCTCCATTTAATAGGTGGTCAAAAACCCATTCTACGGTAGAATCGCTATGGTTGGCGGGATGATCCCTACTGGTTTGGGCATCGTCGTTGGGTTTCTTTTGACTATTGGCACCGATTTGCGCCAATAAATCTTTACCGACAAGGTCCGTTTTGATTTTATTAAAAAAGGCGTCGACATGTGTTTTTGCTGACTGAGCATCTTTACTGACCCGGTCAAAAACAGCATTGGTAACCGCTACCAAGGCATCTTTGGTGCGCAAGATGGCTTCCCAATCAAATAAAAAGCCGAGTAGTTTCATCAGTACCTTTAAAACAAAACCCAGCACCTTTTTAAGCACAAATTCGATGGCTTGCCAGGCTTGCTCAGCGTATTGTACCACCACATTGTATAGCCCTTCTGCCGTATTGATGATGATTTGTATGCCCTCATCTACTTTTTGGATGACAAAATGTTTCAGCTGCAGCAAATCATTGGCCAAAGCATGAAAAGCATCACCGGCCAGGTCGACCACATCGCCCCATAAACCACTAGGGTTGTTTTTACCTGCCTGAAGAGTACCCAATACCTGATCTACTTGACTGGCATTTAGCATGGCGGGTTTACTACCAGTAAAATCCAGCCCAAACTTATAATTTTGCAGGGAGGCCAAATCTATCCGGTTATTAAATCCACTCGAAGAGCCAACCGTCACCAGGGTACTCCCCCCTTTTTGTCCGGCGGGTACCTTTACATTAGGAGGAAGGGTGTTGGTGGTATCGGTGAGTGTGATCAATTGGCTTAAAGCCTGATGTGCCGAAGTGATATTTTGCGTGTCTTTGTACTGATCCTGCAACAAGGGTTGCTGCGTCATCTTTCCGGTCGTTTTATCCCAGGAGGCAACCTGTTGGTTGGATACGGCATCGGGATCATCCTTCATTTTTTGCACAAAAGTGCTGAGGTTTGCCTTTGTTTCCGCATAGGGCATCACTTCTACAATGCCGCTGAAAAAATTACCGGCCAAACGGATATGCGGCGACGAGATTTTATCAATGCGGTTTAAGATCGTCAAGCGCCCCTGAGCATCTGTTGGTGCTTGCACCCAAGTGTACTGATCCAGGTAATAATTCTTTTTGTTCAATAATACCTGTGTGACCTCTGAAGCAGAAATGGCAATGTTTTGATTGGCGATAGGCGAACCTTCATCATCATAGGCTTTAACCTGGATGGAATAACATTCGATTTCTTCCATTTCATCCAGCAATTCGGTTTTGATATAGTGTTGTTTCCAAAGCGTGGTCGTACTATCCTGCCGGAGGTAATAAAGCTGACTGTTGCCATCCACATAAAACAAATCGGTATGACCACTGACGGGGTTTTTCCAGGTAGTTACCTCCGGAGAAACCTGTTCTGCCAGGCGAATAGGGGAGGACCAGTTGCCGTTTTGTTCGTGGGCTACATACAAGTTGCCCGCTGCTGTTCTGGCCCAGATATCCAACACCGTGGGGATGTTTTTATCAAAGGCCAGGGCATCAATAGTTTCGTCAAACTGGCCAATTAAATAGGCACCGGCCTCAGTAGCTGTCGAGGCGTCGGAACTTTGCGCCTTTATATCATAAAAGTATAGATTTTTGCTACCCACAAAAAGTTGGGTATCGCCATTGGCATCCGGAGTCAAGCCAATCACCTGTGCATCGGCATCTACCGCAATAGAATGTTTTCTTTTTGCGCCGGGAATAGTTTCCGTAATCAATTCTGAATCGCCATTGCCATTTTTAAACAAAGTATAAATGCTCGCCTGTGATAAAGGGGGCTCACCCGGGCTCATCACTTGTTCGTATTGAGCAAAATGGCCAATCTTCAGATCGAGCACCGCCTGAGCATTTTCTGGTAAATCCACCTGATCAGGTGACCACGTAGTCGCATTTGCATTCACAAAATAAGTGGTCACATTGCTATTCTTCAGAGCGGCAAAAGCGATGTAGGTTTCATTATTGGCACTACCTACCCCTACGGCAAATTTTTGCACCTTGCCAATTTGAGGTTGTTTTCCCCACCCTAGCCATCGATTGGCATTGGCAGCAGAGAGATCCTTGGTATGATACACCAGGGAATTGTTCTGATCCCCAGTAGGCAGGATAGAGATGGCCACAACCGGATTGCCTGAAGTATCCTGGGCTACGGCAAAGTGGTGTACCTCGCCATCCAGCTGTTCCGTAAGATTGATGGAAGACCAACCCGTTGCAGCCCCTTCATCTTGTTGAAATACATAAAGATTGAGGTCATCGCCTACTGAAAAAAATAGTACTTTATTATCAGAAGTGGTTCCCGTACCAATTTGTTGGTGATTAGAAACCTTACTTTTTTGTTCGTAATTTTGCATAAACCTGGAGGTGACTTCCAGCGTTACCTTGGTGGTGTTTGTTGACATGGTTTTATTAATTTTTGTCTGTTCAGGTTTCTGAGACAAAGTATACTGCCCATAAGTAAGTAAAGGGCTTTGGTGGTGTTTTATCCGGGATACCTAAATTGATAGAAGGATAGAAAATAGAGTTGTTGCGCACCGCCTTGCCCCTGCGAAACAATTCTAATAAAAGGAAAAAGCGCGCAGTTTAATCCTTATAATTAAGATCGACTACCAGCATGCGATGTGGGGCGAATTTGGCATTTTTAAAATAAAATTCTTTACCCGCAGGTAAGACGATTTTAGCATGCAGGTCCTGGAGTCCTTGATCCAATTCAGAAAAGCCACTGGAGAAATTCACTGTACCTTTAATGGCATCGACAATCTCACTAATGGCATCCTTCCAATCTCCGGTCGCAGCATCCAGGGCGGCAATGGCTGCTTTTTCAAAACCGATCCCTACATTGTTTTCATAATCTATATTCGGATCACTGTAGGAAACAGTTGGTGTCATGATGGGGTCAACTTTGGTGCCTGCCTTAGTAGGGTTGCTAAAGACAATGGTCATCGTTTGGGTGACGGTGGCGGTAACAGAATCGACCTTTACCCCTCCAAAAAGACTTTGCCATATCTTCAAGGGAACCTGGCCACTAATGGTGAAGTGCACATCAATTTGCTGGGAATCTCCCTTTATGACAATATAGGTGCCCATAGAAGCATTTTCAATGTTGTCACCACCGTCGTAATTGGGATTAATAGCCAGATAAGCCACTTCCCCCAGCCCTGGATCGCTTGTTTTGGCTTTGTAATAACCTTCGTTAAATGCACTATAAGGAATCTGGCTGGATCCATCGGCCAGACCTTTAGCGATAAGTTTCCAGATCAACATTTCAGAGATGACCATCGCGCCATGTTGGCCTTGTCTTACCCAACTGTTGGGGAATACCCCTCCGTGGCCCTCAGCAACGTCTTTGTTGTTGGTCATCAGCAAATAGTTGAGGGTATTGAGTTTACCCGGATTGGGATTGGTGTCCGTACCAACCATAGGATAGGTCAAACATGCTGGAGCTGTATCCTCTCCATAAGTATCAGGGGTCACCATTGTGGTGGAAAAGCTGGTTCCCGTGGGCACAAAACTGGCTGTTTCGACCGTAGGTTCGTTATCACTTTTAGCGGTATAACCGAAGATATACGGATTATTGGAAGCTTTCAGTTGAGTCAAAAAATTCTTCATGATCCCGGTAAGTTGCTGAGTGGCAATGGAACTAGTGGAATCTTGTTGCCAATTTGCCTTTTCAACGGGAGTATTGTGGATGGTTTTAGGCAAAGTTGATGCCCATTTATCAGCAGGAATTTGGCAGGGCGGAATAAAGGCCCAGGTATTTTCCATCAGATCGTTATTGTTGAAATCCATGAGTAGGGTATTGACCTTAAACATGTTTTCCTGAAATTTAGTAAGCTGATCAGTGACCGATTGAGGGGTATTTACACCATAGGTCTTTGCTGCTTCCACTAAATTCATATTGACATCAAACCTGATGGCCCAATTGTCCAAAGGTAAATATACCGGCGTATTTGGATCCCAGCTTTCGGCACCCATTTTCCAAAATAACAAATAGCCGGATTTGATTAGAAAATAAACAGTGACTTCGCTATGGGCAGCATCACTATCCTTAAATACCGGATACGGGGCCCACCAGCTGTCAATTTCAATTCTCGACATGGCTTCTTTGGTGGCAGCGTCACCATTCTGATAGGTATCCGCATCTGCCGGTACTATCCAGGGAGTCCCTAAAACAGCTTGAGGGTTAGCGAAAAGATCTTCAATGCCGGCATAAATTTCTTCCTGATTGAGGGATACAATCATATCATATCCGCTGAGGTCTAAGTTATCTCCGGAACTCATATTGAGTAGGTTTTATTAATGATTAAGGGTGTTTTTTACATATTTAGATAAACGACGAGGGCACTCTTGTAAAAGGCTAGCTTAGTCGGTTTATTGGGTATGCCATTGGGTAGAATGATGCTTGGAGCGATGGATTGCATTTCCTGTGCCAGGTTAGTGGCCGCTCCTCTGGTAAAATTCCCACTGGAAAAAGCCAGATGGAAGTTTTGAATCGCATCACCAATATCCCCGGTGACAGAATCAATCGCGCCGGAAACAAGAGATAGAAATTCATTAAAAGACCCCTTGTTGTTGTGGTTGGTTATTTTGCCTTGAGTGGTCTTGGATTTAATGGTGCCATTATCCAAATAAAATTCTACCGTATCGGTCCATTCTGACCATGCTTTGGCTGTACCAATTGTCTTTGAGCCTACGATATAACTGATCTTTATATCTTTCGTTTTTTCCAATTTACCCTTGATCAGCACTTTCGAGGTCCCACTTTGTGGGTAGATAAAGACAGACAAATCAGCTCCCCGGTATTTCACAGATACGCCACTAAATGCGCCAAAAGAAAAGAATTTTCCTTTGCTTATTCCTGGGGTCTGATTGGCTACCGCCTCTTCCAGTTGGGACAAAATCAGGTTGCCGCCGATCACAAAAGCTCCCTTTGAGTTAGTATTCTTTAACCAGGTAGAAGGGAACAATCCGGAATCCGATCGAGCAGAAATGGCTTTCCCCTGAGTCATCAATAAATAATTGAGGGTACTATCTTCCTCGCTAAAATTTGAAAGAGTCGTAGAAAAGGTACCTCCCGTAGGCATAAAAGTGGCCTGTTTTTGCCGGGCTTTTACCGAGTAGCTCAGTGTGAAAGGCTTACCCGTTACAGTAGCCTGATTTAAGATATAGGGATTTTTAGTACCATGGAGTTGGTCACGCAAGCCCCGGATGATGCTCTGGAACTCACTTTTGAACTTTTTATTGGTAGGATCGGGTGTTTTTTTGCCTTTGCTTGGAATGATAATGCCCCAAGTGTTGGTCATAAGGTTCACATCTTCAAAATCGAGGAACAGATGTTGGAAGCTGAAGTTGGCCGGCGAGAATTTTTGCAGTTGTTGTTTGACTTCCGGCAAGAGGCCTTTATTATCTAAATTCACATCAGCCAGACTTAAATTAACCGTGAAATACAACTCCCAGCCTGATACGGATACCTGTACCTGTTTATTAGACCAGGGTTCGGAAGGCTGGTAAGCAAGATAACTCAAGGTTCCCTGCTGCATCGGCAATTTAAGTGCAATATTGCGATGAGACCCGTCACTAGCCAGAAGATAGATTTTGGGTGGCCCCCAGGTGACATTCAGCTCTGTCTGTTCAGAATCCTTTTTAAAATGAAAGGTCTTAGGGATAATTCCCCGATTAAATAACTGCTGAAGTTGTTGGTTGAGCTTACCTTCGGTGAAGGTATACACCAGGTCGTAACCTTTTAAACTACCATCTTGTGCAATTAAAGAATCGGGTGGTTGGAAAAATAAACTATTTATCAAAGAACTCATTGGGCAATGTTTTAACTGGTTGACAACTATTACAGTACAATCCGCATTAGGTCAATGGTGAAACAATAAAAATTAGGGGCTTTGGGGTTGCCGATAATGAGGTAGATGAATTTCTAAGTTCATATTTGGAGATCGGCTTTTGAGCTTGTTTCGAGGTCGGTTTTTGTAGCGAAAAGTGATCCTTTGCAGCCCATGTTCCTGCTCTGCCTTCGCGAAGCTACGGCGAAGCAAGTCGCTGAATCCTTCGCCAAAGACTACGGCTGCGCGCCGTCGTCAAAATCTTTCGCTTGCGCCGAAGCTTCAGCGAAGGAGCATGGCGCAGACGCCCGGAGAAAGCTTCAGAGTATGTTTGGAGGCCAACCCCGATGCAAGATCGGGGCAAGCTATTCGGGCTGCAAAGGATCACTTTATTGATGATACTTCGTTACTTTTCTTGTCCGTCTCGGCTCAGCCTAGATGAACTTCAAGTTCTCTTTGATGCTTTGGCATCAAGCTAACTCAGTCATCAAAAAATTGACGATTTTCGCTTCCCATCGGCCGCCATAGGCTTGCCGACGGCGATGCAAAGCCGACCTCCAAACATGCTCTCAGCGCAAGCGTAATGCTAACCTCCAAACATGAACTAAAGGAGAATCTGGCTAAAGAGCTTTTAAATCGGTTGCAAGTTAACCTCTAATGGCAGGAAACATCAAGGGGGAATTTACCCGTTATGGCAATTACGTAAAAATACCCATAGGCTGGTAAAATTAACTACAGCCGGTAGGAACCAGGTTGTTTTCAGCTAAAAAGCAGCTAAAACGGCCAATCCTGCGGCCAAAAATAAAGTTTGGTAAAAGCGGAAGTATTGAAACAATATATCGTTTTTGATTATTTTGCATTTTTAACATATTGTTCCTTGCATATGGTTTGGAAAAATGATATCTTGCTAATGTTATTTAATCATAGGGATAAACAAGATTTCGTCCCGTTTTTTTGGTATTCATTATTGAGTATATTTTTCTTCACAGGTGTAGTTTTTTTCACCTTAAATTAGTGATTACATCCTCTTATACTACACCGGTGAATAACAAAAAAACCCGAATCAGTTTGTTTCGCCAAAACATTTAAATTATGAGTCCGCCATACTCGTCGCAGGCAGAGGATTCACATCTTCTGCCTTATTCCGCACAAAAACAGGAGAATTAGTCCCGTTTTTTGAGGGGTGTTCAAGCATCAGTAAGTCATGCATAACACAACAAGAAATTGATTCATAAAAATATCGGGAACTAAACTTGCAAATACAAAACCGTAATGTGAGTAATTCTCAGGTTTTTGAACCAAAAATAAAGGTCAGGTATATAGATATCTGACCTTTATTTTTTTTGTGCAGGATTGAATGGATTTTGATAATCAAGGATAGAAAAGTCGTCGGTGAGCTATATTTTGGCTGCCTGATTGACCGATTATTTACAACAAATGTTTTATCTTGTTCATTTACAGGGCCTTAAGTAGGTCGTCGATAAAGGGAGGAAATCTTATGATTAACCATCGACGCTTTTAAAGAGCAAAATTTGCTACCCGTTCTTTGACATTTCTTTGAGAATCAGTTACTTTTACAACTGCCTTGTATGGGGCTTAATCGTACCAGATTGGAATTGAAACTGAAAAAAGGGGAATTATTAGATATATTCTCTGAGGGCTTAATCGTACCAGATTGGAATTGAAACACAGTAGTTTTGCAATGCCAGACAGCGAAATGTTCGGCTTAATCGTACCAGATTGGAATTGAAACGGAAGTAGTAAGCCAATCAGAAGGGGCAGGGCAACGGCTTAATCGTACCAGATTGGAATTGAAACTTTTAAGCCCCCTGGTTGAACGTTCACCCCCTTCCGGCTTAATCGTACCAGATTGGAATTGAAACAAAGAAAAAAAGCTACTCCCGGCGCAACTAAAAAAGGCTTAATCGTACCAGATTGGAATTGAAACTCGGCTATGTTTCCTCTCACTCTTTCTTGCCTTGCCGGCTTAATCGTACCAGATTGGAATTGAAACTAAGAAACTGGGAATACATAACAGACACACAACCGGGCTTAATCGTACCAGATTGGAATTGAAACGCATTAGACGAAATTGGGTTCCAGGACCTAATAACGGCTTAATCGTACCAGATTGGAATTGAAACTCGCTTACTATCTCTGCCCTTTCATCGGCAGTTAGGGCTTAATCGTACCAGATTGGAATTGAAACGTATTCGGTGGCGGATGTCCCGCCAGTTTTTTGGGTGGCTTAATCGTACCAGATTGGAATTGAAACAGTGGGAGTGCCTACCGCCTGCGCAGCTCCTAACATTGGCTTAATCGTACCAGATTGGAATTGAAACCGGTACCCCCAAAAACCTCTGCAAGGTCCCCTAAATGGCTTAATCGTACCAGATTGGAATTGAAACAAAAGAAAAATCAACTATATAGGGCTTTCAAAAGCGGCTTAATCGTACCAGATTGGAATTGAAA
This sequence comes from Saprospiraceae bacterium, assembly GCA_021604865.1. Lineage (GTDB taxonomy): Bacteria > Bacteroidota > Bacteroidia > Chitinophagales > Saprospiraceae > BQJU01. Next base: position 25,099 of record BQJU01000048.1, on the reverse strand, counting down.
CTACTTTTCGAAGTATTAAGGATTTCATTGAAGATCGGCTTAATCGTACCAGATTGGAATTGAAACGATTTGCTGGGATACTACCGAGCAACTGGCATATTGGCTTAATCGTACCAGATTGGAATTGAAACAGAACTGGTACAGGTTCGATGCAAACCAATATACCAGGCTTAATCGTACCAGATTGGAATTGAAACGCTTATAAAAAAAGAAGAATACAAAACCCGGAAGGGGCTTAATCGTACCAGATTGGAATTGAAACTAAAATGGGGCAAAACTCACCAGAATTTGCAATCAGGCTTAATCGTACCAGATTGGAATTGAAACCAGGGACCAAAGCAGCCCTTGCATTCGTATTCCGTTTGGCTTAATCGTACCAGATTGGAATTGAAACATCAATGCAACTTGGTGAAATATAGGTGTTTACAGGCTTAATCGTACCAGATTGGAATTGAAACTGGTCCAGTACATCTTCCAGTGCTTTTCCATGCGGCGGGCTTAATCGTACCAGATTGGAATTGAAACTCCTCATGAGCGACAATGACCCCATCCTCACCGATGGCTTAATCGTACCAGATTGGAATTGAAACCGAGTTTCAATACAAACACCGAGGCCGACGCCGCTCGGCTTAATCGTACCAGATTGGAATTGAAACTACTCATCTATCTCCGTGACGGCAGTAGGGGTGATCTGGCTTAATCGTACCAGATTGGAATTGAAACACTTTTTACGTTGCTGCCGCAGTGTATACCACCTAGGGCTTAATCGTACCAGATTGGAATTGAAACAGCATCCAACCTGCGGTGGCGATTATTGCAATGTGGGGCTTAATCGTACCAGATTGGAATTGAAACGAGGTCTATGCGGTAATGCAGGAGATCATCGAAGTAGGCTTAATCGTACCAGATTGGAATTGAAACAGTATAGTGGCAAAGTGCAGCACGTAGGATACCAGGGCTTAATCGTACCAGATTGGAATTGAAACAGGAAGTCATCAGCCTGTTCGTTCTCTACCGGGCCATGGCTTAATCGTACCAGATTGGAATTGAAACCGGAACATTTACCATTGATCAGCTTCTTAGCTGATGGGCTTAATCGTACCAGATTGGAATTGAAACAAATCAAAGCGCCTTATCTTCCACGTTGTGTACGAAGGCTTAATCGTACCAGATTGGAATTGAAACTATTTTAAAGGTTTTTTGCATTTGGTATAAACTGCGGCTTAATCGTACCAGATTGGAATTGAAACTATATACCCCTGGGTAGAAATTGGAGGTAAGCAAATGGCTTAATCGTACCAGATTGGAATTGAAACTTATATATTGTATGGCATAGCCGGTCTCTACGTCGTAGGCTTAATCGTACCAGATTGGAATTGAAACTGTGCTCTAATACCTCATTGATACTGATCCATTCAGGGCTTAATCGTACCAGATTGGAATTGAAACCGGCTATTGATTTGCGTAGTTCAATCTGTTTTTTCTGGCTTAATCGTACCAGATTGGAATTGAAACGACACCATGCCCCTTCGCCGGTCCGGCCTGAGCCAGGCTTAATCGTACCAGATTGGAATTGAAACAAGTAAAACCGCGATTTCAGAAATCGCGAAAGAATTGGCTTAATCGTACCAGATTGGAATTGAAACAAAAAATAGATACTTTATGTTCACCGTTTAGGCCCAGGCTTAATCGTACCAGATTGGAATTGAAACTTTCGTCAACACCTGCGGCTATCAACTTCTCTAATGGCTTAATCGTACCAGATTGGAATTGAAACACAAAAGCCAAGGTACGAAGTTTTCAAGCCATTAACGGGCTTAATCGTACCAGATTGGAATTGAAACGGAAGTCGGTGAACTCATCGAGCACTGTGTGATACGGCTTAATCGTACCAGATTGGAATTGAAACACATTCACAAGGCCCTGGCTGGTCCGGGGCCTTTTAGGCTTAATCGTACCAGATTGGAATTGAAACAACTTTGCCGTCACTCAACAGGTGAAGGATTGCCAGGGCTTAATCGTACCAGATTGGAATTGAAACGGAATTACGAGGAAGACGTTAGCAATGGGAGTTCTGGCTTAATCGTACCAGATTGGAATTGAAACCAGTTAGCGCATTGGTGTTTTTTTCTGGTTTTTAAAACCGGCTTAATCGTACCAGATTGGAATTGAAACTGTTGTGTAGTAGTTGCCACCGCTGCACAGATTTCGGCTTAATCGTACCAGATTGGAATTGAAACCGCTCAACAAGCACTTCTACCTTCTTTTTTGGCATCGGCTTAATCGTACCAGATTGGAATTGAAACGCAAAAAAGCGCGAACAACCTCGGTGCTCGTGGAAAGGCTTAATCGTACCAGATTGGAATTGAAACGTAGTATTTCCGCCAGTAAACACCTGGGCTTCCAGGGCTTAATCGTACCAGATTGGAATTGAAACCAGGAAGTAGTAGCCTCCAAACGCATCGCCCTGGTAGGCTTAATCGTACCAGATTGGAATTGAAACATCGATGATTATAAGCTCACTGTAGGCCAAATCCGGGCTTAATCGTACCAGATTGGAATTGAAACACTATGATATTGGCTACCGTGACCGGGATGGGTATTGGCTTAATCGTACCAGATTGGAATTGAAACGAAGGGGCGGGCGTAGTAGATAGCGCCGGGAGTTTCGGCTTAATCGTACCAGATTGGAATTGAAACTACATCATGCTGATCAGCTTGTAGATCGCCTGACCGGCTTAATCGTACCAGATTGGAATTGAAACGTCACTGTAAGTTCCTCCTGATACAGCTATTCTGGGCTTAATCGTACCAGTCCCGATTCAGCCCACAGGGCTTCATACGGGATGCTCCTTGTGCGGTGCACAGGATCAATTGGAATTGAAACTGGGTTGTGCTGAGATATCACTATACGGTATGGCTGGGCTTAATCGTACCAGTCCCGATTCAGCCCACAGGGCTTCATACGGGATGCTCCTTGTGCGGTGCACAGGATCAATTGGAATTGAAACGGCTGCTTAAGTATTGCTTGCCTTTTCGGCTTAATTATAACAATCCCGATTCAGCCCACAGGGCTTCATGCGGGATGCTCAATGTGCGGTGCACATTGAGCAATTGGAATTGAAAAAAAAATCAGCAAAATCCCAGAAGGACAGAAGGTCATGGCCAGGGTCGTGAAATCCTGGTGATGGGCGTCAATGGGAGGCGTTTTGTAAGAACGAAATGCGCGCAATCAAACCTATCCCTAACCCAAACCGACCATTCCCTAAAAGCGGTAACTTTTATGAATAAGTTGGGCACTATTTGCAAAAGATGTCGCGTTAATACTCATAGACAACCCAAAGGGGTCATTTCATTTCTATTAAGTAGTAAAAAAATAAAATATATGTTTTTTTATTTTTTATAACTTGCTACTTTATAATGGAATTGATACCTTTGCCTCAGTTTTTATTCCCAGAGAAAATTTACACTTCTTTTATTCCCAAATTTCGAACTGGAAACTTTAGGGTATTGTTCAAACACACCCTGATCAACAGAATTCCCATGTTTCAAATGAGCCGATATATGGCGTGTTAGCTCAATTTGAATGCCACAACTCCAACAGTTGGGCAACATATTTAAATGGCAATTATAGTATTAGGCGACCTACCTAATTTATATTAAACAACTTGGATGTCTACCGGAAGTATTATTCGGTAGCAGTGCTGGTATTATCTGAACTGATGTCAATCTGTTGATTGGTAACAGGCTGATAATCAATGGGTATTGCTAACGTGATGCAAGGGTAGCTAATTTTGAATTCAGTAAACACACATTGCTGTCCTGGTCATGTTATACGCATTGGCCAGCCTGGATTGTTGTGGGATAATAATTAAAGTGAGTTTGCAGGTTAGCCTTTTGGTAACAAAAGTCGACCTCCAAGCAAGCAGATAGACAGTAATTTTTATAAACCGAAACCGATTTAAGTATCATGAAAAACATTTTGTTAACCCTCCTTGGGTTGGCACTGGCATGTGTTGCCACTGCTCAACCTAACAATACAATTTACAAACCATCTACTTTAGTAAAGGCCAGTAAACAGGCTGGATCTGAATTTCAAAAGATGTCCCTCTTCAAGTTATCAACCGAAAAACAATTGAAGGAAGCTCCGATAAGCGATTATAGCTTACTGGACCTGGATCAGGAAGCATTGCAGCACATTGCCTATCGGGCGCCTGCACAATTGACCCTGAGCTTTCCGAGACTGGAAAAGTCGGACCTGGAAGTTGAATTGGTGAGTATCAATCTATTTGGCGATGGCTTTTCCGTTAAGGAAAGTTCGACCATCAAACCAGTAAATATAGACCGAGGTGTACACTACCGTGGTATCGTCAAGGGAGACCCTAACTCAATAGTGGCGATTAGCGTATTTGAAAATGAACTATATGGCCTAATAAGCTCGGACCTGTTGGGCAACCTGGTGCTGGGCCGTGTGCAGGGAACCAATAAAAAGGAACACGATAAATATATATTATATCGGGACCAGGAGATAATGCAGCAGGTACCCTTCGCCTGTGATACCCCTGACGATGGTCCCGTCTACACAGCCGATCAATTGCGGGAAACCGTGTCCAGCCGGAGTTTGGATGATTGTGTTGGCATTTACCTGGAGGTAGATCACGATATCTATCAGAATAAAGGAGGCACCGATGGAGCGGCTAATTATATAACAGCCCTCTTTAATGAGGTGGCAACGCTTTATGCCAATGAAAATGTCAATGTGGTCATTTCAGAAATTATGGTTTGGAATACGCCAAGCCCGTATACAGGGTCAAGTAGTGGAGCCTTGCTAACCCAATTTCAGAATTACCGGGGAAGTTTTAATGGCAACCTGGCTCAGCTGGTTTCCTATCAGGCTAGTGGTGGTATCGCCGTATTATCTGGACTTTGCCATCCTTACGTGCCTGCCCGTATGAGTTTTGCCAGCATCGGAACTGGATTTAATACGGTTCCGACGTATTCCTGGAGTGTCATGGTTATGGCTCATGAATTAGGCCATTTATTAGGATCGCAGCACACCCATGCTTGTGTCTGGAATGGAAATGGTACCGCAATTGATGGTTGTGCGGGTGTTACAGAAGGAAGTTGTAGCAACCCGGGTTACCCGGCTAGTGGGGGCACGATTATGTCTTATTGCCACCTGACTTCTGTGGGGATCAATTTTAACCAGGGTTTTGGTACCCAGCCCGGTAATATTATCCGCAACCGGGTATCCAGCGCGAATTGTTTGCAAGCATGTGCCAATCCTCCCGGTGGTGGCGGCGGAAATGGCGGCGGCGACGATGATGATCCAGTCACCAGCTGTGAAAACAACGAAGTATACCTGACCGTTGTCCTGGATAACTTCGGACCCGAAACGAGCTGGGAATTGCAAAGCGCTACCGGCACCGTCATGCACGAAGGGGGGCCTTACCTGAAAAAGAAAGGCGGGGAAGCAAAACGCGATACCTTCTGTTTGCCTGATGGTTGTTATTCTTTGACCCTCTTTGATGAAGATGGCGATGGCATTTGCTGTGATTATGGTGAGGGGTCTTACCAACTGGTGGATAAGGAAGGCAATGTGCTGGCGGAAGGCGATTCGTTTGAGGAAGAAGAAGAGACTTCATTCTGCCTGCCCTATACCGACAATCCGGTGGGAGATTGCCTGGAAGTTGACTTTAATGATTTCGATATCCAGTCTTATGGTACCAACCAGGATGGTGGCTCTTATCAAATGTTGGGAGACGGTAAAGTATTAATGATACAAAATAATGCCTGGAAATCCATTGCCTTGGATTACCAAATCGTGAATACAACCGTGATAGAATTTGAATTTAAATCCACTATGGAAGGAGAAATTCATGGCCTGGGTTTTGACGACAATAATGCCATTTCGTTTGGTCGCACCTTCAAAGTACATGGTTCCCAAAACTGGGGTTTAACTAATTACGATACGTATGAAGGAAATGGCCAATGGCAAACTTTTGCCATCCGTATTGGCCAATTCTATCAGGGGGCTTTTGACCGGCTTTTCTTTGTGGCCGATCACGATAGTGGTGCCCATAATGGCAACTCCTATTATCGCAATATCCGGATTTATGAAGGTGATGGTTGTGATGACTTGCAGGGCGGAGCTACCTCTGAACTACTGGAAAACGGTGCAGACAAATTGATTCTATTTCCCAATCCGGTAGAAAATAAATTGAATGTGCAATTCACCGGACAGCAAGCCAGCACCGCCAATATTCGCATCATGAACCTGGTGGGCCAGGAAATGAAACAATTGGCACCAACGACTTCCGGCTATAAACAAACTGAACAGATTGACATCAGCACCCTGGCTCCAGGCACCTATTTGTTGCAACTGGATGATGGCCAGCAAGTGCGGAACCATAAATTCACTGTCACAAGATCGTAGTACTTATTTTTAACTGGGGTTTCATTTCAGGGTTCTGTCTTAGGCAGAACCCTTTTTTTATGAAAGGAATGGTCGACTACGCAACCTTCGCATAGTTTCGGCGGAGCAAGGCGACAAAGCTTCGTCGCCCAATGGAAAAATGGAACATGCACTAACTTCATAACCTACCGCCTAAACCCAAATTCACCAAAAAAATCGTAGTTTTAGTACCAAGAATTAAACCCAGCGTCAATGTCTGATCAATCTCAACAAATCCGTGAGTTGCAGGAAAAGCTACAGCGACTCTTGAAGAAACAGGTGGATTTTCAACAAGAAATTGAAGGCTTACGCCTGGACATTGAGCAATTGCAGGAAAAACCAACTCCTACTGTTAAGACACAAACGCCCCAGAGTGAAAACCCCCAGCAGCACAATCCACCCAAAGAACCTGTTAAAATCCCTTCCTTTACCAAAGGAACAAATGCCAATATTCCTCTCGAAGAAACAAACACCAAAAAGACTGTGAGTTCAGAGCTCCTTCTGGAGAAATTTATCGGTGAAAACCTGATGAATAAAGTCGGGATTCTCATTACGGTTATAGGGATAGCAATTGGACTGAAATACGCAATTGATCACCAGTGGATAAGTGCACTTGCACGCATAATATTGGGATATTTGGCGGGATTGGCCTTATTAGGTACCGCTTTTCGCCTCAAGAAAGATTACCATAACTTTAGTGCTGTTCTGTTTAGCGGAGCTATGGCTACCTGTTATTTTACCAGTTATGCTGCCTACGCATTCTATCAGTTATTTCCATTTATTCTGGTGTTTGTGATTATGGTGCTGATCACCTTGCTCACTGTCTATGCCGCACTGCATTACCAGAAACAAATCATTGCGATGATCGGGCTGGTGGGGGCTTATGGAATTCCTTATTTGCTGGGCGAATCATCGAGTCCGGTAGGGTTTTTCTTCGCCTATATAGCCCTCATCAATGGTGGTGTTTTACTGGTGGCTATAAAAAAGTACTGGAAGCCATTACAGCAAATGGCCTTTGGATTGACCTGGCTCATTTTCCTTTCCTGGTATTGGCTGGAATACAAGTCCTCGATACACCTGACACCGGCACTTTTTTATGCAACCCTCTATTTTGGTTTGTTTTATGCAGCATTTTTGGTCAATAAAATCCAACGGGCAAAAGCTTTTAAAATAGGCGATATCATTCTATTGTCTGCCAATGTATTTATTTATTATGGGTTGGGTTATGCCTTACTCACTGATGTCACTGATGGCACAAAACTGCTGGGTGTTTTCACGCTGGCCATGGCAGGGGTCCACTTCCTGGTCAGTCGTCTGGTGCATCGTTTTCCCGAAGCCGACCGGAAAATTTATTTGTTCATCCTTGGACTAGCTTTGGTTTTTTTGACGATTACGGTACCCGTTCAGTTGGATGGTAGCTGGGTTACCCTCCTTTGGACCTTTGGCGCCGTGTTGTTAGCTCTGATAGGTAATTATACGGGGACAGGCATGTACAAAAAGCTCTCCCTGCCACTTATGGGGTTAGCCTTCCTGAGTCTGGGTATGGATTGGCTGATATATTATGACGGCGGTTTTGGTGGTTTAAAAAAGCCACATACGCCTATCTTAAATATTTGTTTTATTACCGGAATCTTATTTGCTGCGGCGATGGGCCTTATCACTTTAGTGAATCATAAGGTGGGAGATAAAGACCAAGTTTCATCCCCAATTTATAAGATTTTGCCACCTATACTTTTGCTGCTCGGTGCTTATTTTGCCCCATATCTTGAAATCGCTGCCTATTGGAAACAACTGGTCGAAACACCAGGAGCGACTAGCAGGGAAACACTTTTAGCCCTTCAACACATCTGGCTGCTCAATTATTCACTGCTCTTCCTTATCATACTTGGCTGGATCAATCTACGCTCCATAAAAAAACAGATGCTGAGCATGACTTTCTTGTTGCTCAGTGCACTTTTTATTGGTGCGCTATTGGTTTTTTCCTTGATTGATTTTAATCTATTGCAACAACAATATTTAGCGACTATTTCCGGAACTGGTATTGGTAGCGTGTTGATTCGTTATTTTACTTATTTATTGACTGGAATTTTGATGTGGACTATCCATCAATATACCCGACAAGCCTATCCAGGCCCGAGGTTGCTCCCCATTGTTGAGTTGACTGGATTTTTTATCCTGTTGTGCTTTAGCAGCTTTGAATGGATCATGTGGACGGATGCGGATTTAGCCTTCCAGTCGCCTCGTCTTGGCCTCAGCATTATATGGGGAATTTTTGCCACCATCATGATCGCAATAGGGATTGGCCAGCGTAAGAGTTATCTGCGGATTGGCGCTATCAGTTTGTTTGCATTAACCTTGATCAAGCTGTTTTTTTACGACCTCACACACCTGGAACCTATTGCCAAAACCATTGTCCTGATAGCATTAGGTGTGTTACTGTTGGGGGCCTCCTTTTTGTATAACAAATACCGAAAGGTGCTTTTTGAGGAAGAAGAGCAGGTTTAATGGATAAAAAAAGGCTGTACTTTTAGTTACAGCCTTTTTCAAATGCCTGGAAAAAATATGACCCAATCAACCTTACAGGGCCAGGCAAAAGCTTTTACTTTTTACCTAGATGTTCAAGTTGACCGCTTGAAATATTTTTTCAACTATCTCCAATTTAAGAGAAAATCAGGCTGCCTTCAACCCTATGTAGCAGATAGGCCTTTTTTTGTAGCAGATACTTTTGTGGCCAATTGATTTTCCAACGAGCTCTTACCACTCAAATCCCCTTATCTGCTACCCAAACTTCACAGATCACTACATTTGCACTTATTCCTAGGGGAAAATCGCTAAATTTACTAGACCAAGACCTACTTATATGTTCATCAGAAAAGGACAAGCGCGTATTTATCAATGGTTGAGAAAAGACCTGATTCAGCATTTGGGTTTTGGTGTATTTGTCTTTGTTCTGGTCTTTTGTTTTTTTGCTATCCACGCCTGGTATCAGGGCAGAATTGAGTTATTGGAAACCCTGGATTACAAACGGGAAGCCTTTTGGATTGTCTTTCGTGAAGCGGCGATTTATACCCTTGCTATGGCCATTCCGGTGTATTTTAACCTGGCACTGATTTATAAGGGACGGATCCAGGAGTTTTTGGAAACAAGGATTTTTACCAAGGCAGACCTGCGCGGTTGGGGCTTTTATATTTTTCTGGGGTTTAGCATGATCACAGCCATTGTTTTTGCGCTGATGTATGCCCCTATGTTCAACCACCTGTTGCTATTGATTAAACAGGAGTGGTACCAAACGGTTTTGGCGATTCTCATCTTTATCCTTTGTACCACGGGGATTTCTTATACCAAGGAGGCTATAGAGCGGCACCGGGAACTGGAACGTATGGAACGCCGTGAAGCCATACGCAAACGCCGGGAAGCGGAAAAACAATTGCAGTTTATCAAGAAGCAAATCCGGCCTCATTTTTTGTTTAATACCCTGGCCAATCTGAAAATCCTGGCGCAGACTAAATCCGAAGCTTTACCGGGACTGATTGGCGAGTTGTCGCGATTGTTGCGCTATTTGGTATACCATACCGATGAACGCCTGGTACCTTTGGAGGAAGAGCTGAATTTTCTGGCGAGTTACCTTGAATTGCAGGAATTGCAACTAAGTAAGGGGACCAACCTGCAATTTACCCGCAGGGGTGAGGTAAAAGCGCATCACCGTATTGCGCCAATGATCTTATTACAATTTATTGAGAACTGTTTCAAGCACTACAACCACAAGGGCAATGAACCTAAATTCATTCACATTGAATTGGATATTAGTGCTGATTATTTGGACGTCTTGATTGAAAATAGTTATAAACCCAATGCCCGCAATGAGGATAATTTTACCGAAAAACACCGCAATGGAGGTGTGGGGTTGGCTTCAGCTATCGAAAATATCCATTTGGTATATAGCGATAGTTGTACCTTAGTTATTGAGGCGAAAAACAATGTTCATACCGTACACCTAAAGATCCCGCTACTATGAAGCAGCAATACACATTTATCGTTGTGGAGGATGTTGATTTGCAACGCAAGTACCTGGTACAATTGTTACAAGCACGTCTCGATCTCACCTTGTTGGCACAGTTTGAAAATGCAGAGGACGCTTTTGCCTATATCTCAGATGAAGAACAAGCCAATCCGGATATCATTTTTTTGGATGTAGAAATGCCGGAGGCTAATGCTTTCAGCTTGTTGGATGCTATCAAACATAATCGGGGGCAGACACGGGTTATCCTGACTACTGCCTTTTCCGAATACGCCATTAAGGGCTATGATTACGATATTACGTCCTACCTGCTCAAACCTATTGATGAAACATTACTCTATCGCGCTATCGACAAAGGTATCGAAGAGCTGATCTACCTGGAAACGGTCGTTAATGCTGCTCCCAATGTTACGGATCAGGCCGTCACTAAGGGGCATTTGATGATCAAAGAAAAAGGCCGCTGGATCAAAATCGACTATGAAGAAATTCTCTATTGCGAGGGGGCCAATGTAAATGTCAAAGTCGTCACCCCCGGAACGTCTTATCTTACCCGGGAGCGCGTCAAGAATCTTGAGCAACAACTGCCACCTGATCGCTTTTTGAGAATCCATGATAGTTTTATTGTCAATCTGAACCACGTCAAAAGTTATGCGGGCAATTTCTCCTTTGTTGAAGTAGATGGTATCGCAGAAAATCAAACCCAAACGCTTAATATAGGACCGAGTTACCGGGAACGGGTACAGTCGAGGATCGAGGATTTTTTTGGCAATTGACTATGTTAACAACTTCAATAAAACGAAAGCCATGTACAAATTGATTCTTTGTTATTTATTGTTACCCACGCTATTAATAAGCCAGGATCTTATCGACTTGAAAGGGGGAAGGTTTAGGACAGATTTGGATACAAAGTACCGATCTATTGGCGTGCTTGGGCAGCATTTAAAACCTATTTTGGAAGTAAATCCACTTGCCTATGCTCAATTTAAACACTACAAAACAGGCAGAATAATTTCCGTGTCAGGAGCGGGATTGATGATATTAGGTACCGCTGCTTTAGTGACAGCCGTTGCTACTTCGGAACAGACACCATGTTTAATATGTTTTTTTCCGGATATAGATGATAATAAGGTTTGGTTGGTTGGATTTGGTGCCGTTTCTTTATTTACCGGCCCTTTGATAACCATCGGTTCGGGCATTTTTGCCAGGATAAAATTGAAGAAAGCAGTTTATATTTATAACGTTGGGGTAATGCAAGAGCTGGGATTGGACAATGCTCAGGGGCCTTCATTAAAGATTGGTATGCTTACCAGCAATGGTATAGGGCTTGGTTTTATGGTGGTGTTTTAAATAAGAAGCAGTTGCAGCGATTTTGTGTACCATCAAAAAAATATCAAATGGGTTTAGAAATCGAGCGGAAATTTTTATTGGCAAAGGATACCTGGAGACAAATATCCGATCAGGGCATCAGAATCAGGCAAGGCTATCTAAATCTGGACATAGAACGAACCGTTCGGGTTCGGGTAGTCGGCGATCAGGGTAAATTAACCATTAAAGGAAAGACCGTTGGAACCACCAGGTTGGAATTCGAATATGATATACCGTCTGAAGAAGCCGTACAGCTCTTGGAATTATGTGAGCGCCCATTAATTGAGAAAGTTAGATATATCGTAAAAGATGAAGGGAATATATGGGAGATAGACGAGTTTGATGGTGCTAATAAAGGGCTGTTGATCGCAGAGATTGAACTCGGAGCCGAAAGCCAGACAGTTAATATCCCGGACTGGATTGGGGAAGAAGTTTCTCATGATATCAGGTATTATAATTCAAGTTTGATCAAGAAACCTTATGGAGAATGGTAACCAGGTGTTCTTTAATAGAGTTGTTTCGCAGGGGCCATGACAAGGCTAAAACGGATCTTTTAAACCCACTTTTCGCCTTTCTATCGTTGGGTAGCGTTGCTATCCGCCTCAATAAAGGCTACAATTGGGTCAAGGACTGAGCGATCCCACAGGGCAAATGTCCAGTGGACATTTGAGGGAAGGAACGCGTCAGCGATGGGAGGCCATAGGTTTTTTCCACCCCCCCTGCCCCTGCGAAACAACTCTAATAATTAACCTTGAGTTAACTCAGAATTTACACTAGTTTAAAATCTGCGCAGTACTTTTGACCTTCGGTTTAACTTACTATGCATTCATTTTCAATTTTTTATGGAAACATTTTACCTCATCATCGTCATCGTTCTGTTTGTACTAGCTATATCGGACCTAATAGTTGGTGTTAGTAATGATGCAGTGAACTTCCTTAATTCAGCGGTAGGGGCTAAGGCTGCTAAATTCAAGGTAATACTTGGAGTTGCAGCATTTGGAATTCTGATCGGCTGTACCTTTTCCAGTGGAATGATGGAAGTAGCCAGAAAGGGCATTTTTCATCCCGAGTTATTCTTCTTTTCGGAGATTATCTTGCTGTTTCTTGCGGTGATGGTCACGGACGTTATCTTACTTGATACGTTCAATACGTTTGGCATGCCAACCTCGACGACAGTTTCTATTGTTTTTGAGTTGTTGGGGGCTGCCGTTGCCTTATCTCTAATAAAAATATACACCGATCCTAATGCCCTGGAACTGGGGGCCTATATCAACTCGGGCAAGGCATTAGCCATTATTTCCGGGATATTGTTATCCGTGGTGGTTGCTTTTACCACAGGGGTCATCATTCAATACCTTACCCGGCTTCTATTTTCTTTTGGCTATGAAAAAAGGCTAAAATATTTTGGTGCTGTATGGGGAGGGCTTGCCGTTGCAGCTATTACTTATTTTCTTTTGATTAAAGGATCAAATGGGGCATCCTTTATGGATGACAACCTCAAAGCTATCATCAATGATAATACTCTTTTGATTATCACAGGCAGTTTTGTAGTCTGGGCCATCATTCTGCAATTGATCATCTGGTTTACCAAAATCGACATTCTACAGTTGATTGTACTCATCGGTACCTTTTCTCTTGCTATGGCTTTTGCAGGCAATGACCTGGTGAATTTTATCGGTGTTCCTTTAGCAGGTTACAATTCTTACGAGATCTGGATTGAATCTGGTGGAGGTGCGGCAGATAGCCTGTTAATGAGTGGCCTTGCAGGAAAAGTACCTACACCAACCTTACTGTTATTGTTTGCAGGGGTTATCATGACGGTTACACTTTGGACTTCCAAAAAGGCAAAGTCTGTTGTAAAAACCTCCCTTGACCTGGGACGGCAATACGAAGGTACCGAGCGTTTTGAATCCTATGCAGTATCACGTAGCCTGGTGCGTAATTTTAGTAAAATGGCCACTACTGTCAACGACTTTTTACCAGCCAAATGGAAAAAAGCTGTTGAAAACCAATTTGATGAACGTCCGTTTATTGCCAAACAAAAAAACCTGGGAGAAGATGCACCGTCTTTCGATATGCTCAGAGCCTCTGTAACCCTGGTACTGGCTAGTATTTTGATTACCATTGGAACCAACCTGAAGCTGCCATTGTCAACGACTTATGTGACATTTATGGTATTTATGGGGACTTCATTGGCTGACGGGGCATGGGGTAGAGAAAGTGCCGTATACCGCGTTTCAGGTGTGCTTTCAGTCATTGGTGGTTGGTTTTTTACTGCTTTTTCAGCCTTCACGGTGGCTTTTATTTTTGCCAATATTTTCTACTTTGGCGGCACCATCGCCATCATCATTGTACTGATTATAGCAGGCGTAATCATTTACCGGTCGCACAGGTATCACGGCGAGCGCATGGAAGAACAACTCGCGTTTGAAAAAAGTCTTGAAGAGGAGGGCGCTATAACCAAGGCCAAGATTATTGAACTGAGTACCCGCAACCTGAATAAAGTTTTTGGTGGATTCAATAAATTATTGGACGACAATTTGAAAGGCCTCTCGAAAGAAAGCTTGTCAAAATTGAATAAAAATTACGAAGAATTTAAAGAGATTAAACGCCGATCAGAAAAAATAAAAGTACAGGCAAATAAGCTCCTCGATAATATTGACGATGATCAGATTGAAGCCGTTCACCTATACATCCTGGTGGCTGACTATTTAGGGGAAATGACCAGACATATCGGAAATATAGTAAAACAGAGTCTTGATCATGTGGACAACAACCACAAACCCCTTATTCCTGTACAGATTAAGGAGCTGGAAAACATTCAGGAGCAACTGAAGACCCGATTAAATGATACAATCAAAGTTTTTAGTACCGCTGACCTGGAAGAAGTCAAAAAGTTGCAGGATAGTTTACAATCATTTGTAAAGCTCATCAGGTCATCGCGCAAAAATCAAATTAAACGCATCAAAAAACATGAGATTGGTACCCGGAATAGTATCCTTTATTTCAATCGCTTAGGAGAATACCGGAATCTTTCCCTGTTTTCAAACAGATTGGTGAAAGTTTTTAATGAATTAATTTTGAATCCGGAAGAGGAGGCTTAGGGGCCAGCGAAGAATAAGTTGTCTGTTTCAGGCGAGCTATTTTATCACCAGCCTAGGCGCGAAAACCGCGCTTGGCCACTACTAAGCAAGGATTTGAGCAACAACGGCTGGTGACAAAAGAGCCGCATCAAATGGGTAAGTTATTCTTCGCTGACCCCTTAGTGCTTGTTTGGAGGTCGGACTTCAGTGCATAAGTTTGACCTCCAAACATGCCCCAGAACAGGTGTTAAAATACAAATTTATAACCATGCCCGATAATCGTAATGATATGATCGGGACCAATCTTTTTCCGAATTCTTCTGACGTAAACATCTATGATTCGCTCATTAGACGTATCGACACTTCCCCAAATATTGTTTAAGATTTCTTTCCGGGTAAAGACTTTGCCAGCTTCGGAGCTTAGTAAATACAATAGCTTAAATTCCTTATTTCGCCAATGTATCATTTGTCCATTTTTATAGGCAATCATTCGATCCCTGTCAATGGACAAACTCGGCTTTGTTACTGATCTATTGTTATCAGCCGGGCTTTTTCGCTTGAGCAGTGCCTTTAGTCTGGGGAGCAACACTCTAGGTCTCCTTGGTTTCACAATGTAGTCATCAGCCCCGGCCTCAAATGCCGCTATCTCTGAATAATCCTCCCCCCGATCTGTCAGAAATATGATGATCGTATTATTCATTAAAGGCATTGCCCTTAAATGTCTACACACTTCGACCCCATCTAGTCCCGGCAATACTATCTCCAGGATAATAACATCCGGTATCGCATTGGATAGGTATTCAATTGCGGCTTCACCACTCTTTGCAGTGGATACTAAAAAATGTTCATCTTCCAAATACCTCCGAAGAGGTGTTGTGGCATCCGAGTCATTATCAACCAGTAATATTTTTTGCTTCAATTGTGCCATGGTAGCTTTCAAAGGTATTTCATGGTGTTTAATTGAGCGTTAAATTAATTTTAATTGTATGTTAATTTAGATTGTAATGTGAGATCCCATCACTGGTGAAAATTCACTGCTCCTCCAATACAGTACACTGTCTTTACATGAAATTGATGGTTATTTAACATTTAGTAATAGAAATTTAACCTCAGGGTAATATATTTGGCCTTTGACGTTGGCTGTAATATTGTCAACCTACGGGAATTCCAGGCGCTGACCCCTTAAGGTGATGACCTCAAAAGCTGTGCTGAAATCTAAAACAATATGAACAACTGCTACATAAAAGTTTGTACTATAATCCTTTTCCTTTCCCTGAGTTTCCTTGTTTCAGGGCAGGAGGAAACTTCCAGGAAAGTCGCATTTGGAAAAGGAATAAGTTACCTAGCTAAGGATACCTCCTTTGCTGTTAAATTTAATCTTCGGATGCAGCAACTGTTTATCCTTGCTTATGATGAAGCAAGTGATCAAACCATGTCCCAGTTCTTGGTGCGGCGTTTTCGATTAAAGTTCGGCGGGTTTGTATTTACTCCGGATCTGGAATACAAGGTAGAACTGGGGTTATCCAATCGGGATATCAGTGTTGATAAGGAAGACGGCAATACCCGAGATGCCGCAAGAATCATCTTTGATGCTGTTTTAAAATGGAAGTTTGCCAAAAATTGGGCACTATGGGTAGGCCAGACCAAGCTGCCGGGCAACCGGGAACGCGTTATTTCTTCGGGCAGCCTGCAATTTGTAGACCGATCTTTATTAAATAGCGCTTACAATATAGATCGGGATGCCGGATTGCAACTTCGTGGAAAGTTTGATCTTGGAAATACCATTATTGCGCCATCATTTTCCATCTCCCAGGGTGAGGGCCGGAATATCACCTCTACCAATGCGGGGGGCTATGATTACACCGCCCATGTCGATTTCCTTCCTTTGGGGGAATTTTCAAACAAAGGGGATTTTATTTCAGCAGATCTAGAGCGGGAACAAAGTCCCAAATTGGCTATCGGACTTACTTATGATTACAATGATGGTGCAGTCAGGCAGGGAGGGCAATTGGGCAACTTTGTACAAGACAGCCTGGGCAATTATGTAGAAAATAGTTTGAGTACCTTTTTTATCGACCTTATGTTTAAATACCAAGGATTCTCCCTCCTCTCAGAGTATGCCAACAAATCAGCTGCGCACCAAATAGAGGATATCTCCAAAGGCTTTTTGACCGGCACAGGTTTTACGGCACAGGTCGGCTATTTATTCAATAACAACTTGGAAATTGCCTTACGTTATACCAATCTCCGCAGAGAGGATGATCTTTCGGCCATTTCTGATGAAGACCAATACACCTTGGGCGTATCCAAATATATTGTAGACCACAACCTAAAAGTCCAGGGAGATATTACCCGGAGCACTTTCCCCGACATTTCCGATGGAGCATACCAATTCCGGATGCAGGTGGAAATGCAGTTTTGATGTTTCTTTCCGGTTTTTTAAAAAAAGCTTACTTCCTGTAAGAAATCCATCGTTTATGGATACTAGCGTTTACGTGCTGATTGGCCGGATACAAAGAAAGAAAAAGGAAAACCAGTTTGACCGAACCATGTTGGGTGATTTGGATCAGGCTATTTCGAATGTAGAAAACGAGGTTTCGTGTTCAAAAACATTTCTATGGTGGTGTATCCTGCCCGCGGCTATCCCTGCTTTTCTCAATATTTCGCAAAGTGATGCTCCGATGTGGAAGTGGTTCTTTTTGCCTGTTGCGTTAACGCTTGCTTTTGTGGTAACGAACTGGGGATTGAAACGAATCTATTTGCCAAGAAAACGGCAGTTGGAGGCATTACGGGATTTAGTGCATGTTTGGAGGTCACCCTTACGCTTGCGCTGAAGCTTCAGCGTAGGAGCACGGGTCAAAAAGGCCCCTTTTTTGCTGATACTTTGTTGCTTTTTTTGTCTAATTGAAACGATGGCGCCATGTGGTTTTATTTGTTTGCTAATATACGAAAATTAAATCACTTTGCCAGTTTTCTACCAGTCCCTGTAACCTGTTTTTTGGGTTTTTTCTAATGCTTTTGTACCTGAGGCTCTTTCAGTCATTGGTATCGTTTTCCCAGGTATAAAATATTTTTGTAACTTTTCCTGAGTTCAAAATAGGTAAAGTAGGTAAATGTTCTGAGCCAGTATCAATATCAATGTTTTATATCTTTTAGTTCCAGATTTATAAAAAGTATAGATTAAGGAGAAAACTTTTGATTAGAAGCTATCTGAAAACACAATTGTAAGCGTATACTGTGGCTTTGCTTTTAAAAATGTAAATTGGAGGCAATTTTGCATTGGAATTCTATTTTAACACAAGATATTCAGTAATTTTTATGGATTTAAAACTTGCAGTATTAATAGACGGGGATAATATTCCTTCCGCCCATGTGAAAGAGATGATGGAAGAGATTGCCAAGTACGGGAATCCTACAATTAAAAGGATTTATGGTGACTGGACAAAGCCACATTTAACAAAGTGGAAGAATCTGCTCCTGGAAAACGCCATCACGCCCATTCAGCAATACGGCTATACGACGGGAAAGAATGCTACTGACTCCGCAATGATTATTGATGCGATGGATATCCTGTATTCAGAAAAAGTCAATGGATTTTGCCTGGTTTCCAGTGATAGCGATTTTACCCGTTTGGCCACCAGGCTTCGAGAAGCCGGCATGAAAGTATTTGGCATTGGCGAAAAGAAAACACCCAATCCATTTATCGTGGCTTGTGATAAATTCATTTATATTGAAATTCTTAAAAACCAATCGGAAGAAAGTGAAGCAGAAACGACAAAGAGCAAATCTGCCTCTAAAGAAAGTGTGGATAAAATAACACCTAAGGTAATTAGACTGATTTCGTCAACAATATCCGATCTGGCGGATGAAGACGGTTGGGCTTTTCTTGGAGAGGTGGGGAATCTGCTTCAAAAAAAGCAACCAAATTTTGATTCCAGAAACTATGGCTTTCAAAAGTTGACTCCCCTGATTAAATCAATAAAAATATTTGACATTGAACAACGAGAAAGTTCCCGGGGGCGGTTTAAGTTGATCTATGTGAAAAATAAAGAGTTGCGCAAATCAAAGAAGGTCACAAAACAAAAATAATAGCTACAATAACTACAAAAATACAAAAATGGCAGGAAAAAAGGATTTGGACTTTACATACACAACGATCGATAAAATTTTTCGATTGAGTATGGGAGAAACGGGAGATTACAGTGGCTCCAAATACGATGGAGATTTCTCAATGACCTTGGAAGAAGCTCAAAGAGCAAAACACATTTTCATAGCGGATAGCCTCAACATCAAGAAAGGTAGCAAGGTACTCGATATGGCCTGTGGCTGGGGCCCGTTTGCCAATTATGTTACTAAGGAAAGAGAGGCATCATGCATTGGGTTAACCCTATCGGAGGGACAAGCTGCAGCCGGGCAAAAAAACGGACTGAATCTAATAGTCCAAGATTGCCGCTATGTCAAACCTGAAGACTTTGGCACCTTTGATGCTATCAGTTGCATCGGAGGATTGGAGCATTTCTGTTCCGTCGAAGAATGGCAGGCCGGAAAACAGGAAGAAATATACCGTGATTTTTTTCAAACGTTATACGACTTACTTCCAATCGGCGGGCGGTTTTATATGCAAACCATGACGTTTAGCAAAAACATGATTGATATTGAAGATTTTGATATTAACGCTCCAGAAGGATCGGCTGCTAATGTTTGTGCATTAATGATGAAAGAATTCCCTGGTTCGTGGCTTCCTTATGGCCCTGAGATGGTGATAAGAAATGCGGAACCTAAATTTAAATTAATATCAAAAAGTAGTGGAAGGCTGGATTATATTGAAACGATAGGCCAGTGGAGAAAAAAATTCAGAAAGTTTAACCTACATAAGTATCTGTTGTATCTATCTCTGATACCCAAATACCTCACGGATAAAGAATTTAGACATCAGGTCGCCATCTTTAGGGTGAGTCCCAATCGGGTGTGTTTTGAAAAAGAGATTATGGACCATTACCGGTTGGTATTTGAAAAAGTGTAAATATTTGTTTGGAAGTCGGATTTTCTGACAAAAAGCATTAGTATTGGAGACATTTGGGGGGAATAAGCAGGTAAGGTTGAAATAAAATCGCCTTATCCGAACAATTCCCTTACCTTTGTCACTTTTATCCCTAATACATGACTTTCAAAGATTTAGAAATTATCGAACCTATCCTGAAAGCCCTCAGGGCAGAAGGATATACTCATCCCACCCCAATCCAGGAACAATCAATCCCGATCCTTTTAAGAGGAAAGGACCTGCTCGGTTGCGCTCAAACAGGTACCGGCAAGACTGCTGCTTTTGCTATTCCGATTCTTCAGCACCTATATTTTGACAGACAGCAGGACAATGGCCCACGCAAGATCAAAGCACTCATCGTCACCCCAACCCGGGAATTGGCGATCCAGATTGGCGATAGCTTTTCGGCCTACGGAAAATATACAGGCATCAGAAATACTGTAATATTTGGTGGCGTAAAACAAGGCGCACAAACACAGGCGCTTCGCAGAGGCGTAGATGTACTCGTTGCTACGCCAGGACGCCTTTTGGATCTTATGGATCAAGGTTTTATCACGTTGAAACACGTTAAATATTCTGTTTTGGATGAAGCGGACCACATGCTCGACATGGGGTTCATCCACGACATTCGAAAAATCATTGCCAAATTACCTTCCGACCGGCAGTCGCTGTTCTTTTCAGCTACGATGCCACCTGATATCGTTGCGCTGTCGCATAAAATCCTGGGTAACCCGGAGAAAGTGACTGTGAAACCTCAGCAGGCCACAACAGAGCTGGTGGAGCAGGCTGTATATTTTGTTGGTAAGAAAGATAAAACAAAGTTATTGATCCATCTGCTGGAAACAGAAGAGGCCGATTCAACGTTGGTCTTTTCGCGCACCAAACATGGATCAGACAAGATTGTCAAATTGCTGGCCAGAGCGGGTATCAAAGCCGAGGCTATCCACGGCAATAAATCACAGGGTGCACGACAACGAGCGCTAGGCAATTTCAAAGATGGCCGTACAAACGTTCTCGTTGCAACAGACATTGCTGCCCGTGGTATTGATGTATCTGAATTGTCGCTAGTGATCAATTACAACTTGCCTAATGTGCCTGAGACCTACGTACACCGCATCGGGCGGACGGGGCGTGCAAAAGCGAGTGGTGTTGCACTTTCATTTTGTGATATGGAGGAAAGGGCTTATTTGAAGACGATCCAAAAGTTGATTAACCAACGCATTCCTATCGTTGAGGAGCACCCATATATTGATGATGGTAAGGAAGAGGCTTCCAAAGGTGCAAATTCTCAAAGGGCGCACCACAAACCACGATCTGCTAACTCAGGTAATCGCAATGGAGGCAATGACCATTGGAAAAACCGCCGGTCAAATTCCCGGAAGGGACGCTAATATAAGAGCAGCATGTTTGGAGGCCAACTTTTGGGCTCCAAACATGCTCAAAAGGTATTAACCAGCTTCTGGGGCTGGGGAGCCAAACTTTTTAAGTACCCTGACATGGGACCCAATGGCTCCAAAAAAGGTTTCGTGTTCTAGATAGGGTAGGTTATACTCCTTGGCCGTTTGTTTTACAATTTCCGAAATTTTGGGATAATGCACGTGGCAAACCATAGGGAACAAGTGATGTTCTATCTGGAAATTAAGCCCTCCGAATAGATAATTGACTACGGGATTCTTAGCTGCAAAATTGGAGGTTGTATACATCTGAAGATCCGCCCAAGGCATATCGACTTTGCCATCAGGGCCCGGTTCAGGAAAAGAAGTACCCTCAATGATATGTGCCAGCATAAAGATAATAGCCATGGTGAACCCTTCCACAAAGTGGGCTGCAAAAAAACCAGCTAGAATCCAATACCAAGGGAAATCAATTACCAACAGTGGAATCACCAGGAAGACAGTATAATAAATGGCCTTGAAAAAGAAAAGGCGAAAAATCTCCCTTTTGGGAAAGGTTTCTCGGTAATGGCCACCCAACTGATGCTGGAAAAACTTGACATAATCCTTGATAAATACCCAGGAAATTGAGGCCAAACCGTAAAGGAAAAAAGCATAGATATGTTGGAACCGATGAATCCACCAGCGTTCTTGAGTGGGTTCCATCCTCAGGATCGGTATTTGGTGAATATCCTCATCGTGGTGTGGAATATTAGTATAGGTGTGATGAACGATGTTGTGGCTGATATTCCAAACATAATCATTGGCACCAACCAGGTTGAAAAACAAGCCAATCCTTTTATTTAACTTAGGATTGTTGGTGTAAGCCCCATGTATGGCGTCATGCCCGATGTTCAGACCGATCATAGCGGTACAAAAACCATGCAACAATGCCAAACCGAATACGGCCCATGGACTTAATAAATTAGAGAGGATCAGCATATAGGTAATTGCCCATCCCGCCAAGATTAGGATGGTTTTTACGACCATCTCTGTATTTGCATTTTTTGAAATATTCTTGGATTGGAAATACTGATCTACTTTTTCTCTGACGTCTTTGTGGAAATTTTCTTTTTTCAATTTTCCAAAGATGACTTTTTGTAGGGGTGTTTTGTTTTTAGAGTCCTTTTGCTCTATTGCAACATTCTTCATTAGTCTTAATAGTTGAATTATTCCGAGAGGGAAAAAACTGGCATAGTGCCTGTTCGAAAGGTTGTCAGAGGAGAAAATGGATTACTTATGGACCATAAAATCAGGTTTGGATATTTAGCAAACGCTAAAACATCAAAACAGTGGTATAGTGGGGATGATAATTGAGCGATCCTGAAGGTGAATACTCCAAAGTACTCAGATGAAGGCTTACTCTAGCAGTTAAAGACCCATTTTCACCCCTGATGACTCCTGTCGATGTAGACCTAGAATTAAGGCCTAATCAAGTTTCCCAAGCGGTGATTAGATTGCAATATACGCATAATCCCTTTATTAAAATCATTTTTCATGAAATATCGTTATTGAAATCACCTTTCATGAAAAAGCATTGTTTTACATATCTGGCTGCTTAGAGGTGTTTGGTAGACGGCTTTGGGATGCAAACTTATTCTTCATTGCGCCCTGGCCTAAATTTGGTTTCCGAATACCAGAAAATTTGCAAGAAGTGGTTAACTTTAGATTGCAGTTGTTTTTTTTAAAAAAAAGTTGGAGGTAGTGCACGTGGAAAGGACAAACGAAAATTCGGTTAGTTTAAACAAATACATCAGCAGTACTGGGATTTGTTCCCGTCGGGAAGCTGAGAAATTGATCACAGCGGAACGGGTAACAATCAATGGTCAGCCCACCAAGTTGGGAAACCGGGTATTTGAAGGAGATGTCGTACTCATTGATGGTAAGCCGATCCAAGCCAAACCAAAAACGTTATACATCGCTTTTAATAAACCCATTGGAATTGTATGTACTACCGATCTGAAAGAACCGAAAAATATTATCGAGTACATTAACCACCCTGAAAGGCTTTTCCCTATTGGTCGTTTGGATAAACCTTCTGAAGGATTGATATTTTTGACAAATGACGGAGATATTGTCAATAAAATCCTCCGAGCGGGAAACAACCACGAAAAAGAATATATCGTTACCGTCAAACAACCCATCACAGCTGATTTTATTGCAAAAATGAGTCAGGGTATCCCCATCTTAGAGACAGTAACTAAAAAATGTAAGGTAACGCAGTTAAGTAAATTCACCTTCAAAATTATTTTGACTCAAGGCTTAAACCGCCAAATACGCCGCATGTGCCAGTACCTGGATTATGATGTGACCAAACTGAAACGTACTCGCATTATGAATGTCAAACTGAATAATTTAAAAATTGGACATTGGCGAGAACTAACCGAAACGGAAATGCAGCAAATTAATAAGCTGATTTCCTCCTCTTCAAAAACCGAAGAAGCCTCTTTGGATAAACGTAAAAAGAAGGGTGGTGGGTAGGATTTAGACCGTCTTCGGCTGCGCCGGGACTGTCAGATCGCTTTGCTGTGTTGGTCGACCTGGAGTCGGGAAGCATCGGGTGAGGTTTGTTATGAAAAATAACGCAACCATCGAGTTGCATTTTATTGAAAATGTCATTACATTTGCAACTAATTAGTTGCATTTATAAATTTTAACAAAATGACAGAAAAAATTTCAAATTCAAAAGCGGAAACATTCATCGGGATGTTCCAATTTCAGGGCGGCATTTTCCACAATGCGCTTGAAAACCTCGAACAGGAAGATGCGCTAAAAAGGCCATCTGAAAATTCGAATCACATCAATTGGCTACTGGGGCACATTGTGCATTGCAGGTATATGCTTGCCAACATGCTTGGGGTAAAGGCTGAAAACCCTTTTGGTAAAACTTTCTGGACAGCCATTGAAAATAAAGACTACCCGACCATTAAAGAAGTTGTCAGCCAATTTCCTGAGATCAGCAATAAGTTACTTGACAAAATTTCATCGATAGGCAACGAAGCCTTTGATGCAAAGCCTTCACCTGATCAACCTTCAACAGCGGACCTCGTCTCCTTTTTCATTTATCATGAGGCTTATCACATCGGACAAATAGGCTATGCGAGAAAACTTATTGGCCTTGAAGCAATGAAATCACATTAATTATAAAACACTAAGAGCATGTTTAGAGGTCGGCTATGGAGGCGAAAAGCGTCAATTTTTTGATGAGACTAGGCTTTTTTTGAAGTGCATACCCTGAGGTACGGACGAAAAAAGTAACGAAGTATCATCATAAAAGTGATCCTTTGCAGCCCAAAGATTGGCCTCCAAACATGCTCTAAGGCTGTCAGCACCGGATTTACTGCTCCGGGCGACCCTACCAGTTGGTTGGTGCAGGATGATAAACTCTATATCTTTACCAGTGACAATGTAAAAAATGAATTTATTAAAGATCCACAAGGCATGATTGCAGCTTGTAGTAAAAAGTGGAAGTAGATTTTTTAGGCGGTAGGATTCAGGTTGGACAGATGGGTTTTAATCATTTTTCTTCTTCGCTGACCCCTAAGCTTAGGGTGTACAAAATGGCGTATAAATCATGCGGCTATTTTCTTCTTTCGTTTTAATAGGGCAAGCTTAGAGACACTAGCTTTTTGGGGAACAATTTTTATCAAAAATGGACGCAACTTCCTTTCGGAAGATTGTACACCCTACCACGCTGAGGTCAAG
>BQJU01000047.1 GCA_021604865.1 Saprospiraceae bacterium | reverse complement strand
TGCTAGTCAAGGCTTTTGTTTGATTTTTGGAGGTAGGTTTAAGATTTGGGGCATTAAATAATCTTTCGTCCATTTTTTCCACGACGAAAAAACGGACCAAAAAAGTCGCTCGGCTGGAGGATTGACCTAAAAAAAGCGGCCCAGTTGGGGGAAGAAATAAACTCGCTTTGATGTTTTGTGCTGGCTTGATTTTATTTGATTGTTGGTCTTTTTGGTTTCTGGTTTTTTATTGTTTTTAGCTCAAACAGGATTTCTTCTTGAGCAGTACGGGCGGCCGCTTTTTTCTTAACGGCCAATGCTCCTATGCCGGAACCCACCTTCGCCTTCGCGTAGCCGCTATGGCAGAGCGAGGCCGCGCTGTGTGCATGTTTAGTGGTTGATCGTATTAGGAACCTCATAGGTATCTGATACCATTTATTGGCAACGTAAAATGTCAAATCCTACCGCCTAAAACCTGCCCCCTAATTATAAACCCAGGAGTTTCCGGTTAGACGCTTCGTCGGCACTTCCTCCTGCAAAATCATCAAAGGCTTTATCAGTAACCTGAATGATGTGTTGCTGGATAAATGGGGCTCCTTCAGCTGCGCCCTGAGCCGGACTTTTGATGCAACATTCCCATTCCAGGACTGCCCAGCTATCGTAATCGTATTGCGATAATTTGCTAAAGATTCCTTTGAAATCTACTTGTCCGTCACCCAAAGAGCGGAAACGGCCAGCACGATTGATCCAGGATTGGAATCCTCCATATACGCCCTGTCGCCCACTGGCGTTAAATTCCGCATCTTTTACATGATAGGCTTTAATACGATCGTGATACAGGTCGATGAATTCCAGATAATCAAGGCATTGTAATACAAAGTGGCTCGGGTCATAATTGATATTGGCGCGAGTATGGCCATCGAGGTAGTCGACAAACATTTCAAAAGTAATGCCGTCATGCAAATCCTCTCCAGGATGCAATTCATAACAGACATCAACGCCTTGTTCATCAAAAGCATCCAGGATAGGGCGCCAGCGGTTTGCCAATTCCTTAAAGGCTGTTTCTACTAATCCCTCCGGGCGCTGGGGCCATGGATACATAAAGGGCCAAAGCAGCGCACCCGAAAAAGTAAGGTGAGCATCCAGTCCCAAATTCCGGCTAGCCTTGGCCGCCCACATCATTTGTTGGGTAGCCCATTCAGTACGGGCAGCAGGATTGTTGTGAACTTTTTCAGGGCTGAAGCCGTCAAAACCAGTATTATAAGCAGGATGTACAGCAACGAGTTGCCCCTGGAGATGAGTAGCTAATTCCGTAATCTCCAGGCCATGAGAAGCTATTTTACCTTTAAGTTCATCACAATAGGTCTTACTTTCTGCTGCTTTTTCCAAATCAATCAGGCGGCTTTCCCAAGCGGGAATTTGCACACCTTTATAACCCAGACCGGCCATATATTGACAAATAGAATCCAGCGAATTAAAGGGAGCTTCGTCACCCATAAACTGCGCAAGGAAAATCGCAGGGCCTTTTATTGTTTTCATATTCGAGTATTTGTTATGCACTAATATAGAGATTTTAACAACTTTATAAGCTTTTCAATGAAACATTGTGGCCATTTTTTGCATTATAGTAATTGAATTAACTCTTGAACGATGAGAAAAGCATTTATGGTAGAATTTGAACTACCCGAAACGATGACCGAAGAATTTTTGGCATTGATTCCTCAGCAACGTTATGTTATTAACAACATGCTGGTAGAAGGCAGCCTGAAATCCTACTCCCTGTCCATTGATCGCTCCCGGCTCTGGGCTATTTTCTCTGCCAAATCTGAATTTGAGTTAATGGAAATTATTTCCAGCATGCCGCTCAGCGATTATATGACCCCGCAAATATCGGAGTTGATGTTCCACAATGCATCTGAAGTACTCATGCAATTCTCTCTGAATTAAAATCCTTCCCCCCACCGGGTAGTCTGATTTAATTTAGGCTATTCGTTTTTTTTCAAAAAAAGTTAGACCCCATTCAACCTTTTTCCCCTTTCTTTGTTTTTGGTTGCACGTGCAACTAATTATATTGATGGAAAAAACCAATTTTAATCCTTCTGAATCTCTTGTATTCCTAACCAATCGAGTAGGCAGACTACTCAGTTTACACATCCACAAACTATTTGCTTCACAAACAAACCAAGCAATACACATGCCACATATTGGTGTATTGGTTGATTTGTGGCGCGAAGATGGCGTACGTCAGCAAGACCTGGCAGTATCCATTATCAAAGACAAAGGGACTATTGCCCGGGCATTGGATAGTATGGAGCGTCAAAACCTGGTGGTCAGAGTCACCGACCCCAACGACAAGCGTAATAAACGCATCTACCTTACTCATAAAGGCAAAGCCGTTAGACACGAGCTCTTCCCGCATGCTGAGGCTGTAATTAATAAAGCATCCGAAGATATCAGTGAAGAAGAAATGGCTATTTGTCAAAAGGTATTGGCAAAGGTGTACCAAAATCTAAACCACAAAGTCAAATGATGCTAGTTCTCCCAAGAATTTCCAGTCAAAGATCCGGGGATTTAAAGTATTATCCCAAGTCAATCGTTTACTGGAAATAAAAGCATATTCGAAATAATATTTTACAATATATAGTTGCATGCGCAACAAAAAATACAAAACAAATAAAATACCAGCTAAAATGAATAGTCTTTTATTACGTAGGTTGGGAATTATAGCGGCTGTCCTGATAGTAGGTGGAGCTATTTTCGGAGCAAAATATTTGTCGGATCAAAAGGCACCTCCAAAACGAAAAGAGACGGTAGCCAAAGATAAACTGGTGCAAACCATGCCCGTCAACAACGAGGATATACCTACTGAATTAGAGGTACAGGGGGAATTGGTGGCTTTTGACAAAATTGATATTTTCTCGGAAGTATCAGGTGCCCTGATTGAAACATCCCGACCCTTTAAAGTAGGTAGTTATTTTCAAAAAGGAAACGTTGTCCTGAGGGTCAATGATGATGAAGCCCGGTTGAGTTTGCTTTCGCAAAAAAGCAGCCTGCTCAATAGTATTACCCAGGTCATGCCAGACCTGAAAATTGATTACCCGGAAAGTTTTAAACAATGGAAGCACTACCTAGATCAGTTTGATCCTGAAAAACCGATCAAAGTCTTCCCATCTGCGCTGAACGATCAAGAAAAATTCTTTATCGCTTCCCGCAATTTACACACCCAATATTACAACATCAAAAGCGCCGAGGAACGCCTCTCTAAATATACGGTTTATGCGCCATTTAGTGGGGTTGTTACCCAGGCAAGTATCAATACCGGAGCAGTGGTAAGAGCTGGTCAAAAGTTGGGAGAATTGATGAATACCAGCAACTACGAATTGGAGGCCACCGTGCCCCTTAGTGATTTGAAATACATCAAAACGAGCAATGCTGTTAAACTTTATTCCGATGATATTGAAGGCACCTGGACGGGAAGGGTAAAACGCATCAACGACCAGGTTGATCCTGGAACCCAAACGGTAAAAGTGTTTATTGATGTCAATGGTAAAGGCCTCAAAGAAGGCATGTATTTAAAGGGAGGTATCACTGCCAGTATGGTTGAGCAGGCGATGAAAATTCCCCGAAGGTTATTGGTTAATCAAAATTTCGTTTACACGGTACGTGACAGTCTTTTGGAATTAACGGAAGTCGACGTTGTCAAATTCCTGGAAGATGCTGCTATTATCCGTGGTTTAAAAAAGGGTACACAGCTGTTGAAAGAACCTGTTCCCGGTGCTTTTGACGGCATGAAAGTACGCGTCAATGCTGACGACAAAGAGGAAGAGTTAACGAAAGCTGAAGTTTCAGCAGGATAGTAGTGTACCTTAATAAAAACGGGATTCTGCTTTCCCGGAAAAATAGCTGACATGAGAAATTTTATCAATTATTTCATCAAATACCCGGTAGCTGCCAATCTATTGATGTTCGGCTTACTTATTTTGGGTTTAGTGGGCATGCGTAGCATGAAATCCACATTTTTCCCAGAAGTTGAAAGCCGGATCATTAATATTCAAGCGATCTACCCAGGTGCCTCTCCCGAAGAAATTGAGGAAGGCATTGTCAAAAAGATTGAGGAAAACCTGAAAGGGTTGACAGGGGTAGAGCGCTATACTTCTGTATCCAGTGAAAATTCCGGAGTCATCACCATTGAAGTTTTTAAAGGCTACGATACGGATATCATCCTGCAAGATGTAAAAAATGCAGTTGATCGAATCAACTCCTTTCCCGTGGGTATGGAGCCTCCGATTATTTTCAAAAGAGAAAACCTGGGTTTTGCCATCAGCTTCGCCATCAGTGGTGATGTGGACTTAAAAACATTGAAGCGATATGGCCGGGAGGTAGAAGAAGCACTCCGCCAAACCGATGGTATTTCAAAGATTGAATTGAGTGGTTTTCCGGATGAAGAGATTGAAATTTCCTTTCGGGAAAAAGACCTACGCGCCTATGACCTTACCTTTTTGCAGGCTACTCAGGCTATCCGAAATGCCAATCTGGATATTACTGGCGGTTCGGTAAAGGGAAGCGAAGAAGAATTGTTGGTCAGAGCCCGAAATAAAGAATATTATGCAGAAGGTCTACGCGATATCATCATCAAGACCAGCCCGAATGGGGGTGTGATTCGACTTTACCAGGTGGCGGATATCAGAGATCAATGGGCTGATGAGCCCAATCGTAGTTTTTTAAACGGACACCCTTCCGTTGTGGTCACCGTGCAAAATACCCTGGAAGAGGATATGATCACGATTACTGATGAGACGAGAAATTTCATCGATAAATTTAACGAAGAAAATGAGGTTGTGAAGGCCACCATTATCCGGGATAGTTCGGTCGTCTTACATCAACGTATCGAATTGCTGAGGGATAATGGTATTCTGGGTTTTGTGATCGTTACCATCTTGCTGGCCATGTTTTTACACTGGCGGCTTGCCTTTTGGGTAGCGCTCGCCATCCCAATTTCTTTTGCCGGTATGTTTATCATGGCCAGTTTGATCGGAATTACGATCAATGTGATTTCCCTTTTTGGGATGATCCTGGTCATTGGTATTTTGGTAGATGATGGCATTGTTATTGGGGAAAACATTTATCAGCAGTACGAACGTGGGGTGCCGCGTATGAAAGCCGCCATTGATGGAACCATGCAGGTACTTCCTGCTGTTTTTTCGGCGATTATTACCACTATTATTGCCTTTTCATCATTTCTTTTTATTGACGGAACGCTGGGTGATTTTTTCTCGGAAATGGCCATTGTTGTGATTTTCTCCCTGATTTTCTCCCTGTTTGAAGGTGCTTTTATCCTACCTACACACGTAGCCCATTCCAAAGCATTAAGCCACGAACGCAAAACCAATCGTCTACAAAAAGGGCTGGAAAAAGTGATGGATTGGATGCGGGACAAACTCTATGCACCGGTTTTGCGATTTGCCATGATCAATAAAATATTTACCCTGGCCATTGCGCTGTGTGTACTGATTCTTACATTTGGTGCTATCGGCGGGGGGATTATTGGAGGGACTTTCTTTCCCAATATTGAACGAGACGATATCGTCATTGATTTACAAATGCCCGCCGGTACCCGCGATCACCTGACGACAAAACAATTGGACCACCTCGAAGCGGCAGCCTGGAGGGCCAATAAAACTCTGAGTGAAAAATATTTCGACGATGAAAAACAGGCCATCCTCCGGGTAGAAAAAACCCTCGGTCCTACCAGCTATAAAGGTAGGCTAAGCATTGCTTTACTCGACGGAGAGAATCGAGATACGCTGGGCTTGCGGGATGTGACCAACGAAATTCGTAAAGAAGCTGGAGAAATGCCCCAAACAGAATTGGTGACTTTCGGTGCCCAATCTGCTTTTGGCAAGCCTGTTTCAATTTCTTTGATTGGCGACGATTATCCACAATTGATGGCTGCTACAAATCGCATCAAGTCAGAAATGAATTCCCTGGCCGAGTTGACCGATGTCGTAGACAACAACCAGGAAGGCCTGCGTGAAATCAATATTACCCTTAAAGATAAAGCCCATTTTCTGGGGTTAAACCTACAGGAAATTGTGGGCCAGGTACGACAGGGTTTTTTTGGTAGCGAAGTACAGCGACTACAACGCGGACAGGATGAGGTGCGGGTATGGGTGCGCTATGATAAAAGTGACCGGACTGATATTGCCAAGTTGGAAAATATGCGCGTACGTTTTGCTGACGGGCGGGAATTTCCAGTTTCAGAGATTGCCAATCTGGAAATCAAACGAGGCGTAATCGGCATCAATCACCTCGACGGCCGCAGAGAAATAAAAATTGAAGCGGATGTATCCAATGATGATGTATCAGTCAGTGACCTTACCACCAATTTGAAAGAAGAATTGATTCCCTCTATCCTGGAAAGTTTTCCGAGTGTTACGGCACGTTACGAAGGGCAAAACAGGGAGCAGGAAAAATCAGCTAAGTCCATGGCCACCGTAGGTAGCATTGTGATGGCCCTGATGTTTTTTGTGATTGCCTTAACGTTTCGGTCTATTACTCAAGCGATTGTCGTATTCTTACTCATTCCATTTACTATGATCGGAGTAGGTTGGGGACATTGGCTAATGGGTGCACCCATCAGTTTGTTTTCTGCATTGGGTATCATCGCCTTGGTTGGGGTAATGGTCAACGACACCCTGGTTTATGTAGCCACCTATAATGATTTACTCCGGGATGGGAAAAAACAAATGGATGCCTTATACGAAGCAGGATTAACACGTTTCCGACCCATTGTGCTCACGTCAGTGACTACATTTGCTGGTCTGGCTCCGCTCTTGTTTGAGAAAAGCCTCCAGGCGCAGTTCCTGATTCCAATGGCCATTTCAGTGTCCTTTGGTTTATTGGCCATTACGGTGATCATTCTACTGATTTTACCGGTGATGCTAATCATCAACAACCGACTGAAGGTGGCCTGGAACCGATTGTGGAATGCCCAAAAATTGACCTATGAGCAGGTAGAACCGGCGGCACGGGAGCGGGAGGTGATGGAAAAATAGGTAGGAGGCCAACTTGTGGTGACTCAATTCGATTGGTTATTGGGAAACCGTACTGCTGCGTGAGGGATAGAAGCGGAATGCACGGAGGCGCGCCGAGTACATTATAGCGGATAGCCCGACCCGACTGCGACTAGCTATAGCCTGGGGAAGGAGGGGCACGCCCAAATTGTAATGGCTACCTTTATGGTTGCCGAATAGTTCGAGTTTTAACTGCAAAACTGTATGATAAATGATGCGAAAGAGAATTGCAATAGATATGGACGAAGTCATCGCTGATGTGACACCTAAGTTTCTGGATCTGTATGAAGACCGGTATGGTAAGCGGCTGAAGCGGGAGGAATATTGGGGCAAAAAAATATACCAGATCAATGGGGCGGTGGAATTGAGGGAAACATTACAGGATAAGGGCTTTTTTGCTGATTTGCCGGTGATACCGGAAAGCCAGGAAGGGATTCGGGAATTGATGGAGCACTACGATGTATTCATCACTACTGCGGCCATGGAGTTTCGGTCTTCTTTTGAAGATAAATACGACTGGCTCAAGGTTCATTTTCCCTTTATCCACTGGAAAAACATTGTCTTTTGCGGAGATAAGAGTATCCTGCGGGCAGAATATATGATTGATGATCATGCCAAGAATCTGCGCACTTTTCAGGGGAAAGGGTTATTGTATACAGCCACCCACAATATTCATGAAACGGAATTTACGCGGGTGAATAATTGGGCGGAGGTTATGGCTTTTTTCAGAAAGGAGTTAGCTGTGTAAAATAAAAGATACTTTTGTTTTATGAGTGGATTTTGGCAAAATAAATGGGTGCAGCTTTTTCTACTGAAGGGTAGATTTGCAATGACCAGCTCAGTAGCTACGGCGGTAGATTATGTTTTGTATTTGGTGTTGGTGCGCAATTGGTTGGCACCGGTACCTGCCAATGTGATCTCCTACTCCGTGGGTATGGTGATCAATTTTTTATTACAAAAGCGATTTGTCTTTACTTTACAGCGTTCCGTTTCCAAAGCCTTTGGTTTAGCCATATTGGTATCCTTGGGTGGAATGGTGCTTAGCACGGGTATTATCTACCTTTTGTCAAGAGTCGATTTTTTTGTTGACCGTCAGTATTTAGCCAAGTTGAGTGCTACGGGTATTGTCTTTTTTTATAATTTTTATTTGAAGCGCTTTGTCTTTGAAAAGCGGTTCATTACATCGGACTAAATTTGTTACGGATGAATACTAGAATCTTTTACGCAGGTTTATTTTGTTTATTAATCGGACAAATGACCTTGATGGCTCAAACCAGCCTTAGCCTTTCGCAGGCTATTGAAAAAGGATTGCAAAACAATTACCAAATCCAGATTGCGGAGCATGATATTGAGATTGCCAGCAACAACAACGACTGGGGGATAGCGGGTAAATATCCCAGCATTACCCTCAACCTCAGTTCCTCCAATACCTATACCAATCGGAATGATCCGTCAGGTTTTCTGACCGAACAAGCGACACTTAGCAATGGCATTACTCCTTCCGTGAATCTCAACTGGATTTTATTTGATGGTTACCGGGTGCAACTGACCAAACAACAACTGGAAAAGGTGGAGACGCTAAGCCAGAATTCAGCCAAAGTAACCGTGGAAAACTCCATCCAGGACATCATCCTGGCTTATTATAATGTACTGCTACAACAGCAACAACTTGCTGTCATAGATACGGTGTTGCGGCTGTCGCGCGACCGGGTAGAATACCAGGAAATCCGCAAGGAATTTGGGCAGGCAGGAACGTTTGATTTGCTGCAAAGCCAAAATGCTTACCTGGATGATTCAACGAATTACCTCATCCAGGTGACCAATTACGAAAATGCCTTTCGCAACCTCAACCTGACAATGGGGGAAGATGACCTCAGCCAACGTTACGAACTAACGGATGTCCTGGAATTTGCCCCTGCAACCTACGAGCTAGCCAATCTGCAGGAACGCATGTTAGCCAATAATTACCAGCTCAACAACCTCTTTATCAACCGGGAATTGGCAAAGATCAATACCCAGATACAGGAAAGCCGCCTGAAGCCTACGCTTAGTCTGAATTCAGGGCTGAGTTACGGATATTCCATAAGTAATGGCTCGCAAAAATTTATCAACCAACCTTCCACGGATATCAATGCTTCATCGCGTACCTTAAACGGCAACATCAACCTGACGGCTGCTTATACGCTTTTTGATGGCAACATCCGGAAAATCAATATCCAGAATGCTAAAGTCGAAGAGATGATCAGCCAATTGACCATCGAGGATACCAAAAGAATGCTAAGGACTCAGCTGAACAACACCCTGGCTACTTACAACAATCAAAAACAGCTGGTGGATGTCACTAAAGTCAATGTTGAAAATGCTCACCGGAACCTCAATATCTCTGAAGAACGCTTTCGGGGTGGCCTGATCAGTTCTTTTGACTACCGTACTGTGCAGCTAAATTATGTCAATGCTACCCAGACCTTGCTCAATTCTATCTACAACCTGAAAGTGACGGAAACAGAATTGACGCGGTTGATTGGGGGATTGGTTAGGAAATAGGAATGGGGAACGTACGGTCAACCCTCTTGGTTGCCCGTGATGTGGCGAGAAGTCTTTAGCAGCACAGGCTTCGACATGAAGATGACTACCGGAAATCCCCCTTGTTTTCCCCCCTGGGGGAAATATCCGACTTCGATCAGCCAGTGGAAGCAAGGAATCCAGGTTAGGTATTTAATATCATGATTCGGGGTAGAACTATCCACGAGGCAGGAGGAGGAATTGGCCCGTTTTCCCAAAGGTCCTTTCTTAAATCAAATTGATTATCAAGCACTTATACACAGGGTAGTTATCAGGACTATCGTGGCCGAACAAGTTGCGACCGTTTTTGCTCCACCACCTGGCGAAAAGCACAACCCTCCAGGTGATCATTGACCAGGCCCATGGCTTGCATGAAGGCATAGGCAGTGGTTGGGCCGACAAAGCTCCAGCCTCTTTTTTTTAAATCCTTGCTGAGTGCAGTAGATTCTTTGGTCGTTGTAAATTCGGTTAATGAGGCATAATCAAAGCGTTTTGGCCGGGTTTTGGGATCGGGTTCGAAGCGCCAGAAAAAAGCGGAAAGGGAACCAAATTCTTCAACCAGTTCGCTGGCTTGTTGGGCATTATTGATGGTGGATTCTATTTTCCGGCGGTGGCGTACGATACCTGCATCCTGCAACAAACGCGCTACATCTGCATCGGTGAAGCGGGCTACTTTTTCAAAATCAAAATTCAGAAAAGCCTTTCGGAAATTATCCCGCTTACGCAATATGGTGAGCCAACTCAAACCGGACTGAAAACCTTCCAGGCAGATTTTTTCGAAGAGTCGGTGGTCATCCATTACCGGATGCGCCCATTCGTGGTCATGGTAATGCATATAATCGGCTTTATCACCGGGCCACCAACAACGGGACAGGCCGTCTTCGCCAAGAGAGAGCCCTTCTTCAAGATTAGACATGTTTCTTTTTTTTAAATCGACTTTCCTCCTATTCCTTCCTGGATTTCCTGGAAAATCGTTTCTATTTCCTGTATCAGCGCTTCATCCCCCAGCATCTTAGCTGCCTGCATTTTGCCCTTTAAGGCATGTACCCGCTTGGGTCCGCGATATAGTGCTGCATCAAATTGCTCCAGGGCAGCCTGTGCCTTGCCCTGTTCCAGCAGCCAATCACCATACAGCTCGTGGGTGGGTTTGGCAATCGTTGGTGGACCGTAAGCATAACTGATATTGTCTTCCTTTTCGGTCGCTTTTTTTAGCCAGCTTTCCGTTTGTGCTTTATCTCCTTTCAGCCAGCCTTCGAAGGCACGCAATTCCATTTCCAGAATTTCGGCCTGATCCAGGTCGAGTTGATTGGGTACCTGCCGATTGGCACTGGCACTACACATAGGGATGCCTTTATTGGTCACCAGCAGGGAAGCCGTTTTACGGTTTTTTTCCATCAATTTTATCGTAGCTGCCAACTGGTCGGCGTCATTTTGATGAAAAGCTTTCATTCCTTCTACAAAATGAAAGAGGGTTTGGGTCACAATGTTCAGGTCTTCCTTTTCAGCATCCAGATCAACAAAATCGCCCGACCAATCGTCGGTTTCCATCAGGTAAGTTGCCTTCATTTCAATCAGGTATCCCCTACCCCGTTTCGACGAAGTGTCCTGGACATAGCTTTGCACATCAGTGAGGATCTTGCGAGCGTCCTGTAGCCTGCCTTGTTGCAAATATCCGTATAACAACCAATGAAAGGCATGGTATCCCCGGGCGTCATTGTTCAATCCCTTCTCTTCCATGCGTTTCACGCTGGCAGCATAGGAGGCTTCATTGGAAGCCACTACTTCTTTCCACATGCCCAACGCTACGTAGATGTGAGATGGCATGTGCAAGGCATGTTCAGCATCAGGTGCCACTTTGGAATAACTCTTGGCTGCACTAAGCGC
This sequence comes from Saprospiraceae bacterium, assembly GCA_021604865.1. Classification (GTDB taxonomy): domain Bacteria; phylum Bacteroidota; class Bacteroidia; order Chitinophagales; family Saprospiraceae; genus BQJU01. Next base: position 44,592 of record BQJU01000047.1, on the reverse strand, counting down.
CAACATGGCATGATCGGGATCATCATAAGAATGGATGAGGTAATGTAATGCCCCCGGATGATTCGGATTTTCGTTCAGAATGCCCTGCGCAACCCGGGCCCCCTTGCCATAAGCCTCCTCGTCACGACCTACCGGTACGGCTCCCAGCAAAGAGAGGGCATAAAAGGCAGCTACTTCCTGGTTGCCTTTATATTTTTCGTATAAAGTACCCAGGTATTCCGAATAAGCCTGATCTCGTTCCTGTTTTGTGCCTTCGCCATAAAGAATTTCAGTGGCCTGGAGTAAATCTTTTTCTAATGGTGTGCCGGCTTTCGCCAAACGAAGCTCGGGTGTTTCTCCAAGTTTTAATAAAGCAGCCTTCCCTTCTTCATAATCTTGCTGTCGCCACAGGCCGTGGTTGTAAGTCATCGCCTCTCCCCAATAAGCCATAGCATAGGTGGAGTCAATTTCCTGGGCTTCAAGAAATGCCTCGCGGGCATCAGGATATTCAAAGCTGTGCAGCAATAATAATCCCTTCTTAAAATCAGCCTGTGCTGCCTCCAAGCCAGTAGTCTGAAAATCAATTTCTCCCAACCGATCCGTTGGGGGCAGGATAGCTGCTTCTTCAGCAACTTTTTCCTTGCAAGTGGAGAAAAATATAAGGGTCGCGAAAATAAAGCATGTGCGGAATAACATAGCATTGGGTTTTGAGTAGCCCAATTTACGGAATTCGGAGAGAAAAGGTAGTTCTGGGTTTGATAATTTTAGGTTTTTAGCGCTCTTGACGGTTTGATGTTCGGATTTAATGGATCAACCGGATGCGCTAAAACCTGTTGTGATGAGTTGTCGTGGAACATATTGTGATCTGCATTTCCAAGGGGGATATGGTGATGAAAGGTAATGGATGAGAGCGAGCAATTTGTTCAAACTGACAAAAGTGAAAAATGAAAAGTGCACTAAGACGCAGGATTTATTTTTCATCCCTTACCTTCTAAAACCAGGATTTGTATTTTGGCAGGATTGTGAGGAAGGGGGAAAAGAGGATTTTTCCTAACTTGAAAAAAAAAATCGAAAAAAAACATGCTTCCACAAAAACTCAAATATGCTTTTTAAGTATTTGAGACATAAGACATTACAAACCTTCACTCGTGTCAGTCTTGTTGTGGTAATAAAGAAAGATTCTTTTTTTCTGCTTTGGAATGCAACCAAATCAGGGATCAGTCGTAAACAATTACTGTACTGATTGAGAAGAAATGAGAAAGAAAAGCAGGTGCTTAGTTTTTTCTTTGCTGATAAATTGGTACATTTGCTTGTCTTTAAAAGCAAAATAAAGAAACCGGTTAGTAAACTAACCGGTTCGAAAAGAGCTTTGAGAGGCTATCTACATACCAAAAAAACATAGGATATCCATTGATACCCTACTAATTCTTCAAGGGATTATAATTGTGTCAGTGGACAAAATCCTTTTCAACTGAAATTTGCAGATGCTTTTGTGTCTGCAAATTTTTTTTTCTCTTCTGAGGATTGATCATCTTTTTTAACTTCCAATCACTTCACTGTTCCATTCTCAATCATCAACAATACAAATGTCGTTCTATTTCTTAGTAGAAAATAGTACATTTTACAATTTTACTGTAACTAAACCATAGTTAAAAAAACAACATATCTAATTGATTACAAGCCAATTAAAGTTAAAATTAATTACCAAAACTGTATTGTACGCTTTGTTTTTTGCTAAAAAAATCTTCGATATAGCCAGATATTTTTTTAAAAAGACTAGGTTTTTATAAAAAAACTTACAAAAAAGCGTGGAATTGGTGGTTTGACGATGGGGCAACAGATGGAACAGACTATATCAGCGCTTATTTTGGAGGTCGGTTTTGCATCGCCGTTCACCGGGCGTCTGTGCCATGCTCCTTCGCTGAGTCCTTCGCCAAAGGCTACGGCCGCCGGAGAAAGCTTCGGCGCAAGCGAAAGGCTTCGAAGACGGGCGCAAGGTCGCAGCCTCCTGGCGAAGAACTTCGGCAAGCCTATGGAAGCGAAAAGGTTGACTTCCAAACAAGCGCTCAAAGTATTAACCGATACGGTCTAAAATCTGATTAGTTAAAAAAAAGAGGTGGGATTTTTTTCTTTTAGGAGAAAATGATACCTTTGTCATTCTTGTAGAAATAAAAAAACCGGTTAGTTAACTAACCGGTTCGAAAAGAGCTTTGAGAGGCTATCTACATACCAAAAAACATAGGATATCCATTGATACCCTACTAATTCTTCAAGGGACTATAATTTTGTCAGTGGACAAAGTCTTGTTCTATTTAATTTGCAGTTACTTTTTAACTGCATTTTTTATTGTAGTTGATTCTTCACTTTTTCTTCCCTCCTTATTTCCGTTCTCAACCATCAACAATACAAATGTCGCTTTATCTATCTTCAAAATTTAGTACATTTTACTCATTTACTGTACTAAATTACAATGAACCTAAGCACACAATCACCTCATTGTCAATATTTAAAGATGAAAATAATTATTTAAAACTGTATAAAATTTACTTTTTTAAGACATTTCTTTTTTAAAAAAAAATGCAATTCTGAGTTTTTTTTTCTCATTTTTTTAAAAAAAGTGTTTCGGGAATAAAAAAAGTCATAGAAATACCTCAAAAATACCTTTGTTATTTTGTGATTACTTCCACAATCACAGTCACCTGTCTACTCTTCACGCGGCAGTATGGTAGTGCCCACCATTTCGGCCAGATAGACTACCTCCAATAAAAAATGGTCCTTAGGGTAAAAAATTTATGCCTCCTTCATTTCAGAAACTGTTCAGAGTATACCTACTGATAGGGGTATCTGCTTAAGACCGTATCTTTAATAGGAAGGAGTTTGATATAGTCTCCTCCAAACAAGCACTGAGAATCACCGACAACATGAAGGACAGCCAGGAAAAATTATTACAACAACTTCGCCGTGGTAATGCCCAAGCCTTTGAGGCTATTTTCCGGGCTTATTACCAACCCTTATATTATTATGCTTTCAGGTTTATCCCTAATTCGGAGGTGGCAGAAGACCTGACACAGGAAGTATTCCTTACCTTATGGGAAAAAAAGGAGAAACTACTCATCTCTACCTCACTAAAAGCCTATTTGTATGCTAGTGTAAAAAATCGAGCCATCAATTACCTTAAACAACAATACCGGCAGCCTATAGACCTACTCTCATCTGAACAACTTATTTTTCTTCCCAATAACCCCGAGTTTCCAGACCAACAAGAATTATTTGAATTTATTCAAAAAGCTGTTAAAACCCTACCTGAAAAATGTCGGATCATTTTTCACCTCAGCCGCAATAATGGCCTGACATATAACGAAATCGCTGAAGAACTGGGCATTACCAAAGAAACCGTAAAAACACAGATTAAAATTGCCTTGCAGAAATTGCGAGAGATGCTGGGGAAGTATTGGGATACTTTGGTACTGGTTGGGTGGGTGATGCTTTAAAAAAATCACCTCCTTTTCCCCCTTTTGGAAAAATGCATTGTCTTAGTTGTTAAAGCGGTAAAATGAAGGAAGCCGAAATCATAGCTTATTTAACGAATCAGGCTACTCCTGCCCAACAAAAAGGGGTAGAAGTGTGGCTGGCAGCAAATCCGAAAAATGAAATCACTTTCCGGAGAATAAAGTTGCTGTGGGAGGCTTCCAGAGATGAGACTGTTCCTATGGCTCCGGATGTCGAGCGAGCTTGGAAAAACATCCATGCTCATACCCAAAAGCCGACCCGTGTGTTGCGGCAAAAGTGGTGGTATGGCAGTATTGCCGCCTGCTTTATGCTCCTCATCGGGCTTTGCACCTGGATATGGTGGCCAAAAGTCGATATGCAGGAAATGGTTCAGGGCGATTACGTAGCAACTCTGCCGATCCTCTTGGCTGATGGTACAAAAGTCTGGTTGAACCAAAATTCAACACTACATTATCCCAAAATATTTAATGGATCAAAACGAAAGGTGGTGTTGAGTGGTCAGGCCTTTTTTGAGGTGGCACGTGATGAATCCCATGCCTTTCTTATTGAGACGCCATCAACAACGGTAAAAGTATTGGGTACTTCTTTTGATGTAATGGCCTACCCCGACAGTCTGCAACATTGGGTGCAGGTACAATTCGGCAAAGTGGCCTTTTTTGCGAATAATAATGCTGACAAACAATTGTTGCTGACAAAGGGGCAAATGGGCCTATACGATCGCCAAAAAGATCAACTTCTATTTCTGGATAACCGGCCCAATGACCTTGCCTGGCAAAACGGGGTAATTGAATTCAAACATAACAATGTGACTGAAATCTGTAGGGTGCTGGAAAAACATTTTAAGGTAAAATTCAAGTTGAACAACCCCAATTTGGCCGATTGTCGCCTTACAGGCCGGTTTGAGCATGTAACACTGGATTACATTCTAGAAACAATGAAATTTACGTTAGACATAAAAATCACCCGCACAACGAACCTCATCACCCTAGACGGAATGGGATGTAGTTGAGCACTACAGCTCTTTTAAAATGAAAAAAACAACCTGGATGTTTACCATCCTGTGGCTGTGTTATGCCTCTACGGCACTGAGCCAGGATGATATTTTAAAAACATTGGTGGAGGTAGAATTTGTCCAAAAAAGCATTTCCGAGGCAGTGGAACAATTGGAGCAAATAGCCAATGTGCACATTGTCTATTCCTCAAAGGTGATGTCCCAGCAACAAGAAACAATCAACTTGAAAGCCGAAGGACGTTCTCTTGGTTGGATTTTAAAACGACTCTTCCACCCTCAGTTGGTGAAATTTAAAGTAAATCGCCGTCAAATTTTAATCCTGCCCGATCCGTCCCCTCCGTCCAGGCAAAACCTAAATGGATACATCCGTGACGGCAGTAGTGGTGAAGCATTAATTGGTGCTACAATTATGGTAGCCGACTCTTCCGGAATAGGCACCGTGAGTAATGCTTATGGTTTTTATACCCTCAGTTTGCCTGCAAGCCATTATCAACTAACGGTTGCCTATCTGGGATATGCGCCTAAAAGTATAGCCATAAACCTCACCAAAGACCAATACCTTGATATCAGCCTGAAGCCGGATGAAACCCAGCTAGAGGAAGTAGTGATTTTAGCCAGTAAGGACAGGACCAAAGCCACTGAGCAGGTGATTGGAACCCATAAGATCGATGTCAATCAACTCAAAACCCTGCCCTCACTGGGCGGGGAAGCTGATGTGCTCAAAATGGTTCAGTTGCTTCCCGGCATAAAATCGGGAGGTGAAGGTGCCTCGGGTTTATTTGTGCGGGGCGGCAACGTGGATCAAAACCTGATCTTGCTGGATGAGGCACCAGTTTACAACCCTTCTCATTTCCTAGGTTTCTTTTCCGCCTTTAATGCCGATGCCATCCAACAAATGGAGGTCCATAAGGGGCATTTTCCGGTGCAGTATGGCGGCCGTTTATCATCAGTGGTAGATATCAGGATGAAAGAGGGCAACCGGGAAAAATTTGGTGTACAGGGCGGCATTGGTTTATTGGCCAGTCGTTTGCAGCTTGAAGGGCCATTGGTCAAAGACAAGGCTTCTTTTATTATTTCCGGTCGCCGGACTTATCCCGACATATTTCTGGGTCTATCGCCTGATAATGGGGGCAATAAGATTCATTTTTACGATTTAAACAGCAAATTGAATTTCCGCATAAATCAACGGAATCACCTCTTTCTTTCGGCCTATTTCGGGCGAGACCTATTTCGGTTTTTTGATCAATATGAAAACAAATGGGGCAATGCAACCACTACTTTGCGCTGGAATCATCTATTTAGCGATCAGCTTTTTTCCAATTTTACCTTAGTGTATAGCCGCTACGATTATTTTATTGAAAATTTTATTGATGGCGCGACCACTTTCAACTGGCAATCGGGTATAGAAGATGTCAATGCCAAAGCAGATTTCAGCTGGTATATCAATCCCCGAAATACTCTGAAATTTGGGATGAACGGTATTTTACATCGCTTCGATCCTGGAAGTGAAACAGCAGGTCGCATCAAAGCCGTTGCCAAAAGAAAAACACTGGAATCGGCAGTATACCTCGGACATCACTGGATGCCTAATAAGCAGTTGGAACTTGAGTATGGTTTTCGGCTGAGCATCAACCAGAATCTTGGCCCTGCAACGGTGTATCAATTTAATGAAGCTCATCTGGTGGTTGATTCCGTCAAACATTCCGGGGGCGTTTACCACCACAATTGGGCATTATCTCCCCGGTTGGGTATACGCTACCTGCTGTCAGACCAAACGGCTTTAAAAGCCAGTTATGCCCGAACGGTTCAATACCAGCAGGAATTACGCAACTCAACCAGTGCCTTTAGCGCCTTTTATATATGGCTACCCAGCAATCCCAATTTACCTCCACAAACAGCGGATCAGGTTTCTTTGGGTTTTGGCAGAAATATGGGTAAACAATATGGCTTATCCATAGAATTATATTATAAACAAATGCACCATCAGATCGACTTTGTTGATCATGCCAGTTTGATTCAGAATCCCAATCTGGAGGCTGACATCCGCAGTGGTATGGGGCGTGCCTTTGGCCTTGAGCTTTTATTGGAGAAAAAGATCGGAAAATTGAGTGGCTGGATAGCTTATACTTACAGCCGAAGTCAGCGGACTATTCCGGATATAAATGAAGGCAAACAATACCCTGTATTCCATGATCAACCGCATGACTTAAAGCTGATCCTACAATATGAAGCCTCCCGGCGGTGGCAATTTGCTGCAAACTGGCAATATAGTTCCGGCAAGGCAGTCAACCTGCCCATTGGAAGTTACCAATTGGGTGAAACCATTGTTCCCCTTTATGCTGACCGCAATGGATCACGCTTGCCGGATTTTCACCGACTGGATATTTCGGCTACATTAAAGCGCAAACCCGGTAAGCGTAATGATGCCTACTGGGTATTTTCTATCCTTAATATGTACTACCGAAAAAATGCCCTATCCATCGACATTTTGCCCAAACGACAAGATGCAAGTGATAATGTGCCCGATCCTACCGATGTGGCGGCGATAAAAACCTATGTATTTGGTTTGATTCCTTCTATTTCTTACAATTTTAAATTTTGACCGATGAACCTGAATAAACTTATCTCCCTTTTATTCCTTGTAGGCCTGATTGGCCCCAGCTGTCAGGAAGAAATAGATTTGAATCCCGTGGCCCCAGAACCGGTTCTGGTCGTTGACGGCAGGATTACCAACGAATTTCAACGGCATGTTATTAGGCTATCACTCAGTGGCAGCTTTGCTTCTGATACGGAATACGTCCCTGCCACCGGAGCGATGGTCAGTATCTCTGGTAAAACCAATGTTTATATGCTGGAAGAAACTAGTCCTGGCTATTATTTGACGGATAGTCTGAAAGGGAAGCCTGGAACCGTTTACCACTTACGCATAGAATGGCAGGGAAAGATTTATGAAGCAAAGGATGGAATGAGCGAAACTCCAGAAGCATTTGAGCCTGCATATTTTGGTACAGATCAGGGATTTCTGGATTTTGAATTCCGCAGGCATCAGTTTGGGTTTTCCATTCCTAATCAATGGGAGCTATTAATCATTCCCGAAACGCTTCATCCGGATATAGACATCTCCAAACGTGGATTACAAATTGGCGTTGAGGTATTGCCTGGCGGCATCTATTCCTTCCAATATTTCACCCATCCCACGATTGAGGTCAATGGTTTGCTCAACTTTGAAGCTACTCATTTTTATGGATTTCAACCCGGTTTCACAGTCGTCCAAAAACGTTATAGCCTATCCGACAAATATTATGATTTTTTGCGGGCACTTTTTATGGAAACCGAATGGCGTGGAACGCTGTTTGACACAACGCCTGGCAATGTAAAAGGCAATATTAGCAATGGTGCTTTGGGCTTTTTTAGTGCCAATGCGGTGCGGGTGATTCGTTTTAAACCAGAGTAGGAGAAAAGTGAGTGGGGCAAAGTGACAAGGAAAGCGAGCGGTACGTCTCTCTCCTTGTCATTGCTCTTAGCCTAATCCACTTTTCGCAGCACCATCAACTGCTGATTGCCTTGAGAAAGGGTGAGCTGCAAATTTTTGATAACATACTGATCGGTAGCATCCAGGGCGGATAAAAATTGGCTTTCCAGGTCCATTTTGCCATCACAGAACATCCGAGTGCTGCCGATCCCTGAAAAGTCTACTTTCTGGCCGTCGAGTTTCATCTTCCCAAAAAACTGGTTGCAGCCGGCAAAACCGCCGATGCGTTCTTCTCCGGGGAATAATTCCAGGCGTGGGCGTTCGGTGACATCGACCGTTTTGCCATTTAGAGATTCCAGTGCCCAGATATCGTGCAGGCCACCATAGTCAACACGGGTTTTGGCGACTTGTTTTTTGAGTTTATATTTAAAGCTGGAAGCATCGGCAGGAGGGTTGGGTATGGTCGTTTTTTCTACGATCAGCTGGTATTCATAACCGGGCTCGAAATCAAAACCTTCTATCTGGCCATAAAACAAGGTCCAGTCTTCTTTTGGCGACTGGCGAGTCTGGTAGCAGGTTTGCGGCCCCACGCCGGTGCAATCTACGCGCTGAGCAGCGACATAAAGGGTGAGGGTTTCGCCCCCATTTTCAGCGGGAGGATTTTGAGTTGTTTTGCATTGAAATTGAAACAAACAAAATAAGAGTAAAATAATGGAATAACGCATGTTGGAAGGTTTTTATGATTCAAGAGCATTGATAAAAGGAATCAGTTTTTCAATGGTCACGTGTTCCATAATAACAATCTTGTACCACTGAGGTTCGGAGTGATTATCAGGAACTAAACCAAATTCATCAGCAATCTCTTTTTCAAGGTTATGACTCCTTATGGTAACAATATTGGATTTTGAATAGCGGTAGAATTGTATATTCCTTTTTGAGAGTTCACTGCACAACCATTCCGTTCGTTTTTGTAAAATAAAGACTTTTTCCTGCCACCCAAAAGGTCCGTTTTTCATCAGTATCATCCAAACGGCGATAGCATTGGCGCCAGATCTGCTACCGATAAGGGTACAGTCTTCTCCTTCTACATAACTTGCCTGTTCCGTATTGGCGTATTCAATATGATTTTTCCGAATAAGAAAAATGCCTGTACCATAGGGCGCCTGAGCCATTTTGTGTGCATCAAGTGTAAAGGAGGTAATGGCTGGATTTTGAAAGGACATCACATTTTGGCTGTCTGTAAATGGATAATAAAACCCGCCAAAAGCCGCATCTACATGCAATTTGAATTCGCAATCCAGTTTATCTAATTCGTCCGTATAATTTTCGATAGGATCTACCGAGCCAAACATTGTCGTCATCATGTTACAAATGACAATAAAGTATTTCTTGCCTTTAGCAATAGCTTCAATAGCGGTCTGATTGACCCTTTCATTGGTTATTGCTCTGTTATCTTGATCGACTGGTACTTTAAAAATATCCAACACAAAGATGTTGGCCGCTTTATCCATAGAATAATGGCTATCCTCACTGCATAAAATACAGATTTCGTCTCTTTTAGCAGCAAACTTCTGCATAAAATAGTTTCTATAAATCCATATTGCCTGCATGTTTGCTTCTGTGCCTCCGGAAGATACATACCCATCTTGCTGCAACGGCTGACCGCCCAAAATATCCACGGCACATAGTTCAATGAGTTCTTTTTCAATAGCCTGTGTCCCTTTGAAATAGGATTCGGAATGCCCCAGAGAATGGCATCCTATATGATTGGGGTTTTGGACAAGAGCCGATATAAAGGGAGCATCTTTAAGAAAAAATTCGTCTTGAGAAAAGACTTTATCGTCCAGGTAGGAAGCCGGTATCCCAAGAATATATTGTTTACTATAGTTCACATTTTCCTCTAAGGCACTAAATATGATTGATTTGATTTCTTCCTGTGATTTTTTCACCCAAATCTTAAACATGTACGATCTCTTTAATTATATCTGTTTGAAATCTAATTGAGGGATGAGCATAAAAAATGCTGAAAGATACCGGGGCAACGACCAGCGACGCACTGCCTGCGTGAGGGATAGCAGCGGTATACCGGAGTGAGCGACGGTATAATAGCGAATAGCCCGACCCCTTGGGGTCACGCCCAAATTATTAATTCTTTGTAACACCGTTATTATTTTCCTGTAAAATGTTTTAGCATAATCACCTCCTGCTCGGTCAGGTGCCGCCAGAAGCCACGCGGCAGGTCTTTTTTGGTGAGGCCTCCGATATATTGGCGGTCCAGGCGTTTGACTTCGTAGCCAAGATGTTCGAAGATGCGCCGTACGATTCGGTTGCGACCAATGTGTAATTCTATGCCAACTACTTCTTTGCCTTGATCCCTGACGTAGTCTACGCCATCCACCAGTGCCGGACCATCTTCCAGCTCCAGGCCGGTGCGTATTTTTTCCAGATCGGCTTTGATGACGGGCTTATCGAGGGTAACCTGGTAAAATTTCTTCATTTTATGGCTGGGGTGTGTCATTTTCTTGGCCAGGTCACCGTCATTGGTGAAAACCAAAAGCCCTGAGGTATCCCGGTCCAGGCGGCCTACGGGGAAGATTCTTTCCTTGACTTTGCCTTGCAGCAAGTCCATCACCGTTTTCCGGCCACGGTCATCCTTGAGGGTGGTAATCACACCTTTGGGTTTGTTCATCAGGATATAGACCAGGTGTTCTTCCGGGCGAATCACTTCTCCTTTATAGGTAATCTTATCGCCTTTCTCCACCTGGTATCCTGGCTCCATTCTCACATTGCCATTGACAGCTACCAGCCCTGCTTTGATATAATCTGCTGCCTGACGCCGGGAGCAAATGCCGCAGTGGGCCACATATTTGTTGAGGCGCATACCTTCCACCTCTGCCGGAGTAGCAGCCGGTACTTTTGGTGCTGTCGGTTTCGGTTTACGTGCACTCCTTTCGTTTTTTTTCTTTCCCAGTCTTTTCATATCCCCAAATTTAAGATAATAACTCGATCCACTCCTAAGATGCTTGAAACTTTCATTAAGATCGTGTTTGTAGTTTGCGCTAAATTGTTCATTACTGAACGCTACCCGTTCAATAATGAACGAATATAAGAAATTCCAGTTCATAACAAATTTACAATAAACTGTAGGTGGCTAATCCAGTGAAGGCGTTACGGTATGAGTGATTGTGGTGGGATCAATTGCTTTGGTTCGATCATTTTGAGGCTTTGAGGGATCAGGCGACAGAGCGGCGATAAGCCAATGGGCTCTCCCCCATCCAGCGTTTGAAAGAACGCGTAAAGGCACTTGAATCCGCATAGTCCAGCAGGTAGGCAATTTCTTTGATGCTGAGTTTTGGGTTTTGCAGATAGTCGAGGGCAAATTGGCGTTTGAGTTCATCGAGTACGGCTTTGTAGGCAAAACCTTCTTCTTTCAATCTTCTTTGCAGGGTACGGACGCTGATGTTTAGGTTGGCGGCCACTTGTTCTATGGTCGGGAATTGCGGTTTGACCATATTGATAATGGATTGTTTGACGATGGTATGAAAGCCGGCATTTTGATCCATTAAAGCCAGTTTTTCTTCAGCGTGGCGTACCAGCACCTGTAGGAGGGCAAAGTCACTGGTGACAACTGGGGCTGCTACCTGTTTTTTATCGAGGTAAAGTGCTGTTTTGGTTTGACCAAAACGCACCGGTATTTCAAACAAGCGTTCATATTCCTGGAAATATTTGGGCCGGTCGTAGTTAAAATGAATAGCCAATGGGTATTTTTTCTGGTGGCTCAGGGTCTGGTATTCCCGCAAGGAGAAATAAAAAATTGCGTCCATCGTATGGCGGACTGCCAGTGGTGACTGCTCCAACCACAAGGTACTTGGGATTACTGAGAGTTCCCAATCCTGCTCCCGTTCTTCCAGGGTGAAAGGCAGGGCCTGACAACCCAGATTGGCAAAAGCCACCAGGTATTCCAACCCTTCCTGGACAGTGCGGCTACTCTGTACGATTTGGGTAATCAGTCCTGCAGCAGAAAGGGACAGGTATTCTCCCATGTGCAAACCAAAATAGGGATCGCCGGTCAGTTCAAGTGCACGCTCCAGCAGACGGTTGTAGATTTCTGCTTCCAAGCGCAGGTTTTCATCATTTAATTCCTGCATTTCCATACCTACAATGGCTAGTAATTCTCGTCGGCTTGCGCCTTGCTGGCTGGCAAAGTGGATGATGTTGGCGATGTAGCGGGCGCTGAAGGTCATTTGGGTGAAATTAGTTACTAACTTATTCAGTGCATGTTTGGAGGTCACCCTTTGGGCCCAAAACGCCTCTTTTTTGCTGATACTTTGTTGCTTTTTTTGACCGTATCTTCCAGATATGCTCCGCAAAAAGCGCCTCGTTTCACCAAAAAATTGACACTTTTTGCCTTCAAAAGCGACCTCCAAACAAGCACTAAGGCTTTCTCCCCTACCTGACTGGAAATCTTCAACCACCTTCCATATAATATTCGTCAAAAAATAAACGATCTTTTATGTTGACTAAAGAAAAATTTGAAATACTCCTCCAAACTCAAAATACGCCTTCTATCAGTATTTACCTACCCACTTATCGGATGGGCAATGCTCAGGAAGACAGAATCCGCTTAAAAAATGCACTTTCTGACGCCAAAGATTTATTGGTAGAATCCGGGAAATCAGAAAAAGAAAGCCTTAAGTTTTTGAAAAAAGGATTTGACCTTTTGGAAAAAGCAGACTTTTTCTCACATCTTTCTGACGGTTTGGCTGTTTTTATTACTGAAGAGGCATTTTACCGGTTGATTGTCCCGATAGATTTTGATCCATTGGTTTATCTCGGGCAAAGTTTTTATCTACGGCAGTTAATCCCTTTATTAAATCAACAGCCTCCTTTTTACCTGCTGACACTTAGCCAGGGTAACGTCAAACTATTTGAAATTGAACAATTTGCCATAACCCCTATAAAAATCAAAGATGTAATTCCGGAAAATATTGATGAAGCACTTGCATTAGAAGAGACCAGTGATAATATTCAGGCACATAGTGGAAATCCCAATAACACGCCTGTATACCATGGTCAAGGAGCAGGAAAAGACCAAAAAAACTTTGAACTAGCACATTATTTTCGTATAATTGATGAAGGTTTAACAAAAATTCTTCCCGATGGCGACCCGCTTATGATAGCAGCGGTTGATTATTTGGTTCCCATTTTTAAAGATGTTGCAAAATATTCCAATATACTGGAAGCTCATTTAAGTGGCAATTTGGAAAACATTGCTCCGGGATTCTTGCACGAAAAAGCCTTGGCTGCTTTACCGGATTATTTTAACAGTCAGCGAAATAAGGCAATCGAAAATTTTCAGGCTTATGCTGCAGAAAATAGGGCGACTGCGTATATCAATGATATTATCCCGGCAGCTATTGCAGGCAAAGTAGAAACACTTTTTACTTGCAAAAATATACTTTCCTGGGGTGCTTATGATGCCAGTTCTCATAAAGTCAGCATCCACCCAGAAAAGCAAAAAGACAGCGTTTGTTTATTAAATCTTGCTGCAGTAAATACTTTTCAGCAAGGTGGCCAGGTCTTTAACCTGGATCGAACAGCTATGCCGATTACTACTGCTAATGTCAATGCTATTTATCGCTATGAATAAATCCGGAGTTTTTCTCCTGAAAACGAACTACAACAGACTTGCATTTATATAATTGTTTAAAACATTTTTATTATGGACCGAAGTATCAAAGTTAAAATAACCAAAGAAACATCCAAATCAGTAACTGTACATTTTGTCAGTCTCAACCGAAGCATGCCTGTTTCCCGCAAAGAATTTGAAAAAAGAGTAGAAAAAGGATTGTACCAAGTGATAAGCCCAGAATCAAAATAAGTGCTAATCCATAATTTGTTCAATGCCTCGCAAAAAACGGAAATATCGCTATCTCGTTAATTTACTACCTGCTATCAAGCGCCGGAGAAAACTGAAAGTTTTGTACAAAAGAGGTAAATTAATGGAAGAAAAGCGGCCTTCTGAACTGACCAAAAAAAAATAGACATTAGTGTTTGAAATTGGTGGTATTGTCATTTTAGGGATACTGGCCCAATGGATTGCATGGAGATTCAAACTTCCAGCTATTCTTCCCCTGATTATTATCGGTTTGGGGGTGGGGCCTATTGCAGAATTTCTTTTGGGTTTTAAGATCATTAGCCCGGTTTATGATCCCGTTGATCATACGGGTATCTTTCCGGATGACCACCTGTTCCACTTTGTATCCCTATCCATTGGACTCATTCTTTTTGAAGGAGGTCTGACTCTGCAAAGACGGGAGGTCATCGGTCACGGTGCCTCTATTGGTCGTTTAGTAACCTATGGCTCCATCATTACCTTTTTAGGCGGTGCCGTCGCAGCTCATACGCTATTTGATATCAGCTGGCAAATTTCATTTTTGTTCAGCTCTCTCATTATTGTCACTGGCCCTACGGTGATTGCCCCTCTGTTACGCAACCTCAATCTGAATCAAAATGTAGCCACTGTACTCAAATGGGAAGGAATTCTGATCGACCCGATCGGAGCCTTAATTGCTGTTTTGGTTTTTAACTTTATCAATGCTCAGGCCGGCAACGAAAATGCACCTACTTCTGCTGTTTTGCTTACCTTTATTCGTAGTGTACTAATCGGTTTGTCTTTAGGCGTATCCATTGGTTATGGACTTTACCTCTTGATAAAAAAGGTTTATGTTCCCGAATTCCTACTCAACACTTTTACATTGGCACTGGTACTTGGTGCTTTTATTTTTTCAGACGTTATTGCCCACGAAAGTGGATTGCTGACTGTCGTAATCATGGGCATGACATTGGCCAACCTGGACGTACCTCACTTTCAGGATATCCTAGATTTTAAGGAATCCATTACCATTCTGCTCATTTCCGCCCTGTTTATTTTGCTTTCTGCCAATATCAGTATTGAGCAGGTTCAAATGTTGGGATGGCCTTTCTTTGCACTTTTCCTGGTCGTTATCTTGTTACGGCCTATTGCCGTTTTTCTCAGCATGCGACAAAAGAACCTCAATTTTAAAGAAAAACTTTTTATCTCCTGGGTTGGTCCAAGAGGTATCGTCGCCGCAGGAGTAGCTTCTTTATTCGGATTAAAATTGACGGAGCTAGAAATTCCCGGTGCAGAATTGATTACGCCCCTTGTTTTTTTCATTGTATTAGGGACTGTTGTACTCAATGCTACAGCAGCAGGCTTAGTCGGAAAATGGCTAAATGTCACGCTTCATAAAAACAGTGGCATGTTGTTGATCGGAGCTGGTGATGGGCCCCGAATGATTGCCAAATATCTGGAAAATATCGGGCGAAAAGTCATGCTACTCGATAATTCACCCAGCAATATTAACAAAGCTTTAGCAATGGATCTCGACGCTCATCGGGTTGATATTTTTAATAAAAAGACCGAAGATCTGGTTGATCTCCCCGACCTGGGGTATCTGTTAGCTATGACCTCCAGTGAAGAAATTAATTTTTTTGCAACAAATAATTTTAGCAAAAGTCTGGAAATTCCGCATAGTTATCGCCTTCCTTCCGACAAAGAAGTACACCAAAAAGGTGGCGGAAAAGATACTTTGTTTAGCCCATTAGCCAGCTATCTTGTCTTAAATCGAGTAACCCGACAAGCCGAAGAACCCAGAACTATTAAGCTCAGTGAAACGATCACCTTCGAAACGGTTATTCAATATTTGCGCCAATACAAAGGCCTGCCCCTTTTCTTAATAAACAAAGAAAATCGATTGAAAATCATCACCAGTGATTACGAGGAAAACGAGGTAGAAGACGGTGATGAACTCGTCTACCTATTTGAAATGGAGTTGACCGAAGAATTGATTTTGAATAAGGAAATAGCCCCTAAAGCAGCTACCTCCACTGATGAAACCATGGAGGATGAATAACCCTCAGAGCTTATCCCCGACCTTTTGTTCCTTAACCAATAACCAAAGCACCGCTGAAATGCCCAACGCCACCCCACTAATAATATAAATAATGGTCTTGTCCTCTTGTCCATCAATATATCCCCCCAAGGAAGAAGCCACCAGTTGTGGCAACACCACCGATAAATTGAAAAGCCCCATAAACAACCCCATTCGGCTTTGATCGACCGTCTCCGACATAATCGCAAAAGGCAAGCTCACTACTGCTGCCCAACCAATGCCTACCACAATCATTCCTATAAACAGGGTTTCCGTAGTTGATCCCATCATGACAATCAAACCATAACCAAGGGCCATGCAGGCGATACATAATAGGTGCGTGCGTACCCTGCCCATTCTTTTGGCAAGCGGTTCCAATGCCAATGCCGGCAGCAAAAAGCCAACCGTATTCAGGATCGCAAAAGCAATCCCTGTAACAAAACCAATTTCATTGTTCTGGCTTTCAGTAACCTGTGCCGTTGTCTCAAAACCCATAATCACTTCCTTGATGTAGGCAAAAGTATAGACAAACATCGTTTGTACCCCTAACCAGGTGAACGCATGTGCCAGACATATTTTTAAAAATTCCGGCCAATTGGTTTGTCCGCTACCTATGGGAGTAGCAACAAGGCTTTCTTGCGCTTCAACAGCATTCAGGCTGCGGGGTTCTTTTATAAAAAAAACAGGGAGTACAGAAAATGCAAAAACGATCATCGCACCCAAATAAATTAAGGTATAGTTGTCAATGAAGGCGCCAATCAGGTAAGCCATCACCCCAAAAAAACCGGAAATCGTTTGCATCCAGGTGTAACCTTTTGTCCTAGCCTCACCAACTGGTGTCACATCGGCAATAAGCGATCGAGTAGGATTAAAACTGATATTGATAGCCAAATCCAGCGTAAGCGCCACCGTTAAAGCCACCCCGATCAGGCTATCTACGCCAAGTGCCGAGTTGATTACATCAATATTGGGTAAAGCCAATAACATCAATGCCGCCAGTGTGCCTCCAATCAGGATAAAGGGCCGCCGTCTGCCCTCCCAAAACCATACTTTGTCACTAATTACACCAATGATAACTTGTCCCAGAATCCCGGCTGCCGGTCCGGCTGCCCAGACAAACCCAATTTCTTCCAGATTGAAGCCATATTTGGAATTCAAAATCCAGCTAAGTGCCGCTATCTGTACCGATAATGCAAAACCCATAGCTGTAGCCGGCAAACTCAACAAAGCGTAAAAGCGGTTGGATAATCGTTTCTGAATATCTAGCATATTATTAGGTTATTAGTGTTCTTTCAGCGCATGTTTCAAATAAAATTATCCTCCCTTCAGTACCATCGCCGTCCTTCCCGGGATTGTCAGACTAGTGGTATTGATGGTCCCTAGACCGTCTTCATTTACCTTCTTGCCATCCACCACAATCGTCCATTCTCCCTCGGGAATATTCACAGCTTTAGAATCTTTATTGCCATTAAAGACTACCAAAATTTCCCGCCAAGGGTCACCATTTGCGTTGCCGGTCAATTGGTAGGCGACCAGATTGGTTGAACCTTCAGGAACGTCCAAAAATTTCAGGTGAGCCTGCACAACATCCGTGGTCATCATACGAAATGCAGGGTGGTTTTTCCGTAAGCTAATCAGGTTTTTAAAATAGTTATAAACCTCCGGGTATTTGGATTTTCTCGACCAGTCAATTTGATTGACCTCATCTGGTGATTCAAAAGAATTTTCCTCGCCGCCTTTGGTGCGCATCATTTCTACGCCGGCATGCAAGAAACTGACACCTTGTGAAGTAAGCACCATGGCTCCAGCCAGTTTGTGCATTTTAATTTTCTCTTCCTCGCTGGCTTCCGGGCAAGAAATGGTCAGCCGATCCCAAAGTGTATGGTTATCATGACAAGAAACATAAGTGATTGTCTGAAAAGGAGAAGGGGCCCATGGAGCTTTCGAATAATTGATTACACTATAATCGACCTGAGCATGTTTAGTAGAAGCGACAATGCCAAATTTAATACTCTCTTCCAAACCCGGCAGGCCGCTAATAAATCCTTTGGCATCATGGGTAAAGACATGGCCTTTAATGGCATCCCGGATATCGTCGCTGAAAGCCGCTATCTGATCCAGCTTGGGCGTATTCTTTTTCAACGCCTGTTGTGCTTCGGGTAAGGGACTGCTACCGGCGGTCCACCCTTCTCCATAAATAAAAATAGTCGGATCTACCTGATGCAGACTAGCACTCACCCGATTCATGGTTTCAATGTCGTGAATACCCATCAAATCCACCCGAAAACCATCAATGTGGTATTCTTCGGCCCAATACTTCATCGATTCTACCATAAATTTACGGACCATCGTTCGCTCCGAGGCGGTCTCATTGCCACAAGCAGAAGCATTTGAAAAACCACCTTCTTCATTCTGTCGGTAATAATATCCCGGTACCAATTGGTTGAAATTCGAACCCTCCGTGGCTCCGGTATGGTTGTACACCACATCCATGATGACCCGCAAACCATTATCATGCAAGGTTTTCACCACTTGTTTAAATTCCCTGATGCGCACCGTTCCATCAGCAGGATTGGTTGAATAGCTGCCTTCAGGTACATTGTAATTTTGAGGGTCATAACCCCAATTGAATTCATTATCCTCCGGTTTGCTTTCATCCACCGACATAAAGTCAAAGGAGGGCAGCAAGTGCACATGTGTAACCCCCAGATCTTTGATGTGATCCAGTCCTGTCATCACTCCTTCCGGGCTTCGGGTTCCCAATTCTGTCAACCCCAAAAACTTCCCCTTGTGCTGAATGCCCGAATTGGGATTCATAGACAGGTCCCTGACGTGTAATTCATAAAGGATGATATCGGTAAAATTTTGCAGCGGTGGCCGTTGATCCTGCTCCCAACCTTCAGGATTGGTAGTGGCCAGGTCTACCACTTGTCCCCGCTGGCCATTGGTACCCACTGCTTTCACATAGGGATCTGGCACCTCTTCGCCCCATTTTCCATCTACCTTGGTTTGAAAGGCGTAATATTTCCCTAACAAATCATCTGTAAAAGTAGCCATCCACACGCCATTTTCCTGGCGGTCCATCTGATGGCTACTTTCCGCATCTCCCTCCACCGGATCGGTATAGAGATGCAATTTAACCTCCTCGGCCGGAGGTGCCCAAAGTTTAAAAACTGATTTTTCCGGACTGTAGACCAATCCCAAGTCGCGGCCCTGATATGCCGGGTATTCTTCAAAGGATTGATAGGTAGGCGCGGGTGGTTGGCATGCCATTGACAGCAATATCAACATCGTTGGATAAGCTAGTTGTTTCATACACTATTTGAATTACAAAATTGTCTAGATCGAAAAATAAGCGTTCTTTCGTCCGCCCTGATCACAGAACGAAATTAAGAAATAATTTTACTCCAATTTAAACTTAATCGGAAGCGTAAATAACACATTCACGGGTATGCCATTCTGCTTGCCCGGCTCCCAGGACGGCAACAAATTGATGATCCGCAGGCATTCCGATTTAATTTCATCACAAAGGCCACGCATCACGGCTATATCTTCTACAGATCCGTCTTTTTTAACCACAAAATTTACATAAGCAGTACCTTGCACCGCATTCATTCTGGCCTCTTTGGGATATTTAATGTTTTGATAAATCGTGGTCAATATCTTTAGGTTACTGCAACTTTCCTGTTCTTTTTTGTCGGTATTGGCGCAGCCAGTTATGTAGGGTTTTTCCTCCGGCATTTCGAGGATAGTAGCATCGGTCATCTCTTCACCCACTATCTTTTCAAGGCGGAGTTTTCCATGTTGGTAAACCCCTTCATTATAAAGTACTCCGGCTGGTTGGTAAATCTTAAAAGGACCATTCCGTTCACCCTTTTCATATTGGTGGACGGAAAGCAGTGAACCTGCCGAATCTACCCGGGTCCAGGTCCCTTCCTGAATGCCATTTTCATAACTTCCATACTCTGACAAGCTACCATCTTTAAAGCGATAAAATTGCCATTCCCCCTGCATTTGATTGTTCACAAAACGGCCTTGTTTCCAAAGGTCGCCATTGTCATATCGTTCAATAGCCAACCCTTCTTTGATTTTAAAATCGGAATCGGCATAAGTAAAACGTTGGGTCATTTGTCCGGTAGTCGGGTAATATTCCTTGTACAAAAAACGGCCATCAGCTGTACGTTCCTTGGTATAATTATAGCCTGAGCTGATCAACGTAGCCCCCTCCTCGATACGATCCTGAAATCCTTTAGTTTTTCCAGTAGCCCTGGATAGTTTGGTCGTAGAGCTACAGCTGGATAGAAAAAAGAGAGAAAGCAAAAAAAACGCAAGGTATTTCATAGTTCTTTTTAAGTTTATCAATTCGCAACAAATATAGTTTGTTTCGCTTATGGAAGGATAAATCTTCAAAATAATCACTAATTTCCCCGTTATGAAAACCGTAGACGAACTATTAACCTTGCTCCAGTTGGAGCAAATCGAAGAAAATATTTTTCGTGGCATTAGTAGCAGCATTGGCAGTCCACGCGTATTTGGCGGCCAAGTATTGGCTCAGTCACTCAGTGCCGCCATTCAAACCGTACCTGTAGACCGTTTTGTGCACTCCTTACAAGCCTATTTTCTGTTACCCGGCGATATCAGCATCCCCATTATCTTTACGGTCGATTGCATCAGGGATGGAGGCAGTTTTACCACTCGCTCGGTCAAAGCCATCCAGCGCGGTAAAGCCATATTCCACCTCTCTGCCTCCTTTCAACTGGAACAGGAAGGTTTCGATCATCAAGTAGAAATGCCGAAAGTGCAGCCCCCCGAAGAGCTGCCCAACTGGGAAGGACTGGCCAAGGAATACAACGATCAGATCCCCGATAACTTTCGCCGCTTTCTTGAACTCGACCGCCCGCTGGAATTTAAACTGGTAGAACGTTACAACTTTTTTTCTCAGGAGCGACGCCCACCCTACCGCAGTGTGTGGATGCGCGCCCGTGGACCTATGCCCGATGATAAAAAAGCCCACCAGCTGGTATTGGCCTACGCCAGTGACTACAACCTGCTCACCACCGCTCTCCTACCCCACGGGCAATACGCCAATTTTGGCAAACTGCAACTGGCTAGCCTTGATCATGCTATGTGGTTCCATCGTGACTTTCGTTTTGATGAGTGGCTGTTGTATGTATTAGAAAGTCCTAGTGCTTCTAATGCGCGGGGATTTACGCGTGGTAATGTTTTTAGCCGCGATGGGAAGTTGGTGGCTTCGGTGGCCCAGGAGGGGTTGATTCGGCCTGGACGAGGGTGAGGGTTGGAGTGGAAAAGAGAACCTGTTGGTTGATTAGGTTTAGAGGAGTTTAGGAGGTTTAGGGGCAGCAGAGGTGGTTTAAGGAGGAGTGGGGAGTGTCCAGCAAACTGTGTCTACCTCAGAATCTTCAACTCCCAAACAAGTATATAAAGTGTTGAATTTCAATAAATTACACAGGATCGGAAAGATAAATATAGATTTTATTGCGTACAAGAATTATTCCCCCGCCTCATCCAACTCCAATTGTGCCGCCTCCCATTCCTCCATAGCAACCTCTAGGTCCTTCTTCATTTGCTGATATTTTTCCATCTGTTGAGAAACATCGGTGCGTTCGTAGAAGGAGGGGTCAGCCATTTCGAGTTCCTTTTTTAGGATATCGGCTTCGAAGCGTTCTATTTTGCGTTCGGCATTTTGGACGGCACGTTGTAACTTTTTGCGTTCTTCGAAGGTGAGGACAGGTTTTGCATTCTCTTTTCCAGTGCCATTATCGCCGGTTTTGGGACTGCTGAGCTCTACATCCCTCATATTGTCGAGGGCCCGTTTTTCCAGGAAGGCATTTACGTCGCCGATATGGTCGATGAGTTGGCGATCCCGGAATTCAATGGTCCGGTTGGTCAAGCCAGAAAGAAAATCCCGGTCGTGAGAGACCACAATCATGGCGCCATCATAATCCAACAGTGCCTTTTTCAGTACATCTTTAGAAATGATATCCAGGTGATTGGTAGGTTCATCAAGTACCAATAGGTTGAATGGTTTGAGCAGCAGGCAGGCCAGCGCCAGGCGGGCGCGTTCACCACCAGAAAGCACCGTGACTTTTTTATCTACATCTTCACCGCTGAACATAAAGGCGCCAAGGATACCCCGCAATTTGGTTCGCATTTCGGGTGGAGAAGCCATTTCCATCGTTTCCAGCAGCGTCTGATTTGGCTGTAGGGAATCCGACTGATTCTGTGCATAATAGCCAACCTGTACATTGTGCCCCGGCTTGATTTCTCCGGAGGTGAGGGTAAGTTCATTGATGAGCAATTTGGCAAGCGTAGTTTTGCCTTGCCCGTTTTGGCCAACAAAAGCCACCCGGTCACCCCGATCCAATTTAATATCCACACTATCCAAAACCAGGAGATCTCCGTAGGACTTTGTAACGGACTTTCCGTCAATAACCACCTGTCCAGAGCGAGGAGCCAGAGGAAAACGCAGGTTCATACTACCGGAATCTTCCGCTTCCACTTCAATGCGTTCAATTTTATCCAATTGTTTTTGCATCGATTGGGCCATCTTAGTTTTGGTGGCTTTTGCCATAAACCGGTTGATGGTTTTTTCTTTCTGAGCAATGACTTTTTGCTGATTATAGTAGGCCGCTTGTTGCTTTTCCCGGCGTTCTTTGCGCAGTTCTACAAATTTGCTATAAGACGCTTTGTAATCAAAGATTTTACCCAATTCAATCTCCACCGTTCGTTTGGTGACATTATCCAGAAACTGTTTATCGTGAGAAATAGTGACCACTGCTCCAGGATAATCTTGGAGAAAATCCTCCAGCCAGATAATGGATTCTATATCCAAGTGGTTTGTCGGTTCATCAAGCAACAAGTAATCGGGCTGCTGTAGGAGCATTTTTGCCAATTCAACCCGCATTTGCCACCCTCCGCTAAACTCATCGGTAAGGCGATCAAAATCCGTTTGTTTGAAACCAAGGCCTTTGAGTACTTTCTCCGTTTCGGCCTCCATCGTGCTGCCACCGAGCATCTGAAAGCGGTGTGTTGCATCCGCAAAACGTTCTAATATCGTATGATAAGCGTCCGTTTCATAATCTGTCCGATCAGCAATTTCTTCATTCAGGTTCTGGATTTCTATCTCCAGTTTTCGAACCTCTTCGAAGGCAGTCAGGGTTTCTTCCATAACTGTGCGCCCTTTAGGCAGGGACATTTCCTGATGAAGGAACCCCAGAGTACTACCCGTTGGGCGACTGATTTTACCATCATCGGGCCGTTGCTGGCCAGCGATAATTTTTAAAAGCGTAGATTTTCCGGCACCATTACGGCCCACCAGACCCACTTTATCTTTCTCACCAATGACCAGGTTTGCATAATCGAGCAAAATCCGGTCTCCGTATTTAATAAAAACATCCGCAACAGTTATCATGGTGCAATTTTTTCGAAGCGCAAAAATAGGCAGGATTACGGGATAATGAAAACTAATTACGCTTTTTCCAATGTAAAGCCAAGGGTAGAGCCAATATTCGGAGTACTTCTGACATTGATCGTCTGTTTGTGGGCTTCTATGATGTGTTTGACAATAGCGAGTCCCAGTCCGGAGCCACCTTGTGCACGAGACCGGCTTTTATCCACCCGATAGAAACGGTCGAAGACGTGATTCAGGTGTTTTTCGGGAATGCCCAATCCGTTGTCAGCAACTTCTATCAATATATTTTTGTCCATATCATAAAACCCCACTTTGGTGTGTCCATTTTCATGACCATATTTGATAGAATTATGGATAAGGTTAGTCAACACCTGTCGGATATTTTCTCTATCTGCAATCACCTTGTAGCTCATGCCGGCACCTTCTTTAAAACCCAGCGCGATATTTTTCTCCTCGGCTTTAATCTCCAGGTCTTCAAATACTTCCAACGTCAGGGCTTTGATGTCGAAAGTCTGCATGTCGAGGATCAGTTCACCAGATTCCAGTCGGGAAATTGCCCCTAGGTCTTCTACTATAGTATATAACCGATCCACATTCTTGGCAGCCTTTTCCAGAAAGGCAACATTCACTTGTTCATCCTGCAATCCTCCTTCCAATAAGGTATGCAGGTAGCCCTGAATGTTAAAAATGGGCGTTTTTAATTCATGGGAAATATCCCCGACAAATTTCCTCCGGTAGTCCGACCAGGATTTGTATCTATCAATTTCCTTTTTCTGATTGACAGCCCACTGAGCCACCTCTCTTTCTACCTCTTCGATAATATTTTCATTCACATCAATTTCCTGAGGCTTTTCATCCGGCATCAGTTTGTACTTGTGGATAGTTTTGTAAATGACCTTGATCTTGCGGTAAATATACTTTTTGAGGTAATAAATGATGACCAAATAGCCAACGCCCAGTATAATGAAAAACATGCACAACCAGGCTAAAAAAGGTGTAATAACGGCAGGTTTTAAGGTATATAAAAACACAAAACACAACGAGCTAACCCCTGCAATAAATAACGCAGAAATAACCGATATTTGACGAGGTGTCGGATTTTTCAGCATTAAAATTCAAATTTATACCCTATACCCTTGATGGTTTTGATCAAATCATCCCCTATCTTCTCCCTCAATTTACGAATATGCACATCAATGGTGCGGTTGCCCACAATGACATCCGTGCCCCATACTTTGTTAAAAATTTCTTCTCGGGAAAAGACTTTACCAGGTTTCGAAACCAATAAGGTGAGTAATTCAAACTCTTTTTTGGCCAATTCAATAACCTCTTCCTTAATCCGTACGCTAACTTTCTCTCTATCAATAACCAAATCCCCAATTCTGGTTATTTCAGACTCCTCATTTAATTCCACCCGTTCTGAGCGGCGTAAAAGGGCCTTTATTCTACTCAGAAAAACCCTGGGACGGATCGGCTTGGTGATGTAGTCATCACCGCCTACATCAAGTGCAGCAATTTGTGAGTAATCTTCTTCGCGGGCAGTGAGAAAGGCAATCACTGTTTTATCGAATTCCGGTTTACTTCTCAGCCGACGGCAAACTTCAACACCATCCATCTTTGGCATCATGATATCCAGAATGATCAAATCAGGCTTTTCAATTCCCGCAACTTCCAGTCCCGTCTCACCATCCGGAGCAGTATAAACGTTAAAGCCCTCCTTTACCAGATTGTATCGCAGAAATTCCAGGATGTCCGGTTCGTCATCAACAATAAGTATTTTTACAGAATCCATTGTTTTTCAGTCATTAATGATCAATGGCGCAAAATAAGGTATAGTACAGGTTAATTATGGCTTCATCTACATTAAATAATTGTTAAGTATCATTTCCCTTTTCTGCGTCCCTCTTTGCCAATTCCTCCATGACGTGTTCATAAATCCGTTCCAAACGGATGGGATCTTCCCTTAAGATAGACATTGTTTGTTCAAAATCTTCCCATTTCACCTCGTGAATCTGGAAAATTTGCCGGTAATATATTTCGGCCATGGAATCCCTGGAGTTCATAGGTAAGGATTGTAATGCCGCTTCTGCAATATGTACGTCGCAAAGAATAGGGACCATTGCTTCTTCGCTGATAAACAAATCAGCTTCTTTTTCTCCACAGCTAACCACTGTCAACAGGAGGGTCATTGTCACAAAGAGTGCTCTCATCAATCAAAATATTGTTTCGGGTAATAAAACTCTTTTAATTCAGAATTGGTTGTAGCAAAATCTTCCCAGGTTGCCGCTTTGGATACAATGCCCGAAATTCCACAAGTTGGGATATTATCGATAAATTTATTGGTAAACCGATTAACAAAACTGGTAAAAGTCGGGTTGTGACCAAATAGTAAAACCGTTTGGTTTTCATCATTTATTTCGCGTACAATTTCAAATATATCCTCTGGAAAAGCATCGTAAATACGCTCATCCAATGCGATATTTTTTTTGTCAATGCCCATTGCTTTCGCAAAAAATTTCGCAGTCTTGTGTGCCCTTCGGGCTGGACTCGAGATAATCAGGTCGGGTTTTACGCCTTTGGAGGCCAACATTTTTCCCATAAAGGGGGCATCTCGCTCACCTCGGCTGTTAAGGGGGCGATCAATGTCTTTCAAGCCAGGATTCGACCAGCTTGATTTGGCATGTCTGACTAAATACAGCTGTTTCATAACTGGATTTTTTTTCAAATGTAGTCAATGTTAAATATTTCGGGCCATTCGCACCAGATATCGTCAATAATAACGAAATTTGCCCCCTCAAATTACAAAACGAAACCTCAAGTCTTCATGAATTTTAAAGATAAAGTGATTTGGATTACGGGTGCTTCTTCTGGCATCGGAGAATATTTGGCTTATGCCTTTGCTCAACGCGGTGCAAAGTTGATAATTTCAAGTCGTAACCAACAGGAATTAGAGCGAGTTCAGCAACATTGTGCACCTGGGACAGAGGTATTGATCCTCCCTCTTGATGTCAGCAAATTTGACCTCATTCCAGAGATTGCCCAGCGTGCCATCAGCCACTTTGGACGCCTTGATTTGTTGATCAACAATGCTGGTATTTCTCAAAGAGCATTGATCAAGGAAACCGACTTTTCGGTAGACAAAAAAATTATGGAAGTCAATTACCTGGGTAGTATAGCCGTAACAAAAGCGGTGCTGCCTACCCTATTGGCACAGCAATCAGGTCACATTGTCACCATTAGCAGTGTTATGGGCAAATTTGGTGCTCCCTGGCGGTCAGCCTATGCAGCTTCCAAACACGCGCTACAAGCCTGGTTTGACTCCTTACGAGCCGAAGTACACCAGGATAATATCAAGGTGACCATTATCTGTCCCGGCTATGTGCGAACCAACGTGACAATTAATGCCCTGAAAGGTGATGGATCCAAAAATAACAAAATGGCTGCCCAAACGGAAAAAGGTCTCGACCCGGCCGTTTTTGCAGAAAAGGCCATCAGGGCTATCGCTGCTGAAAAAGAAGAAGTACTGATCGGTGGCAAAGAAATTATTGCCGTCTATTTTAAACGGTTTTTTCCAGGGATATTCTCTTATTTTGTTAAAAAGATTTCCCTGTCTTAGGGGCGCTCAGTCATCCCATCGCCCTGCCCTTGCGAAACAACTCTATTAATTAGTATCTTCAGAAGCCTGCTTTTGCTTCATCTCAATGATGCGATCCATAACTTCTTCAAGCTGTTCGGCACCAATTTTTTTGGAGATGATTTCTTTATTCCGGTCCAGAATATAAATCTGGGGCGTGGTAGAGATGTCGTAAAGTTTCATGAATTTCGACTGGTGATATGGATCAACGGTGTGCAACCAGTCCTGTGTTTCATTTTCGTCCACATACTTCCAACAATCCGGGATTTCATCTGTAAATTTGGTACAAATGGCTACAATTTTAACCCCTTTATCTTTAAACTTTCCATAAAACGCCTTCATATCTGGGGTCGACTTCTTACAGTGCCCACAATCATACCTCCAAAAATAAAGAATCGTGTATTCAGCATCCACACCGTGCAGTGAAATGGGTGTTCCGTCTCTTTTTTGCAGGTTGATATCGGGCGCTATTTTCCCAATCAATAATGGTTTCAGCTTTGCGGCGTTTTCTTCTATCTTTTTCAATTGGTCTGCTTCTACCCAGGGTGCATCACCTTTGGCATAATAGTTATCCACCAGGTGTACGTATACGGCATCCATGCCTACCATTTTTGACTTGGCAAATTCATTCAAAAAATGAATGAGGTAAAACTTGAAATTTTCTTCAGAAGGCCTCATTTTTTCCAGCACATAATCGATAGCTTTGCTAATGGTATCTGGATGCTGAATTTGTAATTTATTGATAAAATAATCGACCCGTTGAAAGAGAAATGGCGTACGGGTCATACAGGAATTACTCAAATCAAGGTTATCAAAATAGTGCACCTGCATGTAGCGCCATTGTTGCTCGCGAATGTGCTCTTGATCACCGCTAAATTCCGGCATATCAACAGTGAGGCTGGCGTTGATAATCGCTGCGGTTAAGGTGCCAGGATTGTCCTTCACTAATTTGTGCTGATAATTAATAACTTCCTCATTGAGGTCATCGAGTTTCTTTTGTAGTTTTTTCTGATTACTCCCCTCTTCATCTAAAGCCTTTTTCAAATTTTCCGCCTCAGGGCGTTTGTTATTGAGGTAATTCAGGTAAGAATAAAAAAGGCTGTTATCCGGCGAACCGGTGAATTTGGCATCACCTAGTGGATCCTCCTTGCTGGTCGTCACAGAAAATTCCTGTTCCTCTTGATCGATCAACAATTGGAAAAACTGGTTTTCCGGTTGCATTACCAGCAAATAAACACCACAAGGCAGCTTTTCTTCACCGGAAAAGACAAATTTCCCCTGATCATTTTGCTGAACGGTATCCTGGATATACTGTTTGTCACCCAAATGATAGGCCAATAGAAGCTGTTCGGATTCATACCCGTCAATCTTCACTTCAATGTGATAACCTCCGTTAGCAAAAGTGAAATTCAATAGGGCAAAAAGCGCGACAACAAATAAGGAGTATTGTTTCATTTTCAAATCTTTTGATTAATGCAAGAAAGAGCTTGTTTACAGATCACATTTAGACTGCAAACAAGCTCAAAATTACAAATATCCTTACTTTATTGTTTTTTCAATGGATCAAAGTTGTTCTTAAAACAACTTTAACGCAAAAGAGCCTGTCTGGACCCCATGTGCGCACTTACGCTGAGTCCTTCGCAAAGCCTTCGACCGCTGCGAAAGGTTGGGCTCTAAATTAGTTGTTGTTATTGTTGTTTTTACCATCAAGCTCTGCCTGTAATTGCCGCAATTTGGCCTCAGCCTCTTTAATTTTCTCTTCTACACCTTTCAGGCGCTCGCTTTCCTGAGCGTACTTTTTAGCAGCAGCCTCCGTTCGTTGTCTTTCTTCGGAAATCTTTTGATCGGCCTCCTGGCGCGCCTTAGCTACCTCAGCGGCATAATCCTGCTGTGCTTTGGTCAGTTTTGCTCTCTCATCAGCAATTTGTTTGCTGACATCTTCCTTCACCTTAGTAACCTGCCGGGTAGCATCCTGTTTAGCTTCATAGATAGCATCAGAGGCCTCTTTTTTAGACTGTGAAATTTCTGTTTGAGATTGTTTGCGCGCATCTTCAGCCTCCTTCGCATAAGCTGCCTTTTTATCCGCAGCATCCTTACGGCTGGCATCTATTTCCAGTTTGGCTTTTTCCCGAGAAGCAGCAATTTCCGCTTTATTAGCTTGTTCCGCTTCCTGACGTGCCTTGGCCAGTTCTACTTTACGGTTATGCAAATCTTCGCTCAGCTGAGCAATGGCTTCAGCAGCCTGTTTACGGGTAGCTGACACCTCCTGGGCGGCTTCTTCTTGTGCCTGGGCAATTTGAGCTGCTGAGCTTTCCCTTTGCTGTAAAACGGCCAAGGTCAGTTGTTCTTTTTCCTTGGCTGAATTTTCTCTGGCCAGTTTTAATTCATTAGCAACCTGTTCAGTAATGGCCGAAATTTCCTTGGCTGCCCGGTCTTTTGCTTCTGCTACTTCTCCAGCAATTCGCTGACGTTCATTTGCACTTTTTTCTCGCAACTCGCCTATTTTACCAGCCTCTTCCTGCTGTATCTGGGCAATAGCTTCAGCGGCTTTGCGGCGCGATTCAGATACCTGATTAGATGACTCCTGTTTGGCCAATGCTTCCTGCTCTTTGGCTTTAGCAATTTCTTTGGCCGTATTTTCCCGAATGGCTGTAATCTCCTGTGCCGAGCGATCCCTCGCCAAAGCAACCTCTTCGGCTGTTGCATTTTTCAGGTCTTTTTCTTTCGCTTTAGCATCAGCAATGGCACGAGCAGCTTCTTCCTGAATTTGTTTCAGTCTTTCGCTTGCCGTTTGCTGCGCATTCTGTACCTCTCCTGCATATTTTTCTTTGGCTTGTGAAGCATTTGTGTTGGCCTCCTTTACTTGAGAAGCAGCCATTTCACGAGCCTTAACTATTTCTGATTCAGCCTTACCTCGCGCTACCTTTACTTCATCAGCAGTCTTTTGTATAGCATCCTGCTCCTTGGCTTTGGCATCGGCGATGGCTTTTTGTACCTCCTCCTGAATGCGGGTCAATTCTTTGGTGGCTCTCTCCTTGGCTTGTTGAACCTCACTTGCAATGGCCGCTTTTTCAGTTTCGGCTCTTTGGCGGGCTTCACCTACTTTTTTGGCCTCTTCTTCATTGATCTGCTGAATGGTAATGGCTGCCTTTTCACGGGCACTGACCACTTCTGATGCAACATTGGCCTTCTCTTGTTCGGCTTGTGTTTTGGCTTTAGCCACTTCCTCAGCAGACATTTGGCGGGTATTACTTACCTCCTGCTGGGCTTTATCCTTTTCAGTAGCTACCAATTTACGGGTCTCGCTAATTTCTTCCGCTGCTTTTTGTCTGGATTGAGCAACTTCAACAGCCGCATGTTCTTTTTCTTTGGCAACATTTTCTCGAATATCTGCAAGTTCAGAAGTACTACGCTCCTGGAGCAAGGCTTTCTCTTCGGCTACTTTCCGACGAGCCTCCGCCACTTCAAGAGCCAGTTTTTCTTTCTCCAAAACTGCATTTTCCCGGACACGAGCAACTTCCTGGGCCATCTCCTCCTGTATCTTAAGGATCTGTTGAGCGGCGGTCTGTTTGGTATCAACAACTTCTTCGGTTGTGCGTTCTTTTTCTACTTTGGCTTTCTCTCTAGCTGTCTGGACAATTTGTGCCGTTTCTTCCCGAATACGATTGAGTTCACTCGAAGAATTTTCGCGAGCAGAGGCAATTTCATCCGCGTATTCCAGTTTTGCCAACTCAAGTTTTTCTCTTACATTTTTCAGTTCCTCCGCCGCTTTCTGTCTGGCGGCAGCAACTTCTTCCGCCGATTGAATTTCAGCAACACGAATAGCCTCAGATGCCTTGCTTTTAGCCTCCGCTACGTTCGTATTTATGAGATCGATTTGGCTATTGGCCTTTTCACGAGCTTCCGCTACTGAACTAGCTACCCCTTGCTTCGATTTTTCTATTTCTTCATTGGCTTTTTTCCGGGCTTCCAGCACCTCATCGGCATAAATCTTTTTTTGGTCAGCGGCATTCTGTCTGGCCAAAGCTACCTCTTCCTGCAATCGCGCCTTGATTTGATCTCCCTTTGCCCGTTCTTTGGCAATTTCATCCTTAATCTGTGCCTTACTAGTAGATAATTCTTTGCGCAATTTGGCCAGTTCTCCTTCGTCCAATTGACTGATATCCGCTACCTTCCTGGCAGGGGTAGCACTTACTGGGCCATCATTATTTTTGGCGTTGCCAGGCCCTGGGCTCGGAGGTGGTGTATTCACCACCACTACTTTGGTGGGATCCAGGGTTTGGTAAAAGCAGGCTGCCAATTGTCGGAATTCTGTTTGCCGGTTGGGGTTGACAGAAAACTTGCGCATTTCATTGCTGATATTGTTTTTAATGTATAAAGTTCCAATATCAGTAGAGGCAAACCACTCCAAAGCCGACATATCCAGCAATAAGGTATTCTGATGTACAGGTGTTCCGCGTTCCTGTAGCATCTCCCCCATTTCCACAAAACGGTAACTACGTCGCATACGGCTGGCGTCCATAAAGATGATTTCGTCATCCTGGTTAAATTCTACGCCACCTTTTGAATAGACCTTAGCTGTAATTCCTTTATCACTACTAGCCAACTCCAAAAGATAGGTATAATTACCCCGAACAACCAAGGTTTGGGATACCGAACGTAACAGGTGGGTTCCTTGAATTACCCGATCTTCAGAGATTAAATTGTCGCATTTTTGTGACAACAAACTCGGCCCTGAGCCCATTAAAAGCACCAGGATCAACATTTTAAAAAGATAGACTAAAGCCCCTGAACAGGTGGGTAAATTCAATTCCTGCTCGTTTTTAGCATTGGGGAATGGCCAATAATGCATAAGCAATAAATTTTAGTTTGTAAGATAGTTCTTTTCAGGCTATTTTGTATCAGTTCAGGGATAGTTCCCCTCAAAAAGAGGGCAATATAGACGGGTTTAGCATAAAAAATTGCTGCTCAGAGAATCTTGGATTTGACAGAATAGGAATTTAACGTAAGTTATCTTAACAAAATTTTTCATCTGTTTAAGAAATATGCTTTCCAGAGGAAGAAAGATGAAAAAATACAGGTTTTTATATTGAACACTGGCCCAATATAAGGCGTTTCCTTACTAGAGTTGTTTCACTCATCAAAATAAAACAATCATGAAAAGAACCGCTACTGCAATCTGGAAAGGCTCCGGAAAAGAAGGCAAAGGAACATTGACCACTCAAAGTGGCGTTTTTAAAGAACAACCTTATTCCTTTCGGTTGCGTTTTGAAAACGAGGATGGCAAATTAGGAACAAATCCTGAAGAATTGATTGGAGCCGCACATGCAGGTTGTTACAATATGGCCTTAGCTGTCCAACTCAGCCAGGCCGGTTACACTGCTGAAGAATTAAACACTACTGCTACGGTAACCCTGGAAAATCCAGGCGATGGATTTGCCATCACAACCATCAACCTCAACTTAACAGCCAAAGTACCTGATATCACCGAAAGCCAATTCCGGGAACTGGCCGAAGGCGCCAAAGCCGGTTGTCCCGTCTCTAAAGTCTTGAATGCCGATATTACACTGAACATTAATTTCAAGTAAAAATTTCAAGAGCATGTTTGGCGGCCAAACATGCTCTAACATAAAAAATGCATTTTTTTTGGCATACTTTGCAAAAAATCTTATATTGCATTTAATTCTTCGGCAGAAAGAATCTACAATTTAACTTTTTCATTTCAAAGTCAGTAAAGTGCCAGATATAGTGATCCTCACAATCACTATGGCCTTAATTCAGCACAAGTAAAGTCAATTAGTTCATGTTTGGAGCGGATTCCAGTTGAGAATCAGCAGATTAGGTCTTTTGTTAAAATTCCTAAGGAATTGATATCAATAGGGTTTTGCTTCAAATATACGCGCTTAAGCAGCACTATTCACTAGAGCGCAACATGCTTTAGTATTATTTCCCAACTCGACATTTGCAATAGAATGTCCTGGCCGTGTATTGCGTACAACAATGGGTTTACACGGAAAAATAATTCCTCCTAAAATGCTTAGACTACTTGTTTGCTGTTTGTTGTTTTCTGCTTTTTCTCCATGGTCTGTTATAGGGCAAAACTATCCGGTTACAGGTAGTTTACAACTGATCCCCCCCTTTTCTCCAATCCTGGAAGAATGGCAAAATACTTTTCCCAACAAGATGTTTTACACATTGACCCTCAATGACGCCAATGAACCCAACTATCAGGTACGACTTCGGATTACCATAAGTGGTGAGGGACTTACCTTGCAGAGCAAAAATGATTTTATTCCCAATGCCATCAATCTAACTTATGGGCAGCCATTAGTGCTTACGGCCGCTGATTTAATGGCTTATTTTAGGTTGGACCGGCTCGAAGTGCAGGGCATCAGTATAGATCAGTTGTTGCAAACCGGAGGGAAACTACCAGAAGGTTTATATACCATCTGTATAGAAGCCTATGATTATTTCAGATTTAACGAAGCACCGGTATCCAATATGGCCTGTTCAGCCACCAGTTTGGAAGAGCTTGATCCTCCTATTATTCTGGCACCGAGCGGAGAAATTGATCCCTTGTCTCCTCAAAATTTAGTATTTCAATGGCAACCACTTCATATAGGAAATTTCCAGGTGGAATACACCTTGCGGTTATATGAAGTCCATGACGGTCTTAGCTACGATCAGGTCATCAGCGCCACAACACCTGTTTTTGAAACCCAGCAACACAATTTGACCACCTTCCTTTATGGTGCTTTAGAGCCGGTTCTGGAAGACGGGCATGAATACCTTATTCTATTGAGCACAAGAGACATCGCCGCTGTTCAGGTATTTAAGAACAATGGAGTTAGTGAGATAAAAACCTTCACTTATAGAGCCCCTTGTCTCGGGCCATCTAATGCTGTCATTGAAGCCACAACGCAGACCAGCATTACTCTATCCTGGACAACTCCAGCTGGCGGCTCAAACAGCTCTTTTTTGGTGGCATACCGCAATGCCGATATGCCTAATGCCAACTGGTATGAAGATGAGGTTTCCAATGCCAATTTCCACACTATTACTGGCTTAAGTCCAGGTACGGCCTACCAGATTAGAATTGCCGGATTATGTGGTGAAGATCAACAGAGTGAATGGCTGGAAACAGAAGAAGGCATTACAGAAGTGGAAGTTGTTGAATTTCCCGAATATGAATGTGGAGAAGCAATGGATTTACCTCCTTTAGAGGCTGGTATTCCGCTTGCAAGTGCTGCTCCTGGTGAAGAATTCTTAGTCAATGGTTTCCACATGATCTTGGAGGAGGTAACGGGTGAAAATGGTGCGTTTACTGGAAATGGCCGGATAAAAATCCCTTTTTCCAACAAGATTATTAAAGTTGAATTCACCAATATCCGAGTCAATAATTCCCGCATAATGTATGATGGAGACGTTAGGGGCATCTCCCAGTACCTCGATATAGAGAATCCCAATCAGTGGAATTTTCCACCTATAGATATAGGAGAGGATATTTGCCAACCTCCAGACACTTTTGTAGGCTTTGGTCCCGATGGCACCTATCATCCTACTGGCCTACCCTATGATCCGAATGGTTTTGATGTTAATGGCAATTATGTCTTGCAACCACCTTATCCGGGTTATCAGGAAGGGGACTCCATTGATATCCGATATGATCCGAATGGATTTAATGCAGAAGGGGTTCATATTGAAACGGGTACAATTTATAATCCCAATGGGTGCGCTCAAACCGGACTGGATTCATTAGGACAACCTTGTAACCCCAATGGGCCAGGGCCTTATTATTGGCTACAAGAGGAAGATCTAGGACCGCCAACCGAGGCCGGATTAGCCTTTGCAGATTCCATCCGTCATTTAATCCGGCCTATGGTCATACAGGCTTTGGAAACCTTGCTGGCCTCAAACCAGGATAGCGTCAGCGAGACTAGGGAAAGATGTCAGTCATACCGGGATATCATGGACCACAAAATGGCCCAGCTTGGCTATGAACGCTCTTTTATATATGGTACTGAAGATGAATATTATGATGAAGGTCTACACAAAAAATTCACAGAAGAACCGGGTTATTTTTCTATCAATGTCACCAGAGACCTCAATGAAATTGGGCTGGAGAATGCCCATATAGACCTTTTTGAATGTGACCAGGACTTATTTATTTTTCTGGATTTAATCACATTGATTACCGCCCAATTGGAGCCCACCGCTGTCGACGAAACAGTTGCTAAAATCCTTGAAAAGATCAACCGGTTTACAGCCGAAGAGGTAGCACAATACCAGGATATGGCTGCTCTTCAAACATGGATCGATGAACAAATTGATCAACGGATTCGCAATCTTTATTACCAACTCTATGGCCGAGAGATCGGATTTAATGACTTTTCGCCATTTCCAGCATTGCCCGAATTGCTTCCCCAAAACGACCTCTTCCAGGAATTAGCCACAGAATTGGAAGCAGCCTCTTTACTGAATCCCTTGCAATTGGTAGCCAGCAATAACTTCTCTCTTGAGGAAATCCCCAAACCGGACGTGATAGCCAGGCGAGCTTTTGAATTTAATCAAGGCTGGGAATACATCGATGGGCGCCACCGGGCTTATTACTTGGAAAGAATGGTAGCATTGCGCAATTCTGCTGTCGACAATGATTCTTTAGCTGGTTTTTTGCCTGCTGTTATAAATAAGGAAGTGGCAGGTAAGACCCATACCATTATACTTGATAATATCCACTTTACAGAACAGACTGCTTCAATGGATGCCTTTATGTTATTGGCCCTACCCAATTCCGACACAATAGTATTCAGGGCTACCGGTCTTTATTTTGGGCCCAGTGGTTTGACCCTTGACGAAGGGCGCCTGGAATTGGCTACAGATGTAAGGATCAGATTGAGCAATTCAGCCAAATTAATCATTGAGGCAAGTGACAGTACTTTTGTGGCATTTGACTGTCAGGGTTTTGCAGGAATGGGCATTCAGGCTGCCGTGGAGTTTTGCCGCGAATTTGTCGTCCCATTAAATCCAGAAACTTTGGAGGTTCTGCCCGATCCAGAGCGAGTACGGGCTCATTTCACAGTGGAAATGCCTGCCTGGGGAGAATTTATTGCATCTGTTAGCATCGATCCCTTTGTTATTGCCAACAATGAAAATATAAAATGGATTGCAGAGGGTGCAACCCTTGATTTTAGTGAAACGAGTTCTCCTGAAAACATTGTATTCCCGGAAAACTACCATTCCCCTTACGTTAGCCCAAGTGGGCAAGCTAGCACCCTTTGGAAAGGGTTCTATTTGGACGAATTGACGGTGCAAATCTCAGGCAAATTAGCCGGGGATCAAGAGTTTAGCATTTCTGTTGAGCACTTAATCATTGATGATATGGGCGTAAGTGGGCAAGCAAATGCATCGCCAGTTCTCTCTCTTGATGAAGGCAAATTGGGAGGTTGGGCTTTTTCAATCGATACTTTTTCTCTTAGTGTCGTCGCCAATCAATTTGATGAGGTGGCATTTAATGGTTTGTTATATGTACCCATTTTAAAATCTGCACAAGTAGAAAATCACAATAATCCTGTCAATGAAGACCAAATACACCCCAAGGATTGTCTGGCTTATGATTGTTTTCTGAATAGTGATGGAGAATATAGTTTTTCTGCAAAAACCCAAAACAGTTATCTGGTAAATATTTGGGTAGGCGAAGTCATATTCAGTCCGGGAACTACGGTTGAAGTTTCGGATACGGGCGATGGATTAAAAGTTTTGGCAACATTACATGGAAAAATCACTTTTGAAGCGGTAGATCTTGGAGCTGGTTTCGATCTTGGTGGCAGCAACATCACTTTCCAAAATGTAAAACTCTCAAATAAGTCTCCCTATTTTAGTCCAGGCACCTGGGAGGTCCCCGAAATTGATATAGGCAATGGAGGATTTGCCTTAACCATCAATAATATAGGGATGTTTCGCACCGAAGATCCAACCGAAACGGCCTTGCGCTTTGATGCATTGATCAACCTCACCCCTAGTAGTAATATGGGAATCACCGCCTGTGGCAAGTTTAAGATTATTGGCAAATTGGCTGAAAACAATCAACAGCAAAAGTGGCAGTATGAGCGATTTGAAGTCGATAAGATTTTTGTCAACGCAAGTGCTCCGGGATTTGGAGTCAAAGGGGAGCTTTCCTTTTTTGAGAAACACCAGGAATTTGGCAGCGGATTCAGGGGGATTTTAAATGCCTGGTTTAAGGGGGTCAATGGACCTGATCAGGTTCAGGTTAATACCACTAGTTGTGCATTTTCGAATACTCCGGATGGAACTTGGGGCATTACTGCTCTGGCACAATTTGGCAGCCTGGATGCTTTCGATTATTTCCTGGTTGATGCCATGGTCGACTTTGGAGGTGGGATACCCATGGTTGGTCCTGCCATTAAATTAAAAGCATTTGGTGGCAGCGTTTAT
Source organism: Saprospiraceae bacterium (assembly GCA_021604865.1). Classification (GTDB taxonomy): domain Bacteria; phylum Bacteroidota; class Bacteroidia; order Chitinophagales; family Saprospiraceae; genus BQJU01. Next base: position 7,146 of record BQJU01000047.1, on the reverse strand, counting down.
CACCACATGTCTCGTACCAGTTCGGGAATGGTGCAACTGCAGAATGCTACCGCTAATCCTCCTGCAATTCCTCCACTGGGAAATAGCCTCACAGGTATAGACTACACGCCAAATCCGGCTGCAGGAATAGGATTGAAGGCTACTTTAATGCTAACAAGCATTACGGAAACGGCGATGAATGCGAACCTGCATTTTGAGATAAACTTTAACAATGGAGGTGGCATAGATTCTTTAAACTTTTTTGGGAACGCCAGTTTTATGAAAACACCCAAAAAAGAACAGCCTCCAACCTATCAACCTGGTGAGAGGCCTGAGAACGGGACTCCAATAAACGCCTATGTAGACATTTGTTATGATTTTGTCAATCATGTATTAAGTGCCAATTTTGAGGCTTATGCCTACATCGCTAATGGCGTCCTCAGAGGTGGTGAGCCAAATTATAGAATGGGCTGGGCTGATTTGCTATTTACCAGAAATGAAGGGTGGTATATTAAAGCGGGGTCAGTCTCACAAAGAAATAGCCTCATCCTGGGTATCCCTGGAGTAATCGACACCTTAGTAACCTTCCAGTGTTACCTTATGATGGGCAACCGGGATGTGGAGAGTATTCCTTCGATTGACCCAGACATTTTGGCTCGGATAGGCCTGTATTCGGACGATGTATATGATCCTTCCCGTTCTGCGCTGGTTAACAGTGGCGCGGGGTTTGCATTTGGGGCAAAATTTGATCTGAATACCGGCGAGCAAACCTTTTTAATCTTTTACGGATCATTCTCTTTAAATCTCGGTTTTGACATTTCGGTACTGGACTATGGCGATGCACATTGTGCTGGAGATGACGGCCCACTTGGAATAAATGGATGGTATGCGACTGGGCAGTTCTGGGCTGCCGCAGAAGCCGAAATTGGTCTAAAAATGAAAATATTTGGCCGGAACCGACGGTTCACCATCCTCCAAGCAAGTGCAGGGGCCATTTTACAAGCCCAATTACCCAATCCCACCTGGGCGATGGGTTCCATAGGAGGCACATTCAATATATTGGGCGGGTTGGTCAAAGGCAACTGGAATATGCGTATCAAGTTTGGGCACGAATGTGAGATCATCAGTGACAACAACCTGATTACTTCTCTTTCTATTATTGATAGCGTCCAACCAATCACAGACCAACCGGTACCGGTAAATGTGATTCCCAAAGTAAACTTTATCGTACCCATTGAAGAAGCATTTGAGATACACAATGAGCAGGAGGTTGAAGCATATATTGTCCGGTTTTCACTCGACCATAGTCAACTAATCAAAGATGGCGCTACGATCCCGTTCCACACCAGATTGGCAGAAGATCATTTGTCGATAGAAATTATCCCGGACAATTTTCTACAGAGAGAAACAGCATTCACACTGGTCGTTGCTGTATTTTTTGAAGAAAAAGTCAATGGGACCTGGACAGAAGTCTATGAAGATGGAGAACTTGCTATACAAAAGGATACCATTACTTTTACAACTGATGAAGGATTTGACTTTTTAGTAGCAACGAATGTTAGGGCTAGTTATCCGATTAATGGACAATACAACTTTTACAGATCCGAATATTCACAACACAAAGGGTATATCTTGCTCGACCGGGGTCAAGAGGATCTATTTACAAATATTCCTGAAGGCTACCATCAAAAAATTCGATTAACGGATCGGCAAACGGGTCAAACCCGGTTAATTCCTCTGAACTACGATGCTCCAGAAAAAAAGATCTCCTTTTCTTTACTTCCTCAATGGTTGGCTCCAGATCACATCTACAAATTAGAGATTGTCAATGTTCCAACAGATGAAAACGGTGACATCACTGAGCAAGGAATAGATACCGAAGAACCCACTGAAGAAGATCCTGATCCAGCCGATGATATGCCGAACCCTGGCATTGACAACCCGCCACCTTTAGATGAAGACAATCCTCCATTGGCAACTACTCAGGTTTTGTATACTCTTTACTTTAGAGTCAGCCAGCATCTAACTTTTTTGGCAAAGGCAACGGACTTATTTAGTGGTTTAAATTACACCACTAATTCTATTGCTCTTGCAACGGAAGAACCTTTTGGTGTCTATGAATTAAATGGTTATGCTGAGAATCCTCCATTGGTAGACATAGAGGCATTATTACAAGAATCCTGGTTTCAAAATGATATCATCCCCTTCTATTATGATCTTTTTCCACAAGATTTCAACGGGTGGCCAATGTCTAGTGTCAATTTCTCCCGAGATGACAGGTATGGGTTCCCTCCCAACAAAGCGTTGAGAATTGACCAGGTGCCAGAAGAAGTACTCGTAAGATATGCCAATTATGCTAGTGGTTATTTCCCGGTTGCTTACCAGGAGCCGAATACAAATCTAAAATACCTGGTAGAATCCATTATTCAGAATGACCATACCTCATTAAACGGACCCTGTATTCAAAATATAGCTCTTTTTGAGCAAGCCATGCTGGAACAGTATGCAGGAAACATGCCTTATGGAAATGACGAATTTACAGAGGAACAGATTCGCGAACTGGCAGAATCATATTGCCCCGGAATTTTACCATGCCTTGATTTAGTCGCTTCACCAGGACCAATTATGCCAGCAGGTAATTATCAAATCAGGCTAAAATACAGCTTACCTGGTACGCGGCAGACCACTACTATTTTTAATACAAATGTGATAAAAACAACTGGAAGTAATTAAATCATATCCGAAAAGGAATCAGTATGAAACAATTTTTATTTCTATCCATCATTTACGCCCTCTCGCTGAATTTCAATCCGGTTTATACTCAAGGAGTGATGGATACACTTTCTATTTATGTCAAAACTCGTTCAATAGATAATCACATCAAAGTCCGCTGGGCTCCCGACCATTACAGGTTATGGAAGGCGGGCATCCGGCATGGATACACGCTTGAAAGGCGAACGATGCAACGCAATGGTAAATTGTTGACCACCAAGGAGCAGTCTTCCTCCCTCATTATACTACAAAAAGGGGTTAAACCTCAGCCACCAGAATATTGGAAAGCAAAAATTGACAGCAGCGATCTGGTTGGTATTGCCGCAGGAACCATGTATGGTGAAAATCTCGAAATTGCAGACATTGCTAAAGGTGACTATTTGCAAATATATCATGCCAATCAGCAACAGGATGCACAATTCGGCTTTGGGTTATTTGCGGCGGATCAATCCTATTCCATTGCGCTAGATATGGGTTTGGCATTTACCGATACCGAGGTTGCCCCGGGCGAAAATTATCTGTATAGGGTTTATTTGGATCATGATATTTCGGGAATAATTGTGCAGACTGGAGTTGCCACCGGTTCAATAGACCATCAAGAGGCTCTACCTGCACTCTATCCGATTATTGCAGAATTTGGAGATAAACAGGTTCAACTGATGTGGAATCAGGAAGACTTTCAGACTTTTTATACGAGTTATGAAGTTGAAAGATCAGATGATTTCGGTCTGCATTTCCACTCAGCAAGCGACCTTCCATTGGTGCCAACTACTTCTCCAGGTATGAACTCCCAAAACATGTTCTTTCGGGATCATTTGCCGGAAAATTTCAAACCATACATCTACAGGGTACGAGGTAAATCGATATTTGATGAATACGGCCCCTACTCAAATACCGTTCAAGGCAAAGGCATCCCTGATCCACTTTTCATTCAAATGGGCATTACGGGCATCAATGAAATGGAATCAGGCAGTTTAATGGTAAGTTGGGAATTTCCGGATTCGTTAAACTATAGACTTGAAGGTTTTGATTTGTTCAGGGCCAATAAAAAAGATGGCCCTTTTGCCAAGGTTAACACAACAATCATCCCAAACGAATACAGGGCTTTCAAAGATACTTCTGCTAAAGGCACTAATTATTACAAGGTCAAGGCCATTGATATTTATGGCCACAGTTACTACACCTTTGCCGTGTTAGGACAATTATCAGATGCTATCCCCCCCGCTCCACCTACAGGACTTAAGGCCGAAATCAATCTCAATGGTGAGGTGCAACTTAATTGGGCTCCCAATTCAGAAGATGATGTCATGGGGTACCGGGTATTTATGTCCAATTCCATTGATGGAAATTATGCACAATTGACCTCCTTTTATACACTGGATACCTTCTATACTTTCCAGGCCAATATGAATATTTTAAATGAAATCTTTTTTTGCAAAATTATCGCGTTGGATTACCGGGAAAACTATTCCGATTTTTCCCAGCCCATTGAAATAACACGTCCGGATGTTATCCCACCCATTGCGCCTCTTTTCAAAAAGATAAAACCTACCCCAAAAGGTGTATTCCTACAATGGGTTACCAGTCCAAGTGAAGACATACAAAATCATTTATTACAGCGAAAAGCGGCTTTTGAAAGTAACTGGACCACTCTATTATATATCGAAAAAGAGGCGTCCATTACTTCCTTTCTGGACAGTACAGGTCGAAAAAAATTTAACTATCAATATAGGATTTTAGCCATCGATGAGGCCGGTTTAAAAAGCAGTTCCAAAATATTCAAATCTAAACCCATTGATACCGGTGAGCGAAGCCCAATCCAGGCATTTGATGTCGCTATAGATCGAAGGAACAAACTAATTATTCTAAGCTGGATTTATCCATCAGTTTCAAATCTTTACGAATTTGTTTTGTATAGGAGCAAGGGTGACGACGCCCCTTTACGAACCTACAAACAATTAACCTTAACAAGTCAAGAGATATCAAAAGAATTGTTGCTTACCGGCACACACTTCAATTTTATTGATCACGAGTTAAGTATGGATACCAACTATACCTACCAATTAATTGCCAAGCATAAAGATGGCGGATACTCTCCACTGAGTGAGTTGGTTAGAGTCCAGTATTAACCTCCCAAAAGTTTCATCTATGAAAAACTTCTATACTATTCTTCTTTTCTCATTTTGTGGCATTATATGCATTTCTCAAAGCCTTATTGGCCAAGCCTGTAATAATTATACGGACGGAGGAAAGGTTTTTCAAAACCAGGATACGGTAGTACTTGTTTATTGTAACACACTGACTCTCTTGCCAATAACAGAGATCATCGCACCTACAGGTGGCAGCGGAGGAGGACCTGAATACCAATGGCAAGTGTCTTTTAACCTGGGTAATAGTTGGAATGACATTGCTATTCCAGAAGGCCTGCAAGTAGATTTATTTGCCAATAGCAATCCCGTTTTTAACTACTTGGTGAGTATTGGGCTTAACGTTAACCAAACCACTATTTTTCGCCGTGGTGCAAAAAGAGCCGAATGCACAAATTTTGTTTTTTCAAACTGGGTTGTATTCAAAGTTTTCCAACAAATCAGTGATCCAGGAAATTTTAAGGAGGAGGTAACCTATTGTGAATATACCGACAATAATTTTTGCACCCCTGCTATTAACCCTGGGATTATTGCTGATTATACAGAGCCTACAATACCATATAACCCAGTTGGAGGTACTGTTCCCTATGAATTCAGGTGGGAAATTTCTGCAGATGAATTGAATTGGACTTTTTATAGCAGCGAAGCATTACCTGATCTTTGTTTTGCCCCTGGAATACATAGGTATTTCCGAAGAGGTGTTCGCCCATTTGGGTCACCTTGTAATTTTATTTATTCTAATACCATAGAAATAAAGAATGTAAAGAGTCTGGTCATAGATTTTGACATTGTCAACCCAAATTGTTCTGATGAAAACACAGGAATTATCCAGGTTTTTGACCTTAGTGGGAACGACAACTATATCCTCAACACCTTTAGGTATTCTATTGATGGGGGCATCAATTGGCAATTTTCCAATACCTTTTCCAACCTAGGAGAAGGAGATTACAACATAATTGTAGATAGCAAATGTGCCTGTAATGACACGCCTGGGGTTCTTTGTAATGGGACAGCCACAATTACAGCTACTCCTGCCCCAGAATTTATCAATGCAAATTATACCGATCTTACGGATTGTGATGCTAATGACGGCACTATTTCCATTATTGCCAATAGTGGCATTCCTCCTTTATTATATAGTATCGATGGTTTTACCTGGACTAACAATTCCAATTTCACTAACCTGCCAATTGGTAGTTATTTGGTTTTTGTTAAAAATAATGATGATAGCTGCGAAAGGTATTATGGCACCATTGATCTTCAAGAGCCTCCCTCTCCTACTATTAATCAAATAATTACCACCGATCTAACTGATTGTAATTCCGAAAATGGTGTTATTGAAATAAATGCGGTCAATGGTCACGGTACATTTGAATATTCCATTGACGGGGGAGCAATCTGGTTTTCTACTAATATTTTTAATGGATTAAATAAAGCTGATTTCACCATTGGGGTAAGAAATTTTGATGGAACCTGCGCGGTTTTTCAGAATGCCTCCGTTAATGGGCCAAATGCTCCTATCTTATCAAACATAAATACAACCCAGCCATCCGATTGTAATTTAGATAATGGGAGTATTGAAATTTCAGCCACTCCGGGAAGTTCCTCAACCGTTTTCTCTATTGATGGTGAAAACTCCTGGCAGTCCAGTGGTTCATTTTCTGGCCTAGCACCTGGAAATTACCCAATTTCAATCCGTAATGCTGATGGAACTTGTCTGGTCAATGACGGAACGGTTATTCAACTAGATTACCCACCAAGTCCAAGTATACTCAATGTATCTAGCATTCAACCCACCGATTGTAACCTCAATGATGGTACGATCACTATCACTGCTGGTGATGGAATTGGAGCCTACGAGTTCTCTATTAACGGCGGAGACTCCTGGCAATCCAGTGGTTCGTTCTCTGGATTAGCTCCAGGAAATTATGCTATCGTCATCCGCAATGCTGATGGAACTTGTGTAGTCAATGACGGAACGGTGATCCAATTGGACTATCCACCAAGTCCAAGTATTCTAAATGTGTCTAGCTCTCAACCTACGGATTGTAACCTGGATGATGGAGCGATCATCATTACTGCTGGGGATGGAATTGGAGCCTACGAGTTCTCTATTAACGGTGGAAACTCCTGGCAATCCAGTGGTTCATTTTCTGGCCTAGCACCAGGAAACTACCCCATCGCCATCCGTAATGCTGATGGAACTTGTGTAGTCAATGACGGAACGGTGATTCAATTAGATTACCCA
>BQJU01000046.1 GCA_021604865.1 Saprospiraceae bacterium | reverse complement strand
AAGTTGCTGGATTCGAAGATCTGGACGGAGACGGCGACGAAATTATTGATGATGCTATCATTGATGATGATAAGGATTAAGCATGACTGAAAACAACGAATGGCAACGGGTCCGATCAGAGCAGGGACCAGACTTAAAGCTCTTTCACGCCCGTTTTGATTATATGCGCAATCCGCGCAATGCTCAGACAGAGCGTATGATCATCCTGGAATCTCCTGACTCCGTAAACATTGTGGCGGTCACGGATAAACAGGAAATCCTTTTCGTTCGTCAATACAGGTTTGGCATCGGTGAGTATACCCTGGAATTACCTGGAGGCATTGTGGATCCCGGAGAGGAACATGGCATTGCCGCCCACCGGGAGTTACAGGAAGAAACCGGCCATTCCGCCCAAAAGTGGCAATACCTTGGTCGTATCCCTTCCAATCCGGTATTTATGGATAGTTATGTACACCATTGGTGGGCAGCAGGGGTCAAACATACTCATGACCTCAAGTTAGATATCGGAGAAGATGTGGAAGTCGTTCTTTTACCAATTTCTGAAGTGAAGGAAAAATTATTCAGCGGGCAGTTTCAACATCCACATGCAGTGAATGCCTTATTGTGTTTTTTTCATCATTATGAAGAGGATAGATAACACCTACCATGAAAGCCATCATCTTCGACGCCTACGGTACCCTTTTTAACGTCAACAGCATTGACGAACGCCTTCACCATTATTATGAAACGCATGCTACGGAACTGGCAGCTATCTGGCGCCGGAAACAACTGGAATACACCTGGCTGCGCAGCCTGATGGGGCGTTATAAGGACTTTTATGCCCTTACTACTGACGCCCTGCAATTTGCTGCCACACAACTCCAACTTGAAATCAGTGAAGCCATTACTGCTGATCTGATGGCCCGCTATTACGAGTTAAAAATTTACCCCGAAGTCAAAAAAAGCCTGCAACAATTACAACAGAAGTACCGCCTGGCCATTTTATCAAATGCCAACCCAGAGCTATTGGAAAGAGCCGTCAAATTCAATGATATCGGCAGCTCAATAGAACGCATCTTTAGTGTGCATACAATCCGGGAATACAAACCATTTCCTGGAGTATACGACCTACCGGCCAGCGGATTACAATTAAAAAAACAGGATTTGCTCTTCGTTTCTTCCAATACCTGGGATGTAGCCGGAGCCAAAGCTGCGGGCTTGCAAGTAGCCTGGATTCAGCGTAAAGGTGGAGTGATGGATATCCTGGATCAACAACCCGATTTTGTTTTTGCGGATTTAGGTGGGCTTTTGACTATTAAGACTTGACGGGATGAACCCGTTTTTATTCATTTATACTATTGGATATTTTCCGGTAAGTTTTAGGGATAGTTTTCTAATTAATAATAAAATATACTCTCTTGATAATCCGAAATAAGAAAATGACTCGTACATAATAGTACAAAAGCATTTTCTGATGAAGAGTCTGTATAAAAAAGGATTGAGAGTTATTGCTTACACCTGTGGATTTTTTGGATTGGTGGGTCTGGCATTAGCCATTCATATAGGAATCACTCAACAATCCATCGCCACTTCCGGCCCCGCTATGCAATTAAGTCGAATAGATTTCAAGGGGCCCATTGATTCCACTATAGCAGCGCGCATTAAAGGCAGCATTCTCCATCTGGAGAGTGTTCAACATGCCTATTTCAATATCCCCGATGGCATCGTTGTGTATAGCCACAACCCCAAAGTTCAATCTGCTCAAGCGGTTTATGACAAAATCCAGGAAGAATTCCATCTAAATGCCGAGCGTTTTATTGTCAGTGCTGATATGGCCGCCGGCTCCTGCCCCATCACCGGAAAAAATTCATTATTGGCCAAAGCCGGTAATTTCCTGGTAGGCGTATTTCGGTAAAACACCCGCTACAGTCCACCTCCAAACAAGCTAAACTCCAGTAAAAAAATTTTAAACACATTTAAATCTAAACAAATGAACTTGAGAATCGCTTCCTTAATGGTAGTCATGGTACTATCTATATTTTCCTTTTCGGCTTGTAATAATGATGATGACAGCCCAGATCCAGAACCTACACTTTATGAAAAACTGGGCGGTACCACTATGGTTTCCGATCCAGCGAATCCCGGACAAATGATTGAGCAAGGTCGCCTGGGTTTACGTTCCGTGGTAGACAGCACCATTTTTGTCATTGCTGCTGACCCCAATCTAAGTCCGTTTTTTGCAACGCTTCTAATGGAAGTTGGCAATGGTAACCTGAGCAATCTGGCTATCCTAAGCAAAAACCTGACCGACTTCTTTACAGTAGCCTCTGGTGCAGAAAACTATTCCTACAATGGATTAAATATGAAGGATGCACACGATCCAGCTACAAATCCACGTATGGCTTCAAAATCCAACAATACTGATTTTGACAACTTTATCGGTGCCGTGGTAACTGGTGCCACTCAAAACAATGTACCTACTGAACTGATTACAGAGGTTGGCGCACTCATTGAGACCCTGAGGGGTGATGTTGTGCAGCAATAAGGTATTCAAATGATGAATCTCGGCGGGATTGTTGTGGCCTGAATGTATACCACTTTGATCCCGCCAAGATGTATCTTCTATATTACAGGGAGGAGATAAACAAAATTTTATTTGATTTTTTTGGGGCCTGCCTTTCAGGCCGCTACGTTCCAGAGCTCGCTATTCGCTCGGCCCTACGGGCTGCTCACTGCGTTCACACTCTTGCACATCGCTAGGCCGGCCTGACGTATTAAGGTCTACCTTTGTGCAAACTAATCATCAACACGCCACCAATAACCAGCAGGGTTCCTCCCCATTGGTATATGCCAAACTGTTCGTTCAGGAAAATATAGGCCAGAATAATTGTAGAAATTGGCCCCACACTACCGATGATAGATGCATTGGAGGAGCCAATAATGCGGATGCCTTCGGAGATGAGAAAGGCAGGCAAAACCGTAGCAAAAATAGCCATCAATAAACTGAGTTGATAAACCTCCACCGGAAAGTCAAATAAATCCCATTGGTACATCAATCCATGGTGCGCTAAAATGGCGATAGCGGCTACAGTCATGGTCAGAGAAGTATACCGCAGTGTCCCCAAACGTGGCAAGAGGCGACCACTACCCACCAGATATATGGCATAAGACAAAGCACTACCAAAGATCAGCAAAGCTCCCCACCAAAATTTGTTGCCTTCCCCCAGATTCGCCCCTTGTGCAAAAGCTACAGCGATGCCCACATAGGTAAGGATCAGAGCCAGGTATTGTTTACGCAACACAGGCTGACGGTACACCAACGCGGAAATGAGCAGTACCAATGTGGGATAAACAAAAAGAATCAGCCTCTCCATACCCGCTCCAATATGCCGCAGCCCTAGAAAATCCAACAAACTAGCCAGGTAATAACCGGCAAATCCCAACAAGATAATCGACACCCAATCCCGGCGGGACAAGGCCGTGCGTTGAGGAGTGCGGCGTTTGTTCCACCAACTAATGAAAAGAAAAAATGGAAGTGCAAACAACATACGCAAGGCCAGCAAGGAAATACTGTCAATATCAAAACGGTAAGCCAATTTTACAAAAATCGCCTTAGTTGAAAACAGAATGGCTCCCAGAAAAACCAGGCCGGCAGCAAGTAAGGGTGTTGTTGTAGAAATGGTCGTAGTTTTTGTTTCATTCATGCCGTGAAGGTAAAGCAGGAGAAGAAGAATTATCAAACAAAAATTAAGGTGTTTTACAAATTGTAACCTCCACATTTAATTGAGCTAGTTGTTTAATTACAGTATAAATTTTTAAATTTAGAGCATGTTTCTATTTGAAATGAACCAACTTTAATTATGATCAAATACTTTTCCCTATTGTTGATGGCTCTGGTTTGTTTAGGTTATCAAAAAGAAAAACCAACCTCCCCTACCCGACCTAATATCATCTTCATTATGACAGATGATCATGCTTATCAGGCGATAAGTGCTTATGAGTCAAAACTCTTGCAGACCCCCAACATTGATCGCATTGCCCGGGAAGGAATGCGATTTGACCGGGCTTTTGTCACCAATTCTATCTGCTCACCAAGCCGGGCCGTTATCCTGACGGGTAAATTTAGTCACCTGAACGGGCTTAGAGACAATGTTCAGGTGTTTGACAGCAGTCAGCAAACCTTTCCCAAGCTGTTGCAACAAGCCGGTTATCAAACGGCACTCTTTGGCAAATGGCATTTGAAGTCTACACCTACCGGTTTTGACAATTGGCAGGTCTTACCTGGCCAGGGGCACTATTACAATCCCGACTTCCGCACCCCAAATGGTGTCGTCAACAAGAAAGGATATGTAACAGACCTTGTTACGGATATGACCATTGGGTGGCTGGATAGCCTACGCTCTGATAACAAACCTTTTATGGTGATGTGTCACCACAAAGCACCCCACCGGGAGTGGATGCCTGCACAAAATCACCTGACTGACTTTAAAGATCAGCCCTTGCCGGAACCAGAAACCTTGTTTGATAGCTACAAAAACAGGGGCAATGCCGCCAAGCAGGCAGAAATGCGCATCAGCGACCACATGGGATTGACCAATGACAACAAAATCAAACCGGAAATAGCAACCAGTCTGGGCAAGACTTCCTTTATGAGTTGGTACGACGAAGCATTCCAACTCAATTATCAGCGGATGAGTGATACCGAAAAGGCCGCCTGGAATGCCGTATACGATCCCATCAATCAGGATTTTGAAAAAAATACGCCCAGTGGTGATCAACTGATCCGCTGGAAATACCAACGCTATATGCAGGACTACCTGGCTTGTATCAAATCGGTGGATGAAAATGTAGGTCGCTTGTTGGATTATCTAGAAAAATCGGGGCTGGCAGAAAATACGCTGGTCATTTATACCTCCGATCAGGGCTTTTATTTAGGAGAACATGGTTGGTTTGACAAACGATTTATGTACGAAGAATCTTTCCGCACCCCTCTGTTAGTAAGATGGCCCGGAAAAACAAAACCCGGCAGTGTCAATACTCAGCTGGTACAAAACCTGGATTTGGCAGAGACCATGCTGGAATCTGCGGGGGTATCCATTCCCGCCGACATGCAGGGAAAAAGCCTGGTACCCATACTCACTGGCGCATCAGTGCCCTGGCGGGATGCGCTTTATTATCAATATTTTGAATATCCCGGTATTCATGCAGTCAAACGGCATTATGGCGTACGTACCGATCGCTACAAGCTGATCCATTTCTACTATGATATCGATGAATGGGAAATGTACGACCTCGAATCAGACCCGCAGGAGATGAATAATATCTATGACGATCCAGCCTATAAGAAACCCCGGAAAAAGTTATTAAAAAAACTAGATGCTTTGCAGGTACAATATCAGGATTCGGAAGCACTACGGCAGGAGATCCTGGAGCATGATTTGCAAAGAAAGGAGTAAAATTAATCACCCCAATTTGATCACTTTCATGACCATGACCACGGTTTCGCCTCTTTCGAAACTGGTCTTCATTTCTCGCTGTAAAGCCGTCATCAGCTGGTCGTAATCGCCGCTGAGTTGGGTGCTCATGCTGTTGGTAATGATACGAATCTCCGGATAGGTATTCAACCGATCGATAAAATCGAGGATCGGAGGTTCGTATTCCTGATTGAGGGGATACATGCTGATTTCTATTGCTGCTTGCATAATCTTGATTTTTGATTTTTAGACTTTAGGGAGGTGTAACTTGCGGCCATTTCGTTCAATATAGTGAAAAAGTGATATAGTGAGAGAGTGATATGGTGAAGGGTCATTGATCATTTTGGGAGTGGCCTGCAAAGTGTGTCTACCTCAGAATCTTTACTTCTTGGCTAAGTGTATAAAGAATTGAATTCCAAAAAATCACTCCGCGTCCTCTGCGCCCCTGCGGTGAAAAAAACACATTTCCCCGTGGACTCTCCATTTTTTTCGATTTATCAAAAGTGAAAAATGAAGTTAACCTCGCCCTGGCTTCACGAAGACAGAGTAGTCGAACATTGCTTCCATCAAGCGATTCATATTTCTATCAACAACAAAGTGGCTGGCAATGTTGAATAATCCTTGGGGCTGGCGCACATAAGATGTATTCGCCCGCAGTGAAATGAAATAATTGAATGATAATCAATCCTTTAATGATATTTCTAGGAACTAAAATTTTAATCTTTTCTCATTTCCGATATATATTGCCTAATTTTGTAGGTGCTGGTTGACCGTTGACATTGTGTTTTTGGGACATTGACAAACCAAATACCTGACCAGTCTAACTTTGTAATTGTTACCACCATTTTTTATGGCGAAAAAAAAACCGAAAAAAGGGCAGCTTTCGCTTCGGCTAGGCATTAATGACGAGAGGGTTCCTAAACTCATTGGCATTTTGTGTTTATTCCTTGCCCTTTACCTTTTTATTGCATTTACCTCCTATTTGTTTACCTGGGCTATTGACCAGGATAAAGTTTTCCATTTCTCGTGGGGGTTATTGCTGCAGAGCGATATGGAAATGGCCAATTGGCTGGGGCGTTTGGGAGCCATTGTTTCCAATATGTTTTTCTATTGGGGTTTTGGGCTCGCCAGTTTTGTTTTTGTTTACCTTTTGGTAAAAGGAGGATTGTGGCTGATCAAGCGGCAACCTTTGCTGAAGTTTTTACCCACCTTTAATTCTTCGCTACTCCTTATTCTGGTGATTTCCGTGCTCTTAGAGTTTTTGTTTGGCCGTAGTTCAGATTTCCCGTGGGGAGGCGCCTTTGGAGAAAGTTTGAGCAATTGGTTACAGAGTTTTGTGGGTACTATTGGGCTGATCGCACTTATCCTCTTCATCTTTGCTGGCCTGCTTGTCTGGAAATTCAATCCCAATTTTAATGAGCTGACCCCTGGCGGATTTTTTGATGATTTATCGGCCTATCTCGGCAACCTCATTTCCGGAAAAAGACCTATACCCAGGCCCAACAATACGGACAAGGAAAAATTGGCAGCACTTCGCCCCGGCGAAACCCGTGCTGTAGCAGACACAAATGGTCAGGATAACAATGGTAGTGGGCAGCCTTCTGTGCCGCTCAAGGGCAATCAATTGGCTTTTGAGCTTGAAGAAAAACAGTTGGTGAAACCCAAACCACTCAAATCTGGTGAGGCAGACCTGGAAATAGAAGACGGACCAAAAGAATCAGGCGGAGAATCAACACCGGGCCCAGGACAACCTCATACGCCCGGACAGCAATTGCCCTTCCAGGAAGAAAATGTCGACCACAGCGAGCCTTACGATCCTACGCTGGAGCTGTCTTCTTATGAGCATCCGGTATTGCAATTGTTAGAAGATTATTCCGACCAGAAGGTAGAAATCGACCGCGCAGAACTGGAAGCCAATAAGGATCAAATCATTGAGACCTTATTACATTATAAGATTGAAATCATAAAAATCAGGGCCACAATCGGTCCTACGGTGACCCTTTACGAAATTATTCCTGCTCCAGGTGTCCGCATTTCCAAGATCAAGAACCTGGAGGATGACATTGCCTTGAGTTTGTCTGCCCTTGGGATTCGGATCATTGCACCCATTCCCGGCAAGGGTACTATCGGTATTGAAGTGCCCAACCGGCACCAGCAAACGGTATCGATGCGAGAGGTGCTGATGCATGATAAGTTCAAACGAGCCAAAATGGACCTGCCTATAGCTCTAGGCAAAACGATAAACAATGAGGTCTTGGTCGCTGATTTGGCCAAAATGCCTCACTTGCTCATGGCTGGAGCCACCGGTCAGGGTAAATCGGTTGGTATCAATGCGATTTTGATATCTCTGTTGTACAAAAAACACCCTTCACAGATCAAACTGGTTTTGATTGATCCGAAAAAGGTGGAATTATTTCCCTACGCCAAATTGCACGACCACTTTTTGGCTTATCTACCTGGTCAGGATGAGCCGATTACCACGGAAACCAATCGGGTTATTCATACACTCAATTCTCTTTGTATTGAGATGGATGAGCGGTACAATTTGCTCAAAAAGGCTTCGGCAAGAAATATCCGGGAATACAACGAAAAATTTGTACAACGCCGCCTGAATCCGCTCAAAGGGCATCGCTTTTTGCCATTCATCGTGTTGGTTATTGACGAATTTGCCGATCTGATCATGACAGCCGGTAAAGAAGTAGAATTACCGATCGGGCGCCTTGCTCAATTAGCCCGGGCGGTCGGTATTCACCTGATTATTGCGACTCAGCGACCTTCGGTCAATATTATTACCGGGGTAATCAAGGCCAACTTCCCAGCGCGTATTGCCTACAAGGTGACCGCCAAAGTAGATTCCAGGACCATTCTGGATGCCGGTGGCGCTGATCAGCTGATCGGACGGGGAGATATGCTGCTTTCTGTTGGCGGAGAAGTTATACGCCTACAAGGAGCTTATGTCGATACACCGGAAGTGGAGCGGGTGATCAATTTTATTGCCAGCCAGCCAGGTTATCCGGAGCCCTTCTACCTGCCTGAATTCCATGGTGATGACGAAGTGCCTGGCTCAACCAATCTAAAATATTCTGACCTGGATGAAATGTTTGAAGATGCAGCCCGCCAGATTGTACAAAATCAGCATGGATCCACTTCTATGATACAACGCCGCCTCAAACTCGGTTACAATCGTGCCGGCCGGATCATGGATCAGCTGGAAGCAATGGGTATTGTTGGTCCGAGCGATGGAAGTAAGGCTCGTGAGGTACTTATTTATGATGAGATTGAACTGGAGCGTTTTTTGGAATCTATTCGGGCTAAGAAGTAATAACCCTATAATTTCTTTCTGGGAATCTTGATCTCATAAGTTTTCCTACTGGCATTAGTCAGCTTACCGCTACGCAACCAGGGGTTATAGACCTTTAAAAGGCGATAACTCACATTGTGTTGCTGTGCAAAATCGGCCAGGCTTTCTATGGCTCCTTCTACTTTGACAATGTCATAATCATCGAGCGGAGGATACATGTCAGCGGCTTCTACGTAATAACCAAAATCTTTCGGGCGACTCAGAATTTCCTTAAGCGCAATAACCCGGAAGACATAACGAGAAGTTTCGACATAGAGATTTAAATCGTAATAAGAGGTGGCTTTCTGTTCTTCAACTTCTTTGGCAAGCCTTGTTCCCCCTACGTTATAGGCTGCTGCAGCCATGGTCCAGTTACCGAAGCGTTTTTTGTACCCCTCAATATATTGGCAGGCAGCCTCCGTAGCTTTTTCTATATGGTAGCGTTCGTCTACTTCTTTATTGATTTCCAATCCGTAGAATTCTCCTGTATTCTCCATAAATTGCCAGACACCTTTTGCTCCGGCATGTGAAGAGCCATTCATCAAGTCACTTTCGGCTACAGCCAAGTATTTAAAATCGTCAGGAATGCCATTTTTTGCCAATATTTTTTCAATAATGGGAAAATAGCGGGTGGTCCGTTTAATGTTGAGCAGGGTGCTTGATTGCCAATAACTATTGACCAATAATTCTCGGTCAAGGCGCTCGCGAACGTCAAAATTATCCATAGGTACTCGTTCGCCTGCCAAGTCAAAAGGCCGGTCTAGATCGACAGGTCGGATCTGTTGAGGCAGATCACCAACGTTTACAGCCGAGGCCTCCTCCTGAGAGCTTGAATCATAAGAATTGGAGGTAAAAATGGCTATTAGTGCAAAGGCCGTTATAACTAAAGAGTAAAGGCGGATTTTTTTGTTCATGTCCATAAAACGTTATTTCAGCTTTCGTGGGCGTTTGAAGATCGGCACGGTAGAACAAGGTTCTCCATACATAATACTTTGGGCATAGGGTTGTAGCTTGCGGGTCAATTCCAGATAAGCCGAAGGAGGCACCGGTTTGTCACTGCAGCCTTTAATGACAATGCGCTGCTGATCATATTGAGCTGCATCAATTTTATTTAAAGCCTCATTGAAGGCTGTTTTGTAATAATTTTCCTTATCTCCCTGAAAAATATCCTTCACATAGGGTGCAGCATAGGCAGCTACCAGCATATAAGCCCATACAGGAATAATCGCATCGGTAGAGCAAAAGACCAGCAATATTTTATCCTGATACTTAGCCCAGTCATGTTCTTTCAAGGAATCGCGAAAATCTTTCTCCTTTAGGATCAGTTCCATATACAAGTAATCCTTGAGATCAAACGTTATGACTTCTCCTTTAGGAAAAAACTCTTCCAGATTGATGGTGATCAATCCGCTTGAAGCAACCCGGTTGACTAATGGTTTATCCATACTGCTTATTCTTCTTCACTGTTGTTGGAAAATTCTTCAATAGGGGCTTGTTCGCCGATCTCATTATAGGGATCTTTGAATTCTTTGGGCACAGGCAGATCTTTAAGGCTTTTCAGCCCAAAATAATCCATAAATTTCTCGCTAGTCCCATACAATAAAGGCCTCCCTGGACCGTCACTGCGCCCAACAATAGAAACAAGTTCCTTCTCTAATAGTTTTTGCAGGGCATAATCGCAGTTGACGCCACGGATATTTTCCAGATCTGTCTTGGTCGCCGGCTGTTTGTAGGCAATAATAGACAAGGTTTCCAGAGCCGATCGCGACAACCGTTTTTTGGTGGTTTGTTTGAGATATATCCCTATGGTCTGATGATATGCCCCTTTAGACAGGAATTGAAAGCCTCCTGCAATTTCTACGATTTCAAAAGCAAAAGCCTCCTGCTGGTAACGGTCCTGGAGCTGGCTGAGAGCAGAGGTCACTTCCTCTTCATGAAACTTCAAACCAAAGGTTTCCGTCAAACAGTTTTCTATTTCTTCCAGACTGATAGGTTCATCGGCTGTAAAAATCAAACTTTCAATATGTTGTGCTAAATGTTCCAAGGTCTTTTTTGGCAAAAGTAAGGAATTCTCAGTGACTATTCCCCTTCTTTGGTAAATCTCGTGGTCAAGTTAAAAGGTGAAGTATAAGGGTGCGGCGAACGATTCCTCAGGATGAAGTACGACAGTGCCTCAAACGGGGAAGCCGCAAAAGCGGGTGAGCGCATTGATTTACATTTTCGATTGACTCAAAATCACGAAGTTTGTCAAAGAACCGCTATTCCAGGGCACAATCCTTCGCTAATTTTTGGAAGGGCAAATCACGAACCAGCCGATTGAAAGTAAGCTCATTATGTTCCGGATTTTCTTCAACTGGCGTATCCTGGAAGTAAAAATCTGCCAACCCTTCAATGCCCTTTAAAGAAAAAGCGGCATTAGCCAGACAATTGATTTGTCGGGGACGTAGTTCCGGGTGTAAAATGGTGTGTTTGGTTACCGCTTTCCGAAAGTAAAGATTGATCTGTGGTTCAGAGGGTTGGTTGAAATCGATATACCCCACATCAGGATTTTCACGGGCATAGGCTACCAAAAATTCATCACCGGTTTCCAGTGGCATCCCGTGTTCGAGGGTTTGGTATGGAGTAAGTGGCAAGGCTGTCGTATTTCTTTGAACCTGCCCCTTTGCTCTATAGGCAAAAGATACTTCCAGCACATCATCATTTACTTCAATGGCTTCAATTTTACCTAGTTCCGTTTTATGGGAACCAGACAATATCTGTCCCCGTTTTACCTCATCCTGTTTTTTGTCAAAACGCAAAAACAAGATCACGGCCAAAGCGACACAAGCGACTAAAGAGCCAAAAAAAATTGCAGACTGTCGCCAATGCAGTTTTTCGGTAGCTTTACGTACGCGATTGCGAGGCGTATCAGCACTTTTGTTGATGTTAAAGGTATAATAAAAGCGGTCGTCTCTTTGCTCTAAATCAATTTCGCATAATTCTTCTTCAAGGAAAAAAGAATAGGATTTGGGTTCTCGAACATGAAAGTCGTAAAGCATAATCCGGGCATTACAATGGATCAACAAGTGGCCCGTGCGGTCACCGTGAAACAAACCTACCTTGTAGTGTTTGCCGCTATCACCAACGTATACCCAATGGAATTGTGCCAAAACTTATATAGAGCTTGTTTTTTTATTTAAATGCCTTTTACTCCAAAAAGTTACGGATTTGTAGTGACATTTACTGTATTTTAACAGTTTTGAGAAAAACAAACAGCTATGATATATGAATTCAAGGGTTTCATCCCGGTTATTCACAAATCGGCGTTTATCCATCCCCAGGCAGTCGTAACGGGTAATGTCATCATTGGTCGGGATGTTTATGTGGGACCTGGAGCGGCCATTCGTGGAGATTGGGGAGGTGTCATCATCGAGGATGGCTGTAATGTGCAGGAAAATTGTACCATCCACATGTTTCCGGGCGTAACGGTTCGGTTGTATGAAGGTGCCCATATTGGCCATGGAGCCATTATTCATGGAGCAACCATTGGCCGGAATACCCTCATTGGTATGAATAGTGTCATCATGGATGAGGTGCAGGTTGGGGCCGAGTGTATTATTGGTGCCCTTTGTTTTCTCAAAGCCGGTGAAAAAATTCCGGACAGAAGCCTTGTGGTGGGTAATCCCGGAAAAGTAGTCAAAGAAGTCAGTGACGAAATGATTGCCTGGAAGACCAAAGGCACCCATTTGTACCAGCAATTACCTGCTGAATGTTATGCCAGCCTCCGCCCTTGTGAGCCTTTGCGGAAAGTACCAGCTAATCGACCAGACCAGGAGTCATTGTATGATACCTGGAATCGGATTAAGGGAGGGTAAACGTTACAAACGGGTTAGAACTTTCACTTTTCTGAGTGGTTACCATTAGGGGTCAGCGAAGAATAACTTACCCATTTGATGCGGTTCTTTTGCCACCAGCCATCGTTACTCAAATCCTTGCAGTGGCTATGCGCGGTTTTCGTGCTTGCGTGCCATAGCACTTCAGCGCGCAGCACACGCCTAGGCTGGCGGCAAAATAGCTCACCTGAAACAAACAACTTATTCTTCGTTGACCCCTTAGTGTTTTTATCCTCAATCTAATATCTAAAAATCTAATGACACCTAGAAAAACCATTTTTGCGATCTCGGGGAGCACCAAAAAAACATCCGCCAATTTAGCAATACTAAAAGCCATTGCCTCAATGTATACGGATCAGTTGGATATTCAAATTTATGAGGGCATCGATCAATTGCCTCATTTCAATCCCGACCTTGATCAGGAACCCTTCCCATCGGCCGTGATCGAATTTAGAGAACTTATCAATCAGGCAGACGGTGTGTTGATCTGTACCCCCGAATACGTTTTCAGCTTGCCCGGCGCTTTAAAAAATGCTATCGAATGGACCGTTTCTACTACTGTTTTTTCCGATAAACCAGTAGGGTTAATTACGGCAGCCAGCTCTGGAGAAAAGGCGTTTGAATCTTTAGGTTTAATCATGACTACCATCATGGCTAAAGTTACACCAGCGGCCCAATTACTGATTAAAGCACCAAAGACCAAACTCAATGAACAGGGCAACATTAAGGATAAAGCGACTTTGGAGAAAATTGACAATTTAATGCAGGCATTATTGGTTACATTAATAAATACGCAGCGAGAACAAGGATAGAAAATCAGGCATTTAAACAGTCTCTTTTATACTTTTATAAAAAAAAATCCATGCAAAAAGAAAAAGACCTTTCTTATCAACTCAGTTTATTGGAAATTACCAGAAAAAATATCCTCGATGCTACGGCCCCATACTCAGTAGATCAGCTCAACAAGATTCCAACTGGTTTTGCCAACAACCTGATCTGGCAATTGGGACATGTGCTCGTCACTCAGCAATTGCTGCAATATAGCCTCTCAGGAATTGAGCCTAAAATACGCAAGGAGCTCATTCCAAAATACCGCAAAGGCACACACCCGGAAGAAAATGTAGCTGAAGAAGAGGTTCGCTACATTCGGGAAATGTTAGTGGAAACGACAGCTCTATTCCGCCAGGATCTGAAGGAAGGCATTTTTAAGAAATACAGTACCTATACGACCAGCTATAACGTTACCCTTACTTCTATTGAAGAGGCGATTGCTTTTAACAATTTGCACGAGGCGCTTCATTATGGGTATATGCTGTCGATTAGGAAGTTCCTGTAAAAGGTGTGATCACCGAACCAACATCACATCGCCTTTTAGCAGCATCCTTCGTTCCAAACCCAATTCAATACGTACCAGGTAAGTGTAGACACCAGCGGCACCAAGTTTACCCTTTACCATCCCATCCCATTGTGGTCTTGGTGCCGTGGATGCAAACACGCTCCCTCCCCAGCGGTCAAAGACCTGGAAGGTGAGTAAGGTATATTCTTGAAGGGCTGTATAAAATCGAAAGACATCATTGATGCCATCTCCATTAGGCGAAAACGCATTGGGTAGGTAAAAGCCATTTTCCTCCTCCAGCTCAAAGTCAAAAATATACTGGCATGCAAATTCGTCAGTTATACTAAGGTAGTAAGTTCCGGCTTGAAGCTGGTTAACGCCAGAGGTTTGCGCACCATTGCTCCAGCGAAAGGCATAATTTGAACCTAAAATTGTGTCCACTAGGATTGCTCCCAGGGCAGTACCTATTGCCGGATAAATACGGGCTTGTAGCTCCGGCTGTGGAGGGCTGGACAAAGTAAGCTCATTAATAAATAAACAACCATCTTCATCTCTTAAGGTATCCTGATAGATGCCTGCTTCAGTATAATACTCCTGGCCAAATTGCAGGGTATCACCAGGACATAAGGTATCGTCTTCTTGCAACAGATAAGGCGGATCGACCTCCAAAATCAGAAGTTGTTGGTATCCACAGCTATCCGGGACATTACTCGTGCGAACATAAACGCCTGTTTCCCCAATCGTATTTCCGCCAAAAGAAGCTTCCTGCCCCTGACAGATATTTTTATATAAAGTATCCCTTTTTAAAATAGGAAATTGGAATACATCCAGATAAAAAATGGTATCACAATCTGCATTCAGACCTGATACATTTGTCTCATATTGGCCGCCAGCTTCAATGGTCAATCCTCGCCAGTCAAATGAAGTACCTGGGCACAATGTGTTTGTTTCAAATACCGCCACTTCATCAAATTGCACCCACACAGAGTCGCGGTCAATGCAGTTGTCTCTATTGAGTTCCACCCAGTACCAGCCCGAGGTATCTGCCACGGTAGCCGTAGTTAGATCACCCGTATTCCACAAATAGGCCGTCTCTTCGAAATCAGGAGCACTTATGTTGATCGCATTCACCTCACAAGTATCGATTCTATCCGGCAGGTTGGCATCAAGTTCCCGGTAATCGGAAAAATACCCATATCGGCAACCCGAGGCACCGCCTCCATGAAGCATGCCCAGTTGAAAAACACCTGCATTATTGGTCACGGTACAATTCTGGCCAGGACTCACCCAATTGGTATCAATTTCAACCCATCCGCCATACCATTCTCCAACGGGACCATCTAATAGATTGAGATCCAGTCCATTGACAGGAACACCATTGACTGAAAAAGAATTCCTCACTTCACCTTCACCGAGTAGGAATAAAAATAATCTTTCCCGATTGGCTCGGGTAAACTGCACGTGTCGGGAACCCCGGCAATCCAGTCCCGGCAATTGGGCGCCACCGACCTCACAACCGATACCCGTCACATGATACAAATAGACGGGCTCACTAGTGGAAATGTACAGTGATGGTTCGGAGAGGCTCGAAGTATGGCGATACAATTCTCCGGCTTGCAGGGTTGCAACCAATGAATTATTGACCATCACTTCGGTATTGTTTTCACTGGCTGTAATAAAAACACGCTCAAGTTGTGATCCCAGAAACCCTTTAACGACAAGGTATTCCGTACCCAAAATAGTGGCCGGCGTAATCTGATCACCTGCCTGATCTGCGCAGGTGCTCACACCAATATCGCTGACCCCATCATCGACGATTGTAATGGCTACCGGTTTATTCGACGCCACTTTTGTTCCACTTAGAAAATAATTCAACGAAGCCTGTGCCTTAACCGAATAAGTTTGCCCCTTCTGTAATTCTATCCAAAAAGGCACATTGGCCGGATGGTTGAGCAGATCGTTAGTGGGGGTAATGACCACCGTAGTGTTATCTTCAGTAGCAACAAGGGTAAAGGCTTGTGGAATAGAATGGGTGCTCCAATAATCCTGAAATGGCAAATAGAACAATTTGCCCAATGCAGCCTGACCTTTTAAAACGTAAATTTCAGGATTCAATGCCAGGTCATCAATATCCGTAGCTTCATAATAAACGCTGACTTTTGCCGTAGCACGAATGCGAATCCCCTGGTTTGCAATGCTATCGTGGGGTAAGTTTTCTATCATTTCCACCCAGGGTGTAACATTCAGAGTGCTGCTTTGGGAAGCGGGGACAAATATAGTCGTATCCGGGAAAGCTGGATTGGCTGGCTGAGAAAAATGTACCACAGCATCCTGATCCGAGGCCGCTATTCGAAACAAAAGCGTTTTAGCTTCGTCCGGCGCATGTTTGATGACTTTTGGTGCGGCAAACCAAAATAAAGTATCTGATTGGGCATAACATTTTGTGATTGAAAACAATAAGAAACAGAATAAGATTGTAGGGTTTTGAAAGCGCATAACATCTGATTTGTACTGAAAATAGGCAGTCTTCTACTATTTCACTACTAATCTTTAGGACTTTAAGGTGGCTTTAACAGGAAGGTTATGAAAATGTTTATCTTAGTAATTAAAAGATGCGATCAAGTCTCTGGCTTCTTATGGCCATCTTCTATACTAGCTGCCAATCACCAGCGGAACAGGAAACGGCTGCTACTACTCTACCAAACCAACCATACCTCATCGTATTAGGGATCGCTCAGGATGCCGGTTATCCACAGGCAGGCTGTAATAAGGACTGTTGTCAAAACCTTTGGGACCATCCGGACCAGGGGAAGATGGTGTCCTGTCTGGCGCTGGTTGATCCTCTCAGCCAGAAAACCTGGTTGTTTGATGCCACTCCTGATTTTCGGGAACAACTTCACCTGGTGGAAGAGCATGGTCCTCTGTCCGGGATTTTTCTTACCCATGCCCATATAGGTCATTATACTGGCCTGATGCAACTCGGACGGGAAGTAATGGGTGCCGCAAAGATGCCCGTTTTTGCTATGCCGCGTATGCGTGAATTCCTTGCTAATAATGGCCCCTGGAGTCAGCTGGTCAAATTTGAGAATATTCAATTGTCAAATCTTCGGGCCGACTCCACCATACAACTGAATGAACGACTGAGGGTGACACCGTTCCTCGTGCCTCACCGCGACGAATTTTCGGAAACGGTAGGTTATCTGATTGAAAGCCAAGAGACTTCCGTCGCTTTTATTCCGGATATTGATAAGTGGGACCGCTGGAAAATCGATATCAATGCCCTGGTCCGCTCTGTCGATTATGCCTTTTTGGATGGTACCTTTTTCCAGAATGGTGAAATTCCAGGTCGTGATATGGCAGAAATACCCCACCCTTTTATCATAGAAAGTATGAATACCTTAAAGGATCTGGATATCATGGAAAAGGCAAAGGTTCATTTCATTCATTTCAACCATAGCAATCCGGTACTACAGGATGAAGCAGCCCGGAAAACCGTAAAGAAAGCCGGATTCCGCCTGGCTGAAGAAGGACAGATTATAGCCTTGTGAATCTGGTCTGGAGCAGTTTTAAGATAGCTTCCATAAAAATTGGCCATACCTCTCAATAATCCCTATCTTCGCAAACGAACAATCATTCGTGTTGTTTATCAAATTATCATCAATTCGGAAACATGAAATTAGCACATTATATACAAGGACAGTGGGCTCCCCACGAAGGAGAAGGCTTGCCACAATACAATGCGATAAACGGCAACCTGATAGGTACCTCTAGTACTGAAGGTTTGGATTTTGCAGCCATTATGGACCACGGGCGCAAGGTAGGTGGCCCGGCATTGCGCCGGATGACTTTTCGGGAAAGAGGATTGATGCTCAAAAAGCTGGCTTTACACCTCAATGATATCCGCAAAAAATATTACCCACTGAGCTACCAAACTGGTGCCACCAAGGCAGATAGTTGGGTGGATATTGACGGCGGGATCGGCACCTTATTTGCCTATGCCAGCTTACGCAAAAAATTACCCGATGATGTAGTTTATGTCGATGGTGAGACAGCCAATTTGTCCAAAGAAGGCACCTTCATTGGTCACCACGTGCTGACACCACGCCATGGCGTAGCGGTTCATATCAATGCGTTCAACTTTCCGATCTGGGGGATGTTGGAAAAGCTCTCTGTTAACCTGCTGGCAGGTATGCCTGCTGTAATAAAACCATCAGAAATAACCTCTTTTCTGACCGAAGCGATGGTTCGCGATATCATTGCTTCGGGCATTTTGCCGGAAGGCACCCTACAATTAGTCAATGGCAGCGGTATCGGCATTCTGGAGCCTATGACTTCTCAGGATGTAGTCACCTTTACTGGCTCCGCAGTTACAGGCAGGATGTTGAAGTCCCTGCCCGTCATCATTGACAATGCCGTTTCCTTCAATATGGAAGCCGATAGTCTGAACGCCGCCATTCTGGGTGAAGACGCAGTGCCCGGCACCCCAGAATTCGATTTATTCGTCAAAGAAGTCAGGCGGGAAATCACCACCAAATGTGGCCAAAAATGTACGGCCATCCGCAGGATTATCGTCCCTGAAAGCCTGATCGAAGACGTGCAGATCGCCATTGGCAAAGCGCTTTCGAAAACCACCATTGGTGATCCACAGGTAGAAGGCGTGCGCATGGGATCTTTAGTGAGTAAAAAACAAGAAGCCGAAGTCCGTCGGCGGGTGGAACTGCTCAGCAAGTCGAGCAAAATCGTTTATGGTGATCTCGATGATTTTGAGGTGATTGGCGCCGATAAATCAAAGGGTGCGTTCCTTTCTCCGATTCTTTTCCTGAATGACGATCCATTTAACAAAAAAGATAGCCACGAGATAGAAGCCTTTGGGCCGGTCAGTACACTCATGCCTTACCGTAACCTGGAAGAAGCCATTGCGCTGGCCAATATGGGCAAAGGTTCATTAGTGAGCACCATTTGTACTTACAATCCGAAGATTGCCCGTCATTATGTTATTGGCGCAGGGGCCTATCATGGTCGCATACTGATGCTCAACCGGGAAAGTGCGCCAGAAAGTACAGGCCACGGATCACCCATGCCGCTGATGGTACACGGCGGCCCTGGTCGCGCCGGTGGTGGCGAAGAAATGGGTGGCTTACGTGGTGTGAAACACTACCTGCAACGTACCGCCATCCAAGGGCATCCGAGCATGATCACTTCTGTAACCAATGTTTATCAGGTGGGGGGCAAACAAACGGAAAAGCTGGTACATCCTTTCCTAAAACACTTTGAAGAACTGGAAATCGGCGAAACCAGAATTACCCATAAACATACCGTCACCGAAGCCGACATCGCTAATTTTGCCAATGTTAGCGGCGACCATTTTTATGCCCATGTAGATGCTACTTCTCTGGAAGGCACCCCTTTTGAACAGCGGGTAGCACATGGCTATTATATTCTTTCCAAAGCAGCCGGAATGTTTGTTGAACCCCGCAAAGGGCCGGTTTTGCTCAACTATGGACTGGAAGAATGCCGCTTTACCAAACCTGTATACCCAGGCATGACCATCGGCGTAAAACTAACCGTCAAAGAAAAGATAGCGCAGGAACAGCGAGAAGACGAAGATTACCAAAAGGGCATTGTCAAATGGCTGGTAGATGTGTATGACGAAACCGGTGAGACCGTGGCCATTGCTACGATTTTGACGATGGTGAAGATGGGGAAAGGCGATAGATTATAGGCGCCTCTCCTCTGACAGCGCAGCGCGCTTTGGTTGGAACACATCTTTCAATGGCACCACGGCTTTGGACCACAGCGTGATCACTAAGGGGTCAGCGAAGAATAACTTACCCATTTGATGCGGCTCTTTTGCCACCAGCCGTCGTTACTCAAACCCTTGCGTAGTAGTGGGTATGCGCGGTTTTCGTGCCTAGGCTGGCGGCAAAATAACTCACCTGAAACAGACAACCTATTCTTCGCTGCCCCCTAAGCTTGCAAAATGGTTTGTATTTTGATTGATCTTGGAGCGGTTGTTACCTGGTGCGACTACGCTGTAGTCGAAAAACAAGAGGCTATTATCTGGCTAACGTATTTGGACCGCGCTGCGGTCTGTTTTATCTACATTCGTTTATTCTGCAATTAAGATCACATCGGGAGCAAATTAGGTTTGCAATATGGTTGATTTTTTGATTGGTTTGTTGTGAGAACGCTGCGCTGTCTGGCTAAAGACAGCGCAGCGTCTGACTCCTGACAACGCAGCAATCTGATTGAGACACAAATTTCGTTTTGGATAATTTTCTAGTGAAATAAGTGAAATTACACCTGCCATGGACCACAGCGTGGTCAAACTAGGTTAGCAGAATGGTTCGTCTTTTGATTCGACCGCAGCGCGGTCGCACATTCATTAACAAAAGGGGGCATTATTCTTTAGCCGTTAATGGCACAAATGATCATGTCCACCTGTTTTTTGATTGAAAATGGGGTGGTTGAGAATGGGTGCGACTACGCTGTAGTCGAAAAACCGTAACGTTGTGGCGTGCTAACGTATTTGGACCGCGCTGCGGTCCCTAGTGGTAGTGAAAACCGGACAAGTGGAAAAGGTATTCCACCCTAATACTTTGTGGACTGTTTCATCCACATTGATTTATTTAGCAACCTTGACCCCATCGTGGTCGCACAAGGTATTAAGCGGAAAAATGTATGCCTATTTTATCAATTGTTTGCAACAAAGGTGCAATTACCTCCGCAGAAAAGACTAACCGATTAAAGAAAGCGGCGATTGGTTTCCGGAAATTGAAAATTTGATCCAACAAATCTTTCTCTGCTATCGCTGCCCATCTGAAAACGTTGCATTCCATTCATTCCTCACGCCAAAACAAACCCCTCCAACTCATCCGCAATCTTTCGGTCATTGCTCAGGCGGGGCACCTTATTCTGACCGCCAAGTTTACCCTGGGTTTTCATATATTCGCGAAAGGCATTGCGGACCATCGGCCTGATTTTTAACGGTTGTAGAATCTTACCTACAATCAAATCCTTATAATAAATATTTTGTTGCACCATTTGCTCGTCCACCTGTTTGGCGAAAGCCTCCAGCGAGTCCGGTGCCTGGTCAAATTCTATAAACCATTCGTGGTAGGGAGTACCTCCCCCAGATGGATTGGTCTGCGGTGCTACTGTAAATTCCACTACTTTGACCCCCTTGGCATTGGCTACTGACAGCAAAGCCTCTTCCACTTCTTTGCCAATCACGTGCTCGCCAAAAGCAGAGATAAAATGTTTGATACGACCGGTAACCAACAAACGATAAGGGTCTTTGCTGATAAATTTCACAGTATCGCCAATATTATAACCCCAAAGTCCGGCATTATTATTCACGATAATCGCGTAATTCACATCCAATTCAACCTCAGCAAGAGATAAGCGGGTTGGCTGCTCATTAAATATTTCCTCCGCAGGCACAAATTCGAAAAAGATACCAGAATAGGCATTCAACAGGAGGCCCGGCTCTTCCCAGCTATCCTGAAAAGCGATAAACCCCTCCGAGGCTGGATAAGTTTCCACACTATCGATGCGTTTGCCCACCAATGCTTCCAATTTGGCGCGATAAGGTTCGAAGTTGACACCACCATAAACAAAAACCGAATAATTCGGGAAAATATCTTTCACAAACTGTTTGCCCGTCCGCTCTAGTAGGCGCTCGTAATACATCTGCACCCAGGGGGGAATGCCACTGATCAGCCGCATATCCTTTGAGAGGGTTTCTTCTACTATTTTGTCCAGTTTTTCCTCCCAGGCTTCGATGCAGTTGGTGGTATAGGAAGGCATCTGGTTGGTGCGCAGCCAGGACGGCACCTGGTGATTCACAATACCCGATAGGCGGCCGGTCGGAATGCCATTGACCTCATGCATTTCTGGACTACCAGAAAGGAAGATCATTTTCCCATCAATCCACTGGCCTTTACCTGTGCGGGCATAATAATTAAAGAGCGCATTACGTGCTGTGCCGAAGTGATTGGGCAGGCTATCTTTCGTTAAGGGAATGTATTTCACCCCCGAAGTAGTGCCGGAAGTTTTGGCAAAATAAGCCGGGCGGCCCCGCCAGAGTACATCCGCTTCTCCCTCCTTTATCCGATTGATGTAGGGCTTGAGGTCCTCGTAATCCCTCAGGGGTATTTGTTGGTGGAAAGCTTCATAACTCTTTATCCCATCAAAACCATGGTCTTTTCCAAAAGCCGTTTGCCTGCCCACTTTTACAAGCTCCTCAAAAACTTTCTGCTGCGCACCCAGTGCATCTGCTGACCAGCGATCAATATCACGGGCAATTTTTTTTGCTACCGGTTTGATGATCCAGGATTTAAAACCCATAATGCGTTAATTTTGGGCAGCAAAGTTATCCTTTTTCTACCAGCATTACCTCAAATCCTCCACATAATACCCGGCATATTTGCCCTTATCAAAAGCAAAGTGTCCAGCTGAAAAACTCTTATTGGGATTCATCTTACCGATTTGGAAAGTAAAGCGGGAACCGTCTTTTCCAAAAGCTTTGATGCGCACGATATCACTGGTCTTCTTATCTACAGTCAGCCGCAATTTGGCATAATCTGCATCCTTGCTCAATGGTTTAAATTCAATTTCCTGGACCGGCCGGCCCGCTTCCACAAACTCATTGGTCAGCGTATACACAAAATTGTCTTTTTCATAAAAGTTGAACAAAGACTGGGGCGTCAGCAGGCTTTCCTCATCCTCATCTGGCACATTATTGATTTGTACCGATTTATTGTTGTGCATGATCAACCATAGCGATTGATTGTCAGAAATGATCTCCTGAGTACCAAGCGATAAGTGATATTGATCTCCCTTGCGGGCAATGGTCCCTTTCTGCACTTCTTTGGGCGCTTCGCCAAATTCCATTTCAATGGTAAACTCCGCTTCAATGGATTTATAGCCCTCATATTTTTGTTTGACCTTATCCAGGATCGCCTTGGCTTTGGGATCGGAATCTCCGGCTTTGGTAAAATCTTTTGTCTGCGCATTTACCGCCTGGACCAGCACTATGGCCATCATCAACAAGAGTAATTTCTTCATTTACGATTCAGTTTGTTTGTGTATTATTAACGCCCTTTAGACGTCAATTATTGATAAGGCAACGCCTGGAAAGGGTTAAAGTTTGTTAAGAGTATGATTTGGGGGGGTGTCCTCCTTAGGGAGCTTGCAGATCAGCTTATGAAATTAACTAAAATAGTAGGATAAAAAAAGAGTGTTCCATCTTTGAGTTAGTCGCAAAAGAGTCCGGATAAAATGGGATTATTTTCCTTTTAAATTAAACTACAGCTTGCTTCTCCTTTCTATTTAGTTTATATTGGATGTATTCCTCTCATTATTTCACCAAAAACCGCTCTTATGAAACCAGTATCTATCTATCTATCTATCTATCCGTTTAACGGCTCATTTTCGCGCTCTGATCACTTTTCTCTTTCTGATTTTCTTTGTTTATGTTCCGGCAGAAGCTCAAGGTTTTCAATGCCTTACTGATCCGGTGCCTGAGTTCATGAGTCCCATTCCGCCTTCCACAGCATGTTTCAATGTAGGTTTTGATGAGACAGCCTTAGAGGCTTACAAACCGGCACCCAACGATCCGATCAAATACATTCGGATTAAAATGTATGTAATGCAAAATACGTCAGCCAATCCATTAAATTTTGAAGATATTCCGCAACATGTGGATTATCTGGGCGAAGTCATGGATATTGCCAATGGCATTCTGGAAGAGATTGAACTACCCATTTACGGTGGTGTGGTACAACAGGTTTACCCAAACGGTCTGCCTCATATTGACGATACCCGTATTCAATTGGTCTTTGATAAAAATTCAGATATTGAGTTTATTCCGGATTTGGCCGGTTGGGGAAATAATGGCTCTTTTGCCAATTCCTATTTACCGGATAAATATGGAAATGACGATTGTTATTTCGATTTTTTCATGACTGGTGGTATTGGAGGCGCTTCTGGTTACGGGCCACAAGATTATAATGTATATACAAATTGGTGGAACGAATACAACGATAATTTGGCAACAGGAACGGGTATAAATAAATGGCAACATGCTATGCTCGTTTTACATGAGATGGGGCACAGTCTTGGATTGGGTCATTCTTATCAAGGGCAGGTTTCAGATATTATATGTCCCCATTGTAGTAGTGGTAACAATGTAGCTCAATGTGGTGACCCGTGTGGAGGATGGTGTGATCCTACTGTTGCTCCTAGATGTTTAAGTAACATTATGAATAGTGCAGCACATTCTAAGCGCAATTTTACTCCACTGCAAATTGCCCGCATGCACACTTTTAGCTTTCGGGAGAATAACGTTAAATATCTTCAGGTTAATTTGGATCCAACCGCAACGATTACAATTAATGGTGTCCAAACCTGGGAAACTGCCCGTATCGTAAATGGCCATATCAATATTCCAAACGGTGCACAATTAACAATAAGTTGCAAAGTGATCATGCCTCCAGGTGGATTAATTACTGTAGAAAAAGGCGGACGCTTAATTATAGATAATGGTCATTTGACGATAAGTTCCCCAAAATGTGGAGATTATTGGGAAGGAATTCTTGTGAAGGGTGACCCCAATGCTTCTCAGATTTATGCCAATCAAGGGGTATTGGAAATAACAAATGATGCCTTGATCGAATATGCCAATACTGCCGCCTCGGTTAGCGGTGGGGGCATCATCAGGGCGTTTGATAGCGAAATAAAAGATTGCCGTTATTCCTTCTATTTTGCTCCCTATCAGTATCCCGGAGCCTCATGGTTTACGCTAAGCACAATAAGCGGTTGTACTTTTAGGGTAACCGACGATTATGCCCGCCCAGATCTTTATCCCTTCCTTTTTCTCAACGGGATTTCCGGGCTTTATCTAATAAATTGTGTATTTAATGATGATCGAACCATTATACTTAAAGAGGAGGACAATTATGCCTACCTGGTGAGCAGGGGTATTCAAAGTTTAAATGCCAATTTTAGAGTAAGTGGTAATCAGACAGCATTTAATAAGCTATTCATGGGTATTGATGCGGGAATAAGTGGCTCAAAACGTACTTTCAGTGTTCGGGACGCAACTTTCAATCATTGCTTTCTGGGTATTGTCAGCCGGTCCGTTCCGAATTTTGTTATTCGGGACAATGCTTTTAAACTAGGCAATTATGACCTTACCCCCATTCCGCAGGAGACAGATATTCCTCCTACCCTGGTAGAAGGGCTTGGTATCAGTATTCAAAGTGGTAGTGGGTTTTTGGTGCGGGATAATGTGTTCGAGGGAGTAGGTATAGGTACGGTTGGCATTTTTGTCAGTGAAGTTGGTAGGGCTGCCAATAAAATTCAAAACAATACCTTTACTGATGTTGAAAGAGGCAATTACGCGCAGGGAATTAGTTTTCAGAACCTTCCGTTTCCAACAGGACTGCAATACCTTTGTAATATAAACGGCGGAGATCCTCCAAATACCCGTTTTGATTTTGAAGTTGAACCGGATGGAGGCATCTCGCCGTTTCAGGGTACACCCAATGCAGCTGCCGGTAATACCTTCCATCAAAATAACTTACCGCCGGGTAGTGATTTTAGTAATGCTTTTGATGGGGATATATTGACTTATTTTTATTATAATCAGGAACCTACCGAAGAACCAATAAATTTTGTGAATGTTTTCCCAATACAGATAGAATTTTCTAACGCATGCTTGGGGGATAATGAAGGCGACCTGCTCGATCCGACAGAAACCGGCAACTATATAATTAAATTTGATACAAACAGGGTGAATTACCTCCAGCAACTGGCCCTGTACCAATCCAAAATAGATGGTGGAAATACAGAGGCTCTAAAAAGTGATGTTAACAATGCCAATCCCTGGAATATCAGTCAGGTGAGCAATGACTTAAATACCAATACACCCTATATTTCAGGCGAGGTATTATCAGCAGTAGCCGGGCAAAGCCTGTTTAGCGATACCGAAGTATTCAATCTGGCCATTGCCAATCCGGAGACTTTACGCAAAGGGGGGCTGATCGCCGATCTGGTGGCACAGCGCAATTTTAATGCTACCGAGCAGACCTACCTGGAATATGCTGCTCAGAATAATGTTACTGCAAGGCAGCAATTGGAAATTGACTTGCACAGCAGTTATGGCGATATGCAGCAGGCCGGCCAAAAATTAATCATTAGCCTGATGGCAGACACCACAGGTATCGATGTTCACGCCATCCGCAATCGGCTCAGCCTGCAGATGGACCTGTTTAGTGATTATATAATTGCGGAGTCCTATTGGGAGTCTGCACTGTATGATTCAGCTGATTATGTTTTACAACAGGTGATTCAGCCCCGGTTAATTAGTCCGGAAATGGATACCGCTTTTGTTCATTATAACACGCTCAAACAGCTTCACAAAAATGTGTTGGATGCCGGTCGGAATTGGGACAGCCTCCTGGTTAGCGAGATCAGTCAGTTGGAAACCCTGGCCGAAGGACCCTGGGGAATGGTTAAGGCACAGGCCCGGCAGGTGCTCAATTTATTCCATGGCTATTATTACCTTAACTTGCCGCCGATTCCGGGAGGAGGATCTGGTTTACAAAGAGAAAATAATGATGGAGCTACTTCTGCTGAAATCAAAACAGAAAAAGAACAAGCTCAATTATCGGAAGTTTCTGAAATAAGTGCTTTCCCCAATCCTGCTTCCGGAGCCGTGAGCTTTAATTACCAATTGTCCGGAGTGAATAAAGCTGCTGTTTTACAGGTAATGGACATTAATGGTACCATCGTTCATCGGGCCCGGCTATTTGGTCCAATTGGTAAAATACTTTGGCAGCCGCAAGTACCGGCTGGCGTATATGCTTATACCTTAATCATTGATAAGCAATCATTAACTCCGCAACGACTGGTAATACTTCATTGATTCATTCAAAAAACAGTACAGATAATGTTGGTCACGGTGCATTATCTGTACTATTTTTATTTCCAAAATATGATTAAGTATATTTTCATTTTAATGCTAAGCTTGTTTTGTATTGACGCCACTGCCCAGATTACCTTTTCCAAACGTTTTCATTTCGGTTTTCGGGGGGCTGTATTCACCGGACTGGAAATAACAGGAGACACCTTTGCTATTTCCGGGATCATTGTAGATACATTGCCTCCCTACAAACAAGGAAGCAGCCTGGCATTTTTTGACCAGTCGGGCAATCTGTTGTCAAGCAAAGTCTCTGTATTCAGTGATAAAACATATGCTACCTGGGGAAATGTATTAACAGAATACGATAATCACTTATACGCTATAGGATATTCGCTTGAACCGGAGATGAAAGGATTACTGATTAAATACAATCTATTAGGCGAAATTGTATGGGAAAGGGCGTTGACGAGTTTTGTGGAACCAGGTACTTTTTTCAGATTTAATGACTTCATTATCCTGAATAATAAATTATATATAACAGGTGATAATTTAGTTCATCAAGGTCAAACTTATGAAGCAGCCGCTATCCTGGTTGTCTATAATACAGAGGGGGATTTACTGATGACCCATGCATACAGCCAACCACCTTGGTCAGACCATTCCGAATGTATTGTCCAATTAAATGAAAATACCATAGTACTGGGCGGAGAAAGGGAGAAGGTTTACATGCAAGACCAAAACTATGACTTTCAAACCCAATTGATTGGGGTGGATACCCTGGGAGAAGAACTCTGGCAGTGGCAATCACCAGCCGATAGAATACAAAGGAGTGCAGAAAGCATGCTGGCTACCCCGGATGGAGGGCTTATTGTTGCTTCCGCGATAGGTACGGAAATTCCGGTTAATATTGAAACTAGTGACATTTATTGGGATTGTTATCTATTCAAATTGAACAGCGAATTGGAAGAAGAATGGGGCATTACCCTGGCCCTTGGGCAAACAAATCCTTTACATGAATTTAAAAAAGTAATCCCTATCTCTGATGGCAGTGGCTATCTGGTTGTGGGCGTTCAACAAGACTCCTATGGTAATGGAGATCCCCTTGAAGAAAACCTGACCGATGTTGGAGGGTATATTGTCAAAGTATCTCCGGAAGGGGAGCTCCTCTGGCAAAGGCTCATCATTCATCCTGATCTGCCTACTTTTTTAGAGTTACATGAAATCAATGATGTCGCCGAAACACAAGATGGAGGTTTCATTATGGTCGGCAGGTCAGCAGATTGGACGGGTACTGAAGCGGTTCCCTCCCAAGGCTGGCTGCTCAAAGTAGACGAATACGGCTGTCTGGTGCCGGGTTGTCATCTGGTGAGTGGGGAGGAAGAGGTGGTGGACAACCCCCAACCAAAGCTCCTGTTATATCCCAATCCGGTACAGGATGTATTGAATGTATATCTCGGGCCTGGTGCTTTACCGGAACATGCTACACTTCGCATCATTGATGTGCAGGGAAAGGTGCACCAACAAAGACGTGCCCAAATGGCAGATGCGACTTATTTGATGATTGTAGAGGAGCTTTCGGTTGGTACTTATTTTTTGCAGTTGGTGGATCAAGGTGGCCGGGTATTGGGGGTGGAGCAGTTTGTGAAATCATAGCAATTTGGTTGGGAATAGATTTTTCTGCATTGGTGAATTGAGGTGTATTCTTTGGCGGAATAAATTCCACCGAACCGGGGAAAGTGGCCGGGTATTGTGGTGCAATTTGTGAAGTATTGATTTAAGCGTATTTTTGGGAGTCGGCTTTAGAAGCGAGTGGAAAAAAAAGATCCGTTTTTCCTTCGTTAAGCGCCCTGTACAACAACGCTAAAAACCACAAACCCATGTCCAACCTACAAAAATGGCGAGAAGATACGCCTGCATGCCAGGAAGTCATTCACTTCAACAATGCCGGTGCGGCTCTGATGCCCCGCCCGGTAATTGATGTTATGAAGGCCCACCTCGAACTGGAAGCCTCAGCCGGAGGGTACGAAGCTGCGGCAATTGCCAAACAAAGCATCAATGGCTTTTACCAAAGCATAGCCACGCTGTTAAATACCAAGCCCGAAAACATTGCTTACCTCAATAATGCCACCGATGCATACAACCGGGCTTTATCCTCCGTGCCCTTCAACAAAGGAGACTATTTACTGACCACCAATGACGATTATGTATCCAATCAGATCGCCTTTTTTCAGCTGGTCAAAAATCAGGGCGTTCAGTTGATCCGGGCCGAAAATTTACCGGAAGGTGGGGTGGACCCACAATCAGTTCGGGAGTTGGTACAACGTTACCGCCCCAAATTAGTGGCTGTCACCCAGATGCCTACCAATTCCGGCCTGATACAGGATGTAGTCGCAATTGGTCAGATTTGTAAGGAATTCGACACCTTATATATAGTAGATGCCTGCCAGTCGGTAGGCCAGATACCTGTCGATGTTGAGGAAATCCATTGCGATTTTTTAAGTGCTACGTTCCGCAAGTTTCTAAGAGGCCCCAGAGGTGCCGGGTTTCTATATGTCTCCGATAAAGCGCTACAGATGGGTCTTGAGCCAATCTTTCTCGATCTGCATAGTGCCCGCTGGACAGCTACTAATGCCTATCAGCCAGTGGCAGATGCCAAACGTTTTGAGATCTGGGAACGCCCTTTTGCCTTGTTGCTTGGCTCCAAGGTGGCGGTGGATTATGCACTGGAAGTCGGTCTGTCTACTATCGAATCGCGGGTCGTGGAGCTCTCCGACTACTGCCGGACTAAATTGCAACAGATTCCCGGCTTGAAAGTCCTCGACAAAGGTTCCAGGCTAGGTGGGATCATCACCCTTCACCTGGAAGGATTTGGGCCCGAGGAATTACACTCGTTAATTCAGCATGAAGGGATCAATACTTCGATCAATTGGAAGGAATATGCCCGCATAGATTTTGACCAAAAACAGGTAGATTGGGCTTTGCGGGTGTCTCCACATTATTATAATACACACCAAGAAGTCGACTCTCTAACAGGTTTTGTTGAAAGTTTAAAATTTAAGCGAAAAAAAGTTTAACATTTTTTGTTTTATAAAATCATTTGTTTTATCTTGCAGTCAATAAATAAAACAATACGATTATGATCAGGGAGGATCGAATTTCATTAAACAAGCGATTTATTAAAGTTTTCAACCTCTTGGAAGAGCGAGGTGTGGTCATTAAAAATGATCGCAATGGAAGGGGAATGGGTGACTTTGCAGAAAAACTACTAGGCAATCGCGCTTATGGCCATATTATCCGTGCCTACCTCAATGCCGATGACAAACGTTGCATCGATTATCGGCAAGCCAGAATCTTATGCCGTGAATATAGTGTCAACGAAAATTACCTGATTGACGGTATTGGTACGCCATTTGGATTTGATCTACCCGAAACGGTTAAGGAAGATCGTGGTTCCGGCAAAATTGGCAATATCCTCTTTACAACGACCGAAGCTTTTGCCGGTGTTGCCGTAGACTCTAGCAGCTTTGCCCAAGAAGATTTTGAGTTCTTTACGCTCCCCGGTCTTGCAGGAAGTGGCTTAGTTGCTTTCCCAATTAATGGTAATAGTATGGAACCGGTTATCCAGGATAGTGACCTGGTTATCTGTCGCGAAATTGCTGGTGTTAATGAAATAAAAGACAATAAAATATATGCGGTGAAAAACAATGGCCAATTGTGGGTAAAATACGTACAGCGTATTCCTAATAACAAAGGAAGAATCGCCCACTTGAAGCTCATTTCCGCCAATCACCTGGAATACGATCCCTTTGTTGAGGAAGTCAACGAATACACCCGATTGTATCAAGTCATCCGAAAAGTCAGTGATCTATAAATCACTTTTAAAGAATTAATATCCTGCTGTTTTTGATTTTCCTCCCGGATTGTACACAGTTCGGGAGTTTTTGCCGTTGAGACATGCACTCAATCTACAACAAAAATCCGACTCGAAAGCCCAATTCAACAAGAACATCTGAATTAGCATACT
Organism: Saprospiraceae bacterium; assembly: GCA_021604865.1. GTDB lineage: Bacteria > Bacteroidota > Bacteroidia > Chitinophagales > Saprospiraceae > BQJU01. The sequence continues at coordinate 25,702 of BQJU01000046.1, read as the reverse complement.
TTCTTTCTCCATTTTGGAGTATATTTTGTTCATCATATCCAAGATCCTGACGGGAAGCCATAACCTTGCGGATACCTAATCCAATAAAAGCTTCAACTGATAATTTGGGGTATAACCACTGGTTACCATAACGCATGCTAAAATCCAATCTACGTTCATACTCATTTTGAAATACATTGTCCAACCTTGTCAACTCTCCGGCTATAATCTCCCCCTTTTGTACTTTAAATCGGTTGACACTATAAGTTAATGAAGGACTTATGTATGCTCCCTCAAAACCTTCATTATCAAAAAACAACCTTGCCGAAGCGTGCAGATAAGGGCCAATTTTTGCATCTCGAATATCGAAGTCCCTATAAACATCACAAAGATCATTTGCCCACTGTTCACTATCACAAAAACTCTCCCGCTCACCACCAAGCTCTTGAACGGTAGAATAACCATCATAAATAGCCCTAAAGGTGATACCAACACCTCCTTGCACACTGATCAAATTACCAAGCCCTTTTTCGACTTCAACTAACAATTTACCAGAAAGGAAGGAAAGAGGGCCCGTCTTTATATTAATACCAGAAGAAGGAGATGAATATACTTCTTTGTGTTCCTCACCAAATCGAATAATGGTTACGTCATCCTCTTTCTCAGGTTCTTGTGCCTGGCCACTAGAACAACATAAACACAAAAACAAAATAGTGGCGACGTATTTAATTGAAATCTGCAAACGGCTATTCATTCTTTGCATCATGAGCGCGGAATTAGTGTGGTGAAATAACTCTATTATACTTTCTTCAACAAATTTAATGATCAAATATAGTTTTTTCCTAAAAATCATAAACTAATTGAGAAGGGGGGGCATAAATTTGTTCATGAGCGCGAATAGTCGGAAAATAACTCACCGCAGAAGCACGAAGTACGCAGAGAAAATACTACTATTTTCACGCTGCGTTCACTGCACCTCTACGGTGAATACAAAGTTTTAGCCTTTTCGAATAATATTCATCCCTCAATCATAAAATAATTAAGTTCTGCTCTCCGTTTTATTTTGATATTTGATTAAAATCATTCATTCCCAAAACGAATAAGTCAATATGTTAACGCGCTTCAAAAGTAAATACCTTTTTCTTATATTATTGTGTCTCCCCTGTTTTACAGCCATTTCGCAAAGCCTGGATGTGGAGTTAGGCCCGGAATTAAAATTATCAAAGGGGTTCTTTTTTCAAGACCACCTTTACTCCGATGATAGTGGCCATTATATTTATCTATATCATAAGGTTCCTGTTTTTGGATATTATGAAACCACCATGATTCTGGAAAAATACAGTCCTTCCTTTGAAAAGATATACAGTCAGGAATACAAAACCGACGCCAAAGGAGTAGAAACCCACGGAGTCAAATATGTCAAAGGGAATTTTGCTTTCCTGTTATCAGAAAAAAACAGGAAGGAAGACTATATGAAGTATATGGTTCGCCCCATTGATTTTGAAGGGAAAGCAGGAAAGCAAGTAACCGTAGCAAAGTTTCAATATGACGGTAAAAAAGATATCCCCGAGACCTATTGGGAACTATCTAACGATACCACTCAACTGGCCTTTGCTGCCATCTCCGATCAGGGAAAAAAAGAAAAGGCTGAAATATTTTTATCGGTTGTTGACCTCAATTTCGAAAAAGTATGGGATGGGAAGTTCAACTTTCCTTTTGTTGAAAACCAATTTACTTTTAACTCCATGGTGCTCGGCAATGATGGCAGTGTCTACATTTTGGCCAAAGTATATGAAGATGAGAATGCCAAAGAAAGTAAAAAAGGAGGTAGCAAAGGCAGAGTAGCTGCCTACAATATGTCTATCTTCCACTTTACAAAAGACGCCAAAAGTCCCAAAGTTTATCAACTTGAATTGGGTGGAGAATATATCAGTGGTGCCGGTATCAAGCTAAGTAATAACAAGGAAATCATCTGTTCAGGTATTTATTCCAATGCCAAAAATGGCCCGGTAGTTGGTACTTTTCTGACAAAACTTTCAGCGATAGATGGCAAGGTTCTGGTCAGCAATAAAAAGGCAATGGGCAAAGAAGAGATTGAGATGCTCAGTGACCGAAATGTAGATAAGAAAAAAGGCGACACGGGGTTAGATACAGATTTCACCTTTCAGGATGTCGTACTTAAGGATAATGGTTCCATATCAATCACAGCAGAGGAGCAATATAAGAAGACAAAATTCAACACCGCCAGTACGCGTAATCCGATGTACACCGTCTATTATAATTTGGATATCCTATCTATGAATATTGATAAGAATGGAGAACTGGAACGAGTTGCTGTAATTCCTAAAAAACAAATATCGACAGACCCATTATATTGTTCCTTTGTTACCTTACAAAACGAAGATGAGGTTTACTTTTTCTATAATGATGACAAAGACAACCTAAGGCGACCGCTTACAGCAAAGCCTAAAAAAATCACAAATTATAAGGACTGTGTAGCTGTAGTCACCATTCAGGATAAGAACGGAAAATTATCGCGAAAAAAACTATTTGGTCAAAAAGATACGGATGCCCTTTTTGTTCCGGGATATAGCAAACAGATTAGCAAAAATGAGCTATTCTTTGTAGCCCAGCGCTATAGGTTATTTGCAAAAACCGATTTTCAACTGGGCATCGTCAGGATTAAGGAGTAAAACTTATCCCCGTTGTTGCATCACCTCATACAACATAATGCCGGCTGCCACCGAAACATTAAAAGAATCGGTAATCCCTTTTTGAGGAATCTTAAACAATTCGTCAGCATCTTGGGCTACCGCATTGCTGATGCCGTCTCCTTCCGAACCAACGACCAATGCAAGGGGTACTTTTAAATCAAGATGATGCAATAGTTTTTCAGCTTTGAGGCTACCGGCTAACACCTGAATGCCCGCAACGGCCAGTATACTCATTGCTTTGGTCATACTTTGTTCCCGACAAACCGGCAATGTGGTCAGTGCACCAGCCGAAGATTTGATGGCCTCGGCATTGATCTGAGCACTGCCTTTATGCGCAATAACCAGCGCGTGAGCACCACAACACTCCGCTGAGCGGGCAATAGCTCCAAGGTTTCGAACATCCGTAATGCCATCCAGGAGGACAATCAGCGGTATTTCCGAGCGCTCATAAATAGTGGGCAGCACATCCTCTAGTTTATAATAAGGAATGAGGGATAACATACCCACCAGTCCCTGATGATTGGGATTACCCTTGACCAGGCGGTTGATCCTTTCTTTGGGCACCACCTGTAAGGGGATATCATATTCCCGGCATAGGTGTCGAATTTCCTTTTCAAATTCTCCACGTATTCCCTGCTGCAACAAAAGCTTATCCAGGGTTGCTCCACTTTTAATGGCATCCACTACCGGGTGGCGGCCGTAAATAATTTGTGTTTTTTCTTGCATACTAAAGCCGAAGGTCGAAATTTTTTGAGAATTATCCTCATAATATGATTAATTAAGCAATTTGTCGGTCAGCCAATATTTACAATGCGCCATTAATTATTTGCCGGATAATATTTTGTCTATTTTGGGCCTTCTTAAAATGCCTTTTTATAAAAAAATTTACACTACGGTATGAAAAACATTACGATTAAGACGACTTTTATACTAAGCTTGCTACTCGTTCTCTTTGGAGGGCAGTTAATGGCCCAGCAACAAAGCAAATTGGATATTGCGTTGCGCTATGTTGAACAAAATCTGGACCAATGGCACCTTACCCAAGCGGATATTACCGATATGGTAGTCAGCGACCAATACATGACCAAACACAACGAGGTTTCCCATGTATACTTCATTCAACGCTATGCCGGAATAGAAGTAAATAATGCCATTATGGGTATCCACATTCGGCCAAATGGAGAAGTAGCCTTTGCTACCAATCGTTTTTTTGCCAATCTGGTGGAAGGGATCAATGCTACCAACCCACAGATCAGCGCTCTTCAGGCCGTGGAATTGGGAGCTAAGGAGGTAGGCCTTCCCGTAGCAACGTCCTTGCGCATGATTAGCCAGGAAGGAAAATCCTTTGTTTTTGAAGGTGGAACAATTTCCGATTCAGATATCAAAGCTCAGTTGACATTCGAGCCTAACCGGAAGACAGGTAAGCTATCACTAGCCTGGCGTATCTCTTTGGATGCAACAGACAGTCCCGATTGGTGGGATCTGACCATTGATGCTCTTAGTGGCCAATTGATTTCCCGCAATAACCTAACCGTATATTGTAGCTTTTCTTCTGATGCCGACCACGACCATGATGCTCATTGTACCGAAGAAGCAGTAGCTGTTTTTGCCCCCAAAACCACTGTTTTTGAAGCCTTAACAGAACAAAATATGAATGTTGCCGGCGGCACCTATCATATCTTCCCCGTTCCTGTAGAAAGCCCGATTCACGGCGCGCGCGAAATAGTGGTTGACCCAGCTATCCTAAGTGCTTCTCCTTATGGCTGGCACGATACCAACGGTAGCGATGGTGCAGAATATACCATTACTCGTGGTAACAATGTACATGCTTATCTCGACACGGAAGACGAAAATAATTCAGCAGGCGATGAGCCTGATGGCGGTGCAGAACTGATTTTTGATTATCCATTTGATGATCAGACTCAAGAGCCAGAAGCCTACCAGGAAGCAGCTGTAACTCAGCTGTTTTACATGAACAATATGATGCACGATTTCACCTATCAATATGGATTTGACGAAGAAAGTGGTAATTTCCAACAAAACACCTATGGCAATGGTGGCGCAGGCGGCGATTTTGTTCGTGCTGAAGCACAGGATGGAAGTGGCACCAATAATGCCAATTTTTCTACTCCTCAGGATGGTGCAAGTGGACGTATGCAAATGTATTTGTGGAATAGGGTTGGTGGCCGTTTGCTGTCTGTTCTTTCTCCACCGGCTATTGTTGGTGATTACGAAACCGGTACTGCTGACTTCGGTCCCCCAATTGGTGTGCCTATTATTGGATTTCTTGTAGAAGCTCTTGATGGTAGTAACTCTCCAAATCTGGGTTGTGAAGAAATCATCAATGGTGATGAAGTAAATGGTAAAATAGCCGTCATCGACCGAGGTGGTTGCTATTTTGAACAAAAAGCGGTGAATTGTGAAGCTGCAGGAGCTATTGCAGTCATCATTTGCAACTATGAAAATAGTCCGGCAGGTATGGCGGGTAGACCAGAGATTCCTAATCCAACCATTCCTACGGTCAGCCTGGGTAGTTCCGATTGCCAGCTTTTACGTAATTTGATTGACGATGGTGTAGAAATCAAGTTGGAGCTTCCTGATACTGGGGGTCCAGTAAATGTTGATGCAGATTTCGACAATGGTATCATTGCTCACGAATATGGCCATGGTATTTCTAACCGTCTGACAGGTGGTCCTTCACAGGCTGGTTGTTTAGGCAATGATGAACAAATGGGTGAAGGATGGAGTGATTTCTTTGCTTTGATCACTTCCGTTCGGCCAGGTGACACTGGTGATATGGTACGCGGTGTCGGAAATTATGCAACACGTAATGGTGTCAATGGTAGTGGAATCCGATCGCTCCCTTATTCTACCGACTTTTCTATTAACGACAAAACTTATGACGATGTAATCGGTACTGACGCTCCTCACCCACTGGGTGAAGTGTGGGTTTCTACAGTCTGGGACTTGTACTGGGCATTGGTAGATGAATACGGCTTTGACGAAGATCAGTTAAATGGAACCGGCGGAAATAATCTCGCTATTCAGCTGGTAATGGATGGCATGAAGTACCAGGCTTGTAATCCTGGATTTATTGATGGCCGCGATGCCATTTTAGTAGCTGATGCGGTGAATAATGAAGGAGCTAACGAATGTTTGATTTGGGAAGTTTTTGCCCGCCGTGGTTTTGGTGTAGAAGCCAGCCAGGGAAGCTCTTTTGACCGCAATGACGGGATACAATCCTTCGAGCCATTACCTATCTGTATCAAGGAATTGAAGATTAAAAAGAAAGCTACCGAGCTGATTGCCGCAGGGGAAGAAATTACGATTACCCTCGAAGTAAGAAACGACAAGGATGAAACTGCTACCGGTGTTATCATCACTGATGAAATGCCAAATGGTACGGCTTATGTTGGTGGTTCAGCTGCTGGTGCTACAGCGGAAGTTTCAGGCAATACAATTTCTTTTGACATAGGAGATATGGGTTCTCAAACTCAAAAGTTGATTACCTACAGGTTGAGTACAACAACGGACTTCAAATCTACCCGTCAGTTTTATGACGATATTGAAAGCGGTGATGGCAACTGGTTGTTCAATAACTTGCAAGGAAATTTCATTTGGGATATCACTTCTGATGATGCCCATAGCGGAACCAAGTCATGGTTTGTTCCCGACACAGAAGAGGAAAATGACCAGGAATTGTTCTTGTTGAGCCCAATCACAGTAAGCGGTAACCAACCGGTATTACGTTTTTATCACCGTTATGATACAGAATCTGGTGTTGATGGTGGTATCGTTCAGATTTCTACGGATTTTGGTGCCACTTATGACAATGTGGATGAATTGATCTTTAAAAATGGCTATCGTGGCCAATTGTCTTACCAGACCTTTACCGTTCCCAACCTGTTTGGCTACTGGGGTAATAGCAATGGATTCATCGCTTCTTATATTGATTTGAGTCCATATATGGGCGAAGATATTATTGTTCGTTTCCGCTTTGGTTCCGACTTAGAAGCTGTAGGAGAAGTAGAAGACGGAATTGGTTGGTTTGTGGATGATTTTGAAATGATGGATATGTTCAATTACAATAGTGAGGCTTGTGTGACCTCAGCAGAAGGTGATGAAGCTTGTTCTTTCGCAATTGAACGCGGTACGATTGTAGATACCAACGTTACAACAGGTACGGATGATCCGGAATTGCCATTCACAAGTTTGTCTGTATTCCCAAATCCTGCTCAGGATGTGATCAATATTGCCTTTGATAATGCTGCGACAGCGGAAATTGGCATTGAAATATACAGCACTGATGGCCGCCTGATCAAACAACACAATGATCGTTATGGCAATGGTTACCACCAGATTCCAGTGAATGTAGGGGAACTGCCAGCCGGCTTCTATTTTGTGAAGATCCGTTCTGGCAAAGGAATCATTACTGAGAAAATTGTGATCGAATAAACACAGGTTTTGAACCTGATTATAATCAATAAAAATCGGTATCGAAGCAGTTCGGTACCGGTTTTTTTATAGGTGAATTATCCTTACCTTTGCTAACGAACATTCATTCGTATGGAAGATAGAACATTATTAGGCACTGTAGAGACAGTCATCAAGGGAGGCATCGCCACCATTATTTTTCACCATCCTGACCACAATGCGCTGCCGGGGCGCCTATTGGCCATGCTAATAGACGCCATTGAAGCAGTTGGAGCCAACGATTCGGTACAAGTTGTTGTTCTAAAAAGTGAAGGAGAACGAACCTTTTGTGCTGGCGCCAGCTTTGACGAGCTTATGTCCATTCAAGATTTTGAAACCGGCAAACAATTTTTCATGGGTTTTGCCCGAGTCATCAATGCCATGCGCAAATGTCCAAAGCTGATCATTGGTCGGGTGCAGGGCAAAGCCGTTGGTGGAGGTGTAGGTTTGGCGGCAGCCACAGATTATTGTATGGCCACCAAATATGCATCGGTCAAACTCAGCGAGCTGGCTATCGGAATTGGGCCGTTTGTGGTAGGTCCCGCTGTAGCCCGGAAAATGGGTGTTTCAGATATGAGTTTATTAGCCATCAATGCCACAGAATGGCGAACTGCTGAATGGGCCAAACAAAAGGGACTCTTCAGTGAAGTTTTTGAAACGACGGAACAATTAGATGCCTATATAGAACATTTAGGCGAAAAATTGGCGAAGAGCAATCCTGCGGCCATGCAGGAATTGAAACGTATTTTCTGGGAAGATTGTGCCCATTGGGATCAATTGCTGGAAGAGCGGGCTGCCATTAGTGGCCAATTGGTTCTTTCTGATTTTACACGCAAGGCTATCGATAGGTTTAAACAAAAGAGCTGATATGGATCCGAAAGAGATATTGCGCAAACAGTTTTTGAAAGTCGTCAACAACCAACTCCGTGATAATGAACCGCCTATTACGGCCATCACTTTAGACCGGCTCATACAGGAGGGGTACAAAGAGGCCGATGCGAAACAGCTGATTGCCGTTTGTGTAGGTGCTACTTTTTTTGATGTCGTAAACAAAAATGAAGCTTTTGACCTAATACGTTATGAAGCCTTACTAAAAAAATTGCCCCAACTGCCCGAATAAGTCCTAACCAAACCATGATAGAAACCAGCCAAAAAATTACTAAAAAAACACTGCTCGCCGCTTTTCAAAAAATGGCTATGGCCAAAGCGATGACCGAATTGTACGAAGACAACTTCAAAGTTGTCTCTAAATATGTACATGCAACTTCCAGAGGTCATGAAGCAATCCAGTTGGCAGTGGGTTTACAGCTTTTACCGCAAGATTATGCCTTTCCCTATTACCGGGACGATGCCATGCTTTTGGGAATGGGCCTTGAACCATACGATCTGATGTTACAACTGATGGCCAAACGGGACGATCCATTTTCTGGGGGGCGGACCTATTACTGCCATCCGAGTCTGAATGAAGTCGACAAGCCAAAGATCCCGCACCAGTCTTCTGCTACCGGCATGCAAGCCATCCCCGCTACTGGTGTGGCCCTCGGCTTGCAGTATAAAGAAAAAATGGGCCTAAGCAGTCCGTCTAAAGGGGGTAAAGGTTTGGTGGTTTGTTCCCTGGGGGATGCGTCTGTAACGGAAGGCGAAGTGGCTGAAGCTTTTCAAATGGCAGCATTAAAACAACTGCCTATTCTGTATTTGGTACAAGATAATGGATGGGATATTTCGGCCAATGCCGAAGAAACGCGTGCCCAAAATGCAGCAGAATATGCCCAGGGATTTCACGGCCTTGAAACCGTAAGCATTGATGGGGCAGACTTTTTTGAATCGTATCTGACCATTCAAAAAGTAATGGCAACCATTCGCCAGGAGCGGCGGCCCATTTTGGTTCATGCTAGTGTACCCTTGCTCAATCACCATACCTCTGGCGTGCGCAAAGAGTGGTACCGCGATGATTTGAAGGAACATCAACTCCGTGATCCATTTCCCCTTTTCCGTAAACAATTGGCTGAAGAAGGGATAAAAGACAAACAACTCAGCAGTCTGGAAGAAGAAGCGACTAATCTTGTTCTTGCAGATTTTAAACGCGCCCAACAAGCTGAGGACCCCCGTCCTGAAGATTTGTTTACACACGATTTTGCGCCAACGCCCATCACGGAAGAAATCGGTGAACGCGAACCCAATGGAAAAGAACCCACGGTGATGGTTGACAGTGCCCTTTTTGCCGTTGAGGAATTGATGCAGCAACACAAAGAATGTTTGTTGTATGGTCAGGATGTTGGTGGTCGCCTGGGTGGTGTATTCCGGGAGGCAGCTACGCTGGCCCAGAAATTTGGGGATGATCGAGTATTCAATACTCCCATCCAGGAAGCCTTTATCGTGGGCAGTACGGTGGGCATGTCGGCAGTAGGTTTAAAACCGATTGTCGAAGTACAATTTGCCGACTATATATGGCCTGGGCTCAATCAGTTATTTACAGAAGTAAGCCGGTCTTACTACCTATCCAATGGAAAATGGCCTGTTAGCTGCATCATCCGGGTACCGATTGGCGCTTATGGTAGCGGTGGACCTTACCACTCTTCCAGTGTTGAGTCGGTGTTAACCAATATCCGGGGTATCAAAATTGCCTACCCAAGTACAGGTGCCGATTTAAAAGGATTGCTCAAATCAGCCTATTATGACCCCAATCCGGTCGTCATTCTAGAACATAAAGGGTTGTATTGGTCAAAGGTAAAAGGGACCGAAGCCGCTCGAACCATTGAACCCAGCGATGACTATGTTATCCCTTTCGGGAAAGGTCGCATTGCTTTAATGGCAGCAGCAGATAAGATCAAACAAGGGGAATCTTTGTTGGTTGTTACTTATGGCATGGGCGTACATTGGGCATTAAATGCGGCAAAGGCATTCCCTGACCGGGTTAGCATCCTGGATTTAAGAACCTTATATCCACTCGATGAGGAAACAATATTGGCATTAGCCAATCAGCATGGCCGTATTTTGGTAGTCACCGAAGAACCGGTGCACAATACCTTTGCTCAAAGTTTGGCCGCCCGGATTCAGGAAAATTGTTTTGAAAAACTGGATGCTCCGGTGCGTACTATTGGCGCGGAGAACTTACCGGCAATCCCGCTGAATGCTATTTTGGAGGAAACGATGATCCCATCTTCCGAAAAGGTAAAAGAGGCTATTGGTGGTTTGTTGAGTTATTAGGCGCTTACGAGCATTTGTGCAGCCAAAAGGTTGATCTCTAAAACCCTATTTAGTATGAAAACCCTATTCTATTCCTTATTGATCTTAACGCTTTTTTCCTCATGCAGTCAAGATGCAGGGAAAGTGACCCTAAATGGTTTCCCATCAGGACAATGGATCGATCTGACCCATACTTTTGATGAAAACACCATTTATTGGCCAACAGCAGAAAAGTTTTCTTTGGACACTGTATTTGAAGGCATGACAGAAAAAGGCTATTATTATTCGGCCTTTCAATACTGTGCTGCGGAACATGGTGGAACACATCTGGATGCCCCCATACATTTCGCATCAGGAAAAAATACCGTAGATCAAATTCCAGTGGATCAATTGATAGGCGAAGCGATCGTCGTAGATGTCTCCACAAAAGCCCTGGTCGATCGGGATTACCTCATCTCTGTTGACGATTTTCAAACCTGGGAAATACAAAATGGTCCGATACCCGATGATGTGATTGTACTACTCTATACCGGTTATGATCAATTTTGGCAGAATCCAATAAAATATATGGGGACCGATGAAACAGGAGAACAGGCTGTCGCCAAATTACATTTCCCGGGATTGCATCCTGATGCGGCAACCTGGCTGAGTGAAAATCGAAAGATTAAAGCCATCGGGCTAGACACCCCAAGTATCGACTTTGGACAGTCGACCTACTTTGAGAGTCATCAAATTCTTTTCAAGCATAATATACCTGCTTTTGAGAATGTTGCCAATCTGAAGCAATTGCCGGCTAAAGGCAGTTGGGTAGTTGCATTACCCATGAAAATTGGGAATGGCAGTGGTGCTCCGCTGAGAATCGTTGGTTTTTTAGCAGATAAGTAGTCGCCAATATATGTTTTTAGTGCCTGCTTGGAGGTCAAACTTACGCTTGCGCTGAAGCTTTCTCCGGGCGTCTGCGCCATGCTCCTTCGCTGAAGCTTCGGCGCAAGCGAAAGGTTTCGACGACGGCGATGCAAATCCGACCTCCAAACAAGCACTGACAGAGGTATTAATAATACCCGATCAATTCCGTAATATAACAACCTTTATAACCAGACTTTTCCAACTCTTTACGCAATTTCTCAGCATCATTACGATCGCGGTAACTCTCCCGTGATTCGATGACCCATACCTCTTCACAGGGACGGTATCTGGCTACCAATTTGGGATGAAAAGCAAAATCTGCAGGGCTCGTAAACTTTAGGATGGCCACCTGTATCTTGTATTCTTTGATGGGTTGAGTTGGAAATTCGGGCAGTTTGGTCCGTGGATCGCCACCACGGGTCACCCAAGCTCCTTTTTCGTAAGTTACGGGTAGTTCATCACAATAAGTAGGTTTGGCCTGAGTAAAGGCTAATAAAGGGAATAGGAGGCAGGAAAGTGTAATAACAAACTTCATTTTAAAACGATTTTAACTCACTCACGGTTAACTAATGGGGAGAATAACACTGCTGGGGACAATAAAGCTCTCCTTTTTTAATCAATTTGTCATGATAACACAACAAGTCTAATAATTCTTCTTCATCCCACCTTCGGAAAAGTGGCAATCATCAATCATTTGAAAAAAATGGGCCAGAACTAAGGAAACTGGGTTGCAGAGAAAGTAGAAAAGCATTAAAAAACTTCCCAAAGATAAAGTTTCTGTTTAATCTTTCGGTTTTTACATCAATAATTTCCGGTTCTTTGCTGCTAAATGTTAGTTTTGGAATATCCACTCTCCTTTCAGCTAGGCTCTTTTCATCTGTATGCCCATACCCTATTTGAGTTGCTGGCTTTTTTTATTGGCTTTCGGTATTACTTACATTTACGTAAAAACAAGGCAGATATCATTTCCGACCAGGGTCGCCTCTGGATCATTATTGGCGCTACCTTTGGAGCATTGCTAGGTTCCCGGCTCATCGGAGCACTCGAAGACCCTGACCTATTTTTTTCGGGCAAGGCTGGCTGGTTGTATTATTACCAAAGCAAAACCATCGTCGGTGGTCTGTTAGGAGGACTTTGGGGGGTAGAGCTGGCAAAAAAAATCATTGGAGAGCGACACTCATCGGGCGACTTATTTACCTTCCCCTTGATGCTGGGTATGATCATAGGCCGTATCGGTTGTTTTTCTATGGGTATATATGAGCCGACTTATGGCCTGGCCTCCTCCCTACCCTGGGCACTTGATCTGGGCGATGGTATTACCCGACATCCGACCGCACTTTACGAAATCGTTTTTTTGGTGACCTGCTGGGTTGCTTTGCTTGCCTTAGAACGAAGGGTCAACCTGGTCTCCGGAGCCCGTTTTAAGGTGTTTATGGTAAGCTATCTTCTCTATCGCTTTTTGGTGGAGTTTATTCGACCAGGAATAGTGGTTGGATGGGGAATGACTACGCTTCAATGGACTTGTTTGATTGGGTTGATTTATTATTGGCGGGTTTGGTTGTGGCCTGGAAGCATGGTTGAATCAAGTAGTAAGTCGCTATCAATATAAACGTTCTATAACAGCACCAAGATTAGCTAATGCGTGCAATAAAAAAGCAAGTAGCACTGATTTTGAATAGTGCCTGGCCAACCCTAAAAATAGACCATCAACAAAAATGATCACAAAAGTCAACGCCTCGGAATACTGGATATGAATAAGCGCAAAAATGATGGCTGGAATAACGATTGCTCCAATATATTTAAGGGGCGTTTCTTTTATCCGGGAATACAACAAACCTCTAAACAGCAACTCTTCTGATAAAGGAGCCAAAAGGACAATACCTAAACTACGCAAAACAATTTCTCCTGTCGAATATTTTCCAATCCAGGATTCTACTGGAGCGTTTCCGCTTTGCTGAGTGATCCATTCTTCCACCATAATCAACCCTGCAAATGCAACAACCCAAAAGATCAACGCCTGCCATGTTGGGAAGACAATGCCAATATCGTTTTTAAAAGATAGTTTCCTCCTTTTTACAATAAAATATACTAATCCTAAGGCAATAAACGGCATAATCAGATTCAACAGGGTCCCAGTCATAATGTAGCTATTTTTCTGTTCGCTTTGTAATCGAACATGCGCTAATGTCGCAATTAACCATTGACAAGAGCTCCCATTCCGCCGAATGATAGGACTTTTGTTGGATGGATGTTTTAAAATACACTCCCCTGCCCTCAATCAATGATCCCTATTTAATCTGCACAATAACCTCAACTTCACAAGCTATATTACTTGGTAGCGAACCCATTCCCACTGCCGAACGAGCATGTTTCCCACGTTCCCCAAAGACTTCCACCATCAAATCCGAGAAACCATTCATCACTTTAGAATGGTCGGTAAAATCAGGCGTTGCATTCACCATGCCTAGCACTTTTACAATTCTTTCTACCCTATTTAGGTCGCCAATTTCCGCTTTAAGAGCCGAAAGTTGCGCCACGGCACACTGCCTGGCCGCTTCATAACCTGCTTCAATGGATAGATCCTGGCCAAGTTTTCCTGTGATTCGTTCGCCTTCAGCCGTTTTGGGGCCTTTTCCTGCCATGAAGACTAAATTGCCCGTCGTGACTGCATGCACATAATTAGCTACCGGTATGCCGGGATCAGTTAGTTCCAACCCAAGCTCTTTTATGCGCTCTTCTACATCGTAATCGTAAAGCGATGCTTCCCCCTTTTTTTCTTGAAGCGTTCCTGGAGTACAGGCAGATAGAAGAAACAGGCTGAATAAAATAGGAAGTTTCATGGTGATTGGATTTTAATCTTTTTGATCGGTCTTTTCAACTTTTACCGCTACCTGCCCTTTGTTTTCAGGTTTATCCGGACTATCATACCACTTTTTGATGAGCCAGGCCCCTCCTGAAGCTACACCCGCAATAAGGATTGGGATTAATGGAAGGGGATCACTTTGTGCATAAAATTTCAAAGTCCCGTCATTGGGTAAATTAATTTCTCCACTGAGCATCGACACAAAGTCCGTATTTTCAAAAACCTGAATATTACTGACCGTAATCGGGTACTTATAATTGACAGTCAGGATTGAATCCTGTAATTTATCCTCTTCCTGCAGCGTATCGGTTTGAATAAGCGAATGCACAACAAATTTTGGATCCACAATGATGGAAGTATCTGAAACATAATAAGATGCTTCATCAATAAGTTGGTAAGGAATGCTTATTTCTAAAGGGGAGACCTTTCTCTTATTCAAAGTCGAAAAACTTCCGGTTAAAATCAAATCTTCTTCAGCTTCTCTTAAACTATTGACATACAAATTGGCAATAAAATTATTGTCTTCAGAAACAATAGTGATGAAACCAGAGTATGAGGCAGGAAAGTTATTGAAATTCAACTCTTCAAAAGGAATAGCCTTTTTTTTTGCTACTATGCTATCAGTAAAATAATAATTTAACTCACTTTTGCCTTCACCGGTAAACCACAATGAATGGTTGATTTTCCTTACACCAGTTTCTTTGAATTCCCGAAGCCTGAAGCGTTCAACATGGCAAGAATTTGCAAGAATTGCACAGCAAAATACAATCAATAAAACACTGATTTTTGAAAACATGGGTTAAAGGCTTGATTCTTGTAAAACCTTATCTCCTTTGATTAAGGAGTAATTGCTAATTAACCCGGAAAATACTGAAAAATTTACAACTAAAATAAATGCGTTTTCTTTACCACTATTATTAATGACAAATGGGAATTTTTTATGATACTTCAGGAAATTAAAAATCCTTGAGTTGCCAAAAAAGTTATTTTGCACAAAAAGTCGATTTTCAAAATAAGTCGTTTTGAATACCAACAAATTCATTTCGGAATTATGGACTATTTTTAATATGATTTGGCTTCTTTTAAAGAGGACTTCTTCTACTTTATTGGTTTCACCCTTAATTTGGTCACTATTAAAATGTAAAGAATCTACAAATCCAAGTAACCTGAAATTAAATTTGGTTTTAAACCTGTCAAAACCTTTTTGTCCAACTATTCCTTTTTGATAATCCCTTTTTTTATTAAGATATTCTGCTTTTATCACAAGAAGTATATTTTCATCATCTCGTTTCATGATCGATGAATAACCCAAAAGAAAATCAATTCCCTTTATAGGATCTAATTCGAGAATACATTTCTCAACTTCTTTCTTAATCTGTATTTGGTGATCCTTCATCATGGCCAAAAATTTTAAACTGATCCTTTTATTAGCACGTCCCTCTTTTCTTCCATCTCCCGCTTTTGCTCCATTATCTGATACAAATCCTTTTTTAAAGCCTTTTGAGTACTGTCAATTTTATTGGCAATAGTCATTAAATAATCCGAGCCGGTTTGCCAACTCAGGCTCAACAATTGGTCAGAGCTTAACGCTTCAAAATATTCATCCACAAATTCATTGCCATCCTTAAATTTGGGAACCCCTTTGAGTTTGATGTATTCATACAGGTCGGAAATTTCGTTTTTGTATTCCATGAGCCTTTTCTCACATAGAATGACTAACCCCTGAAGCTTTTCCAGCTTAATAATACTCGCCCCAACCAGGCTATCAAATTTGCCTCGCGATATCATGTCCTGTTTTATCACTATCAAATAATCATTGGCTTCATCAATGTTTTTTAGCAGTGTTTTGCCCACCTCAATCGCTTCTTCCAATTCAGTCCTTAAACCTATTCTACTGTCAATCCTTTCGGTCAGTTCAAGTATCACGTCAATGTTATTAAGGTTACTTTCTTCCAGTGTATCCTTTCTTTCCTTGAGTAATTGATGCAGTTTTTCTTTGAGCGCCGGACCGGATTTGACCTTTTCTTCCAGAACTTTTACCTCAAATTCTGATAATTCAATTGTCTTTTTAGATTTTTTGTAGTTGATGACCAGTTTGTAGTACCGTTCTTTTTCCACTTCAAAGGACGCCTTATCCTTATTAAGCAATTTTTCTAAAACGCCTGCCTGCTCAAAATTGATGATTTCATGTTCACTCGCTTCTGTAGCCTGGATGATCTCATTCAATGTTTTCTTTTCCCTATATATCTGCCCCTTTAGCTTGTTTAAATAAGCTTCAGCCAACAGAAAACTCCTATACTGAATGAGCGTTTTTTCGATTTCTTGATTCATCTTTTGGGAACTTTAGGACAGAGGTAAGCCCAATTTACGTTTTTCCAGTAAATTTACGCTCGAAATAAGTTATGTTTTGTTGGATCGCCAAAGATTGGAGGGCCGGTGGAAGCCTGTTATAAATGAGTATGATATAGGGGTCCAGAAGGTAATCTATCAATCTAACATTGAAAGGAGTGCTTCCATTGGTTCTTTACGGTCTATTCCCTTTGAATAAGTTACCATGCTTTTCGCTTTTCAGACCACAAACCTGAAGAGAAGTTGGCTTCAAACCTCATTTTTATCAACCCCAGATCAAAAAAAATCCCGATCTTAGCCCAAACCACCACCCTATGCCAGAAAGCAAATACATCTATTACGACTTCACCCTCAGTCTCTGCCCAGAATGTCTGCGCCGTATCGAAGCCAAAATCGTTTTTGAAGACGATAAAGTCTACATGCTCAAACGCTGCCCTGAGCACGGCCGCCAGCGCGTACTGATAGCTACTGATGTGGAATATTACAAAAACATCCGCAACTACAACAAAGCTTCCGAATATCCACGACGATTCAATACCAAAGTCCACTATGGCTGTCCTTATGATTGCGGCCTCTGTACCGATCACGAGCAACATTCCTGCCTCACCTTGATCGAGATTACCGACCGCTGCAACCTGAGCTGCCCTACCTGCTACGCAGCCTCCTCCCCTACCCACGGCCGGCACCGTACCCTGGAAGAGGTAGAGCGCATGCTCGATATCATCGTCGCCAATGAAGGGGAGCCCGATGTCGTGCAAATCAGCGGTGGTGAACCCACCATCCATCCACAGTTTTTTGACATCCTGGATCTGGCCAAAGCCCGCCCCATTCGCCACCTCATGCTCAACACCAATGGCATCCGCATTGCTAAGGATTTTTCATTTGCCGAAAGGCTAGCCACCTATGCGCCCGACTTTGAAATTTATCTACAGTTTGATTCCTTCAAAGCCAGTGCCCTGGAATGCCTGCGTGGCAAAGACTTGCTCGAATCCCGAAAAAAGGCCCTCGAACACCTCAATCGGCTCAACCTGGCTACAACCCTGGTGGTCACCCTGCAAAAAGGTCTGAATGATGATGAGATTGGAGAGATTATAGAATTTGCCTTGCAACAGCGCTGTGTACGAGGAGTCACGTTTCAACCCACCCAGGTGGCCGGAAGGCTTGACCATTTTGATCCCGCTACTGACCGATTGACACTGACCGAAGTGCGCTCCGCCATTCTGGAACAAACCGATATATTTGAGTCCAATGACCTCATTCCCGTGCCCTGTAATCCCGATGCACTGGCTATGGGTTACGCCCTCAAGCTGGACGGCAAAGTACAACCGCTGACCCGCTTTATTGATCCGGATATGCTGCTCAATAATTCCCGAAATACCATTGTTTACGAGCAAGATGAGCGACTACACGGGCACGTCATGAAGATATTCAGCACTGCCAATTCTGTAGAAGCCCTGGAAGGAGAGTTTAACGACCTGCTTTGTTGCCTGCCCAGCGTACAAGCCCCCGGACTAGGTTACGAAAACCTCTTTCGCATTATCATCATGAATTTTATCGATGCCTACGATTTTGATGTGCGTTCCATCAAAAAGAGTTGCGTGCACATTGTTCACAAGGATGGCCGCATCATCCCTTTTGAGACGATGAATCTCTTCTACCGCGAACCTCATCAGGAAGCCTATTTGCAACAACTTCAACTCAACAACCAATGACACAAATAAAGATGCCCCAAATTGTGGGTTACAATCTCCTGATCCTCCTGTTTTATACCATCTGCTCCGGCTTATTGGGTTATGATACCGGCGAATATGCCATTTATATGATGGTGGCCATTGCCTTGCACGTCATCGTTAATATCCTCACGGCCATCGTCTTTTTCTTCATGAGTCGCAACGACCTCGGAGGCTCATTTTTGCTTAGCGCCGGAGCGGTCCTGGTGGTCGGCTTTTCCGTTTGTATGGGCGGAGCCACTATGTTTTAGAGGTCGTTTATAGGTCGGCCTGCGCTTGTCGGCTGCTATCGCATCCCCTTTCATAGGGCTTGCGGAGCAGTCCGATTCCCTCAATCCAGCATTTCTCTTTCCAAAATCTCCAAACACAAATCAATCTCCCGCAAATGCGCCCGAAAGCTCAACACGGCCATCCTGATCCAGTAAGCTCCATTTATCATCGTTGACGACAAAAAAACACGCCCGTCTTCGCGCACCCGGCGCACCAATTGTTCATTAAAAGCATCCGCATCTCCAGATTCAGGAACACAACGGAAGATCATAACTGACAATTCCGGATAGGGGCCCACTTCAAAACCCAACTCCTGGACTTTTTCATAAAAATAGCGACACAAATAAATTTTCTCCGCCAGGGCCGCCCGAAAGGGAGCCAGGCCATACAATTGTAACGGCAACCACATGCGTAACCCCCGAAAGTGTTTGGTTAATTCCGGCGACAGATCGGCGGGAGATAATTCTTCCTGCATGTCCAAAGCATCCTGCATATAATTGGCCTGATAATAATGGGCATCAAATTGCGCCCGTACATCTTTGATCAACACAGCACCGGAACCATAAGCGATGAAAAGTCCTTTGTGCGGATCAATAGCCAGCGAGTCCGATTTTTCTATGCCCTTAAATGCCGCTTTAAATTCTTCCACCATCATAAAAAAGCCGCCGTATGCCGCATCTACATGAAACCAAAGGTCATAGGCCTGAGCCAGATCTGCAATTGCATCCAATGGATCAATAGCCCCCGTATCTGTAGTCCCCGCCGAAGCGACCACCAAAAAGGGCTGCAATCCAGTCGCCACATCTGCTTTTAAAGTCTCTTCCAGCGCATCCGGCCGCAATCGAAATCGCTCATCCAAGGGGATATATCGGATAGTTGCCTCACCCAATCCCGCAATTCGGATGGCTTTCTGCACACAATGATGCACCTGTTCACTAAGGTAAATGACCGCTTTGTCTACCATTCCCGATCGGAGACCTTTTTTCTCCCGGGCTGTGGTAATGGCAATTAGATTGGCCAAAGAGCCCCCCGAAGTCAAATTGCCAAGTGATGTTTCCGGATACCCCATCATCTTGCACATCCAGCGAATCAGCTGGTTTTCCATTCGCACGGCACCCGGGTTAGCAAAAAAGACGCCCGCATAACGATTACTAACAGCAGCCAGATAATCACCCAAGGCCGAAGGAAATACACCGCCACCGGGAATATATCCAAAATGCCCCCCCGATGCTGGATTAAGCCCAGTGCGATCCACCACCTGATCCAACCAGTTGAGCAATTCCGGCATAGCTTTCGGTGTCTCCTCAATAGCTAATAAGTCCACCATTTCCTCCGGAGGTACATCATAGGCATTACGCTCCTCAATATTATCCAGGAATTGATCAGCATATTGTTGAGTAGCTTGATTCCAATCTTTTCTATTAGAAATACTTGGCTCTAATCGGCGGGATTGTTTTTCGAGCGCATGAAGTTGCTTAAGTAGTCGTTCTATTTTCATCATTACCTTTTAAGGGACTTCAACCGCCTTGTCCACCAAATGAATTGCATAGGTACAAGTAGTAATCGCCCAATATCATATCGTCAATTTAATGGGTCAGCGAAGAGACGCAAGGAACGCGAAGTTTCGCAGAGTAATTTGTTGAAACTCATTCTTTTTATGCACTTTTTGGGAGTTGAGACACACGTTGCTAGACATTCCCTGCTAGACACTCTCAGCTATTCCGTTTTAAACCACTATCGCCCTAAACCTCTCTAAACCCAAACACCCTACTGTTTCTATCATGTACACGCTCCTACCCCCTAAAACCTCCTAAACCTTTCTAAACCTCCTAAACCTTTCTAAACCTCCCTAAACCTATATCCCTGGAAGGATTGGAAAAATCATAAGAATTGGAAAGAGCTACTCCGGTTTAAACCACCGTTCCCATCCTAAACCTCCTAAACCCAAACACCCCTACAGTTTCTATCATGCACACGCTCCTACTCCCTAAAACCGCCTAAACCTATATCCCTGGATAGATTGGAAAAATCACAAAAACTGGAAAAAGCTACTCCGGTTTAAACCACCGTTCCCGTCCTAAACCTCCTAAACCTCTCTAAACCTTTCTAAACCTTTCTAAACCTATCTATCACTATATCCCCCCTTCCCCACACCCCCAATAGCCTCTTCACTATACCGCCACAATTGTTTAGCCAGCATTTCGTTTTTGGCACCACGAGCCATCCGGCGACAGCAACCTTTTTCGTCAAAAAACTGGCCAGTAACCCCTTCCAGACGAGGTGCCGTAGCCAAATATATCGAAGTAGAAGCGCCATTTTCAGGACTCCGCATAAAAGGTTGCCAAAGCAACCACAGCAGCCGCACTGACCATTTGGTCTTTTTAGATCCAAATCCCGTACGCACGACTCCAGGGTGTAATGCATTGGCTGTAATACCAGAAAACCGACGGCTAAGCTCTCTGGTAAAAAGCACATTGGCCAGCTTAGATTGGGCATAAGCTTTTAGGCCGTGAAAAGTGCCCTTACTCTTCTCACCTTTTAGGTTGTCAAAATCAATTTTTCCGCGCATATAAGCCACAGAGGATACATTGATAATCCGTGCAGAGGGAGCTTTCTGCAAACTATCTAATAACAGATGTGTCAATAAAAAATGGCCGAGATGATTAACCCCGAATTGTAGCTCATACCCTTCCTCCGTAAATTGGAGATCCGTAGTAAAAATGCCGGCATTATTGATCAAAATATCCAATTGTCCGAATTGCCGATGAAAGATTTCGGCCGCTTGCTGGATGCTGGCAAAACTACTAAGGTCGCAGGGAAGAAAAAAAACGCGTTCATTTCCACTTTTATCCTTGATTTGCGCTACTGCTTTTTCTGCTTTGTCTTTATTGCGGCAAGCCAGGATCACACATGCTCCCAAGGAAGCCAGTTCACAAGCAGTCGCTTTTCCTATCCCACTATTTCCTCCCGTGATGAGCACAACCTTTTCTTTCATAGCTTTTTGAATCAGCTTAAGTTTTCTATTAAACATTGGTGCCTACCCAAGAGGTTGAGTGAAAACTGTAATTTTTGATTAATTTTGACCAAAACAGGTATTATTTTAAAATCTTGAATAGTTCAAATATGCAGTCTAAAAATTTCTTATCCTTCTTTTTCAACTATCCATTGCTCGCTTTAGTCCTTGCACTTGTCTTTACAGGGTGCACTCCCAAAACGGGCAAAATGGTTCAAAAAACCATGGATTCTAGCAAAACGGAGATGAATAAAGATCCCCTTTACCAGCTTGCAGATTCCCTGGCCCATGCCTATATCATTACCGATGGCCATGTTGATCTACCCTATCGGCTGAAGGTGATCAATTTCCGGTTTACCAAAGAATATATCGGCATCCCGGTAGAATCCGATAAAGGAGATTTTGACTATGTCAGGGCAAAAAAAGGGGGACTTGATGCGCCTTTTATGTCCATCTACATCCCGGCCTCTCATCAAACAGAGGGCGGAGCCAAAGAACTGGCGGATTCCCTCATCCTGATGGTCAAAGGTATCGCCAACGCCTACCCTACTAAATTTGCCATTGCGGTAAGTCCCGATCAGGTACGCCAACAATTTAAGCATGGCCTGATCTCCCTGCCCATGGGTATGGAAAATGGCGCTCCCATCGTTGACGACCTCAAAAACGTCCGCTATTTTCGTGAAAAAGGCATCAGTTATATTACCCTTACCCATTCCAAAGACAACCTGATTTGTGACTCTTCCTATGATACAACGCGCACCTGGAATGGCTTGAGTCCCTTTGGTCGGGAAGTAGTGCTGGAAATGAACAAGGTGGGTATCATGGTCGATATTTCCCACGTTTCCGATAGCACCTTTTATCAGGTCATGGCCCTTTCCAAAGCACCCTGTATTGCGTCCCATTCCTCGGTACGCAAATTCACACCTGGCTTTGAACGCAATATGAACGACGATATGATCCGGCTGTTGGGTGAGAAAGACGGGGTGATTCATATCAATTTCGGCTCCACCTTCCTGGATGGCGAGATTCAAAAACAAAGTGATATCCTAAGGGCTGAGCTCGGCGGCATCCTGGAAGCTAAAGGGTTAAGCTATACCGATTCGCTGGCACAACCCATTATCCAGGAATTCATCGCCAGCCATTCCGGTCTTTATTCAGATGTTAAAAAGGTAGCTGATCATATTGACCATGTGGTGAAAATTGCCGGAATTGACCACGTAGGCCTCGGATCAGATTATGACGGTGTAGGAGATTCTCTGCCAACTGGTTTGAAGGATGTTTCCCAATATCCAAATCTGATATACGAATTGCTGAAACGTGGATATTCTCCAGAAGATATTGAAAAAATCTGTTCGAAAAACACCTTCCGGGTATGGTCAAAAGTCCTGGAAGTAGCAAAAAACTCGAAGTGATTGGAATAAATTCAATTTCTGACTATTGTAACGCTAAATTATGAAACAGAATCTGCTACTCTACCTTTTCCTATTATTGGTATCCGTTGGTTCATTGCGTGCCCAATCGGCACTGGATTACCGTTTGTTTGAACTGCCTGATGTCATTTTCAAACCTATTGAACAGCCTGAAGGTTTTGAGGCCGCTTATGAACTACGGGTCAAACAACCGCTCGATCACCAACACCCGGAAAAAGGACATTTCTACCAGCGGGTCTTTTTGTCACATGCCGGTTATGATCAGCCCACTGTCATTGTAACTGAAGGTTATGACCGGAGCAATAACCGTATCTACGAACTCACCAACCTCCTGCATGCCAATCAAGTGTTAGTCGAGCACCGCTTCTTTGGAGAGTCAAAACCTGAAAATTATGACTGGCAATACCTCACCCTGGAGCAGGCTACGGCAGACCTACACAAAATCAATCAACTTTTTCATAATTTGTACAATGGTCCCTGGGTGAGTACGGGCATTAGCAAAGGTGGACAAACCTCCATCTTTTACCGGTATTTCTACCCCGATGATGTAGCCGTTTCAGTACCCTATGTCGCCCCCCTAAACCTGGAATTTGCCGACCCCCGCATCTACGATTTTTTGGCGAAAGCCGGCTCAAAAGAATGCCAGGAAGCTATTTACAATTTCCAAATCCGCATGCTAAAGGAACGGGATCAGATACTCCCCCGCCTGGAATGGTACGCCAAAGGCCAAGGTATGACGTTCACCTATATGAGCCTGGAAGCAGCCTTTGAATACGCCATCCTGGAATACCCGTTTTCATTTTGGCAATCAGGGCAAAACTGCCAGGAAGTCCCATCTAAAAATGCCGATATCGATGCCTTGATCGAATATTTCAACCGGGTAGTTGGCTTATCACTTTATTCTGATGCCCAGGTTGAAAGCTATGGACCACACTATTATCAGGCTGCCAGCCAAATGGGTTATTATGGGTTTGAAACCAAACGCTTCAAGAAATTATTAAAAGCGCTGCCGGAACATCCCCACGCAGCCTTTATCCCCAAAGGTGCTAAGGTGAAATTTGACAATACACTGGTAAAAAAGGTGTCTGAGTGGTTGGCGCAAAAAGGCAACAACATAATTTACATCTATGGCGCTGTTGATACCTGGACAGCAACCGGAGTACCTCCCTCTGATGCAACCAATTCGGTATGGTTTAATATGGAGGGAAAAAGCCACAGTACTGCCCGTATTCGAAATATGAATGCTGTCGAGAAAGAAAAACTGGAAATGACCCTGGAAAAATGGCTGGGAATTGAGGTTGAGGAATAACGTATTTTGCGTTTTCATTTAAATTGTACCTTTACACCCGTTTAGCAAAAAAGAAACTTTATGAGAAAAGCGATCTGGTGTTTGTTGTTCTGTAGTCTGGCCCTGACAATAGCCGCACAATCTGAAACAGGAGATACGACCATTTATGTAGCCGTCGAGGAAATGCCTCGATTCCCGGTTTGCGAAAAACTGGATACTACCCTGGAATTTAAGCGCAAGTGTGCCAATGAGCAATTGTTGGCATTCATATATCAAAATATCAATTACCCGGGCCCAGCCATCCAGGAAAACATAGCTGGTACTGTTGTGGTGAGCTTTGTGGTAGAAAAAGACGGTAGCATTACCTATCCTGAAATCCTCAAAGACATTGGTGGCGGCTGTGGAGAGGAAGCCATTAGAGTGATCAGTATTATGCCTGAAGTGGGGCTAAAATGGGTACCTGGTAAAAACAAAGGCGAAGCAGTACGTACCCGTTTTAATCTACCGGTTAAGTTCCGACTGGAAGAAGCACCTCCTTATAGTTTGGTGGATGGAGATACCGTGTACACCGTGTTTGAAAAAGCACTCGACTTTGATGGCGGTGGCGAAGGTCTAAGTACATTTCTGGATGAAAAATTGGACTACCCTCCTTCGGGTAATGATAGCTGTCTGGTGGGCAAAATGGATATCCAGGTATTGATTGAAGCCGATGGCAATGTGCGGATTCTGGATATCACTGACTTTAGCGACCTTGGCCTTGATTTTTGGTATGAAGCGATCGATGCGACGACTTCCAGCCGTGGAAAATGGAAACCGGCCACCTTTGAGGGGCGCAAAGTACCTTCGGCTTTTGATATATCACTGGCCTTTCTACCGACGGTGGAATCTTGCAAAACAGAAGTGGCCCGCTATGAAAAAGCCAATCAGCTGCTGGCGGAGGGTGCCGAATTATTTGTCAGTGAAGCCGAAGCTGATAAAGAAGCAGGACTCGCCAAAATGACTGAAGCGGTCACCATGTTTCCCAATGATGCCAGTATGTTACTTGCCCGCGGGCAGGCTTTCCTGGACCTCAACCGGCTTGGCGAGGCATGCGAAGACCTGACAAAAGCCCGTCGTATTGCCCTGGTGAAGTGGTATGACAATATACTTTCCTTCATCTGTCGACCTCAGCAAGAAGAAGAGGGTGGTAATTAGTGTTTGTAGGATATATTTCCTTTAAAGATCAATGGTACCCTAGTCAAGGCTTCTGTTTGATCTTTGGAAGCATAGCCCTTAGTACCAACCAAATTCATTTGGTTGACCGCAAAGCGCTGAAAGCCAGCTTTCTTCCATGCAGCATTTCTGTCCAATTAATTCAAGTAGGTCAAAACATAATCTGCAAGGCCAATTTAGTTGCCACTATTAGATTTTGAATTGGTTTTCTTACGGTCTTTCGGTCTACCGCCAGCGGAGTAAGCACCTGCAAGTTTTAGGCGGCAAATTTCTATTGGATGTCGTCAAC
>BQJU01000045.1 GCA_021604865.1 Saprospiraceae bacterium | reverse complement strand
GTCTTAGTTTCAATCCTACTTACTCTGGATTATGCGCTCGAAGCCCACGATATAGACGGGATTCCTTCAATACCATAAAGTTTCAATCCTACTTACTCTGGATTATGCGCTCGAAGATAATTTCTTCCACGTTCAATTAATTGATAGTTATGTTTCAATCCTACTTACTCTGGATTATGCGCTCGAAGGGTGTCCGCTTGCCGTATATCGTTGGTGCCTGAATAGTTTCAATCCTACTTACTCTGGATTATGCGCTCGAAGCGGGTCTAATGGCGAGGACGGCAGAAATCTACTCTTGTTTCAATCCTACTTACTCTGGATTATGCGCTCGAAGCAGGATAAGCCACACGGAATGAAGACGTCCGAGTTTGGTTTCAATCCTACTTACTCTGGATTATGCGCTCGAAGGTGCGATTTCTTCATCACTCAGTCTTTGTTCTATGGTTTCAATCCTACTTACTCTGGATTATGCGCTCGAAGCTGGCGTTTGATGAATTTTCGCACCCCCGAAGTCAGTTTCAATCCTACTTACTCTGGATTATGCGCTCGAAGAGATATTCTAAAATACTGCCCCGGCTAGGAAATTTTGTTTCAATCCTACTTACTCTGGATTATGCGCTCGAAGCCCTGAGCGAATCGAATCTGCTTAAATGGTTAGATGGTTTCAATCCTACTTACTCTGGATTATGCGCTCGAAGAATTAGCTTTGAAGACGGCGTTCAAGGAGCTGATTTGTTTCAATCCTACTTACTCTGGATTATGCGCTCGAAGAATTTATGAAAAAAAAAGGTTTTACCGCTATGCAGGGTTTCAATCCTACTTACTCTGGATTATGCGCTCGAAGTCTAAATCCGACATATTGACCTCCTGCTAGGTCATGTTTCAATCCTACTTACTCTGGATTATGCGCTCGAAGATCCAGACGGGGGGGGGGCGGGTCGTGTTTTGTCTTGTTTCAATCCTACTTACTCTGGATTATGCGCTCGAAGTAGGTCTATTTCGTGTATGTTCTTTGAGATTTTTTTGTTTCAATCCTACTTACTCTGGATTATGCGCTCGAAGCTGGCAAAATTGTATCTAATACATTTGCCATTGTAAGTTTCAATCCTACTTACTCTGGATTATGCGCTCGAAGCTTTCATGTAGTAGTTGACGTTAGTTTGAGTGCTTCGTTTCAATCCTACTTACTCTGGATTATGCGCTCGAAGACTAAAAATCAAAACCAGCATCGTTAAGGATGCTAGGTTTCAATCCTACTTACTCTGGATTATGCGCTCGAAGTTGCAACTATTTTTCCGTTCGACTGAAACATAGCTAGTTTCAATCCTACTTACTCTGGATTATGCGCTCGAAGAAGTACTTCAGATACATAGTGTACGAGGTACTTACAGTTTCAATCCTACTTACTCTGGATTATGCGCTCGAAGACCTGGAGGCCTCCGCTTTCCCCGTCGCAGCTTATTAGTTTCAATCCTACTTACTCTGGATTATGCGCTCGAAGTCGACCGACGCGTAAAGGGCTGGACCTTTAGACTTCTGTTTCAATCCTACTTACTCTGGATTATGCGCTCGAAGCCCAAAGTTCGTTAAGTTTGTCAGTTTCGGGAATGTGTTTCAATCCTACTTACTCTGGATTATGCGCTCGAAGACAAATCCATCTACCATAAAGGTTAAGAACTCATTTGGTTTCAATCCTACTTACTCTGGATTATGCGCTCGAAGGCTTAACACTTTTGTGCAAAGTAGCTACAAAATCAATGTTTCAATCCTACTTACTCTGGATTATGCGCTCGAAGATTTGTATCTTCTTCGACGCTGTAGACTGGATTTTTGTTTCAATCCTACTTACTCTGGATTATGCGCTCGAAGGGTGTTGCATCTGTGGTGGGTGCAACACTTTTTTTTGGTTTCAATCCTACTTACTCTGGATTATGCGCTCGAAGACCTCCTGATTAAGAGGCAAACCCGAAACATTTACGTTTCAATCCTACTTACTCTGGATTATGCGCTCGAAGTTAAATCATCAGTCCAATTTCCCATGATGCTTTGTTGTTTCAATCCTACTTACTCTGGATTATGCGCTCGAAGTTATGGTAAGTATACTTGTCAATATCATTTGTCCGGTTTCAATCCTACTTACTCTGGATTATGCGCTCGAAGCTTTAGTTCTCATTTCTTCCAATTTATCTATTGATTGTTTCAATCCTACTTACTCTGGATTATGCGCTCGAAGTGAAACAATCTGTTTAGGTGATGGAAACGGTTTCATGTTTCAATCCTACTTACTCTGGATTATGCGCTCGAAGCCGCGCATTATTCATTTGCTTGGGCTGTTCAATCTGGTTTCAATCCTACTTACTCTGGATTATGCGCTCGAAGCTTTAGTTCTCATTTCTTCCAATTTATCTATTGATTGTTTCAATCCTACTTACTCTGGATTATGCGCTCGAAGTCATTATTACCTCATCTTCGTTTACCCCGACAAGTCGTTTCAATCCTACTTACTCTGGATTATGCGCTCGAAGTTTTGAGGTATATATGACCCGTTAAGACTTCTCTCGGTTTCAATCCTACTTACTCTGGATTATGCGCTCGAAGTAGGTTACGAGTAAGTTAGTACAAAAGAATTTAAAAGTTTCAATCCTACTTACTCTGGATTATGCGCTCGAAGTTTATTTTTTATATAACATCAGACTTTACTACTACAGTTTCAATCCTACTTACTCTGGATTATGCGCTCGAAGTAATTGTCATCCTTTCAACCCTGAACCAATGTTTCCGTTTCAATCCTACTTACTCTGGATTATGCGCTCGAAGATATTCGTTATCTATCTCTATAGAACCATCTATCGTGTTTCAATCCTACTTACTCTGGATTATGCGCTCGAAGCTTATAGTGGGATAGGGGGTTCAGGCGGAACATGGCGTTTCAATCCTACTTACTCTGGATTATGCGCTCGAAGATTGCTTGTTTTTCCTAGTCTTTTAATTGATCAGGGGTTTCAATCCTACTTACTCTGGATTATGCGCTCGAAGCTATATATCCCCCCTCCGTTAGCCACACTATCCAGAGTTTCAATCCTACTTACTCTGGATTATGCGCTCGAAGTCGTATTCGCTTCTAAGGTACACATTTTTAGCCGTTTAGACTATATTAGCTTAGCCATTTAAAAAATGGATATTCAATATTTCAAAGAACTTTTGTCACTTTTTTTAATACTTTTCATAAATGTAAAAAACTGATTATCAGTACATTGTTTCGGTTTTTGCGGCTCCTTTGGATAAATTGCCAGCCGGAAAAACACTTATTACTTAATACATACATTGCGATAGGTACAATTTACACAACGCTTTTTATACTTGGTAGCTCTGGGGTAAATATTTTGCTGAATAATCCGGCCAATGCTAGTGGCAGCTTTTTCCACCTCCTGAACATGAGTATCTTCAATCATAATTTCTACCAGTTTATTCTGGCTTCGGGTGTACACTATAAAACCTTTGTTAACCGGTTTGCCAAAATTCTCACGGATTAGCCATGCATAGCAATACAGTTGCGTTTTATAGGTCTCATAAACTTTACCTTCAAAACGAGCAAATTTGTAATCTAGGGGTGCCATACTGCCGTCTTTCAGCCAAAGGACTTCATCAACCTCGCCGCGCAGCAATTCATTGGTAAGGTATTGGTTCAGTTGTTTGTCCACCACGCCAATGCGCTTGCGCAGGTAGTCCACATTCTGACGGGCCCGCTCCAGATGCAATTCCCTGCCTCGCATAACCTTATAATATTTCTCCTCCTGTTGTGGAATATGGAGGACATACTCGTAGTAGGTATACCGGGGACAATACAAGAATTCGATAATCTGAGATGGTGTGATGCTTAGCATAAAAAATCAAGTTAAAAAAATAGAGCATGTACCTTATCTGTCACCAATTTTTTATCCAATGCCTGCCCAAGACAGGTCGTTCGTCGCATTTCGGGTTGAGACATGGGAAAAATATAAACCTTATCTTTTTGCAGATTAACTTCCTGCTCAATCTGTAATTCCAGTACGTCTTTTTCTTCGGCATTCAGGGTGCCCAAAAATACGGAATACTGTACCCTGTACAGACCGGCTTGCTTACAAAATTTGGCGACCCTGGTTCGGGCGCGGTCGTTTTCAATATCGTACAAGACCCATGCAATCATATCAGGAATTATTTATAAGTTCATTAGCGAATTGGTGTGCTTCAAACTGGATGATATTTCCCCTACTTTGGTTTCGGCCTTTATACCGGATTTTTTCTTCTTCCAAATGTTGGTTAAACCGCTCAATCAACAATACTTTACCTTCCTGATTAAGGCGACAGCCATTGGCCAGTTCATCTACGTGGTCCTGCCGAACCTTTTTACCCGAAAACAAACGAAAAACCGGCTCCTCACCAAAGATGCGGAAAGGCTCAATAAAGTCATACACCAGGCTCTTATAATTGTAGCCATCGCGATGCAGAAAGCCAAGATAAGGATCAAGACCTGCTAGGATTAACGCTTTTTCCACGCGACCATAAAGTATACCATAGGCATAATTTAGAAAGGCATTAAAAGTATCTTCTGCGGGGCGAAAACTACGCCCCTTGAAGTGGTATTGTCTTGGGAGTACCGAACTGAGTACTTCAAAGTATAGTCGACCTGCAGAACCTTCAAAGCCCCTGATTTGATCAGCTACCGTGTCGATATGAAGAGCTTCTATTGTGGCCATACTTTCCCGGATACGTTGCATACGTTCCAATCGTTCATCAAGGTAATCGCTGTGCTGAGGCCGGTGGCTGACCAGCCGTTTGACAAAATCTATTTGA
This sequence comes from Saprospiraceae bacterium, assembly GCA_021604865.1. Taxonomy (GTDB): domain Bacteria; phylum Bacteroidota; class Bacteroidia; order Chitinophagales; family Saprospiraceae; genus BQJU01. The sequence continues at coordinate 52,442 of BQJU01000045.1, read as the reverse complement.
TTGTCAAGTTTTGCACCCAGCCACTGTTGGGTATAGGTAAGTGCCACCGGCCCGATAGTTGCTTTCAATTGTTCTTTGCGGATAAGGGTCGTGCTGCCCAGTTTGCTGTGCCAGACCCGACTATAGGGATGGCCGCTGCTGTCCAGAAATACAACATCAATGTTGAATTGCATAGCCAGTTGAATGGCATTGGCAGACAGTGCCACTCCATTGTTTACCCAAATGCTTTTTACCTTGTGGGCTGCCAGATGGGATTTCTGAACTTCTCCTTCCACCCGTTTCCTGATTTCAAACATCTGATCCTTTATATGCAGATAGGTGCCGTATGTATTTAGATGTATTTGCATAATCAATTTTTTAAGTCAGGTTTAACTTTCTTCCCGGATGGTGCCATACCCTCTGGACACCGATTTGCCCAACCCGATGAAATCGGGCAATTGAGCATTGGAAATAAAACTACCCTTAAACATCATCATTGGCTGGTTTTTGAATTTGGCATTAATAGATTCAAGCTCAATAGGTTCTGTTTTGATCTCCTGTTCTTCCCAGTGGCCAATCCCTTTGAAAAAAGCCAGGATATGCCCCGTAAGTACCTTGCACAAGCTCTCTTTTTGTTCCGATGGTGTCATTTTTCGGAAACGTTGATAATTATCCTGATTGAGCGCAAACCAGGGATTTTCAAAACCATAGCGATGTTCCAGTCCCCTTACACCTATCATTATCTCTTTACTTTTTACTTCCTTGTTGTGTATGGGTAGGTGCAGCCCATCAATATCCAATGCCTGTACTTCCAAAAAATGCCGGATCAGTAGCGTGGCCCCCTCACCTAATCCGACAAGCATTGGCTTCCTCCTTACCACTTTATACTGAATCAGCGGATAACGGTAAATGGGCCTTCCGTCTTCCTGGTGGTTGTGCCACAAATCGGATTGTTTGCCAAATAACTTGCTAAAATACCCGCGTAGTTTGTGGCCGTCGCGGGAGGAAAGCCTGAGGTCGGGGAAGGTGATGGTGGTTTGGTGCATGGGTGGTGGAGGTATATAAGTTAAAAATATTTGTATCTATTAGGTCAAAAAATAACAGTTTGATCGTCGGTACTTTTAAATCCCGTTTCAAGGTCATAATTCATAGCCCAAGCTTCGTCAAAAATAATGATTTTTTCTTCTTGCCCTTCCGGAGGAGTATACTTCGATGCAGGAAACTTTGCCACAAACTGCATGATTTCTGCACGCATTTTTTTGATCTCTCGTTTACGATCAAAACGGTTCTGAAAGTCTTCGAATATTTGCTGGTATTGTTCCCAAACTTTAAAAGGAGAGATCTTGTCAAAATCAAAATAAGAAAGGTGTTTTACATCTGCCTTTTGAAATGGAATGAAAACATTATAAGTAGGATAACTTTTATCAATTAGACGAAATTCATCAGCCAAGTCCTCTAATTGCAATAGTTTCATGTGCTTTAAAATATTATCTGAGGCTGTGCTATCATCTTGGATTTTTCTCTTTACCTCATTGAAGTAAAGGATATTTAGATCGTAAAGAATTGATTCTTGAATGATATCGGGAAATTGGTTTAGAACTGAAACCGTTATGTCAAGGTTGGTCTCATCGTAGATCATTTTTGCTTTGCCGGAGTTGAACAATTTGACTGTTCCTTTACCATTGATCCCATTTCGATTGCAACGTCCAGCAGATTGGTTGATGCTATCCAAGGGAGCAAAGTCTCGATAAACTAAATCAAGATCAATGTCTACTCCAGCTTCAACTACTTGGGTTGAAACAACAATTTTCCTCTTCTTCGATTGCTTAATTTGATTGATAATTTCCTTTCTAAAACAGGGGAGAATTGAACTTGATAAATAAAACAAATCGCAGTTCTTATTCTGAAAACACCTAAGTGCCTCAAAAACATTTTGTGATGATTTAATCGTATTGAGTATTAGGAGAAAGGACTTTTCTGGTTGTTGCTCAATATCTTCTTTAAATTTTGAGATCCAGTATCTTATATCCTCGTTGGCACCTGCATTAAGAAGCGATTTATCAATTTGGATCCGATTAAGTTGTCGAAAATATGTTTCCGTTTTTTTAAAATTAGGATCCGTAAGTTCAATAACATTAGTATTTGGCATAAGTAAAGGTTGGGTAGCAGTGACGAAAATGAATTTTGTTCCAAAGTAATCCGCCAATTTTCTGAAAGTTGCTTCAATTGCCTCATAGTATTTTGGAGGAATATTCTGGACTTCATCCAAAATGAGAATACTGTCTGTCAGGTTATGAAATTTGCGCAACCGCTTATTTCTGTTATTGAAAATGCCTTCTGTTAATTGGATAAAGGTTGTAATGATAAAGTCATGCTCCCAGCCATCTGTTAAGTATTCACCCTCTTGATCAGCCAGTTCGAAATTGTTGTAATTTTCTTTTGGATTAGAAAGATGGTGGTTTTTAGAGATGTGAGTTAAATCTTCTCCATTGTATTCAAAAATTTCGGCCAATACCTGTACGTTTTGATCAATTACAGAAGTGAATGGAAGGCAATATACGATTCTCGGGTTTCCCTTTGAAAGATTCTGAAGTTGAATAGCAGCGTTGTAGGCACTAAAGGTTTTTCCCATCCCGGTAGGAAGTGTAATGGAAAAGAAATGCTCCTTGTAGAATTGTTTCGCATTTCCTCCAATTGCTTGGTATGCTTCTTCCCTGGCCAAGTCGATTGACTTAATTGCCTGATTGCAAAAAGTGTGTTTTTTATAAGCACCAACAAGATTTGTTGGAAATATCCGATTGGATCGGATGATAGACTTATTTTGAGTCATTACATCTCCTTTATCAGCAGATAAAAGTAGAGAAAAGAGATAGTGTTGTAAAAAAAAGTACCGTAACGTATTAACTTCTTCCAACCGGTCATTAGCTTCTTCAGGAAGCAAAATATCTTTATATTTGAATTTTACTTTTGACCAGTCTTCGGAGGATATACTAATTCCTTCTGGTAAAATTTTGGAATAAAGACTAAAGTCCAGATGATCGAGTTGTTTTTCAAGTAATTCTAGGCTTTCTTCATCCAGGGTAATTTCATTCTTATCAGAATACGTAAAATTTGTTAGGTTGCCATGATGCTTTTTAATAACCTTAAATAGGATTAACTCTTCAATAAGGTCTTCTCTGCCATAATGCGCAGTTTGGAAATAAGCTCCCAACATAGCATGTCTGCCGAACCTGCTGTCCTTCTCCAGTTCCTGCCTCGCATTTATTGCCTTTTCTTCTGCAAAAAAATCAAAATAGCCTTGATGTTGCTTCACATAAAGCGGATTATCCTTTTTGGTGGCTTCAATAATTCGGTACTGAAAGAAATCAGTAGCTTTACCAAAGTCATGGAAATAAACGAGCTGCCTGAAAAGTCTGAGGAGGTCTTTTTTTGCAATTAGCTTTTTTGATACTCTCTTATTTTCTAAAACTTTCAGGCCTATTTGGTAACAACTATCAAGGTGTTCCTTAAGTGTCCGATCCGTATGCGAAAGCAAATCAAAAGAGGAGGATGTGGTGCTTTTTGCCATGATACTCATAAAAATTAAATCGATTAACAACTGCTTGAATGGGGTTACCTAATCTGTCAACCAGTACATCCGTTCTGTCTGTTACTTCACGGGCAGTGTTCATTTCCAATGCAAACTGACTATATTCAATGATTTCATTGCCAACGTCAGGTTTCAAATCAAATGATTCTAATGCATCTCGGGGAATGACAGTTTCTATCGAGATAGATTGAGTCTCTTGCTGGGAAGTTTCATCTACCTTTACAGTTGCCCTCCACTCAAAATTTGAAAGTAAATATGCTAGTCCTAAAGTCGGTGTATATACCGCAGTATGGTTTTTCAAATGCGCTTCCAATTCATCTAAAAGGTTTGTGTTTTTATGCGTAAAGAAAATCCGATACTTTGGTTGATAGATGTATTCTACTGTTGTGGGTTTCCTATTTTGATTAGCTTGAATCAATCCTTTATCATGAGGGTGTAAATTGGTATTTATCCTTTGCATAATGATTGGGTTGATTACCTGTATTCCCAAATGGCAAGAACCAGGTAGGAAACTACTGAGATAGGCATTTTCAAACTTGCTTAACCCCAAAATTGCTCCCACATATCCATACAAAGAAGTTTTTGAAGGGATAATGTAAGAAAGAGCGGAGGTTGTTGCATAAATCTTTTTGTAATGAGCATACCTACCCCAAATGTCAAATATTAACATTTTAGGCATAAACTATGATGTTTTGATAGGTTCACTCAATTGGATACGATCATCTTTTGCAACAACTTCAACTTTTTCAATATGCTCCCAATATTGGTTTAGTGTTGCATTGAGTTCTGAGGTGTTAATGACAAAATCTGAAATATCTTCTAAGCTTTCTTCACGCTTATCCTCAGCCATCTCAATCGTAAGACGTTCCAACAGTTCTCCAATGAAGAAATTTGGTTTCTTGTAGGTAACTTTGAGTAATAGCCTTGGGGTGTGCCCTTTTTTGGATCGGGTAAGAAGATTCTTTGTTCCATTCCATAAGCCATCTAACAATTCTGATATATCCTCCTCAGTTACCTTTGTATGGTGAGCGGCATTTTCATTGATGACTCCATGGAACCCGATCAGACCATAGGAAATATTGTATTCTTCCCGGAAGGTTTTTTGCTGGGCACCTTCTTTGGTTGCAAAACCACCAGTACCTTTAATGAAATTTTCCTTGACCCGGTGTAAAGAAACCCCCATACCAAATTGGACTGGACCGGTAAAGTGAAAAACTTTTTTCTTGTCTGATTTGTCACCTGGAGCTGAAACTGCACCAAAAAGACGAGCATCAATGAATTTATTAAGAAACTCTTCTTTTGTGTTGTAATCTTCACTCCTTTTCTTACCTGTAACAGGTCCCTCTTTTTCATCACGGATAAATATATCCTTTTTAGGGTCACTATTTCCATCATAACCTTTTGACATAAGATAATCTCTTACGGTTCTTTTTAGTCTAACATCCGTTACCAGGCACTTTCCTGTTTCCTCGTCAATTCGTGGACGATTATTATCCATTGGATCACCATTGGGATTAGCTTTTTTTACATCATAGAGAAAAAGCAGCTCACTACGTTTAGATACAATACCCATTTTTAATTATTTTTGAATTGTTTAATAAATTGATAACCAATTACTTTATTCTTCTTCGTCACTACTCTCCGAATTCTTTTTTTTCTTTTTATATGCATTTGAAAATTCGCGTTGCATGACAAGCCCTAACGTAAAAGTGTAGGAAATCTCATCCTTACTTAAATTATTAGGCTGGACTAGAGCTTGGGCTATTTCTTGCTCCAAGTCAGGAAGAGCCGAGTTATATTCCCTTAATTTATTAATCAACCTGGGAAATATTTTTACAATTGTTCGTTCATCGATGTTTAAGCTATTGAGTTGCTTGATAAATGGGGTATTATTCAGCTTCTTCCATTGTTTTGCCATCAAATATGCAGAGAGGCTTCCTAGTCTGAAGACTCCTTTTTTGTACTCAGAATCAAAAAAGTTTGAATGTTGCTCAATGAAATCCTCTGAAGTAAGCGAAAGTGGTTGTTTTTCTTTGCCTTCCATTGGTAATTTGTTTTTAAATAATCCTAATTCCAAAAAATATTGATAAATCACAAAAGTATCCTTATTACGGCGGGCGTATGTGTTGCTTTTGCCATCTTCATTTTGTTGCTTAAAATCAAAGCGGATTTGACTGACAAACGCTTTAATAATTTGCTGCTCACTAAGTAAGCTACCATAAAAGACTGCTTCTAGTATTTTGAAAAAGTAGGGGTGATAAACATAATCGTTCTTTACTTTCTTGCTGAAAAAATCTTTTATAGAAGCAAATGTAATTCGAAAGTCTCTTGGTTCTTTTTGTTTCGTTTTAGGATCAGTATAAATTCTTTTAACTATGATTCGATAATACTTTTCTATCCTCCGTTTGATATCAAAAACCTTTCTGAGGCGAGATGGCATCACATCATTTAGCTGCAACTTAATTAAAAACTGTGCTTGTTGCTGCTGATAAAATAGGATATCGTAATGGACAGTATCTTGAAGGTCTTCACGAATGGTAATCGCGTGAAGTATTTTTTCATTATTGATAATTGAATCCCCTGTTTTTTCGAATGAACTATCTACAGTTGACCGGAAGAAAGAACTCAATATTTTCTTTTTGGATTCATCACTTGAAATACCAGTGAAATGAGGAATAATGAAATACTGAAGATTGTAAAACCTTCTTGTTAATTCACTTAAAACGAGTTTTTTACTCCCTTCCAATAATTTCACTGCTTCCGGGGATACAGGCAACATTTTGTATGAGTTCTTTCCCGAAAACCCATTGCGACTAAAAGCATTATTATTCACAGTAAAACCTAGAGTATCTATTCTACCCCAAACCTCTTCTTCTATTTCATAAGTCAATGAGCAAACTTTGTTTTTAGCACTTGATTTATCGTGGTATTTGGCATAAGCTTCCTGCTCAAATAAATTTCGGTATTGCTCAAATTCGCCAAAGTACTTCCCGTCAACTTTCATTGTTAGTAGATAGGAGTTCGTTTTATTAAGTTGATGGCTTTTTTCAAGGAGTAAATTTTCGAGCCTATTTAATTCCGATACTTCCAGAAATTCATGTCCTTGATTTTTTATTGACTTGGTAATTTTTTTGATTAATTTGTTTATGTTGTTGGACTGCTCCTTTTTCCATTTTTCTTCGTCCGCTTTTCGGGATAATGGGAAATAAAAAGTAGGCACAAGGTTTGTGCCATTGGCTCCTCTGATACTTCGGAAAAGGTATTTATTAACCCTTTTCTTGCTAAAATTTTCTAATTCAATGCCTTGTATACTGTTATTGGTTATTTGGATAACAATTACTTTAGCATCTTGAGCTTTTTCACCATCAGGAAACGGGTTTTCCCAAGGTTCAAAGTAGGCCTGATATTTTGGGCTTTCAGACAATGCCTTCCCAATGTCATATAATGCTTTTATCATGCTTTTTCATTTTTTACACCCACAAAAATACAACACTCCATTCCCAAATAGCGGTACAAGTTTGTTAAGAAATCAATTAAAAATTATTGCAAAAACTAATACAAGCGCTTAAATAAACTACGGTAACTTTAATATTAAGTTGCATTAATCCATTATTAATCATCTGAATTACTTTTGTTACCACAAATATCGACATAGTGATTCCCAAATAATGGGAATGCAAGTTTCGCTTCACAATTTTTTCTTGCATTTCTTAAAAAAAGCCTCCATATTTGTATCGGAGGCTTTGTTTTCTTGCGAGGACATTGCCTTTTCTTTTACCGCTTCCACCTCCCCATCCGCTCCTCCAAATATTCCTGAAATGCGACCGGCCTAATAACTTCCACCTCTCCCGGCAGGCCCAGCACAAAGCGGCCAATACCCTTCCAGTTGCGTACCTGTCCTTCAAAAAAGACCCCTTCACGCCGTCGGTTGACATAAGGACGGGAACGCGGAAATTCCTCTACAAGAAGGTGGTATGCAAGATTGCTCAATTTTAACTTTACCTCTATCCAGGATTCGCCGGTAAGGCCAAAAATGTCCATTGGCGAGGCTATGCGGCCAGGGGTAACTTTTTCTTCCAGGTAGTCGATATCCTGTATCCGGGAGAGTTTAAACTGGCTCTGACGGTTTTTGTCTATATCCCATGCAATGAAATAGTGAAAGTCTTCGGTAAGCTCCAAAGGTTCCACCCTCCGATCACCGGTTGTCTCGCTGGAAAGAGAGTTATATCCTTTGATTAGAATGCATCTTTTTAATTCTATTCCGGTGCGCAGGAGTTGAAGAATCCGACTGGCATGAAGTTGGGGAAGGGCATCGGCCAATGGAATCATGGAAAGGTTGAGGTCGAATTTGTGCAGAATGGCTTCCGCTTGTGGGGAATTGCCGGCCGTTTGCTGCAAATGGTCCTGCAAGAAAAAAAGTTCATCAGGGTCGAGAACCGATTTATTGCCACGTTCCATCTGCATTTGCAAAAAATGACGGTCATTTACGTCTTTTTCAACAATATAACCTAGGCGCTCCAGCAGTTTTAAATCCCGATAGAAGGTACTTGATGTTGTTTCCAGGGTGCTTATTAACTGGCTTGCAGTCCGGCGGGGTGTGGAATTAAGCAGCCGAATCAGTTTAAAGACTCGATGCATGCCTTTTTCAGTGGTAGAAGACATTTAATTTGGTTTTAATCCAAGGTACAGTTTCTCTTTTATTCTTTTCCAAAATCAGGAAATTGTTTCTCTGGTTCTTTTTTTTCTTTCGATATTTGTCTAAGACCTATAACCTTAAAACCAGATACTTATGAACGTCTATGCCTTCATCACTCCTCTGGTGCTTATCCTTTTGCTAACAGAGATGGCCATCTGCCTGAAACGGGGCAATGGATACTACAACTTTCAGGACACTATAGCTAATTTGACCACGGGCATTGGTAATCAATGTGTTAATCTGGCGGTTGCTTTATTTGTCTTTAATTTTTATGGATGGATATACCAATTTGCTCCCTGGAAAATAGCTGTTACCTGGTATAATCTGTTCATTTTACTGATTTTGCAGGATTTTGTCTTTTATTGGTTTCATCGTGCCGGCCACACCATTAATATATTTTGGGCGGCACATAGTCCTCATCACTCTAGTGAGGAGATGAATCTTTCTGTAGGCATCCGCGCCAGTTTCACCCAACGTTTGTTTCAGTTTCTGTTTTTCGATTGGATATTGGTGCTCCTGGGGTTTTTCCCTGAAATGGTTTATAGTATGGCCGCCGTTCATCTTTTCCTGGCGTATTGGCATCACACCCGACTGATTGGACGGCTAGGCTGGTTTGAAAAGTGGTTCGTAACGCCTTCTCACCATAGAGTGCATCACGGAGTAAATACGCAGTATCTGGATAAAAACTTCTCTGAATTTCTGATCGTTTGGGATAAATGGTTCGAAACATTTGAAGAGGAAAAAGAACCGATTTGTTATGGTATCCTCCATCCTCCCCGTACAAGGGATCCCATTGCTATTAATCTCCAATATTGGAATCAACTTTGGAGCGATGCTGTCGCTACGCCCAGATGGTGGGACAAAATCAGGTTGTGGTTCATGCCCCTTGGGTGGCGACCTCCCGGAGTGGGTGAGCATTTCCAGCGGATAGGCTACACCCTGGAGGAACAGGTTAAGTATCAAAGTTTACCCATGAAAGGATCAAAGGGTTACCTGGTGGTACAAACAGTTATTGGGATGGTATTTATGTTTTTTACTATCAACCAGGGATTCCCTTTTGATTGGGGAGAACGCTTGTTGATGAGTAGTCTGATATTTGTAATGATCATTGCCTGGGGTGGGATTTTGCAATCAAAGACATGGGCCAGAATATTGGAACCGCTTCGGCTGGTCGGTATGGCTTTTGTGTATTTATTCCTCCTGGAAAAATATGAGATGATTTCATGGACTGGATGGGGAGCTATTCTCATCGTATTTTGGTGTGGACTAAGCCTGTTTTGGTTTTCTTTGAAAACGAACGTGTATAAACAAGCTCCTTCTCTTTAGAGTCGTATGTATCACTGAATACCAACAAATGGTTGGCCAACCCAAAAAGAAGCCGTAATTTTGCCGCCTTAGACTTAAGCGAAAGTATATGAATACCAAGAATAATAACGAGGAGGAAGAAGAATTAATGGACCTCAACCCGGAGGAACAAGAGGACGATAACTCCGAAGATGACTATTTTGAACATCAGGAAATCGTCATAGATGGCAAACAATCACCGATACGACTGGACAAGTTCCTGATGGACCGGTTGATGAAGATTTCTCGTAATCGGGTGCAAAATGCTATTCGTGCAGGGTCAATCAAGGTGAATGGCAAGGAGGTGAAGCCCAATTTTCGGATCAAACCGAGACATGTAGTGGAAATTACACTGCCGCGCCCTCCAGGTTCGGATACACCACTTCTTGCTGAAAATATCCCACTGGATATCCGTTATGAAGATGATGACCTCATCGTGGTACACAAACCAACGGGTATGGTAGTGCATCCTGGCCCAGGTCACGATAGCGGCACGCTCGTCAATGCACTGGCTTATTATTTGCAAGATTTACCGGTTTTGGATGGTAATACCAGGGACCGCCTAGGGCTGGTTCACCGCATTGATAAGGATACTTCGGGGCTGCTGCTGATTGCCAAGACGGATTATGCGATGACGCATTTGGCCAAACAGTTTTTTGACCATTCCATTGACAGGACTTATTACGCCTTGGTTTGGGGTGATCCTGAAGAGGATCAGGGAACTGTTGATATGAATGTGGGTAGACATCCGCGAATGAGGCAGATGCAGACTACTTTCCCGGAAGGAGAGGCCGGCAAAAGAGCGGTAACTCACTATCAGGTATTGGAACGATTGTATTATGTCAGCCTGGTCAAGTGCAAACTGGAAACCGGAAGAACCCACCAGATTCGGGTGCATATGAAACACTTGGGCCATCCCTTATTTAATGATGCCCGTTATGGCGGTGATAAAATTGTGAAAGGAACGGTATTCAGTAAGTTTAAACAGTTTGTAGAAAATAACTTCAAACTGATGCCTCGCCAGGCACTTCATGCCAAATCTATCGGCTTTGTGCATCCAACCACCGGAGAAAAGATGTTTTTTGATTCAGAATTGCCTACTGACTTTCAGGATGTACTGGAACGCTGGCGTAGCTATTTGGCTAGTAGAAAATCAACATTGTAAACCATGGAAGTGTACATTGAAAAAACGAAAAAGTGGATTGAACAGTTTGTCATTGGCTTAAACCTGTGTCCTTTTGCAAGCGTACCCTTTCAACAAGATAAAATCCGGTACGTGGTTAACTTGTCAAAAAATCCGGATGATTTGATTAGGTGCTTTCTGGAGGAAATGCAATTTCTGGATGATAAGCCTTCGAAAGAAGTGGAAACAACGCTGATTATTTTTCCAAATCAATTGAATGATTTTTTGGCCTATCTGGACTTTTTGACTGAGGCAGAGGAAATTCTGGAGGAAGTTGGCCTAGAAGGAATTCTGCAAATAGCATCTTTTCATCCGGAATATCAATTTGCCAATACAGCAAAAGAGGATGCTGAAAACTATACCAACCGATCGCCATATCCAATGTTACATTTGTTGAGGGAGGCCAGTGTGGAACAGGCTTTACGTCATTACCCTGAACCGGAAAATATTCCAATAGAGAACATTCTTCGATTAAAGGAATTGGGAGTTGAGGGCATAAAGAAATTATTTTCATAGATGGAACTGATGACATTAGAAGATAGAATACAGGTCATGAAGCGCCTTGGAGAAATCCTGAGCGAAAAAAATGAATACCTGGAGGCAGTGATGCAACGTAGCCAATTCAATAATGGCTGGTTTACATTAGAAAATCAGCAACGATCCATTCGGGCAATTGCTGATCAATTTTTGCAGGAGAACGCTTTGCGCAAATGGTTGTCGAATTACAAAATAACCGAGCCTTTCAGCCCAAAGGCTATTGGAATGGTTTTGGCAGGTAATTTACCATTAGTGGGTTTTCACGACCTGTTGTGTGTGTTTTTGGCAGGGCATAAATCATTAATCAAACTTTCTGAAAAAGATCAGTATTTATTACCTGCGCTGCTAAAGTTTTTGCAAGAGATTGATTCCCGGACAGTCCACTATTTTGAGGTCGTGGAACAGCTTAAGGGGTTTGAGGCAGTTATAGCAACCGGTAGCAACAATTCTTCCCGCTATTTTGACGCTTATTTTGGAAAATATCCCAATATCATCCGTCGAAACCGCAATGCTTTAGCCGTATTATCAGGACAGGAAAACCACGAAGAATTGCTGGCTCTTGGACGAGATATTTTCACCTATTATGGGTTGGGGTGTCGCAATGTTTCAAAAATTTATGTGCCGAAAGGATATGCCTTTGAACCATTTCTGGAAGCCATGCATGAATATCGGGAAGTAGTGCTCAATACAAAATACAAGAATAATTTTGATTACAACTATGCAATGTTAATCCTCAATAGAGTTGAATACATGGGCAATGGTTGTTTGTTGTTAACAGAAAATCAATCTTTGCAATCCCCGATTGCTGGGTTGCATTACGAATATTACCAGGAACCGCAACAATTGGAAATGGAACTAAAAAAGCGGGAATCAGAAATCCAGTGTATTGTAGGGCGGGAAGGTGTGTTGTCGTTGCCGGTGTTGCCATTTGGTAAAGCTCAGGAACCCGAGTTATGGGATTATGCTGATGGGGTGGATACCCTGGAATTTTTGCTGAGCCTATAGACAAAAAAAATGGAGGTTTAGATAACTACCTAAACCTCCAAAGCAATTACGGATACTCAATCCGAAATTTATTTAAACATAATCTTCGTTGTCGTTACCCCTTTTTCAAAGCGGGCTTTCAGTAAGTACATACCAGCAGGTACGTTGCCACGATTGAGTTCAAAGCGGTTATTTTTGATACCTTGGAAGGTATGCATCAAACGGCCGTTGAAATCATAAACCTGCAGATCCAGTACTGGATACTCATCATTAGTTGTGATCATAATACTTTCTGTAGCCGGGTTCGGAACAGTTTGTAAGCCAACCTCAAATACTGGAATAACGTCCTCCGTTCCTACAATAAAACCTGACAAATCACAACCCAGATCCAGGGTTAGACAGGCCCGTGGGGCATAATAATTCATAATGGTATCAAAGTAGGTTCTAGCCAGGGCAGTAGGAGAGGGGCCTGGCGAATTTGGGTTGTCATTAGCCCAAAAATCCCAAGGTGCACCCTCATTGGTAAGGAAAGGATACAATCCTTCATAGCCATCATTTCTTAAGTCAGCTTCAGCACTATATGCGTCAATAAAAGTTGCATCTGCAAATGGGGCATTATTGCCTAACTCATTTTGCAGCTTTTGTGCAAGGTAAGAACCCTGTACTTCAACAACCGGCAATTCCAATACCGGTACCAATACGGTACCTTCTACGTAAGGAGCAAAAGAATCATTGACGGAATGGAAAGAAACCCAAGGACTTTCACCAGGATTGATCCAGGAAGTATCACCCAATGCACCACCCATATTGACGGTCATTTGATAATCGGAGCCAATCAGGCCACCATCCTGATAGGTAACGTGGTTTGGATAACATAAGGTATCACCAGCTGGGAAGCCAGGATAGCCAGGAGGAACGATACCAACGGAAGTGCCATAAATGTTACCATTGATGCCTTCAATAACCATTGGGAAAGGATTACCCATTCCATCAGTAGTAATGAATTTTGGAAGGAGTATTTCTGTATATGTGTCAAGCGTGTTTGCTCCTGCAGTAATATAACCACCGGTGCCAATACCCCAAACGACCATTTTAGACGTGTCAATTCCAAATTGATTATTATTATCCCGTACATCTTTTTTCAAATAACGAATAGCTGTACGAGCGTCCTGAATACCGCGATAAGCCGCATTAATCAAGGTAAATACCCTTTCGTCCTGAGTGGGAGCAATTGGATTCCAGCCCAGGCGGTAGTCGATTGCCATTGCAACATAACCCATTTTAGCCAATCGGGTGCAGGTTTCTACTACTGTTGAGTCCCGTAGAGTACCACCTGTACCGCCATTTTGAGGGTGTGGGAGAAAGTTCCCTGTATGGAATACCAGGACAACTGGTCTAGCATCTTCGTTATCTCCCTGTGGTTCATAGACATCAGCCACTAAAGGGCGAGGGACAGCTTCACTAAATACAGGTAGCAATAAAACCGTTGCATTTACACCATAAGTCTTGTCTTGGGTAACGTCCACATCAGTGAAAACAGGAGTCAGATAACGCTGAGCCTGTACTGAAAATGCCAGCAGACAGCAGACAATAAAAACTAGCGTGTTAATTTTTTTCATTTTGAGCAATTTAATGAATAATAAGTAGATTAGATTATTTCTTTTTCCAGTCGTATAATAATGAAATATAAGCAAGGCGCCCGATTCGGGGTCCACCATAAGTCTGGAAGACTTGTTTGTCCAGCACATTGGACGCACCTACTTTTATTGTGGTATTCAGATTTTTAAAATGAACATTTACCTGAGCATCTAGCAATTGATATTTAGGAATCCCACCCGTAAACTGTGGAGAGCCTTCAAAAATAAAACTGTCAATCCACTTATAATTAACGTTAAAACCTAATGCCTTGTTCCCTACAGGAATGCCCCGACCAGAAACGCCCAGGTTAAATTTATGTTCCGGCGTGTTAAAGGCCGGAATAATAGGATCATCGACCTCTGTAATCAATTTATTCCATGAATAGTTGCCATTCAGCTGGAAATAATTGGCAAAATAATAACTCAGGCCAATTGCAAATCCCTGTGTTTGAACCTGTTCAATGGAGTTTGCAGCATACCGATATGCTTGTGTTTCATCAGGTAGGTTGGAAACAGGATCAAAAGTGGCCTCAATACCTATATTGTACCCTAGAAAATCATCGTAAATACTGTAATAATAACCGGCATCAACATACAAACTATTCCAAAGCGTGGTACGATAACCGATCTCAAAGGTTTTTACCCTTTCCGGTTTTACGGCATCAATACTGAAATATTGAAGTGAATCAAGGATCAATTGCCGGCGATAGGCATCAAAAGATTCGACTGTAACCAGGCTATCTGCGCCTTCCAGATTACCCGAAAGAATAGCTCTTCCTACATTCAAGTTAAGGTATTGATCCGACAACGTTGGGTTCCGAACACCTGCGGAGAAAGAAACCCGAAGGTAATTGCTTGGACTAGGCTTCCAAACCAGCGATGCGGCAGGGGTACTGATCCAATCAAAATTCTCGTTTTTATCAACTCGGGCAGTAATATTGGCCCGTAGTTTTTTGTCAAAAAATTCTTTGGTAACACCGGTGTAAAAACCGAATTCGGAATTGGTGATTTTTATACCAGCAGTATCGGAAAAAATCGTACCTCTGGTATCGGGAGTATATTGTCGGAAATTACCGCCGACAATCCACTCATCCAGAAAGGTTGGCGTGAATTTATATTCACCATGCACATGGTATAAAGCAGACTTGTCAAAAAAGCGGGTTCCATTTCCTCCTACGTTGGAATAAGAAGTTGTAATGCGATTAAATGCCTCTTCAAATTCTGGTGTACCTGGAGCTAGAAAACCAGGTCTATTTTGCCCGCCAGGTTTATTGGCAGTCTCCTGAGCCATTTGGTGCCACTCCTTCAATTGCGCATTGTTGTCAATTAGCCACTGATTCGCAGTAGCCTGATCAAATGTAGGAGGGAAAGTACTGAAATCCAGTTCCGGGTAGCCCAATTCTACCATTTGGTCCCCTATATTATTGTCTTTCCACCATTTGACATAAGCATTACCCCAGGAATCGTTGGCCTTGCCTTCCTCAACAAGTCGAAGGGCCGTAAAATAGGGGTCATACGAATCTCCGGCATCTTCTTTTGTCATATAAGCGCGAATGAAATAACGGTTTCTTTTACTGTATTCCACTTTGGCCTGGAAGAAGTTAATATTTTTCAGACTGAAACGATTGTCACCTTGATATACTGTTGTACCATATCCGTAGTTGGAACCCAGGATCAATTCCGGAGATTCGGATTCTTTTTCTGGTTGGGTTCGGAAATACAAACCGACATTGGCTTTCAGGTTTCGGGTATCGTAATTGGCTAGTTCACCCTCTCGATATCCACTTCTATAAAAAACACCCAATCCAGCGTTTTCTCCCCATTGATTAGAAGGGGAAGATTTATCGCCAATGGCAATATATTCATCGCCATAAATATTTACCGCATCAAATCCACCTGGGTTGTTGGCAGGTACACGAGTTTCCTCAATAGGGTCGTAATTCTCTGCCTGCCAATCATCAGCACGGAGGTAGAAAATATTGAATTTATATCCTATAAAGTCAAGGCCTTTCTTGTTTTTTATGACGTCAGCATAGCGTAGAGAGGTTTCTAAAAGATTACGTTCACCAGCTTTTACCTGAGCAGAAAGCCCCTTTTGATAAAATGGATTTTTCGTCTCCATAGCAATGACCCCGTTGAAGGCATTAGGCCCGTAATAGGCAGAGCTGGCACCGACAATCAAGTCAACCTTTAAAACATCCAATTCAGGAGAGCCTAGAAAATTACCCAGAGAAAAATTGAGTCCGGGTGCTTGATTATCTATCCCATCGATAATTTGCAAAGTTCTGACCGGGCTGGTACTGTTGAAACCACGCGTATTGACAATCTTAAAACCAAGGCTGGCTGCTGTTAGGTCAACGCCTTTTAGGGAGCCTAAGCCATCATAAAAGTTATCGGATGGTGTTTCTTTAATGGCCAACACATCTAGAGATTCGACAGTGAGTGGGGCTGCTTTTTGTTTATCAGAGATTCTTTGCCCTCTGACTTCGACAACTTCCGTTGTAATAGCATCCTCATCAAGGCTGATTTTTAAATCATCATCTGATGTGTTAACCTCCAATTCCTTGGTGACATAACCGATATAGGAAATGCTCAACTGAATGGGCAGACCGCCATCCGTTTTTAATAGGAAGGATCCATCGTAGTCGGTAATGGTACCATCGGAGGTACCTACAACGACAATACTTGCACCGATTAATGGTTCTTTACTGTTGGCATCAGTGATTTCACCTTTAATAACTGTTTGGGCCTGAAGCACATTCCCTATTAGCAGAAAGAGAATAATCTTCAGGAAATAACCTGTAGTTAAAAATTTCATGTTAATTGGCACTACTAAATTGAATAATAATTCTGTTCTACGGGCCAAATTAGTGAATTTTCGCTAATGGTAAAGATTTGCATTAAATAAATTTGATTAAAAGTTAGATTGGTGACGGAACATGTTTATTAATGCATGGTCAAAAGTGAGGCACCAATTCCCGCAACAATGACCAACATTTTTTGCCAGGAGATTCTATGCTGGTTGCGGTCGTCAGCTTCAAACAATATAGTCGTAGAAATATGCAAAAACGAACCCACCACTAAAGCTATCAGGTTATTGAATATTACCAGATTCGGATCAAAAAGGCTGGCTGAAAATGCCCCTAGAGGTGACATCAAGGCAAAAATGATCGTACTACCAATGATAAATGATTTGCTGAACCCCGATTGTAGTAGCAGTACCGCTAAAGCAAAAGCAGCCGGTGCCTTGTGTAAGATGATACCAAAAAGCAGGTGATTGACTTCCTGGTTATGATTGTGGGAAGCCGGATGGATCAGCTCGTGATTGCTTAATGGCAAGCCTTCTAAAAAAGCATGCAAAGAGAGGCCAACCATAATTTGGAAGGCAAAACCAAATTTGGCTCCGGAATGAGCATGGATATGCCCGTGTTCTACTCCTTTTGATAGCTGCTCCAGCAGCAATTGCACAAAAAAACCGGCCAGAATCCATAGGCTGGTTTGTGGCGTTTCCCGGCTAAAAACACCTGGCATCATGTGTAAAACGGTGATCCCCAGGATGTATGCTCCACTAAATGACAATAAGTGTCGGAGAATATTGTCATTGCGATAATTGAGAAAAAGGCCAACTCCTCCGCCAATCATGACAGATAGAAAAAGCAACAAATATTCCCATATTGTCATGTCTAGGCGATTTCATTATTGGTTGATGAAAAAATGCGGCCTTCAGCAGTATAATACAAATAGGCAACCCCAACACCGATCAGGCTCCCGAGTAGGCCTCCGGCAATAACATCAATGGGATAATGCACCCCTACATAGACCTGACCATAAGCAATGGATGCAGCCCATAATAACAGAGGCCATTTGATTTGGCGAAATCTTTTGCCAAAAACCATAATCAATAATAAGGCTATTGCAAAATGATTGGTAGCATGGGAAGAAGTAAAACTATATCCACCGCCACAGGGCACTAATAAATTGACGGCCAATGCCTCTGTACGGCAGGGACGTAGGCGTTTTACATTTTTTTTGATCAATTGACTACTCGCGCCATCAGCAACGGCAATGGTCAACCCCACTGCAAAAAAGAGCAGGATGGCTTTGCGTTTCATTTTCCAAATAATCAACCCTGCGCCAATGAGATACAGGGGTATCCAAGTGGTTTTCTCCCGCCAGTACGGCATGATAACATCCAACCAGGGGAACTTCCAAGTGTCATTGATCAGATGAAAAAGGTTTTGATCTATTTCAATTATGCTAGTCAAAATTTTGAGCTTTTCAATTCAGGTTGTAAAATTAGAATTCCATTTGGGAATTGGAACGGAAAAGCAAATATACTTTTCATTCATTGCCTGGATGAAGCTCGAATTTTCTATTTTTGCGCAATATTTCATTGGGGGACAATATAAATTAAAAAATTTTGGCACTAATTAAATCAATATCTGGATTTAGAGGAACAATTGGCGGAAAAGCTGGGGAAAACCTAACTCCGCAAGACATTGTAGAATGTGCGGCTGCTTTTGGCTGGTGGCTGTTGCAGCAGGAACAACCGGCAAGAGTTGTCATAGGCAGAGATGCCCGTATTTCAGGCGCTATGGTCAATCAACTGGTTGCCAATACACTGATCGGCCTCGGGATTGATGTCATAGATTTAGGCCTTTCCACCACGCCTACCGTTGAGATGGCTGTACCTGAATTGCAAGCAGGGGCGGGCATTATCATCACTGCCAGCCACAACCCTGCACACTGGAATGCCTTGAAATTTATCAATCACCTGGGAGAGTTTATTTCAGCAGAGGATGGCGCACAATTGCTAAAAATGCTGGAAGAAGGAGCTATTGAATATGCCCATGTCGAACAGCTAGGAAAATATACCCTACTTGATGGCATGATTGATTACCATATTGATCAAATCCTCAAATATGATCTGGTCGATGGTCCGGCTATTCAAAAACGTGGCTTTAAAATAGTGGTAGATTGTGTAAATTCAACGGGTGCTATTTCTGTTCCACCCTTGTTGGAAAAGCTGGGTTGCGAAGTGATCCTGTTGAATGGTGAACCCAATGGCCATTTTGCGCATAACCCAGAACCCCTTCCTGAAAACCTGACCGAATTGGCGACAGCAGTAGTTTCAGAAAAGGCAGATTTAGGTATTGCGGTTGACCCGGATGTAGACCGCTTGGCGATGATTACCGAATTAGGCCAACCTTTTGGTGAAGAATATACCTTAGTGGCTGTGGCCGATTATATTTTGCATCAGCGACCAGGAAATACAGTTTCTAACCTCAGCTCTACCCGAGCCTTGCGGGATGTAACCCAAAAACACGGTGGTACTTATGCTGCCAGTGCAGTGGGTGAGGTCAATGTGGTTCAAAAAATGAAGGAAGTAAAAGCAGTTATCGGTGGCGAAGGCAATGGGGGCGTGATTGTTCCTGATCTACACTATGGTCGTGATGCACTGGCAGGTATTGCCCTTTTCTTATCCTTGTTGGCACAGCAAGGAAAAAGTGCCTCTCAATTACGTGCCACCTATCCAGATTATGCTATGGTGAAAGATAAAATTAACCTGGATGCCAATCTGGACTTGGTGGGTCTTCTGAAAAAAATGTACCTTAAGTATCAATCAGAAGATTGTAACCAAATTGACGGATTGAAAATTAACTTTGCGAAAAGCTGGGTACACCTCAGAAAGTCCAATACGGAACCTATTATCCGGATTTATGCGGAGGCTCCTGATGTTGACCAGGCAACCCAGTTGGTGCAACAGATTAAGCAGGATATTGAAGCTTTATAGTCTACATACCAAAATAAAACCAGCATGAGTCTTGTTCCTAAAACTCAATCAGCTACTAGTTCTCTGGAGCGATATTTTGCACCCTTCAGGGAAAAAGTGATTGGATATAACCAGACATTTCGGTCGCCCTACGGCCATCAACGCATTGTCTATGCCGATTGGACAGCTAGTGGACGCCTGTATCAACCCATTGAAGAAATTATTAGCCAGCGTATAGCGCCCTTTGTCGGCAATACCCATACTGAAACTACAGTAACGGGTTCTTGTATGACGATGGCCTATCACCATGCCAAACATTTGATCAAAAAACACGTCGGTGCATCTAAAAGTGATATCCTGATTTCCTCTAACTCAGGGATGACAGGAGTCGTCAATAAATTTCAGCGCATACTGGGATTGAAACTGCATGAAAAGTACGCTGATATGGTTCAAATTCCGGATCAGGATAGGCCTATTATTTTTGTCAGTCACATGGAGCATCACTCCAACCAGACTTCCTGGCTGGAAACTATGGGTGAAGTTGTCGTGATCCGGCCTGATGAAGAAGGCTTGATGGATTTGCAACACCTTAAATCCCTGTTGAATAAATATAAGGACAGAAAGCTCAAAATTGCCGCGATCACCAGTTGCTCAAATGTGACTGGCATCAAAACGCCTTATCATGAGGTTGCTGAAATGATGCATCAGGAAGGCGGATTGTGTTTTGTTGATTTTGCCTGCTCAGCACCTTACATTGATATCGATATGCGGCCGGAAAATGAATTGCAACACCTTGATGCCATTTATTTTTCTCCCCATAAATTTCTTGGAGGCCCTGCAACAACAGGCATTTTGATTTTTGATCCCAAACTCTACAACAACCGTATACCTGATAACCCAGGTGGAGGTACCGTCGACTGGACAAATCCTTGGGGTGGCCACAAATATATCGATGAAATTGAAAGCCGGGAAGACGGTGGTACTCCCGCATTTTTGCAGACCATAAAAGTGGCCTTTTGTGTGCAGCTTAAAGAGCAAATGGGGGTACAATTAATGCTCGATCGGGAAAAGGAAATCCTTTCAAAAATATGGAATCGTTTTGATCAGATTTCCAACCTGCACCTGCTGGCTGATCAGCACCGCAATCGGCTGGGTGTCGTTTCTTTTTATGTTGAAGATCTGCATTATAATCTTGGGGTAAAAATGCTTAATGACCGGTACGGTATCCAAGTGCGTGGTGGGTGTTCCTGTGCAGGCACCTATGGGCATTATCTGCTGGAGGTCTCCGAAGAATATTCCAATGCCATTACCAGTCAGATTACCAAAGGAAATTTGACTCAGAAACCTGGCTGGATTCGTTTGTCTATCCATCCGGTGATGACTGATGAAGAAATCGACTATATTATGGATGCCATTGAAGCATTGAGCCGAAACTTCAAAAAGTGGGGTGAGGATTATCAATACCATCCTTCAAAAAATGAATTTTCCTGTGTTTTGGGTAGCTGTGAAGAAACCGAATTGGTGCAGGAGTGGTTTTCTAATAAATTGGTGTAAATATGAATCGGATCTTTTTAGACAATGCAGCAACAACGCCTATTGATGAGGCAGTCTTGTCGGTGATGACCACAGCTTTGCGTGAAAACTTTGGCAACCCATCTTCTATTCATGCCGAAGGGCGTTCGTCCCGGGCAGCTATTGAACAAGCTAGAAAAGCGGTAGCCCATTATATCGGTGCCTCTATCGGGGAAATCTTTTTTACCTCCGGTGGGACTGAATCCAATAATATGGTGTTGAAATGTGCCGTAAGAGATTTGGGGGTCCAACGTGTCATCAGTTCTCCTATTGAACACCACTGTGTGTTACATACCTTGCAAACGCTTCAAAAAACGACGGAAGTAGAAATTGTCATGCTCAGCCTGGACGAAAAAGGCCGCATTGATGCACAAGAGCTTGAGCAGTTGCTGAAGGATGAGTCAAGAAAGACCATGGTTTCATTAATGCACTCCAATAACGAGATTGGCACCATGATTGATCTGGACGCCATTGCAGAATTGTGCGAAAGCTATGGAGCTTATTTTCATTCTGATACGGTACAGACGATGGGATACTTCCCGATTAATGTATCCAAAACCAGGATTGGTTTTTTGAGTGGATCTGCTCACAAGTTTTACGGTCCCAAGGGTGTTGGCTTTATTTACATCAATAGCGACAATATGATCAAGCCCTTTGTAGATGGTGGCAGTCAAGAGCGCAATATGCGAGGAGGAACGGAAAACCTGCATGGCATCATCGGTTTGGCCAAAGCCTTGGAGCTTGCTTATGAAAACAGGGAAAAACGGCAACAAAAAATTCAAAGCTTAAAAACTTACCTAAAAGAGGGCTTAGAGTCCAATTTTGGAGATATCCAATTTAATGGCGATCCAGAAGGATTGAGTCATTATAAGGTATTAAGCGTTTCTTTCCCAGCTAGTCCAAAATCAGACTTATTACTACTCAATTTGGATATTGCCGGCATCAGTGTTTCAGGTGGAAGTGCCTGTAGCTCAGGTGTTGATACGGGGTCGCACGTGATTAATGCCCTGCATCCAGAATCATCGCGAAAGACGATTCGGTTTTCGTTTTCTTACCACAATACTTTGGAAGAGATAAAGGTGGTGCTGGCTAAATTGAAGGAGATTATGCCAGAACTTGCGTTGGTTTCGTAGCAGCTAATTTAATGGGTAGTGAATAAAGAAAAAGCCCCAGGTTAACCTTTTTCAAAATCTCCCCGATTTGGAAAACTTAAAGATCAACCTGGGGCTTAAAAACAGGATCGAAGCTGGATATCTCCAGTCTCCTAGTAGTTGGACCAACCGAAGTCGTCAAACTTAATCCTTAACTTCCACTTCTGATTTACCTGCCAAATCCAAAACAAAGGCATATTCACGAGCCGTTTCTTTTAGCCGTTGGAACCTACCCGATGCACCACCATGACCGGCTTCCATATTGGTGTGTAGCAATAATGGATTTTTTCCGACTTTCATTTCACGCATTTTGGCTACCCATTTGGCCGGTTCCCAATACTGTACCTGTGAATCGTGTAAACCAGTAGTCACCAGCATAGCCGGATATTCCTTGGCCTCCACATTGTCATAAGGTGAATAGGATTTGATGTAGTCGTAATATTCTTTGTCGTTGGGATTACCCCATTCGTCGTACTCACCGGTAGTTAAAGGAATGGTCTCATCCAACATGGTCGTGATGACGTCTACAAAAGGTACTGCGGCAACAACCCCTTTCCAGAGATCGGGACGGTAATTAACCACTGCGCCCATCAACAATCCGCCGGCACTACCACCCATTGCGAAGAGGTGCCCTTTGCCGGTATAATTTTCAGCAATCAGAAATTCACCACAATCGATAAAGTCAAAAAAAGTGTTTTTCTTTTTCAGCAATTTACCATTTTCATACCACTGGCGGCCCATCTCTTCTCCACCGCGTATATGCGCAATGGCATAACCAAACCCACGATCTAACAAACTCAGTCGGGTAGAGCTGAAATAAGGATCCATACTGGCGCCATAAGAACCATAACCATACAGTAAAAGAGGTTGTTTCCCGTCTTTCTTGAAGCCTTTTTTGTAAACAATAGAAATGGGAATCATGGCTCCATCTCTGGCTTTGGCAAACACCCTTTCTGACTGATAGTTTTCAGGTTTGAAATCTCCAACGACTTCCTGCTGTTTGAGCAACTTCATGTCCTTGGTTTTCATGTTGTAATCGTATGTTGTCGACGGCGTAGTCATGGATTGATAACCAATGCGCAATAAATCAGTGTCGAAGTCATAATTAACGGAAGTATAGGCCAGGTAAGCATCTTCCCCAAAGTTGATGTAATGTTCTTCCCCTTCCTGTGGAATGACCCTCAGCTGTGTAATGCCGTTTTTGCGCTCAGAAAGTACAAGGTAGTTGTTGAAAATTTCCATTCCCTCAAGCAGTACATCGTCCCGATTAGGGATGACTTCCTTCCAATTTTCCTTTTCTGTAGCATCAACGCTGGTTTCCATCAGGCGGAAATTCTTGGCATCCATATTGGTGCGGATGTAGAATTTGTCTTCAAAATGATCCACAAAATATTCAAGATCTCTCTCTCGTGGCTGAACAATTTTGAATGTTCCATCTGGCTCATCAGCATCCAGCATTCTGAATTCAGTAGACAAAGTCTGGTAGGAAAGGATGGATATGTATTTTTCAGACTTGGTTTTGAAAACGTAAGCCGTAAAGGTTTCATCTGCTTCGTGGTAAACTTCCACGTCATCGGAAGCGGGAGTACCCAATTTATGTTTGAAGATTTTATAGGGGCGAAGCGATTCATCTTTTACAGAATAAAAGAGGGTTTTGTTGTCATTGGCCCAAACGGCACTTCCTGTGGTATTGGGAATAACATCACCCAACATTTCGCCCGTTTCCAGATTTTTAAATTTTAAAGTATAAATTCTGCGGCTAAGGGTGTCTTCTCCAAAGGCGAGCAACTTATTGTTAGGGCTTACAGAGCGACCGCCAACATTGTAGAAGTCATAAGCTTTAGCCAGTTCATTGACATTGAGCATGATTTCTTCTTTGGCCTCCAGAGAGCCCTTTTTGCGGGAATAGATAGGATATTCATTTCCTTTTTCAAAACGGGTAATGTAAAAATATCCATTGTTTTTGTAGGGAACGGTTTCATCATCTTCCTTGATGCGCCCCTTCATTTCTTCAAATAATTTATCCTGAAAGGTACTTAGGTGAGCCATCATTTCAGTAGTATACTGATTTTCGGCTTCTAAAAATTTGATGACTTCCGGGTCTTCCCGTTGATTCATCCAATAATAATTATCAACCCGAGTATCTCCATGGATACTAAGTTCCTTTGGATTTTTAGTCGCAGTTGGAGGGGTGATATCTTGTCTTTGAAGCATATATGATGTGTTTTCAGATTCCTCACTGGAATCATTTTCAGTACAAGCGGAAAAAAAAAGCATTATTGCCAACAATAAAAAAACTCCGGTGAATTTGTTTTGAAACAGCGTTTGCATAGTAGGATATTTAGTTTGATTTGGTGAAAGAACCAAGGGTGTAAGATAGTGCCATTTTGTGATAAATAGGGGGCTGTAATTGATAAATCTGTCAATATTGTCTAAGAGCCATAAAACAGAAGGGGGGCTCTAGTTACGCTCTGATTCATTGTTCACGGATAATGGATATTTGTCAACCTATTTTTCCATTAAAACATTTCTTGCATTCCTTCCAATTATAATGTTTAATCTGCCTACATTTGTGATCTAATGCAGCTCAATACCTCATACCGCCAAATACTGTCCATTTCTTTTCCCATTATGTTGGGTAGTGCAGCCCAAAATGTAATTGCGCTAAGTGACAGTGTTTTTTTATATCACCTAAGTGTAGAAGATTTTGCCGCCATTGGTTTTGTCGGCGTTTTTTATCTGGTTATTGCGGCTATTGGTTATGGCTTTTCCCGTGGTGGTCAGATCATGATTGCCCGGAGGGTGGGGGAGAGTCGTCCTGAAGAAGTAGGGCGCACTTTTTATGCCATGGTATATTATGAATTTGCCCTGTCGATTATTATGTTCTTTTTCCTGCATTATGGCTGTTATTACTTTTTTCAGTTGTTTACAAATTCTCCCCTCATCTTTAGCAAAAGCCTGGAATACCTCGAATACAGATCCTGGGGAGTGTTCTTTTCCTATACGGGTGTTGCTATCGTTGCCTTATATACGGGCATTGCACGTACCCGTTTTATAATTGTTGATACCGCTATTTTAGCCATTGTCAATATAGTGTTGGATTACGGATTGGTATTTGGCCATTGGGGACTTCCAGCAATGGGTATCGCCGGAGCTGGTCTGGCCAGCACAATATCCGAAATGGTCGCCTTTATCGTATTTGTTATCTATATTTTGCTGGATCCCAAAGCGCGATTTTATCACTTGTTCAAGTTGCCGAAAATTGATTTTAAACTGATCCGACAACAATACAGGCTGTCAGCTCCGATTGTATTGCAGGCTTTTGTCGGACTGGGAAGTTGGTTTGTCTTTTTTGGCATCGTTGAGAATCTTGGAGAGCGGCCATTAGCCATTACCAATTTAGTGCGGATGGTTTACCTGGTATTGTCAATTCCCTGCTGGGGATTTGCCTCAGGAGTGAATACATTGGTCAGCAACTTTATCGGACAAAGAAAACGACAGGCGGTTATTCCGATTATATGGAAAACGGCAAAAATTTCCTGGCTTACAACGATGGTACTTACCCTGCCAGTTGTATTGTTTCCGCAAGAATTTCTTTATCCGTTGCTTGGTTCCGGAAATTCAGAGTTGATTCAGCAGGCAAGGCCCATCTTTTATGTTCTGGTAGGCATTTTGACCTTCTTTTCTATTGGCGGTGTGTTTTTTAATGGACTTGCCGGAACCGGAGCCACCTATATGGGACTAAAGATTCAGTTTTACTGTGCCGTCTTTTATTTACTCTATATTTATATTGTAGTCAACTATACGAATGGAGGATTGATTTGGGCATGGGCCGCAGAGATCTTTTATTGGATGTTGATGTTGTTTTTTATCATCTGGTACCTGCGGTCTAAACGGTGGTATACTTTGCGGGTTTGAGGTCAGCTGTTAGATCACTACGCTATTAGGGGGCAGCGTAGAATAACTTACCCATTTGATGCGCCTCTTGGCTAACAACGAAGTGATCTGACCTCTAATAGCTCTCTACTGGCCCTTCAGAATTTCTCTGGAAATAACCAGTTTCTGAATTTCCGAAGTACCTTCTCCAATGGTACATAGTTTGGCGTCGCGGTAGAATTTTTCTACTGGGAATTCTTTAATGTAGCCATATCCACCATAGATTTGAACGGCATCATTGGCCACAGCCACGGCCACTTCGGAAGCATAATATTTGGCCATAGCGGATATTTTGGTCGAAGATTGATTCTTGTCCTTTAAGTGACCTGCTTTACGGACCAGGAGCTCCGAAGCTTGTATTTTAGTGGCCATATCTGCCAGCTTAAAGCTAATGCCCTGAAAGGAGGAAATCGGTTTGCCAAATTGTTCCCGTTGTTTAGAATATTTCACGGCTGCTTCGTAGGCTCCTTTCGCTATGCCAAGAGAGAGGGCAGCAATAGAAATCCTGCCACCATCCAAAACTTTCATAGACTGGATAAAACCAGCTCCTTCTTCACCAAGCATCTGGCTTTTGTGCACCCGGCAATTGTCAAAGATCATTTCGGCGGTTTCACTGGCTCGCATGCCCAATTTATTCTCCTTTTTGCCGCCTGAAAAACCTGGCATTCCTCTTTCTACTACAAAAGCAGTCATGCCATGACTATCCAGCAATTCTCCGGTACGTGCGATAACGACTGCAACGTGACCGGATTTACCATGTGTAATAAAATTCTTGGTTCCGTTGATAACAAAATAATCGCCATCGCGTACAGCAGTACATTTCATACGGCCGGCATCGCTACCGGTATTGGGCTCCGTAAGCCCCCAGGCACCAATCCATTCACCAATGGCGAGTTTTGATAAATATTTTTGTTTTTGATCTTCATTGCCAAACATCAAAATGTGGTTGGTACACAATGAATTATGGGCTGCAACAGATAGGCCTATTGATCCACACACCTTGGATATTTCATCAATAACCGTGATGTATTCATTGTACCCCAGTCCGGTACCGCCATAGGCTTCCGGGACCAAAACGCCAAGAAATCCGTATTGGCCCATCTTATGAAACATATCGATTGGAAAGTGTTGACTTTCATCCCATTCCATAACGTGGGGGCGGATATAATTTTCAGCGAAGTCACGAGCGCTTTCTTTAATTAATTGTAGATTATCAAGTGTTTCTACATCCATGATTTCCTTAACTTTAGTACGAATAAACGATTTGAGAGAAATTTAGCGAAAGCATAAGTTGCCATGCTAAATTCTGAATACTTTCCAGCAAATTTACGCATTATTTACCAATGGAGAACCTCCTGGTTAAACATAAATGCCTCAACCCGCAAATTGTTTAGTTGGAGTTGGCTTTTGGCAATATAGGAGTATTAAAACCGAATGCTTTTCGGATTTTATCATGAATGGCTGTATTTTCATAAATGCCTGAAAAAAGGGCCGCTCCCGGACCGTAGGCAAAAACAGGGATTAAGGTGCCGGTATGGGCATTACTAGTGAATCCATATTTGAGTTCTCCCATTACAGATCCCTGATTGATTGACATGCCGCCGGTTTCATGATCGGCTGTAACGATCACCAGGGTGTCGTCTCTTTTACGAGCAAAATCAAGGACTTTATTAATTGCTTTGTCAAAATCAAGCATCTCGCTAACCAAAAGTTCGCCTTCATTGGCGTGGCCTGCCCAATCGATTTGGGACCCCTCAATCATCAGGAAAAAACCATTTTCACTGCGTTTGGCAAGGAAGTTAGTCGCCAGATTGCTTGCAATTGGTAGGTATGTTCGACCAGCACTTACAGGCAAAGGAAGATTATCCGCAGTGAAATACACCAGGTTTCTCTTTTTGTCCGGGATAATCTCTTCAAGAGGACGGGTGGAATAATCGTATACCCGGTATCCTTTATCTTTAAGTTCTTGATACAAATCTCTCTGATCATTTTCCCGGCGGTCGAAATATTTTTTACCACCTCCAATGAGCAGATCCACATCAACATTGAGCATATCGGAAGCTATGTTTTCATATAAAACACGCAGCTTCTGGTGGGCGATAAAAGCTGCTGGGGTAGCGTGAACAATAGTGGAGGTGGCCACCAATCCGGTTGCTAAGCCTCTTTCTTCTGCTTCTTCCAAAATCGTTTTGCAAGCCAGGGAATCTTTGGATAAACCAATGGCATTGTTGTAAGTTTTTACCCCACAGGAAAAGGCGGTAGCACCTGCTGCAGAATCCGTTATCAGGTCATTGGCCGAATAGGATTTATGAAAGCCGACAACCGGAAATTTTTCAAGCGACAAGTGATTCCCATTGTTGTACATCGCGGCTGTAATCTGGGCAAGACCCATCCCATCACCAATCAACAATATTACATTTTTCGCGCGGTTCGGTGGCAAAGGGACGACATCATGTTCACTTTTACTTACAGAACATCCAAAAAAAACAAACAAAAGAAAAATTACTCCGTATATTCGGTTATAAAATGGCATGGAAAGAAAATTTACTTAGTTCATGTTTGGTGCCTGTTACAAACAAACATTTAGGTTCGGGTTTTTAACAGGCAAACAGATTAAGAATAAAGGTATTGATTAAAAATAAGAATTTTGTTTTGTTTGTAATTATTTTTTGAAGTTAAATTGGAATTTTATTCTGAAAGAGCCTATCTTTGCGCCTTGGTTCAATATTCGCAAAGCCAAAGGACAGGTAAACAAAAATAAAATTTAAAACTAGTAAAATCGGCTTAATTTTGTAGCCTGTCTTAATTTAGTGATGCCGAAAAACTTTCTATTGTGCAATTCTCTTGTCTTAATTCGGGTAATTGGTTGAAAAAAGACACAAAGAATAGGGAAGGTAAACTGCTTAATCGTTTAAATTTGGATAGCCATGAAGACTCTAAGTAGTCAACTATTTACATTGTTCATTCTTTTCCTTTTATGCCAGCCTTTGCATTCAATCGCCGAAGGTAATGATTTGGGGCATGATTCCAGTATTTTTGATTTAATTCAAAGTGATGAAATACTGGAGATGACTATTGTTACTGATTTGCGGGAATTGATCGAAAATCGTCGCCTTGATGATTATCTTCCTGCCATCATCAGTTGGGAATCCAAAAATATTGAAAAAGAACAATTTTCGATAAAAGTGAAACCCCGAGGAAAATACCGTCGGAAGATATGCCCTTTTCCTCCTTTGAAACTGAATTTTAGTAAGGGGGATCTAAAAGAAAGAAACCTGGCCAAATTTGATAAATTAAAATTGGTCACACACTGCATCGATGATAAACTGGAAAGCAAACAAAATGTCTTAAAGGAGTATCTGGCATATAAGATGTATAACGAATTGACGCCCAATAGCTTCCGGGTGCAGTTGGTTTATATTACCTATCAGGATAGTAAAAATGTTTTCGCCAAAAGAAAGCGCTATGGGTTCATTATTGAAGACAATGACCAATTGGCCGAACGTATGAATGGGACGGTTTGTGATTGTTTGAATCCCGAAAAAGAAAAAGTGCAAGAATACCACGAAAGCCTGGTTGGTTTTTTTCAATTCATGATCGGTAATGAAGATTGGGATATGGCCATGGGGCGGAATCTTGAATTGATCACAAATAAAGAAAATGGCGAGATCATTCCAGTACCTTATGATTTTGATTTTTCCGGATTTGTAAATCCTGCTTATGCACTACCCAATAGCGACCACGAAATGACTTCGGTAACGGATCGTTATTATTTGGGATTGGTAACAGATAATAACCGAATCGGTGAAACTTACGAATATTATAAATCAAAACGTTCGAACCTGGAGGCTATTCTGGCCAGTTTTTCCCCATTTAATCAGCGTAAGCGCAAAAAAATGCTGGCCTACCTCAATTCTTTTTATACAGATATGGAGGAGATAATTGCCCGGAAAGATGAAAATTGGTTTGTATTAATGAAAGAGGCAGGTCGGTCTGTTGAACCACACGTGCCTGTTTTACAGGTTTCTATTAATCAAGTGGTAAAGTAAAAAATGCTACTAATAACCGTATTTTTCTTTCCAGTAAGCTTTTAACCTATCCCTTAATTTCTGTTCCGTTGCATTCTTCTGGGGCTCAAAAAGGGTTTTTCCGATAATTTCTTTTGGAAGAAATTCCTGGTCAACAAAATTTCCGGGAAAATCGTGAGCATACTGGTAATCTTTACCATAATCCAGTTGTTTCATCAATTTGGTTGGTGCATTACGGATTGGTAACGGAACGGAGAGATTGCCCGTTTCCCGTACCAGACTTTGGGCTTTATTGATCGCCAGGTAAGCAGAATTACTTTTGGGTGAAGTGGCCAGGTAAATCACAGCCTGAGACAGGATGATTCTAGCCTCTGGCAGACCTACAGCTTGTACGGCCTGGAAAGTAGTTGTAGCCATTAATAATGCGTTGGGATTGGCCAGTCCAATATCTTCTGATGCCGAAATAATCATTCTGCGGGCGATAAATTTTACATCTTCTCCTCCTTCAATCATTCTGGCCAGCCAATATACCGCCGCATTTGGATCACTCCCCCTGATAGATTTAATAAAGGCAGAAGCAATATCGTAATGTTGTTCACCCGCCTTGTCGTAGATAGCGATATTTTGCTGGATGGTTTCAGTAACCAATTCATCCGTCAGAACCAATTCCTCATCTTGCTGAGCATAATTAGTAACCAGTTCTAGAACATTGTACAATTTCCGGCCATCACCACCTGAAAAACGCAACAAAGCCCCATATTCCGCAACCTTTACAGACAACTTTTTTAAATACTCATCCTCGCGTAAAGCAAGGTCGACCATGGCGATCAAGTCTTCCTTACTCAAAGGTTGTAGTACATACACCTGACAACGAGAAAGTAGGGCAGCAATAACCTCAAATGATGGGTTTTCTGTCGTTGCGCCAATCAGGGTAATGATGCCTGCTTCCACGGCACCTAAAAGGGAGTCCTGTTGGCTTTTACTAAAGCGATGGATTTCATCAATAAAGAGAATGGGATTTGGGCGATTAAAGAACTGTTGTTTTTTAGCTTTGTCGATCGTATCACGGATGTCTTTTACCCCAGAATTGATTGCACTCAGACTATAGAATGGCCGGTCTAGTTGATTGGCAATAATCTTGGCAAGTGTAGTTTTGCCAACACCCGGAGGTCCCCAAAGAATAAAGGATAGAATTTTACCCGATTCGATAGCTTTCCGCAATACAGCTCCCTCACCAACCAGGTGTTGCTGACCAATGTAATTAGCCAGGGAAGTTGGTCGCATTCTTTCCGCTAGTGGTGTCATACTATTTTTTTATATTCTTTGTCCGTCAAAGCTAGATAAAATATCTTTTTCAAAAAAAATAAAAGCTAACCCAACCTTCATAATGGAATCTTCGTGAGTATGGTTGAAAGCAATTCGAAATAAAAATTAATAAAAATGAAAATTGTAAATCTACTTTTTTTCTTTTGCTGTCTGGCGTTTAGTGCACAGGCATTGACCATAACCATTTCGGGAACGGTACTCGATACTGATGGTAATCCGGTGGAAGGGGTCGCGATAAACATAGCGACAGATTCTTCAAATTGGGCTGGTTATTACAACCAAGTATTAACTGGAGGAGACGGAAGCTACAGTGACACTTTTGAGGTGCCTGATAATCAGAGTCAAGGGGCTATTTTTGTGAGTATGGTTGATTGTAATGGTGATATTCTATTTGAGACGACCTATTGGTCGCCGGCAGGTACAGGTAGCGTTGACTTTACCTATTGTGCCCCGGTAGTGATAGATACAACCTGTTATGTTTGGATTGATGTAGAAGGTACAGGCAGTGGTGCAGCACAATTAACAGCAAATACAGAGGGTCAGGCTCCCTTTACTTATGCCTGGAGCACAGGAGAATTAACCAGCAGTATTGTTGTTCTTGACCCTGGAACTTACTGTGTCACGATCACTGCTTCTGGTGGCTGTATTTCTACGGATTGTGTAACGGTCCAGGAAGGTGGTGGTTGTGGTGTGCAAATCAGCCCAACACCAGCAGGTTTATTGGTTGCATTTGCAACCGGCACAGCCCCCTACACCTATTTATGGAGTACCAATGAAACGACAGATGCAATTCTTCCCGCAGAACCAGGAACTTATTGTGTGACGGTGACGGATGCTTCGGGATGCGAATCTGAGAATTGTTTTGTTTATGGCAATCCGAATAATTACGACCTCAGTGGTGTGGTAAATTACTGGGATAGTACGGGATCCGTAGTGTCCGGTTGGGCCTATCTTTATGAGGCATCAGCGATTGGGGATGTGGAACTGTTAGATTCCGTGGCACTGGTAAATGGTGGCTATTATTCCTTTGATGATCTGGATGCTGGGACCTATGTGGTACGTGCAGTCTTGAATGAGGATGATCCCGGTTTTAACGACTACTTGCCTACGTATTATGGGGATGTACTTTTCTGGAATGAAGCAACTATGATTGCCATCCCGTACACTGGGAATAACTTTTTCAACATCAACTTACAAGAAGCTCAAGAACCTGAAGGACCAGGTATTATTTCTGGTACCATCATTGAAGGGCCGGGTTTTACAGGTGACGAAGAGGTAGATGATCGTGATGATACTCCAATTGAGCATGTTACCGTATTGCTCCTGAATGAAAATGGCCTGGCAGTTGCCTACGATCTTACTGATGAAAATGGCGGCTTTATTTTCAATAACCTGGCTTGGGGTACCTATCAGTTGATTGTAGAAATCCCCGGCTTAACTCAGAGTGAATATTGGGTCACGATCGGTCCTGAACAACCAACGGTGACAGATATCGTCTTTGTAGTGACCGATGAAAGCATCACCACAGGAACAGAAGAATGGCTATCTGATACAAAGGTTAATGTATTTCCGCAACCAGCGAGTAATCAAGTGCAAATAAGATTTGAACTTCCAGAAGCTTCTATGTTGCAAATTCAAATCATGGACAGTAGTGGGAAATTACTGATGCACCATAATAAGCATTTTGATAGCGGCCAACAAAGCCTTGATTTGAATACCAGTGAATGGGCGAAAGGTTTGTATTTTTATACCTTCAGAGCTGGCAAACAATTGCTTGCAGGAAAGCTGATAAAAGGATAAGTGCTTTTATTACAGATTTGTTTGATGAGCAATCAAGTCTAACATTTACACTTGTTTCCGACCGGATTATCCGGTTGGAAATTGGTGTATCAAGCTCGTTGTATTGGAAATTAGTGCAAAGCTTCTTAAGGATTGTCAACGTGGAGACCGTAAAGCTCAGTTTCAACTGTATAAGTGCAGTTATACGGTATTGTTATCGGTCTGCCTTCGTTACCAACAGGATGAAGCTTCAGCTGTAGCAATGCTCAACGAAGGTTTTCTGAAGATTTTGACAAATATCGATAAATACCGCCCCGAAACTTCTTTTGTTGCCTGGACCAAACGAATCATGATCAATACCTTGATTGATGATTTTCGGAAAAACAGAAAAGTAAAAGAATTGATTGAATCGGTTGATTTTAGTTCTACAGAACCAACAACAACAAATTTTGATTGGAATGAGGCCGACAAACAGTTTGATGCAGAACAGTTGGAATATTTGATTCGCCAGCTTCCACCGATGAGCTGCAAAGTTTTTAACCTGTATGCTATTGATGGTTATTCCCATCGGGAAATTGCTGAATTGTTGAATATTAGTGAGGGGACCTCAAAATGGCACGTATCCTCTGCCCGACAGAAATTAATGGAATTGCTGAAAAAATCCTTGAATACTTCCAGGGTGATTTAAACCATGCTTATGAATCCATTGGATCGTTTTTTTAAAGACAAGTTGGAAAACCGTCAAATAACAATGAATGATGCTCATTGGCGGGAAGCGGAAAAGCTGTTGAATAAGCGGGATAAAAAACGCCCGACCTGGTTCTGGGCTGGCATTTTAAGCCTATTCTTCCTCCTCCTGGGGGGGATTTGGTGGGCAATTGCCACCAAATATGATGCAACACAAAACAAGACACTCCGTACAGAAAAAATCGGAGCCCTGGCTGTAGAACAAAAAACAGAATCTCAGCTTCAGGAGAATAATACAGCGATACAAGAATCAGAGGATTTACTTGGAAATGAAAATCCAGAGATAGCTATAAAAAAGACGGTAACAGCTGCGAGAAATATACATGAATCACAAGTTGAACTCAAAGGGACAAGCCAGACCAAGCCAGATGTACAGGGCCAGGATTATCAAAAAAATCAAGAACCAAAATCGGCAGAGGAGGAAGTAAAGAATACGACTCAAAACAAGGTCGTCGCAAATGGCATGGCTCCTCAACTTGATCAGAAATCTGGGGATACCAAAGGGGAAAAAGAACCTATCATCACCTTGGAAAATCCAAGTGTATTCGATACTGCAACAAAAGAGAGCGGTATTTCAATCGATGCACTTCCCGTTGTCATGGAACGCCTGGATTTTTTACCCATTTTAGCATTACAGCAGTTGGAGCGTTCTACATCCGGGTTTATTTTAAGCCAGCCAGATCAAATTAAAACGCCCAAGCAGCTTTCTTTGGGGCTTCATGTAATGGAGGCGTTTTACCCCGGTTTTCAAGCAGGAAATAGTAAACTATTGGGGTCAAATGTGGGGTTGGATATCCGCTTGAGTGGCCGGAGCAGATGGGGATTGCGCAGTGGTTTCAATTACCGGATTCGAAATGGACAATATTCCTTTACCGATTCACTAACGGAGGTTGCATATAGTTTTGGGAGAATAGAAAAGCAGTATACTTTGACCCCGAGAGCGGTACATTTTGTAGAATTACCAGTTTTAGTAAGTTATCGACTTGGACGGCACGAATTACAGGGAGGCGTACAATTGGCATATCTGTTAGGCGTCAAAGGACAATTGGAAGTTCCTCTTGAAGATCTGCCAGCCAGAAGAACGATTCAAACCGGATGGATAGAAAAAACCGGATTTAAACAAATCAAATTTGATCTAAGTCTTGGGTACCATTATGCAATTACAACCCATTGGAAAGCAGGAGTTTATTTGCACTATACTCCTGTGGAATGGTGGGAGCAAACCAGTCAATCAACAAGTATTCTGAATGAGGATGGAAAACTATTGATCGATGTGGGGGTGAGATTTGACCTTTTTTAAAAAGTAATGTGATGAAGCGATTGATGACTCTTATTCTGTTGTGTTTTGTAGCATGTAAAAAAGTGGATATTCCACCGGTAAATAACGGTGATCCCGTTTTTATCGTCGCGGCTACTTTAGAGGGTGATGACCTGAATTTGACTGCCGGCGAAAATGATTATTACTTGTATACCACCTATGAGCGGGATACCCAAGGGGTATTGAGTATGATTGGAACCCTGCGACCGGAAAATTGTATAGATTGTGGTCCTTACCTCAAAATGATCATCCGGGAATTGGTTGCTTCTACCACAAGTAGTTTTGATATCAATGACGCGCTACCGTTAGGAACCTATCCATTTACCGGGAGTGTATCCGATTTTGAATACCACCAAATGCTCCAGCTAAACGCAACACCTACAATCTATCAAGATGATATTGTACAATCTTACACCTGGACTTTTGATAATGAGTTGCCCGATAATTTCCTGGCCAATCCACTGGTAGAGATAACAGATTCCATGCTATCTATTTTAGTGAAGCTGACCACAAAAACAGATGCCGGTTGCACCAGCTCTATTGAAAAAATGATTGAATTTAGCGGTACTGGTGGAGGGTGTAGTGTTGGGTTTGATTTTGGGATTACTTTTGTTCAGAACCAATTGCATAATCAAATCATGGCTGCTGGTTCGGGAAACCCTCCATTTACTTATCAATGGAGTACTGGGCCGGTTACTCCAACCATTTTGATGATTAATCCACAGGGTAGTGCCTTTGCTGAGGTTTGTCTGACCCTGGACGATGCTATTGGTTGCCAGGTCACCAGTTGCCCTTCCGCAAAGATATTTACGTCCCCGGCAGGAGACAATGAACAGTATTTTTGCGCCACAGATTTTACCTATGATGCTTTTATAGATTCAGTAGAAATATCCGATGCCTTCCAATATGGAACGGTGGTCATAGAATATGGTGATGAGGCAGGTACAATCTTTCGTTCCGATCTAGGGAACCAGCTCACCGATAATTTTTTTACGCTCGATCAAATTGAAGATTATGATGACAATGAGAATGATGAGAAAACAAAAAAACTGACTTTTAGTACAAATATCCAGCTTTTTGATTCCAATGGAGTTTCCAAGCGGTTAATCACCAATGGATCTACATTCGCTATCGCCCATCCAGATTAATCCTGACTCGTCCAAAAAAAGGTTACCTAATTAATTCATCATCAAAAAAGTTACTATTCTTCACACTCCCCTGTTTTTTCTGGCAGAACTGGAGAGCGTTACTCCAATCTAAACCACCACGTCTGTCCCTAAACCTTCCTAAACCATTTCCCCCAGAAGCCCTGAAAAAAATGCAAGAACAGGAAAGAGCAACTCCGTTCTAAACCACTCATTCCTCCTCCTCATAACCTCCCCGACCAGAACGATCAATAAATATGTTACTGGCCTGTTGGGTGCTCATCATTGAAATATCCTGAACATTTACATGCTCCGGACGTGTAGCTATATAATAGATGGAATCTGCCACGTCAGAAGACGTTAAGGGTTTAAAATCATTATAGATTTGAGCTTTTTCTGCATCGCCATCAAAACGGACAAATGCAAATTCGGTTTCTTCGACGTGTCCGGGACTCACTTGGCTAACCCGGATTTTATGTTGGTACAAATCCAGTCGTGTAGCTTTGGTCAACGCCTCTACTGCAAATTTGGTAGCACAGTAGACGTTGCCATTTGGATAAACTTCCTTACCTGCTGAGGAACTAACATTGATAATGTGGCCCTTTTGTCTGGCCACCATACCAGGTGACACGGCACGAGTCAAATAAAGCAACCCTTTTATATTGGTATCAATCATTTCCTCCCAGTGCTCCAGTTCGCCTTCATGGATGGGCGCATATCCTTTTGCTTTGCCGGCATTGTTGATAAGGATGTCAATTTCCTGCCACTCTTGTGCCAATGCTTCAATGTTGGCCTTTACGGCATCCTGATCTCGAATATCGAAGGTCAGGGTTTGCACTTCCGTGTTGTATTCACCGGTCAGATATTCCTTGATTTCTTCCAGGCGCTCTTCTCTGCGGCCAGTGATTAACACCCGAAAGCCATTCTTTGCAAAAATTTCTGCCGTTGCCTTGCCAATTCCAGAGGTAGCTCCTGAAATGAGTACCGTTTTACCAAAGCCATCCCGTTGAGCAGCCAATTTACTAGCCTCCTGTTCCCTTGCCATTAACAAGGATTCCAGCTGATCAATATTTTTTTTCAGTGAGGTGATGGCATCATGCTCAATAGCTGAAAATTCCGTATTTTTTTTGGGATCAAAAGTAAAAGCCATATCGTTTTCAGGGGTTTTTAGCTCCGGATTAACAACCGTTGCCAATTGATAATATTTGAATGCTTTTTTTAGTTTGCCCTGGCGATGGTAAAGTAGGGCTAAATCGTAATTTGCAAAGGCGTGATTCGGGTCCTTTTTCAGGGTCTTCTTTAAATACTTGATTGCCATCAAGGGTTGTTGAAGTACATCCGCATATAGCAGCCCCATTTCATAAACGACCTCCCCATTATCGGGGTTTTGATTAAGTGCTTTGGTAAGATATTGTTCTGCCACATTGGCTTCATCCGGATAGTGGTGTGCCAGAATAGTTCCAAGCCTTAGATTGGTTTCGGAATAATTAGGAGAAAGTTGGTCTACTCGTTCATAATGATAACGGGCCAATACAAAATTTTCTGCCATTTCTTCCAGTTCAGCTGACAAAAAGTGGCCACCTATATTGTTTTCGTCGTGTTCCAACAGGGTTTTTAAATGTTTTTGGGCCGTTTGCAGGTCATTTTTATATTGCAAATTGAGTACTGCAATGTGATAATGCAAAATGGCTGAATGTTTGGGTTGCTCTAAGGCCGTGGTCAGTATGTTTAACCCACCATCCACATCTCCTGCTTCCGCTCGTTCCCAGCTTTCATCTACCAGCTGTTCCAATGCTTCGGTTGTGAGTAGGGTAGGAGTCTCCTCTTGGTGTACTTCTTCGAGATCTGGCTGGGCGACTTCTTCTTCTTCTTCTTCTTCTTCCTCCTCGTGTTCCTGCGTAGCTAATGTTTCTTCAATTGGTATTGGATCCTCTTCTTCAGAAATGGCTACCTCTTCTTCAGTAAGTTCCTGGATTTCTGCCGTTGTATTTTCTTCACTATTTTCAGAATCACTATTACTAAATCCTTCTTCTGCCAAAATAAATGCAGGGGCATCTTCCTGTGTATTTTCAGGAGAAGCTTCGCCCTGATGCATTTCTACCTCTTCTAAGGGGAGGTTTTCTTGTTCAGCAGGGGGCTCCATCGAAACGGTATCTTCTATCGGTTCACTTGCTGCATGCTCCAATTCCTTGATTCCAGGAATATCCATCACATCTATAGGCGCGTTTTCCTCATCCACCTGCAATTCCTCTTCTGTAGAATCAGTAACAGCTACCATTGTTTCAGCCGTTCCTTTGGGGCGACTGTTTTTGAATGTTTCCCATAGCGCTTCCTGCTCCAAAAAGATGAAGAAAAGCTGATAATCATTCGCTTCAAATTGCTCGATAGTGTAATGGTCAATAGAGCGCAAAATCCGGAGGTATTCGCCCACTTCCGTGGAAATATCCCGCATGTTTTTCAAATGAATGTTGAACGTATCTTCATCAATATTGGGAAGTTGTCTTTTTTGACGGCGCATACTCAGGTAGCGATCCTGCCAGAAGTTGATGTATTGAATAATATCACTCACCCGGTCAAACTGGGTGGAGACCGTCTCCATTTGGCCGGCATCATTTTCCTGATATCCATCCAGAACGATAGGCAAAAGTTGTTCCTTTTTGTCCTGAAGGAAACGTAATCCACCCGCTAGACACTGGGTTGATTTGAGGAAGTTGTCGCTTACCAACAGTATTATCGGACCGGTAATTGATTGTAATACTTCTGTCAGCTGGATATCTGGCCGGGATTTGCTGAGCTGTACCATTTCAAAAGAAAGACCAGAAGGTTCAAGGTTTTTCCGGGTTGCTTCCGCCCTTTCTTTATTTTCTTCACAAAAGGCCAGGGCTATCTTGTTCATAATCATTAATAGGTTTATTCGGCAATTAAGGTTTTTACTGTTTCTTCAAATGTTTTAACAAAGTCTTTATATCCACTGGTTGCAGGTCCGTTAAATCCGGTATGAATCCTGCGTACCTTATTCTTTTTATCAATAAAAATCAAGGTTGGATAAGAAATGATCTTATTCAACATTGGCAAAGTTTTAGCAGCTACTTCTTTGTTGTAATTTCCTGCATATAAGACCGGGTAATCGACCCCCATCCGTTGTCGGTATTTTCTGATTGCATTTTTACTTTTTTCCGCATCCTTGTGTCGTTCATAGGCTAATGCGATAACGGCCAGATCGGATGGTTTATTTTCTTTGAGATAATTCACCAGGAATTGTGTTTCATCACGGCAATTCGGACACCAGGTGCCCAAAAGTTGCACTAATTTCACTTTGTCCTGATAGGCTGGATCACTTAAAGATACAACGCCTCCTTCCGGATTTTCAAAAGTGAAATCTATCGTTTCAAACCCTTCTTTCAGATAAGTTAATTGATCAGGGTCTCTCAATTCAAAATTCGGATTCCTTTTTGCAGTCCAGATCGCTTTATAGTGATTCCCTGACCGAAAAGAACCAATCATTGTACTGTCTTCATTGATTTTTGCTTCAAACAAAAAGGCATGGGAAGCATCGAAGGCTGATAAATAAAGCTTGTTTTCCTGAATCGTTCCCTCTAAGAACCGGTAATCTCCCGTTTCTGTCATAAAAGTTCCTCGCAATTCATTTCCCTCCTGATTAAATTCTCCAATGGCTTTGTAAGCCTCCTCTTCGGAATTGGCTTCAAAGGTTACCTCCCAGCGACCGCTGACATCCATTAAAGGTTCTTTTTGCAGTGGAGTAAAGCGATAATCTACCCCGTATTTGGCAATAAAAGGTATCCGGTAATCTTCCCCCCGATTGGTCACCACCCATTCTCCTTGTATCACATCAACGGAATAAACGCCTTGAATGTAGGATTCAAAGACTGGAAAATCGATAGTGATGGTATCTTTGGCCATCCGTTTGTCTAACCCCATTGTGATGTCTTCCACTTTTATGCGTTCTTCTCCATTGATAATTTCAATATAAAAAGATTCATCATCCCGATAAATAACTTCAAAATTAAAGGGCAATTCTCCTGATGAAACCTCTTCAATTTTGAGATTGAAAGGATCTTGCAACTTTGCACCAGGGGGCAATTTACCATCTAGTAATAATACACCACGCCACGGACCCG
This sequence comes from Saprospiraceae bacterium, assembly GCA_021604865.1. Taxonomy (GTDB): domain Bacteria; phylum Bacteroidota; class Bacteroidia; order Chitinophagales; family Saprospiraceae; genus BQJU01. The sequence continues at coordinate 11,579 of BQJU01000045.1, read as the reverse complement.
GTGCCAAGCCAGTAAAGGTGTTTTCAATAACAAAGCAGCCTGTAAGACCCATTCCGATCAACACCAAGCATAGCGTGCAAACTTTTGAAAGCATAGCTAAATTCTTTTCTGAAATCAACCAATTTTTAGTGGATTAGTTGATCTTATCTCCCTTGAAATAGTCGTCCTTATTTTTAAAAAGGACATTAAAAGTGGTCAGGCTACCATAAATACGGGTAATGTATTGTTGCAGATTTATTTTTTCTTCATCCGAAAGCTGACTGCTATTGACTCTTTGCTCCATTACCCGAAGCCGATCTCTTACCATAACGATTTTATGGAAAAAAGTCTCAATTGGAATTTCTTTTGGCTTAAGATTTTCTTCTCCAGGCTTGATTATTAGGAGTCCTCCATCCCAACGATCACCCAGGGGAACTACTTCCTCAAGGGCATTGTAGGACTTCAAAATCTTGATCAATGCTTTTTCAGCATCGGAAAAGGTCACTTCATTTTCTGCTGGAATCGCCTCAATAATTTCCCATTTATCATAGTCCAATCCAACCAATTTGATGCCATAAAGCATAAAACAAACTTCGTAGGCAGCTTTGTGTCTTCTGATTACTGCTCCATCGCCGTAGGCAGGGTGTTTAACTCTTGATCCCACCCCAAGGCTATTTGTTTCACTCATACCAAAATCGATTTTTTCATTTAGTGTTCACCTTATAGTTTGTTTGCAGGCCGGCTTTGGCCTGCAAACAAACTATAAGCTTGCTATTACGCAAATATTATGCCTTTGTTTCAATTGTTGGGTAATGGTCATCCCAATCTTTTGCTTTTGGCTCGCCGAGTTTGCCAACACTTTTGGCAACCAGCATAGAGACCGTGGCGTCACCCGTAACATTAGCAACCGTCCGGCACATATCTAATGGGCGGTCAATGGCAAAAATAAGTGCTAATCCGGCTTCCGGAATGCCCGCCTGCCCTAAAACAATGACTAGCATGACCATGCCTGCTCCTGGAACTGCCGCTGAACCTATGGAAGCAAGTGTTGCCGTGACAATAATACCCAGTTGTCCTCCAAGTGTCAAGTCTAGACCAAATGCCTGGGCAATAAATACGGCTGCAACTGCCTGATACAAACTGGTGCCATCCATATTAATCGTAGCACCAATTGGCAATACAAAACTGGCGACTTCTTCTTCCACACCCAAATGTTCTTCCACTCTTTCCATGGTCACTGGTAAGGTAGCAGCACTTGAACTTGTGGAAAACGCCAATAATTGAGCAGGCGAAATGCCCTTAAAAAAGAAGGGATAACTTTTCCCTGTAAAAATGCGCACCATAGCAGGATAAAATACCCCGATGAGAATACCTAACCCCAGGACCACGGAAGCGGCATAACCCAATAAGGCAATAAAAAGATCCAAACTTGGTGATTCCACTACAAGCGCTGCCAACAAGGCAAATACACCGTAGGGGGCGGCCAGCATTATCAGGTCAATCAGCTTGAGAATTACCTCGTTTAATCCATCAAAAAAGTCTTTTACAGGCTTGGATTTTTCCTCGGGAATCAAAATCATGCCTATACCGAATACAATGACAAAGAAAATGACCTGAAGCATGTTGCGGTTATCGGTGGCTGCTGCAGCAATATTTTCCGGTACAATGTCAACGAGTGCCTGTAGCGGCCCCTGTTCTTGTTTGCTTTTTGCATCGGCTATCTTCGCATTGGCATCGGTCACATAAGCATTCATTAATTCAGTACGGGTTTCTTCGGAAATCAACTTACCAGGTTGGATAATATTGACAATGACTAAACCAAGACTTACCGCCACAATTGTAGTGATAATGTAGAGGCCAATTGTTCTTCCACCCATTTGGGATAGTTTGGAGATATCTTTCAAATCCGATATTCCTTTGATCAATGAGGCAACGATTAAAGGAATCGCAATCAATTTAAGGGAATTGATAAATATGGTTCCGAACGGCTTGATCCAATCCAGAACAAATTGGTTCCAGTTGAACTGTGCTGCAAGAATTCCAAATAAGACTCCGGCAAACATCCCAATCAGGATTTGCCAGTGTAAGGCTAATTTTTTCATAAAAATATGGGTGTTTGGAACATGTTTGGAGTGGATATTATTTGAATTTCCAAAAATGCTCTTATTTATGTCATACCTGCCTCCAAACAAGCTAAAGCAGTTGACTTCCAACGGGCTCCAAATTAGTTAAAAGTTTTTAAACTACAATAAACGGCGCACAAGTAGAAGATTAAATAAAAGATTTAGTAATCCTTTTTTAGAATGAAATTTTACTCAGTTAGAAAATTCTTCCTAATGTAACCACAAAACGATCCTTCAAAATATTATGTAAAAAAACCGTAAAACCCACATGAAATGGTTTTGGAACAATAGAAAACTTGCTATCATTGCAGGATGAATTTAAAAAATGATCTTTTGCTCAGGACGGCGAGGGGGGAAAAGGTGGAACGGCCACCGGTTTGGTTGATGCGTCAGGCAGGGCGTATTTTGCCGCAATACCGGGCATTACGTGCCAAATTAAGTGGGTTCAAGGAGTTGGTAGAGACTCCTGAATTGGCTGCCGAAGTAACAATTCAGCCTATTGATGAACTAGATGTGGATGCCGCCATTATTTTTTCGGATATCCTGGTCATTCCGGAAGCTATGGGGTTGACTTATGAAATGGTGGAAAAGAAAGGTCCGTTTTTTCCACAAACCATAAAAAGTAGGGAAGATATTCATAAACTGATCAGTGCCAATGATGCGGCTGAACAACTGCAATATGTTTATCGGGCTATTGAACTAACCAAAAAGAACTTAAACGGGCGGGTACCACTAATTGGTTTTGCCGGCGCCCCCTGGACGATTTTTTCCTATATGGTGGAAGGTTCTGGAAGCAAAACTTTCTCCAAAGCTAAACGAATGTTGTATGCCGAACCGGAATTGTCGCACCAACTGCTGGAAAAAATTACGGAAACAACGATTCTATATTTGCAAAGAAAGGTAGACGCAGGTGTCGACCTGGTTCAGATATTTGACTCCTGGGCAGGCATTTTAAGTCCTGAGCAATACAGACAATTTGCCGTGCCGTATCTCACAAAAATTTGTCAATCCGTAACGCGGGTACCGGTAACTGTATTTGGAAAGGGTGCCTGGTTTGCTTTAGCAGATTTTGCGGCAATGGATTGTCAGGTTATCGGTCTAGATTGGACGATCAGCCCGGAGTATGGCAAAAAAATAATTGGCGCAAAAAAAGTAGTTCAGGGCAACCTAGATCCTTGTCTGTTGTATGCCGATAATAAAATGATTGAACGGGCTACTTTGGACGTTATCCAGGCGTTTGGCGATAAGCATATCGTCAATCTTGGCCATGGTGTTTATCCCGATACCCCATTGGATAGTGTAAAACAAATGGTTGCTACAGTAAAAAATTATCAGTACGTTTAACCCCTTATCAGCACTGCTTTTATTCCAGAATGTAGGAATCAACTTCAGGCAGAAAAGGAAATTAGTTCCAGGAAAATATTAAAATTGTTTAATTTTGGGTGGTTCAAAACACTCAAATCGTTTGCTTCTCTAGAATTAGAAGAAGCTGAAAAATAAAATACATGGGTTGGTTTAAACGACTTAAAGACGGAATTCAAACAGCTACCCGCAATAAAAAAGAAGCTCCGGAAGGGCTCTGGTACAAATGCAAACGCTGCAAGGAAACCAGTACAATGAAAGAACTCAAAGAGAACTTTCTAAAATGCCCTCAATGTAACTATCACGTCAGAATTGGTTCTCACGATTATTTTGATTTGGTCTTCGATGGCAATTATGAAGAGCTGTATCCGGATTTGATATCCAGAGATATCTTAAAATTTTCCGATTTAAAACCATATCCTGTTCGTTTGGAAGAGGCTAAGAAAAAGACGGGTTTAAACGAAGCGCTTACCGTTGCTAAGGGAAAAGTAAACCGACGCCCGTTGGTTATCTGTGCGATGGACTTTACCTTTATTGGAGGTTCAATGGGATCAGTTATGGGTGAAAAAATTTCCCTCGCTATTGATCATTGCCTAGAAACCAAGATCCCTTTGATGATTATCTCCAAAACGGGTGGTGCACGAATGATGGAGGGGGCCTATTCTTTGATGCAGATGGCAAAAACATCAGCAAAACTGACCAGATTGGCGAAAGCCAGAATTCCTTTTTTCTCCTTCTTGACAGATCCTACAACCGGAGGAGTAACCGCATCTTTTGCCATGCTGGGGGATATCAATTTTGCCGAACCAGAAGCACTGATCGGATTTGCAGGGCCACGGGTTATCAAAGAAACCATCAAAAAGGACTTACCGGAAGGTTTCCAAACTTCCGAATTTTTGTTGGAGCATGGCTTTCTTGATTTTATCGTTGATCGGAAAGACCTTAAGGAGAGAGTTTCAGATATGCTTACCTTTTTTGATAATTAAAAAGTTTAAATTAACTATTTATTGATAATTGGTGTAGACCAGGAGGGTATTTCTCCTTCAGCAGATTGGTCAGAAATTGATAATGTTTTGGATTTTGTATAAAATCTGCATCACCAAGATCCACGATAAGAATTGGTAAATTGGTGTCGCTTTTAAAGAAATCGAAATAAGCCTGTTGTATTTTTTGTAGGTAATCCGCCTCTATTTCCTGTTCATAGCTACGTCCTCGTTTTCTGATATTGCCAATCAAGTTTTCCACTGGCCGATGCAGGTAGAGAAGCAATTCCGGTTTTGGAAAATTGGCATTCAAAATATTAAAAAGACGTTGAAATAAACGGTATTCTTCCGAGCTGAGGTTGTTTTTGGCAAACAATAAAGTCTTGAGGAAAAAATAATCGGCAATAATTGACTCCTGAAACAAATCGCGTTGAGCCAGTTCCGTTTGCAATTGTTTGTGCCTTTCGGTCATAAAAAACAACTCAACCGTAAAGGCATATCGCTCCGGATTATCATAAAAAAAAGGCAGAAATGGGTTGTCTGAAAATTGCTCTAAAATGAGTTTGCACTCAAATTCCTCAGCAATTTTGCTGGAAAGTGTGGTTTTTCCAGCGCCAATATTGCCTTCAATGGCGATAAAACGATAGGGGAATGATGTTGAATCCTGCATTAATAATTTTTTCCAGGGGCTGAATATCGGTAATCAGATTCGATTTTCCAAAGTTGAAGTGTTTGTCCAACAAAGGTTATCATAATGCTTCAAGAGGAATGGCGGGCAAATCATCCGGTGATTCCTTTAAAAGTTTAGCAACCGGTTTCTTTAATAACGGGTGTTCCCAGTCCGGAGCAATGTCAGCAAGTGGTGCTAGCACAAAGTTTCGTTGGTGGAGTAGGGGGTGTGGAATACTCAAACCCGGTTGATTGACCACCCTGTCTCCATAGAAAATGATATCGATATCAATGCTGCGTTCTCCCCATTTGCGTTGGCGGGTTCTCCCCATTCGCTTTTCAATATCCAAAACTTTTCCCAATAAAGCTTCCGGAGCCATATCGCTATTAAGCCACAAAACCTGGTTGTAAAAATCCGGTTGTTCGGTATTGCCCCATGCAGCGGTTTGGTAAATCCGAGATTCGAGGAACAAAGGACCTACTTCTGTCTCCAGCAAATATTTTGCCTTGCCCAGATTGGCCTTCCGATCTCCCAAATTGCTACCGGTCTGTAAGATAATGTTCTCCATGCGGTGAAGATAAACAAGATGAGCAAAATTTCCGGGGTGAACACCAATTTGAAAACTTCTTTGAAAATAAATACCAAAAAACTTGCAAAAAAAGACCGATCGGTTTATTTTTGATTGAAATAATGATTTGCAAAAAAAATGAACACCATAAAAACCATATCGGATATTCGAGCCGGACTCGAGAATTCTTTTTCCGAAATAGGAAAATCTATTTTTGGCGCCAAGCCAGTATATCATAGCGGACCTGAGGGGAAATGGACCATTGCTGAGCAGTTTGATCATTTAATCCGGTCCAACTTCCCTATAGCAGCTGCATTAAAATTGCCGATTACTCAGTTAGCAGCTTTTGGTCAACCAGAACAGCCTTCGCGAGCATTTATGGAATTGAAGCAAGTCTATCTAATAGGTCTGGCAAATGGATTCAAAGCGACTAATCGGTTTATTCCGAAAGTAGAAAGCCTGCAAACCCCAGATGATGCTATTGAGAACTGGACCAAAATAGGAGTGGATTTCCAAAAGAACCTAACGACATGGAAGGAAAAAGATTTGGATAAGTATGTATTGCCACATCCTGCGTTGGGCAATTTAAGCATTCGGGAGATGCTGTATTTTACGATTTTCCACAATCAGCATCACTTGGAAAAGATCAATGAAATAAAAAATAGCCAAAATAATACATGAAAGCGGATCAATCACTAAGCAAAGCAGAACGGACTCGCAATATGATTATTGAGAAATCTGCAGCATTATTCAACCAAAAAGGATATTCAGGCACTTCCATGAAGGACATTATGGACGCTACTGGTCTTTCAAAGGGGGGCTTGTATGGCAACTTTTCCAGCAAGGAAGAAGTGGCTGTTGCTGCCTTTTTAAATGCTGTGGAAACAGTTGATAACGAGGTGCGTATGCGGACATCGGTCATTGAAAATACACTCGACAAATTGAAAGCTGTTGTCTATTTTTATAAAGAGCGTATCCTCGATCCGCCGGTAGAAGGTGGTTGCCCGATACAGAATACTTCGGTTGAAGCGGATGATAATAACCCCGCCTTACGGGATAGTGCAATCGCAGTTATGGATTCCTGGCGGGAGCGAATTGTGTACACTTTGCATAAAGGCATGAAACGGGGAGAAGTTAAAATGGACGTGGATGCCACTGATTTTGCTATACGTTTTATTGGTACCCTTGAAGGAGGTATTATGATTGCCCAATTGTATAAAAATGTTCATTTTTTTGATGTATTAGCGCGTCAATTGATTGAAATGATTGATGCATTGAGAAATAACACTAAATAAAAATAATCACCCGTTATGGAAATGGTCAAAAACATCGAGCGACTCAAATCGGATTATAAAGTGGCTGAATCTAGGACGACCTTTAAATATCCGTTTTATTTGAAATTTGTCCAGTTTTTTTTTCAGGTAGGAGGGCGGATTTTTCCCTCATTTGCAGCCAACCTGGCCTTTCGCCTTTTTTCTACCCCTCGTAAACGTGCGGTACACAAAGTTTCCGATGAATGGATGGAAAGCGCACGGGTTTTTGAATTCCTTTATGGCCGAGAATTGCTCAAAGGGTATGAATGGGGCCAGGGCAGCCGGACCATATTGCTGGTTCACGGTTGGGAATCAAGAGGTACAGCAATGCGCACTTTTGTACCTTATTTATTAGAACAAGGATTTCGGGTAGTCACTTTTGATGGCCCTGCGCACGGTCATTCAGCTGGCCGAAGAACCAATCTTCCACATTTTGCTGGCGCAGTAAAAGCCATCATCAATCAGATTGGCCAGGTGCATTCCATTATTGCACATTCTTTTGGAGGACCGGTAACGGTTTTTGCCCTGGGCCGGATTGATCCGTCCATTCGGATTAAAAAGCTGATTTTGATTGGTTCACCTGACCAGTTGGAACAAGCTGTGATAGAAACAAAGGAGACCCTTCATTTACCACCATTAGTGTATAAAAAATTTATTTCAAAAATTGAAAAAATCCTTGGAGTGCCCATTAATCAGGTTAATGTGAATAATTCAAGTCTGAGTGTAATGGTCGATGAAGTTTTTGTCGTGCATGACGAGCAGGATGATATCGTTCCGGTCCAGTCTGCCTATCGGATCTTTGAGCATTGGAAAAACGCTTCACTTTTGTTAAGTAAGGGCTATGGGCACTATCTACTGATGAAAAATCCTGATCTTTTAAAAAGAGTTACTCAATTCATTATCCGATGATTATCACCAGTTATTTGTCAGCTTAATATCCAAAATGCTGCTTTCGGTTCGGGAATTGCAAAATTTAGTTAATTTTGGAGGGTCCACAGGATTAATTTTTCGAACGAAAGAACAGCCTAAATGAAACTGATCTCAACACTATTTTTTACTTTTTGCTTTGGAACACTAGTATTTGCGCAGCTTAATGACGATTGTAATACATTGGAGGATTTGGGAACTATCCCTATCTGTACCGATGATATTTACACCAATGTTAATGCCACTACCAGTAATATCGGATTTGGAAACTCTCCTTCCTGCTTTAATGGCGGTACCGCACAGAATGATGTTTGGTTTTCTTTTACGACGACCACTGACTTAACGGATGTTTCAGTCCAGATCCAGGGCGTTTTGAATGGGCCTAACGGAAGTGCCATTTCCAACCCGCAGGTGGCCCTATACCGGGGAGCTTGTCAGGTAGATGGACTTTCAGAGATCTCTTGTATCTCTTCGCCAGATGGGGCGGAGTTTATTCAACTCGATATCTTGGGGCTTACGCCAAATACAACCTATTTTTTAAGAGTTAACGATTATTCGAGTACCGGCACGCCCAATTGGGGTGATTTTACGTTATGTGTCATTGAATACATTCCGGCCATTAATATTGGTGATGTAGCCAGTACGACTGCTTGTTTTGGAACTCTATACGATTCCGGCGGACCGGATGAAGATTACGGAAGTAATGAAAATGCGACCTTCACGATTTGTCCTTCTGATCCGCACGCCTGTATCAATATAGACTTGTCGATGTTTAACCTTGATCCGGGAGACTTCCTTAATTTTTATGAAGGAATGGATGTTACCGGCGATGTGATTGCGTCCGTTACTGGTGTTTCCAATGGAAATGCATTTCCAATCATAGTCAGTAGCGAATGTGTGACTGTTGAATTTACCTCTGATGGCTTTACTGTTCAGGAAGGTTTTGAACTTACCTGGCAATGTTCTCCACTGGCATGTATGGGTTCTACTATAGAAAACCCAACAGTGATTGGGAGCGTACCCTATCAGGCAACAGGTGTATCAACTTGTGCTGGGGCAGCAAGTTTTGGAGAATCTTCCTGTTCACAAGGTGGATTTTTAGGCGGACCGGAATACGTTTTTGCTTATGATTCACCAGGTGGATTTTGTGCAGAGATTCAAATTTCCAATGCTTCGGCCAATACTGGAGTTTTGGTTTTAAATGGCCCTCCTGGTGACCCAGGTACGGTATGTGTGGCTCAGGGACCCAATGGGTTTATTGGTGCCGCCAATTTCCAGGATGCTGGAACCTATTATATTGTCGTTGCCAACCAGGGTGGTTGCACCAATTTTAATATTACAATTGCCGAATCGGAATGCTCCCTATCTCCTTCACTTGTAGATGCACTTTGTAATCCATTGAACGGTTGTATCGAAGAAGGTGGAGTACCGTCAATCTTCAATTTTGAAGATGGCTTTCAGGATGTTCCATTGGTAACAGAGATAAATGGAGGCTGTTGGTTAGGCGTTGGTGCCGAAGCGGATTTTTTCTGGTTTACCATACAGGCTCAGGCAGATGGCCCTTTTGGGTTTATTCTGGAAAGTGCAGATAACCCTTCAGATGTTGATGTCAACGTATGGGGCCCTTTCACACAAGAAGAGGTGTGTGAATCTCCTGCAACGGTTATTGATTTTATTACTAATAATCAGCCCATCCGAAGTACTTGGTCCGCTGGGGCCGATCCAACGGGTTTGGCAGATATTCACCCTGTTTTAGGGACTCCAGTGACTGATGAATACGATTGTGGAGCCAACCCGGGAGCGGGCGGTGATGATTTTGTTTCTACCATTCCAGCTTTGGAAGGAGAAGTTTATATCGTATTGTTTAATGACTTCGGCAACCAGATTGCTGATGCTGGTGTTTCCGTCGACTGGTCGCCTTCTTCGCCTGATGTTTTGGCACCTGGTTCTATTGAAATCATCGGAACAGATACCGCTGTTTGTGCCGGTCAATCTGTTCAATTGCAATTGATTACACCGATTGAAACCGTTAGTTGGATTGATCCGAGTGGTACGCTTTCCTGTGCCAATTGCTTGGATCCGGTAGCTACGCCTACTCAGACGACCATCTATCAGGCAGTAGTTGATGCGATTTGTTATACCGATACGGTTGATGTACGTGTGGAAGTGTTTTTTGCAGATGCCGGACCAGATATTACGGTTTGTTTGCAAGAAGAATTTGAACTTTCAGCTGGTAGTGATTTTGATTTTGCCAATTATGTATGGGCGGTACCTCCTGGCTTGACCTTTAGCTGTACGGATTGTCCTAACCCTACGGTAACAGCCTCGGTTCCGGGGACCTACCCGGTTGAAGTTAGCGTCATCGCAGACTTGTGTACGCTGGTAGATGTTGTGACTATAACAGTAGAAAGTAGCCCTGCACCTGTCTATGTTATAGCCGATGATACTGCTATATGTGAAGGAGAATCTGTTAATATTGGTGGTGCTTTGACACCCGGTGTAACTTATGTCTGGTCGTCTAATCCTGAGGGATTCACTTCAATGCTAGCCAATCCGGAAGTTTCTCCATTGGAAACGACAACTTATTATCTGAATGCTTCTTCTGGAACCTGTTTATCGGGAAGTCAGGATAGTGTAACAGTAAGTGTTGGCGCCCTTCCTATTATTAATACGGTTGCTGATACCTTGGTTTGCCAAAATGATTCCATCGTACTTGGAGCTACGGCCCTTCAAGATGGAGTGAGCTATATGTGGACTGGACCTGCGACTATTGTTGATCCAACCGATCCAAATACTTCGGCCTTTCCACAAATCACGGGAACTTATACACTGACAGCTGATGATAACGGTTGCCAGGCGGTGGCTTCTTTTGATATTAGTGTCGTTCCGATAGGTATTGAACTGCTACAGGAAGATAGCCTCGAAATCTGTTTGGGAGAGGAAGTTAACCTTCAGGCGAATGTAACGCCAACCAATATACTGGCCAATTGGCTACCCAATGACGGTTCACTGAACAGTAATACGGGTAATGATATCATTGCCACGCCTACAGAAACAACCACCTATTTTGGTACTGTAACCAATCAAGGGTGTGTGCGGATGGATACCGTTTACATTCGGGTGGACTCTCTGCCAGTTCAGGACATCATGGCGGATCCGGAAAAGGAATTTTATTGTGAAGGCGATATCGTCACCTTGATTTCACCACTGTTTGAACCTTCGTTCTTCCCCGATATCGACTTTATGTGGCTGGATGGCCCTGGTTATGAAACCGGTGATTCCCTTTGGAATATGGTTCTCACTGCTCAGGATACCTTTACCTATCAACGGTTGGTCACTAACAATGCTTGTGTGGATACCTCAGAGATCACCATTTTTGTGGTGACTTCGGAAGCCATTACCATTACGCCTGCCGATACCACCATTTGTCCGGGCGAAAGTGTACAGCTCACCCTTACCTACGAAGGTCAGGGCGAAATCACCTGGGAACCCAATACGTCTATTTCCTGTACCGATTGTTTTGACCCCATTGTCAATCCCTCGAGTACCATTACTTATACGGCTAAGGCCGAAAAAGAAGATTGTGTACAAGAGACCTCTGCAACCATCAATGTGATTGCACCGCCTAATCCGTCACTATCAGGAAATGTCGAA
>BQJU01000044.1 GCA_021604865.1 Saprospiraceae bacterium | reverse complement strand
CCGAATCATGTGTTGGGTTTTAGGGCTTAGGCGGTAGGTTTTAGGTGGAGTTTGAAAAAGAGGACCTGTAGGGGGGGATTGGTTTAGAGGGGTTTAGGGGAGGTTTAGGTGGTTTAGGGGCTGTAGAGGTGGCTTAAAACGGAATTGCCCTTTCTAGTTTTTTCATTTTTTCCAATCCTTTCGGGAAAGCAGGTTTAGGAGGGTTGAAAAAGGTTTTAGGCGGTAGGGTTTAGGTCTTAGGAGAGTTTGGAAAAGAGGGACTGTTGGGTGTTGAATTGGTTTAGGAGGTTTAGGGGATTTAGGGGGTTTAGGGCGAATTAGAGAATAAAGCCTGTGGGTGTTTGAAAGGTTTAAATAGATTAGATGCTCTGCGTCAGGAAGTCTTCTCGGAAGCAGGTTACAGGAATTTTTTAGATCATTCGTTGATTTTCAGGTCTCAGGTAAAATGACCACAAAGTGGTCAAACTATGTTAGCACAAAACGGGACGTGCATTTTCGACTACAGCGTAGTCGCAGTATAGACAAAGCCGAATCATGCGCTACCGATTTTTCAGGTCTTCATTTCAGGGCATACCGACCGATATTGCGTTTAGACCGGTTAGGTTTTGGGGGGGAGTTTGGAAAAGAGGAGCTGTAGGGGGGGAATTGGTTTAGAGGGGTTTAGGGAGGTTTAGGAGGTTTAGGGGCTGTAGAGGTGGTTTAAAACGGAATTGCCTTTTCCAGTTTTTTCATTTTTTCCAATTCCTAGGGAAAGATAGGTTTAGGGGGTTTAGGGGCTGTAGAGGTGGTTTAAAACGGAATTGCCCTTTCCAGTTTTTTCATTTTTTCCAATTCCTAGGGAAAGATAGGTTTAGGGAGGTTTAGGAGGTTTAGGGAGGTTTAGGTGGTTTAGGAGGTTTAGGGAGGTTTAGGTGGTTTAGGAGGTTTAGGTGGTTTAGGGGCTGTAGAGGTGGTTTAAAACGGGGTAACTCTTTCCAATTCTTCCAATGGTACGATATAGTGAACATGTGAATGGGTGAAATAGTACTGAATAAAATGATATTTTTGCGCCTATTATGATCGGAATTGATATCAAAAGAGCGGCAACTTTATTGCGAGAAGGGCAGGTCGTTGCTATTCCAACGGAGACGGTATATGGTTTGGCGGGAAATGCTTTGAGTGAAAACGCAGTTGCTACCATTTTTGCCGTAAAAAACCGGCCTTATTTTGATCCGTTGATCATTCATACTAATGATTTCCAACGCGTTGGAGAATGGGTGGAAAATATCCCAGACCAGGCACGGTATTTGGCGGAAGCCTTACTTCCTGGCCCGCTTACTTTTTTGCTACCCAAAAAACCCATCATTCCCGATTTGGTAACAGCAGGGTCCAGTCTGGTGGCCATACGTATACCTCAGCATCCTTTTAGCCAGGCGCTATTGGCACAACTCGATTTTCCCCTTGCAGCACCCAGTGCCAATCCATTTGGCTATATCAGCCCTACCAATGCACAACATGTGGAGCAGCAACTCGGTGATCAAATCCCTTATATCCTGGACGGTGGCCCTTGTCAGGTAGGTGTGGAAAGCACCATTATTGGTTTTCCTGATGGCCGTCCGGTTGTGTATCGTAAAGGAGGCATAGCTATTGAAACAATTGAACAGTTGATTGGGCCCCTTGAAGTGAAAGAACATTCGGCTTCCAATCCGCAGGCACCTGGCATGCTAAAAAGCCATTATGCTCCACGAGTTCCGCTAATCCTTGGCGAAATCGAACAGATGTTACCACTTCATCAAGCAAAACGATTGGGTATCCTTTCCTTCCAGAAACGTTTTCCCAATATTCCTTCCGCCCAACAAATTATCCTTTCTCCTTCCGGTGATTTCCGGGAGGCGGCTCAACATCTTTTCTCTGGTTTACGCCACCTTGACAACTTGGACCTGGACATTATTTTAGCCGAATTGTTACCTGAAAAAGACCTTGGCCGAGCGATTAATGACCGCTTGCGCAGAGCAGCCCAGAGGTAAAAAACAGGCCAAATAGGTTGAAAAACAATGCCTTCTACATCCAAAAATATTTCAATAAAAATCAGCAAAACCGAACAAAAAGGGTTAAATTGACTTAGAAAAGTATAAATCCTCACCAAAATCTAATCCATGAAACACCTTGCATTCAAATATGGGATTCGGATGTTTGCTGGCTTTACGCTATTTTTCTTACTGATGCATTTATTGGGTCAAAGTCAGAATTCAAACCTTAGAATTTTTAATGGTATCATTCACATGGGCTTTATGTATCTGGCCATTAAGGAATACAAAAGTTCTTTCCCCAATGCTGCCGACAATTACCTAAATGGTGTAGCAATGGGTTTTTATGCTTCTATTATTGGTATCCTTCCTTTTGCCATTTTCCTGATGATTTTCTTGGACCAGACGCCTCACCTGATGGCTGAATTTAAGCAAGAAATGCCTATTGGCGATTACCTCAATCCGGTAACAGCTAGTGTTTTTGTCCTGGTGGAAGGTCTAATTGTCAGCTTGATAGGTGGCTATGTACTCACACGCATTGTTCTAATGAACCAGGCAAAAGCGTAACAACTAAAATTCTACCAAAATACCTATGCTTGGAATTGTTGTTCCCTGAGCATCATTAATCCTTTTTAATAAATACCGCTGTTCATCTGTTGGTGCATCCGGATTGACAACAATGCCATTGCCAATGGGCATGTCATTTTCATCTAATGGCCGGTCCAGTATCAATTGTTCATTGCCTACGGCATTGCCGGTTAGGTTTTCGATATCCAGATAGAGGTTCAGGCTCCAATTTTTGAAAAACCATTTTTTGTCCACCCTCAGGTCGATGGTATTACTGGCACTATTGCGCAGGGAATTCAGGCCGTTATAATCGCGGAGGCCACTGCCATTGACATCCCAATTGTTCACCAGGGAAGATGCTTCGGCAAAGGGCGTACTTGGTAGACCAGATTGATACCGCCAGTTGATACCCACTTCCCAATTGCGTTTGAATTTTTTACCAAGAGTGAGGTTAACAATATGACGAGCATCCCAGGATGAAGGCACAAAACGGTTATTTTTATCCTTAAATTCAGTCTTGCCCAAGGTATAGGCCACAATGCCATAATATCCTTTAAAGAGACGTTGCTGGAAGAGGAATTCCAGCCCGTACGACCGTCCATCTGACGTAGAAACGGCCGGTTCGTTGCCCAAAACTCCAAAATCCCCCCCCAGATTGGCCAAAGAAATGCTATCCCTTAAGAGAAAAGGATAATTGGCGTATTGTTTGTAATAAGCCTCCAGACTTATTTTGGCGTTGGATTCTAGGTTCCACTCCAAGCCACCTACAAGGTGTGTATTTCGAATATACTTGACGCCATTATTTTTGTTGACAAAGGCACCCATTTCCCGATAGCCTAATACCGTGTAAGGGGGGAGTTGATAATAGATCCCCGTATTAAAATTAAAAGCTAACCGATCGGTGAAAGAATAGGCCAGAGAAAATCGAGGTGAAAATTGTTGCAATGGGTTGTTCATCTCCTTTGAATAGGAATTGGCATCCGCTCTGAAACCCGCTGACAACACCAGCCTTTCTTCCAACATTTTGCGACTTAGCTGAGCAAAAAAGGCATATTTATTCATGGAAAGGTCCGAGCGATAATCAATAGTTTGTGAACCGGAGGATGTAAAGACCCTGTTGAAGGTTTGATTGTTGTATTTCACATATTCATAGGCCAATCCGTAATTGAGCTTATAGTCCCCAATGCGATTTGTACGTTCAATGCGTAGTTTGTTTTCTATCTCCTGTGAGCGGTATTTTAGCAATAGATTTTCCTCTTTACTATCATCGTTTTGGAAATACTTTTTCGATTCGTTATTCAGCATATTCCGGCTCAACACAAAGGTCCAATATCCCTGATCATTATAGTGTCTATATACCAGGCCATTGGTGTAGTTCCACTGAGGAGCGACAGGCAACTGGTCCAAAAGAAATTGTTGTTCTTCCGTTTCATTGGCATCAAAATTTAATTTAAACTGATCAATGGCGCCTAATCCGATGAAAGTAAGTTCGTTTTTCTGGTCAATCTTGTATTTTATCTTAGCCTGAAAATCATTGTAGGTTGGCAAAAAAGGCAAACCGATAGCTTTAAACAAAAATTGCAGATAAGACCTCCGTGCTGAAAAAAGGAAAGTTGTTTTTTTACTCAACGGCCCTTCCATTGTGACCCCAATATCCGTCGCACTTAGGTTGAATGTCCCTCCCAGTCGATCATCACGGCCATCACGTTGCTTAAAATTAAACACAGAACTGAGGCTGTTTCCCCTATTAGCAGGAAAGGCACCACTGAAAAAGTCCACTTCCCGGATAAAATTCACATTGATCAAACCCACGGGCCCACCCGAAGCGCCTTGTGTGGCAAAGTGATTAATATTGGGCACCTCCACATCATCCAGATAAAACCTATTTTCATTGGGTGCTCCCCCTCTGATGATCAAATCATTCCGAAAAGAAGCTGTAGAGGTAACTCCAGGTAGGGATTGTACCACCTTGGAGATATCCCTGTTGGCGCCTGGATTTCGCTGTATTTCCGCTACCCCTATGGTTCGTAGAGAAACCGGGCTTTCCTCTGTTTTTCGGAAAGGAGAAGCTTTTACAACAACCTCCTCTAATTGTTCGATGCTGGATTCCATCGCAAAATTGACTTCTGCAGGTAAAACACTTCCCACTGGGATCTCAAATTTTGTCAACTCATTAAACCCAATATAGGAGGCTCTAATATCATAGGTTCCGGGAATCAGACCGAGAATTTCATAATTGCCATCTAAATCCGTAGTTGTGCCAAAATCTGTACCCACTACCAGAATATTTGCAAAAGCAATAGGTTCATTATTAATGGCATTACTTACTTTTCCTTTTAATGTGCCATCTTGGGCTGTAAGCAAGGAAAAACTACAAAAAAGGCAAATAGAAAGTGCTTTTATCTTCAATTGAATCATGGCTTATGCTTAATTTTAAGGGCGAAACAGCAAATATGGAAAAATGTTCGTTCTGCGACAAATGCCTCAGTGCTTGTTTGGAGGCCAACCTTTTGGCTGCAAAGGATCACTTTTCGCTACAAACCGACCTCCAAACATGTTCTCATGCCTTCAACAATTGTAGTTTAGAACAGCGACCAAACATTTCCTAATACTTCTGTGCCTAAAAATGAAATACTATATTGCAATCGAAACTTTAATGTAAAAGACTATGTCTCGAATAAACACCCTTCTCCTATTGAGTCTGCTCAGCTTAATGTGTTGTGAATTAGACCAACCTCAAGAGGCAGATATTTACATGGGAAACAAGGAGTATCTTTCGCCAGAACAACGTTATGGACAACTCTTTGTAGATGTGCAAATGGCCAAAATATTTCCTGATGGAAAAACTTTTGTGGATGCCATTCCCAAGTACTCCACTGAGGAGATCATGAAAGAATACAATGCCAGGAAAAAAAATTCAGAGATAAAGTTGGATTTAAAAGCTTTTGTGGAAGAATTTTTTGACCGGCCAAAAAATTACGCCTCAGGATTTAAAAGTGATACTTCGCGCTCGGTGACTATGCATATCAATGAATTGTGGCCCGTGCTTACCCGCAAACCAGAAGATAAAACGCCTGGCACTTTGATCCCACTCCCCTACCCTTACATTGTTCCTGGTGGTCGATTTGGTGAAATTTATTATTGGGACAGTTATTTTACAATGCTCGGTTTGCAGGTTTCCGGCCAGGTAGATATGATTGAGAATATGGTCAATAATTTCTCTTTTCTCATCGACGAAATTGGCTTTATTCCCAATGGAAACCGAACGTATTTCCTAAGTAGGTCGCAGCCTCCGTTTTATGCCTTAATGGTTGGCATTTTGGCCGCAGAAAAAGGAGATGAAATTTATGCCAAATATTTACCCCAGCTTGAAAAAGAATACAATTTTTGGATGGCTGGGCTTCAGCAATTAAGTGCTAAAAACCCTGCCCACAAACATGTGGTGAGGTTAAAAGATGGCAGTACGCTCAACCGATACTGGGATGCCGGCGATACGCCCCGTGCTGAGATGTACCGCGATGATGTAGAGACTGCAGAGCGCAGTGGCCGGCCTATCAAAAAAGTATACAGCGACTTACGTGCTGCTTGCGAATCAGGGTGGGACTTTTCAAGCCGGTGGCTGCACAATACTCAACAGTTGTCGACCATCCACACCACTGAAATCATTCCTGTAGACCTGAATGCCTTGCTTTATAAGCTGGAAAAGACCCTGGAACAGGCCTATTCCGTAGGTGGTGATATTGAAAATGCAGACCTTTACAATCAACGAGCCACCCAGCGACTTGAGGCTGTCATACAATATTGTTGGGATAGTACATTAGGCTATTTTCAGGATTATGATTTCGCCAGAGATACATTTACGGGCACACTTTCTCTGGCTGGCATGTATCCGCTGTTTTTTGAAATGGCAGAACCCGCTCAGGCCGAAGCTTCAGCAGGGGTTATCCAGCGTGACTTTTTGCAACCTGGTGGAGTTGTGACTACATTGGATTTTACCGGTCAACAATGGGACGCCCCCAATGGCTGGGCACCATTACAATGGGTCAGCGTTAAAGGGTTAAAAAATTATGGCCATAAAGACCTGGCAGATACTATTGCCCGTCGTTGGATTGAACTTAACGACAAGGTTTACCACAATACGGGCAAAATGGTAGAAAAGTACAATGTCATGGATATGAGTCTCGATGCCGGAGGAGGGGAATATCCCGTTCAGGATGGTTTCGGATGGACAAATGGCGTTTACCTACGGCTCATGGAAGAAATTAATGACGAAAACACTACAGAATAAATTAGCAATTCAAGCTCTGACCAAATGTTTAAATCTAACCACAGCCCTTTCGGGAAATACGAAAAAATAACAATTGGCAATGGCCGGGGTAGCCAATTTACTGTTTTACCCGGATTTGGAGGCTGTCTGCTGGAGGTACAGCTGGATGGGGTTCAGGTATTAGACGGTTATAAGACTCCTCTTGAGGTGGACATCAATCGCTGGTATAAAAATGTTTTGCTCTATCCGTTTCCCAATCGCTTGAAAAATGGACAGTACACCTGGAAAGGTAAGACTTACCAATTTCCCATTAATGACACTGATACCGAAACTGCTCTGCATGGTTTTGGGGTAAATAAATCGATGAAAGTCGACATGCTCCAATGCCAGGAATCTTCAGCATCGATTGTTTGTGTCTATGATTATCAGGGTGATTTGGAAGCTTTTCCTTTTCCTTTTCGGTTCTGTGCCAACTTCGAGATCAATGATTCTGGAGCGTTTGTAGTTCGGCTTTCTGCTACCAATACCGGTAGCCAGATCATGCCATTCGGATTTGGGTGGCATCCCTATTTTGCGCTTTCAGAGGCCGTTGGAGATACGGCCTTACAAATGCCTGCCTGTGAATTGATTGGCGTAGATGGCAACATGATTCCTACTGGTAAAAGATATGCTTTTGATGACTTCACCAATCCACAAAAAATTGGCACCACCGTGCTGGATAACGCATTTGCACTTTCAACTTCTGAAAACCAGGCCCACTTTTCCCTAAATAGCAGTCAGGGTAAATTGACCGGATGGGTGGAAACCGGCCCAAAGAAATACAAATACCTACAAGTTTTTACACCTCCTTACCGGGGTGCTATAGCGGTAGAACCGATGACCTGCAATATTGATGCTTTTAACAATGGGGATTGTCTGATGGAAATTGGTCCGGGTGAAGAAGTGAGTGCAGGGTTTGGGTTTCGGTTTAATTTGGTGGGTACGACTCGTACCAGCCAAAATTTTTTGGCTACCGACCGCCCCTAGAGTCGGCTTTCGTATAGCTACCAGGTCCTCCATGCTCACTTGAAAAAGCTGGCTTACAGCCCTTTTAGGGCAACCAATTGAATTTGGTGGGTACGACTCACCGGCTCATCTTCCGTCGAAACTTCCTTTGGCAAAATCCAGATTGTTCTGTTGTGGGACGAGGTATCAATAGGTGCGGTTACACAAGTGGCCTTTGCAAAATATTCTGAAATTGGCTGGGGCAAGTTTAGAACTAGCCATTTGTCTCCAAAAACAGGTATATTGTAGATGTAATACAGAAAGATGAAACGACTAATCCTACCGTTTTTATTACTGTGCACGCTCTGCCTGTTTGCGCAACCAAAGGCAAACAGCCTTCCATCTTCCGGGGGTATCGAAAAAGGCCGAGCCTTTATCACAAACTATCGTCCCGACCAATACCATGCGCACCCTCAAAACTGGGATATTTTGCAGGATGATCAAGGCTTGATATACATAGCAAATGGCGATGCTATTTTACAGTACGATGGCGTAGAATGGAGGAAATTGGAGTTGCCCAATCTGAATAGGATTTGCACCTTCGCTAAAGATAGCCAAAACAGAATTTTTGTAGGAGCGGATAAAGCGTTTGGCTATATCGACTTCGATGCCAGAGGTTATATGAAATTTGTTTCTCTAGTCGATAAAATCCCTGAAGAACACCGCGACTTGTACAGTGTGTGGAATGTATATATTAAGGATAATCTTGTTTTTTTTACCAGCAACAAAAAGATGTATCAGTGGGATGGAAAGACCATAGAAGTATTGGTTTCAGAATACGAACTTCGACAATGTTTTCTGGTTGGAGCGGACTTATATTTTGGAATTCAGGAAGTGGGTTTATCAAAACTGGTGAATAAGGCCTTCAAATTGATTCCGGGAGGCGCATTGTTTAAAAATACGACAATAAGCTCAATCCTTCCTTTTGATGAAAAGTCAGTGTTGATAACCACAAGAGAAAAGGGTATGTTTTTATTCAACGGAAACAATTTTGTGGCCTACCCTACCGAAGTTGAGGATTACTTAAAGGAATTTGTGGTTTATAAAGGATTGAAGCTAAAAGAACAATACGCCTTTGTCACCATTTATGGCGGATTGGTCATCATGAACCAAAAAGGAGAAAAAGTTCAAATTATCACCACCAGAGATGGATTGCTTGACAATCAAATATACGGATTGGGCGTCGACGATCAGTCTGGCCTTTGGGTCACGACTCAGAATAGTATTTCCAGAATAGAATGGTTTAGGCCCTATTCCATTTTTGATGATTACCATGGGCTTAAAGGCTGGGTTTGGGATATTCAGCGGCATCAAGGGAAGCTTTATCTTGCCAATAGTTATGGGCTTCATGTATTAACAAAAGATTCTTTTGATCGGCATCATATTGAGTTGGTGGAAAAAATAAAAATCGCTGCATGGGACCTTATTTCCGTTGGAGAAAATTTAATCGTGGGCACTGGATCCGGTGTTTTTCAATACAATGATGGGGGCGCCAAACAGATCAATAGCCTGATCACGACCACTTTACATCAAAGTCAGGTAGATAGCAATCGCATTTTTATTGGGCATCCAAAAGGATTATTAGCAATCTATTACAGGCATGGTCAATGGGTTGAGGAAGGACATGCTGCTTCCATACATCAGGATATTCTTTCCATAGCTGAGACTAGCTCTGGTGACTTGTGGTTAGGCACTCGAACCGAGGGAGTATTACACTTAAAAGCCGATGAAAATGGCAAATGGGGACAATATAATGTACCCGATATCTATCTGGAAGATAAAGGAATACCACTGGGATGGTCGAAGGTCTATATAATTAATGATGAAGTGATGGCCAGAACAGATTGTCTATTGAATGAACAATGTTTCCATAATTTCCATAAAACTGACAATAAATTCATCCCAGATTTTGAGTTTGTAGAAAAAGTGAGTGGTAAAAAAGGGTATACCCCTTCAAGATACCAACAGCCTGACGGACATTTGCTGTTGCAACAACTTGCTGGTAGTGAATCCGTATCTATGCTTTCCGCATTTCAGTTAGGTAATGGGGATTATCAATTAAATACACTTCAGTTAGGAGGTATTGATCAACAAATAAGCAAGTGCGCCTATTGGGATGAGAACAAAGTTTTATGGCTGGGTGGTGAAGCTGTGGTGCGGTATGATTTAAGGTTTGATACCCTGGCCGATCAAAAATTCCCCGTTTATGTAAGAAAGGTGATCACGGCAAATGACTCTATTATTTATGCTGGGTTACGAAATGGCGAAATACCAGAATTGAGGCCTGATAATAATGCACTTCGAATTGAATTTGCTGCTCCATTTTTTGACTTAAGTGAAAAGAATCAGTATCAATACAAACTTGAAGGTTTTGATAAGACATGGTCCAATTGGAGTACGGAGACCAAAAAAGACTACACCAATTTGCCGGCAGGACATTACGAGTTTAAAGTTCGTGCCAGGAACTTATACGGCACGATTAGTGAGGAAGGTAGTTACTCGTTTACCATCCTCACACCGTGGTATCTTTCTATTTATGCTTATCTTCTGTATGGGGCCGTTGCTATCTTTGTGGTTTGGCTTTTGATGAAGTTGCGTTCCCAGCAATTAATTAAGGAAAAGGAAATTTTGGAAAACCTGGTAGCAGAAAGAACTCAGGAAGTCAGCAATCAGGCACGGCAATTGGAAAAACAGGCCCATGAGCTTCAGGAACTGGACCGGTTGAAATCCAATTTTTTTGCCAATATTTCCCATGAATTTCGGACACCCCTTACGCTGATAAAGGGGCCGATAGACCAACTAGAACAAAACCCTGATGAAAAGCTTAGTCCAGACAATGTAAAGATGATTCGCCGCAATGCCGATCGCATGCTTAAATTGGTGAACCAGCTGTTAGACTTATCAAAAATAGATGGGGGCAGTTTACACTTGGAGCCGACCGAAGGTGACGTATTTAAATGTTTAAGAGCAGCCGCGGCTTCTTTTAATTCACATGCGGCACAGCGCAATATTGATTACCAGGTACAAATTCCGCAAACCGTACTTTGGGCCACTTTTGACCGGGACAAACTAGAAAAAGTGGTGTACAACCTACTCAGTAATGCATTTAAGTTCAGCGACGATAATGCCGTGATTTCCTGTCAGGTAAAATATAGTGACCCTAAACTTCATGTACAAGTGAAAGATTCGGGCAGAGGGGTTCCGGAAGAAAAATTACCCTATATTTTTGATCGTTTTTATCAGGTGGATAGTAGCGATACCAAAGAAAAAGAAGGTTCTGGGATCGGCCTTTCGCTTTCAAAGAATTTGGTGACTCTAATGAATGGGACAATTACGGTTTCGAGCGAAATAGGTAAAGGTTCTTGTTTCAGGGTTGAATTGCCCATTCAGGAAATTAAGACCAGGTTTGGAGAATCCGCAGACAAGTCGGCGCCCGTTAATACACTTGTGCCCCGGCCTAAACCTTTTGCACTTACCCAAACCGACAAAAGAAGCCTGCCCGAGGTCTTGCTGGTGGAAGACAATGACGATATGCGGCATTTCATCAAAGAACAGCTCATTGATTGTTATAAGATAAGGGAAGCAGTTAATGGTGAAGCTGGATTGCAAAAGGCGATTGCCAATCCGCCCGACTTGATCATTACCGACCTGATGATGCCCAGAATGGATGGCATTGAACTTTGTGATAAACTAAAAACCAATGTAATTACCAGTCATATTCCTGTAATCATGCTGACGGCCAAAGCGGGAATTGATAATAAAATCAAAGGCCTGGAGACCGGTGCTGACGACTATCTTATTAAACCCTTTGATGCCAATGAATTGCTGGTACGCACCAAAAATCTAATAGAACAACGCAGAAAACTCCGGGAATTGTTTGCCAATAAAAAGGTACAGATTGATCCTAATCAAATAACGGTTACTTCTATGGATCAAAAATTTCTGGAACAGGTCTTAGCCTTGCTTGAAGACAAAAGTGCAGATCCTGGTTTTGGTGTTCCGCAAATGCAGGAAGCACTAGCCATGAGTAAGACCCAATTGCATCGAAAATTGAAAGCCCTGACCAACGAAGCTCCTGGTGAGTTGCTGCGAAATTTTCGGTTGAAAAGAGCAGCTCGATTGTTGTTACAAAAAGCGGACACCGTTACTCAAATTGCCTTCCATGTTGGGTTTAATAACCTATCCTATTTTGCCAAATGTTTTAAGGAACTTTATGGCGTGGCTCCTTCTTCTTATAAATAACAGCATCGTTTCGCAGGGATTAAAACGGAGAGCCTCCAAACAAGCGCTCAATCATGCATTCTGGAACTATGCTGTTAGTTTTTGGAACTGAGCTGTTAGCTTTCAAAAGGCGATTGGTATAACTTTGGAGTGTCAATTTCCAAATCAATCCTGGGGCTGAATTATTAAAAAATAACCGGCCCATAAAACTTCATGACCATGAGAGCAATAACAATCAGTCAAGGTCCTGCATTGCGTGCCATGTTTCAATTTTTCACAGCTGTACTTTTAGTAAGTGTATTGGCAGGCTGTGGTAAAGATAAGGGTATCGATCCGGCAGATAATAAAGTTACCCTGCTCACGCTTAGCCCAATTTCTCCTGCCACGCTAAATTTTGGCGATAAGGTCACCATTACTTATGATTATGAAGTGGTTGATCCAGCCGGAGTCAGAATATGGGTACAACCCTATACCAATGGCAGCATTTCTCCAAAATATAGTTATACTTCCTCTCCCCTATTTAAAGACAGTGGAACCAAAACCGTTACCATTTCGATTACTTCCGGTGATATTACCGTTGTAGATCAATTAAAAATCACCATCGCAAATGCTGATGGATCGGAAGATATTTCCACCAGGTATGAAACGGTGAATTACACTTTTAAAACGCCCTGACACTCAATTCACCTTCACATATTTATGCCGGCAGGGTTCTATACAAGGATAGCTAATGATCAATTCTGAATTTTTTAATTCATAAAAAATTTTGTGCCCATTGGTAGAACAATCTGTTGGAGAGATGGTGAGGTCATTTGTGGCGTATGTTCCCTTGGTTGCCTGTTCTGGTTGATCTGTCATTTGGCATAAAGAGCCATTTGACGTGACGGAACCATCAGCAAGGAATTCTATGGTTTTTTCACTAACTACAGGATTAAAAGTACCACTGCCATCTCCAATATCCATAAGTTGAGCCGTCAATTTCCATTTACCCACCAAGGCATCATTTTCCGAGTGGCCACCATCCTTTGGCGTGCAGGATAAAACGGTGGCAATGGCCAACAAAATAAAGATTGCATTTTTCATCGTTAAGGTTTTTGTTTGCTTGTAGCTTGAATTGGGATACAATTTAAGCTTTTCGATGGAAATATGCTGTTGTATTTTCGTTTGGAGCGCAATTTTTTCAAGACAAAATTTGTCCTCCAAACAATCGCTTATTCCGAATTCAACAAGCTATCAATTCCCGTTAAGAAACGGTCAATCTCTTCAATAATGCTGTTTTTTACGATAGCAAGGTCTTTGTCCGAAATGGTTGGCAACCTTTTATTACAATCATCCAACAGGTCTTTTAACTGGTGGGCCTTTAGCAGATGAAGGATGGAGTATAACTTGTGACTAGTTTGCTGAAAATGAAACTGGTCTTTTTGTTCAAGAGCTATGATGATTGCTTTTTTGGAATTCTGGAGGTCTTTTACCAGAATATGGAGAAATTGCTTTAAACTACTTGAATCATTCTGAAATATTTCATAAAACCTGCTAAAATCAACGGCTTGTTGTCTATCATTGGTCAAATCCGGATTGCTGATAGGTGTCTTTTCCAGGGGGATTGGCAATGGTATGGTATGCCGATTTTGTTTTCTTTTATACTTTAGAATAGTTTGATGCAATACTTCCGGCTGAAAAGGCTTCAATACAAAGCCATCAATTTTATAGTCGATCATTTTTTGACTAATCTCTGTATTTGCAGAAGCAGAAAAGGCAATGATTGGAACCGTCTTTTTCATAGTATCTTCCAGATTGCGAATACGACGAGTAGCTTCATAACCGTCCATGACCGGCATTTCCAGATCCATTAAAATAAGATCGTAGTCGTTGTTGATTACTTTTTCAACTGCTTCTTTACCGTTGGTGGCAGTGTCAAATTTCAAATTCCAGAGGTTAAAATATTTTACAATGAGAAAAACATTAGTAGAGGTATCTTCCGCCAACAAAATTTTGATGGAATGAAAGGGTGGCAGCTGTCTACTTAATTGATTGGGGACATTGCGTTTTTTGTTGATTTTAAGCCGCAATGGAAAGGAGAAGGTACTTCCTGCATTCGCCTGACTTTGTACTTTGATCTTGCTTTTATACTTTTCCAAAATACTCCGGCAGATGGACAATCCCAGACCTGACCCTCCATAATGTCTATGGATAGATTTGTGTGCTTGAGTAAAGGGTTCAAAAATTTTGGTGATCCTTTCTTCTTCAATGCCTATTCCCGTATCACTCACCGAAAAATGGAGGTCGGCCATGCCATTATCTATTGCCGATAAATCCACCTTTAAATGAATCCTACCTTCTTTGGTAAATTTGATGGCATTGTTCAGCAGGTTTGACAACACCTGACTGATTTTAATAGGATCACCTATCAGAAATTTGGGCAAAGCAGGGTCAAGCGTCAAATCGAGATGAATAGGCTTGTTTTGTACTTGGTATTGAAGGCTAAGGATCAGATTTTGACACACTTCTACAATGCTGAAACTTTGACTATCAAGCTTATACTGCCCTATTTCTGCTTTGGAAATGACAAGGATATCATTAATCAGGCCCAATAAATTGTTGGCTGAAAAAGAGAGTAGATTTATTAATTTCAGTTGCTCCTCCGTGAGCGGGGTGTTGATTAATAGGTCTGAGCTTCCAATTATAGAATTTAGGGGCGTAAGAATCTCGTGACTGATGGTAGAAAGAAACAACGTTTTGGCCTCATCTGATGCTTCCGCTCTCTTTTTGGCGATCATCAATTCTTTTTCATATTTCTTTCGATCCGAAAAATCAATGACGATCACACTATTAAAGATTGGTGCCCCCTGGTCATCCTTTTGCTGTGTTGCATTGACCAATCCCGGAAATGTGGAACCATCTTTTCGCAAAAATGAAAAATTGATCTCATTCACAAATCCCTGCATTCGGAGTAAGGGAGCATAATGGGTTTCATAGAATATTTTGCCGCCTTTAGTGATCAGGTCACTAAACTTCTTTTTGCCAACCAGCTCTTCCTTCGAAAACCCCAGCCACTTCTTAAGCGTCTTATTAACTTTTATGATCTCCCCATCAGGCCGGGTAAACAGGTACCCACAGGGGGCATTTGAGAAAAGATTCTTTGCACTTTCATCAATCAGTTTTTCAATTTCTTCATCTTGCATAGAATCGTTGTCCTGTCTCTACAGGAATTTTTTTATTTCCGCAATAGTTTCTTCCGGAGCACTCAAATTGGGACAATGTCCGGTAGCCTTCATAAATATAATGGAACTATAAGGAATTTGTTCGTTTACGTACTTCCCCACCACTTCAGAGGCAATGATATCTTCAGAACATTGGAGGATTAAGGTAGGGATTTTTACTTTGGGTAAATCCGCACGATTGTCAGATAGAAAGGTAGTCCTGGCAAAATGTTTAGCAATTTCGGGATCCATTTTACAAAAACTATTAGCCAGTTCTTTACCTAATTCTGGGCGGTCAGCATTGCCCATAATCATTGGAGCCATGGTGCTGGACCATCCAAGGTAATTGCTTTCCAATGATTCGAGCAAACCCTCAATATCTTCCTGATTAAATCCTCCTATATAAGGCCCATCATTGATATAGCGAGGAGAGGGCCCCAATAAAACTAATTTTGAGAAGTACGCTGGAGCTTGATTCACCGCCAAGGCGCCTATCATGGCACTCACTGAATGGCCCACAAAAATGACTTCTTTTAAATCCAAAGCTTTGCAGATTTCAATGACATCCGCTGCATAACCATCCAGCAACGCGTACTTCTCCCGATCGTAACGTGACGTATCCGATTTCCCGGCGCCAATGTGGTCGAATAATATTACTTGATACTCATCATAAAAAGCAGGAGCAACAAATCGCCACATATTGCTGTCACATCCATACCCATGAGCAAATAGGATGGCTTGATCTCCCTTTCCTTTTATGGTAACATTATTATTCTTTAATATTTCATTCATATAGAGCGCTGATTCCTTGATTTAACACCCTCTTTCTTTTACAAATCTTGCCATCTAGTTATCGATCATTTCGGTTCGACAATTAGAAAAACGGCCGTACTATCACCTATGTTTAGTACCTCATGCCATTTGACCCCCTTATTATTAAAAGTATATCCGTCGGGCAGATCCACTTCTCGTATTCCCTTTTCATCCTTGATTTGAAACCGGCTTCCGGCTATTGTATACCCAAAGTGGGGCTTATGATAATGCCGGTCATGTCCTACGCCAGGAGCAAAGGTACACCTCAACACCCTCAGTTTATTGTCTTCCTGTATCAATTCACAAACCGGTTCGCCCTTCCAGCCTGCTTCCAGTGGATCGGGTAATGGATTGGTTTGCTGGCAGGCGATCATTAAGGTTGAAAAGAGAAAGAATAGAAAAGTCGTTTTGAAACTATTCATATCGGTTGTTTAGAAATTTTTCACCAAAATATTGGCCCTGAGCCCAAATACTTTTCAGCGATTGGCAAATAATAGTCTTTGATTTCTTCCAGGTCATAAGTTTTGTTGCTTTTTGTATAAAGGTCATAACGGTTGAAATCCCGGATCCATTCTAAATATTTTTGGTCTTTGTCATTTAATAGTTCCGAATAACTCCCACCCGTATGCCACGGATAAAATGAATGGTAGCGGATCATCGCCATAGCCTCTTCGGGAAGGGTATTGTTTTGGTGGTTGGACAACACCTGAAACAGGTATTCATCGTGCCCCCAGGCCAGCAAAAGATTATCCATTCCACAGCCTTGCTCATAGATGCCGATGGAAGTGTTATAGCGGTCGTTCTGCATATCGGGATTTAGCGCATTAAATTCAGGATAAACGCAAGAATCCGGCAAGGCACATCCCACTACAAACACATCCCCCACCATACCCCATTGTTCCGCCTGGCTGGTCCCATCTTCGTCTGCTCCCCAAAGAAACATCACTTTACCCAGATCGTGAATCAATCCGACCAATTGCATCCAGTCGGGTCTGCCATCGGCTCTGATCGCCTCTGCACTCTGGATCAGGTGCTGCACATTTGGCAAATCCAAATCCGGGTCGCTGACATCAATCAGGCTATTGAGGTGGCTCATTGCCTCCCATAGGAGCATAGGTTTGTCAAAAGTCAAATACTTTTTGTGCATCTTTTGCACGTAATCTACGGTCTGATTTTGCCGCATTTTACGGTAATGTTCGCGCACAGCAGCATTTACATCCAATACCTCATAGTTTCGAAATACCTTTTCCATAATCAAACATTTCCTAGCAAGATATATAAAATAATAGTGACAAGCACCAATGCAATGCTGAACGGTTTGGCATATTTCCAGGGTTTGAGATCCAATAACCCAGCATCCTCCATGATAAATGTATTCCTTTTTGGAAACAGCAATGTTGCCAGATGCATGACTGCGATATTCAGCACAAATTCTATACCCCAGATATGCACAAAATGCAGGTCCAATTCCAATAAATAATAAGTGACAATATAAAATAACAAACCAAAGGTAAGTCCAATTTTGGCCCCTGCCGCCGAAACTTTTGGAAAGAGGAAACCAGCAATAATCACACTGGCAATTGGAATAAAAAAGATACCATTGAGTTGTTGAAGCAGCTGGTATAATCCTTCTGGTGCATTGGCCACAAAAGGTGCAATGCCAATGGCAAATACGGCGAGCAGGGCTGAGGTCCACTTCCCTATGCTAACCAGCCTTGTTTCGCTGGCATCTTTCTGGATATAACGTTTAAAAATACCCAGGCTAAACACTGTTGCTGCACTGTTGAGGGCACTATTAAAGGTCGTCAGAATGGCTCCCATCATCACTGCTACAAAAAAACCGGTCAACCAGGCGGGAAGCACCATTTTGACCAATTGTGGATATACATGGTCCGGGTTGTCATACAGGCTTTCGCCAAAATAATAGAAGCCGATCAGGCCCGGCAGCACGATGACCAGCGGCACCAAAATTTTCAACACACCAGTAAATAACAACCCCTTTTGGGCTTCTTTTAAGCTCACCGCCCCTAAAACCCGCTGGATAATGGATTGGTGCATGGTCCAGAAATAGATTTGATTGACCATCAAACCGGTAAATAACACTTCAAAGGGAAGGATAGCCGATCGTGCCCCCTCCCCTACTCCGGATTCCCGGCTCACGACATTAAATTTCCCTGGATTATTGTCAAAAACAGCCTGCATACCCTCAAAAAGATTGCCTTCGCCAATGCTTATTAAAGCAAGGATTGGCACCATTAAACCGGCCACCAATAAGCCAAACCCATTAATGGTATCGGTGTAGGCCACCATTTTCAGGCCGCCAAAAATCGCATAAACGGCACCGATGCTGCCAACTACCAGAATCGTTATCCAGATGCCTTCTCGCTGGCTGACATTCAGCAAATCGGAAATTTCAAATATGGCCTCTATATTCAGCGCACCCGTATACAGTACAATGGGAAGCAAGGTAGCTACAAAGGAAATAATCAGCAACAAGGCCACCAGGGTTCTTGTCATGCCATCAAACCGCTTTTCCAAAAACTCCGGAATGGTGGTCAGGCCCATTTTCAAATATCGCGGTGCAAAGTATAACGCCGCCACCACTAGCGCCAATGCCGAGGTTACCTCCCAGGCAATGATGATGGCCCCATTTTTATAAGCAGAGCCATTCATGCCCACCAGGTGCTCCGTAGAAATATTGGTCAGTAATAACGAGCCAGCTATCACGATGCCTGTCAGTGACCTGCCACCCAGGAAATAACCGTCCTTGGTGTTTAATTGGTCTCGCCGCAATTGCCAGGTGGCATAGAATGCGACAAAACCGGTGAATAAGAGAAAGGTGAATAGGGTCATAGTAGGTGGATTATGGCGTGTTTGTTTGACCACCCAAACAAGCAGCCTATCTTTTAATTATCTTGTGAGCCGTATAAGTATTTTCATTGATCAGCTTTAAAATATACATTCCAGGCAGTAACTCTAAATTTAGAGTTGCCTCAAATTCACCAGCTTTAATGACCGTACCCTTCGTATCAAATAGAATATATTTTTCAAAATTGTCTCTAGCAGAAATATGGATTGAATTTTCAAATGGGTTAGGAAAGATTTGAACTTCACGGCTAATAAGTTCCTCTTCAATACTTGTATTTATATTGGTTATTCCAGAATAACCACTGCCAAATACCCCGCCCCCAATCAACAGTTGTTGATCTTCCGTTTTAATTATTGCTTCAATATCGTTTCCAGCAACGCCACCATCAAATGTATTTAATGAACTCCCATTATAAGAGACTATGCCATTACATATTTGTGTACTATTATCAGCATAAGTCACCTCCTTTAATCCTCCACCTATATACAGTATATCATCGATTACTTTTAAGGTGTGAACAAAAATGAAGTCGTTAGGAGAAGTAGCTGTAAACCCAAAGTCTAAAGGGGTCCATTGAGTCCCATCCCATTTTGCAATTCTATCAACAGCGGTACCATTACTTTCTGTAAAAGCTCCTCCTGCAATAATTTCATTATCAAATATGGCAATACCATAAACTGTATTATTAAACCCTCCTGCCATGTTTGTCCATTGTGTGCCATCCCATTTTGCGATACCATTAGCTTCTTCACCGCCTGCATATCTGAAGTTTCCTACAACATATAACTCCGAATTATGCACCAACATTTGATGAGGGTAAATGACTGGAGCGGTATTTAATATATTCCCGGTAAATCCGTCTCCTAATGGTTCCCAATGATCTCCATCCCATTGCATGATGCCGTTTATCGACTGTTGTCCAACTCTATCAAATTCTCCGCAAGCAACGATTTTCCCATCAAATTCTACGATATCATAAATGTGGGGAAGTACTGAAAAACCACTTGCTGTTGTTAGATATACGCCTGATCCGACTTTTTCCAGGGATGAATTATTGTAAACATATACCCAATTCGAATCAATACTTTCTTCGTATTTGGCTATATACAATTGGTTGTCGATCACTTCAAAAGCATGTCCAGGATCCGTTATATTTATAGCGGAAGGTTTCCATTCATTATTTTCCCATTTAGCTATATAGCCAACCGTTTCATTACAAATTGTACTAAAGAAACCCGTTGCGTATATCGTATCGCCAAAGGATTGATAATCGACAATTGTTCCATTCACAACTGAATTTTCACATACCTCCTGAAAGTTTTGCCCTTGGATAAATTGAACCGTAATTGTGCTGATAAATAGTAGAATTAGTTTTTTCATAACTTTAATTTAAATGATTAATGGCCTGTTGCTGAGCGCATATTTGGAGGCCAACCATACGCTTGCGCTGAAGCTTTCTCCGGGCGTCAGCGCCTTGCTTCGCCGTAGCTTCGCAAAGGCAGAGTAGGAGCATTGGCTGCAAAGGATCACTTCTCGCTATAAAAGCCGACCTCCAAACAAGCACTAAGGGTTCAGCGAACTTGAAATACCGTATAAATAGTTTTAGTTTTAGTTTTAGTTTTAGAACCTATTGTAATTCTCCTATTTAAACTCGCTACAAAACATTAACTGCGCTGAAAATGCTTACTCAATAGCAGAAATAATGCACCACAAGTCAGCCAAGCAGGTAAAGTCAAAAAAGACAAAAATACACCTTGGGTCACAGAAATCGTATAAAATAAGCCAAAACTAATACCCCAGGCTAATAATACGGCCATATTAAAAGACACGCCTGCTTTTTCAGCGTAATTTTTTGCTATTCCAAGTCGCTCCGCAAAGAAATGTTCGAAAACAATAATAGCACCAACAGGGGCTAATATAAATCCGTAGACGGCTACAAAGTCCAGTAATTTCATGGCAAAGGCAGGAAAGAGCCCAGCAATGGTAGCAATCGCTCCTGCCAGAATAGTCACCCAAAAAGTAGAAGCTTTGGGGATAATGGCTTGAAAGGCTAAACCTGCTCGGTAGATCGTGGGATTAGCCGTAGTCCAGCCTGCAATGATAACGGCAATAATGCCAAAAAAGCCAATGGCGTTATAGGCTAGAGGGCCCGGTGCCACAGAAGGTGCGGTACCATTACTCAAAAAAGCTTGTGCTTCGGGTGATTTTAAATAAACGGCATACAAGAGTGCTGCTGCAATCCAGGCGATATAATGTCCAACGTACATTCCGGCAGCTGTTGTCCAGCCTGCATTGGGGCTTTTGGCATAGCGAAAAACACTTAAATCTGACATTCCAATGTGCATAGCGGCATTACAAAACCAAGACCACAACATGACATGCCAAAAAGTATATTTTATTTGTCCCGGAAAAGGTTCGGTTCCCGTTCCCCAAATATTCCAAAAATCAGAAAAACTACTCACGCCCAATTGTCCTAAAGCAACAATGCCACAAGCCAAAAATGCTAAAACAATAAAGGGAGACATCCAATTGGCAGCTTTAGCCACCGAATCGTAACCTCTTGCTGCAATAACCGCGATGACGGCACCCACTATTAAAACAATCAATACATAAGTAGGACTCCCAGGCATGGTATCTGTTAATTTAGGCATCTCCATATCAAATGGGATACCTACTGCCGTTGCGGATACAGTAATCATTGCTCCTGCCAGAAAACAGAATAAAACACCATTGGCGAGGTTATAAAATACAACTAGCTTTTTTCCACATATTTTTTCTAGCTGATAATATAAAGTCAACCGATTTTTGACAGCAATTTCTGCCGTTAAAAATCGCCAGGAGAGTACCGCCATCAGATTGCCAAGAAGTAATCCTACGATTAAATCGAAAGCACTTACCCCCGTTGTCAAAAACAAGGGGCCAATAACAAACTCGGTACCCGCAGCATGTTCGCCCGCATACATGCCTAAAAAGCTTTTCCAGCTTTTTAAATGAGATTGGGGAACCCGCTGTTGTTCAAATTCTTCTGTATGGGTAGTGGTCTTTTCGTTTGACATAATAGTTGGATAAATAAATGATTAGATATTAGCGTATTGAGTTCATGATTGGAGGCCAACCCCGCTGCAAGATCGGGGCAAGCTATTTGGGCTGCAAACATGCGCCCAGCCATTTTATCAATCTATATTTTTTTCAAAGCATAATTTTTCTTCAAAAATTTCTTGTGTAGTTCCTTTTCTGAAATGACCATCACTGCGCCCAATGCCGACCCCAACGGAGATTGCGTGGTTCTCAGTTTTAAATCCTTAAAATAGCGAGCAAGCAGCTGTGCAAAGACCTCATTATCTGCAAATCCGCCATCGATGTAGAGTTTTTTAACAACCGTTTGCCCTATGGCCAAATTTGCAGCAGCCACTTGTAAGGTGACCAATTCCCACATCAATTGATGATAAGCAGCTTCAAAACTTTCAAACGATGTTAATTGACTTACTGCTGGGTGTTTCCACGGCGTTTTCAGGTATTGAAAAGAAAAATAATGCCCTTCATCGTTGGACACTTTTTGATACAACAATTCGTCAAAACGAACTCCTTGATGGGCCTCCTTTTTGGTATTAAAAAATGCCTCCAATTCTTTTGCTTGTACTTTATATTCCTGCCCCAAAAACAAACGTGCTGCTTTAACGGGCAAGCCATCCATCCGCATAAAATTCAAACAGTCGTTTTCTAATTCTTGATCCGTTAATAATGCTTGATTAAAAGCATTAAGGCTAATACTCCAAGTGCCTGTAGATATTAATATAAATGGTTTTTGCTCCGCCCGAATATAAGGCAATAAGGCCGCGGAACTATCGTGTATTCCGACACCTATTTTAATACTCTCCCCCCATAAACGACAGTTGATGCTGGTACTTGTATCGACAATAGGTGGCAGTATTTGGTCTATTCCCTCCTCATATACCCAGCGGTGGTAGTCGCTTTTTTTAAAATCCCACAACATCGTATGGCAGCCGATACTCGTATATTCACTCACGGGAATGCCTGTCAATAAATAACTTAAATATTGTGGAAAATGTAATGACCATCTAATTTGCTCAAAAACCTTGGGCTGACTGTATTTCAACCAATATAACTGCAATCCTGAATTTAATAAACCATCCAGAACAGGAGAGGCGGTTTCACGAGCGATTTTCATTTCATCACCATATTTTTCATAAAAAGAAGTGATGATTTCCGCAGGAATTGGTTTGAGGTAATTATACAGCGGGGTAAGCACTTTTCCATTTTTATCCAAATGCACAAAACTCGCTCCGTAGGTCGAAAAGTTGATCGCAATGACTTTGTATTTCCCTTCCTGCAGGATATTTTGTACGGTATTGATTATCCATTTTTGAATCGCTGGCAAGTCGTCACACGGAAATCCATCTTCGTCCTGTTGTTCCTCAAAACGACTATAGACCTTTATGACTTCTTGATAGTTTTTATCAAAAAGGAAGGCTTTTTTATTGGTTTTTCCTATATCGAAAATTAAGGTGTGTGCCATCTCCAATAATTAAAGCCCTGTGGCGACCACGTTCACGCCTCTTTTTCCGATCAACTGCTTTCTTACTCCCATTTGTCGATAAGCATCAACAGGATTTATCGCGCCGCCACTTAACCTTCTCGCCTCCGCCACTAAAGGCCTTACATCGGTCCTAAAAGCTCGTTGTAAAATCTCTTGGCAACGGGTGACATCATTTTCGGTTTGTGCGATTTCCAAGGCAGCTCTATCTACCAAAAGTGCCTGGGCATAAGCAATTCGGATAGCTTCCAGGCTTTGCATCAAATCTTCGAGTGGGTCTTTTAGGTTATGGCTTGCATCGATCATCCAGGCTAAAGGAGGATTGCCACCCTCATTGTTTTGCATACCATAGACCAGTTCATTAAAAATAAGGAAAAGCTGGTAAGGTTTGACATTGCCAACCGTCAAATCATCATCGCCGTATTTGCTATCATTGAAATGAAATCCACCTAATTTGCCTTTCATCATTAAAATTGCGACAATTTGCTCGATGTTGGTATTGGGCAAATGGTGTCCCAAATCCACCAGGGTAAAGGCATTTTCACCACAACCCTCTGCCAAAGACAAAGAAGTTCCCCAATCGGGAATGACCATTGAATAAAAGTTAGGCTCGTAGGGCTTGTATTCAATATACATTTTCCAGTCATCGGGTATACCCTTGTATATTTCTTGCAGAGCAGCCTGTGTATTTTGATGTGCTTTTCTAAAGTTGTGTTGCCCTGGAAAAGAAGTTCCGTCTGCCAGCCAAACCGTAATCGCCTTTGACCCTAAGGTCTTTCCCATTTCGATTACTTGCAAATTATGTTCAACCGCTTGTTTTCTTACGCCCTTATCAGTATGGCATAACGACCCAAATTTGTAACTATGCTGCTGGTCATTTTGGTCTTGAAAAGTATTAGAATTCACCGCATCAAAACCAATTCCGTTTATAGCGGCCTTTTGCTTGATCGCTTCAGTGTCATTCGGGATATCCCAGGGAATATGCAAGGAAATTGCTCCTGCTGACTGTGTCAAAGCATGTATTATTCCTACATCATCTATCTTATCTTCCAAATTTGCAGGCTCCCCACCAAAGGAAAAACGCCCAAAACGAGTTCCTCCAGCCCCCAATGCCCAACTCGGAATAGCGACTTGAAATGTTTGCAATTGCTGAATGATGTCATTCGTGTTAATTTGAGCCTTATCTAGTTGAATACTGAGAAAGCCAAACTGCTCTTTGTGGTCAGTTAGTCGCTGTTTGTTAAAATCTTGTAGGTGTGTTTTATTGATGTTCATAACCGTTGATTTAGATGCTATCGAAGTGGTTTTATATCCAGCCATGGCATGGCTCACAGAGAAAGATGGAATTTTTCCTATTTGTATTTTTTGATACGATTATTTTGCAAACATGCTGCTTAAGTTTCCTATTTTTGAATGGCTCAAAAAGAATTATATTGTAAAAATAGGTTGATTTGCAGTTGTTTCATTTACACAAAATGATTTTTTGTTTGTACTTATTGGGAAAAAAGTCGCATTACAATTTGTTCTTTTGAGGGAAGTTTACCTTAGTTTGTGTTATTTGCGCT
Source organism: Saprospiraceae bacterium (assembly GCA_021604865.1). GTDB lineage: Bacteria > Bacteroidota > Bacteroidia > Chitinophagales > Saprospiraceae > BQJU01. The sequence goes on along the minus strand of BQJU01000044.1, from coordinate 32,184 downwards.
GTTGAGGATCTGTCTTTCGGTCCAAAGGTTGGCTTCCAAACAGGCTTTGAATTCAAGGAAATATCTTCAAAAAGATAAGTCATGGATGATTTTTTTAAATACTTAACTCCGGGAGAGGAAGATAAAAACTGGAGTATATACCTCAATGTGGCGGGTAAGGCTACCATTGCTCCAAATACCATTTATCCTTCCCGGGAACATCCTACAGGTTACTATTTCACCTGGAAAAAAGGCAGGATGCTGGAAGAATACCAATTGGTTTATATTACAGAAGGAGGGGGTATTTTAAAAAACGACAAGGGAACATTTAACATAAAAGCAGGAACCATAATGCTCATTCGTCCGGGAGAACTTCACCGCTATCGCCCGGAAATGAAAACAGGCTGGGTAGAGAATTATATTGGGTTCAATGGTAAGCTGGTTAATCATTTTTATGAGCAGGCTGCTTTTTTGAATACTCAGCCTCTCTTTTACTGTGGTATACGAGAGTCCTATCTGGTTAGTTATTACAAAATTTTCAAGCTGGCCCAGGAAGAAAAACCAGGGTTTCAGCAAATTGCTTCAGGATTAATACTCCAGTTGTTAGGCATGATGGTGGCACACCAAAAACAAGGCGACTTTTCAGGTAAGCCTATCGCAACTATCATCCAGAAAGTCCTTTTGGAAATGCGGCAAAAAGTGGAGAGCAATATTGGTTTGCAGGAACTCGCCAATCGACATCATATTAGTTATGCCAATTTTAGAAAGATGTTCAAAAAATACACAGGAGTATCTCCCCGGCAATATCATCTGGAACTTAAACTCATACGTGCCAAAGAACTGCTTTTGACTAGTGAAAAAAGTGTCAAAGAGATTAGCCAGGAATTACATTTTGAGTCCATCCATTATTTTAGTCGCTATTTTAAGAAAAGAATGGGGTGTAGTCCTACACAAATGAGGAATAATACGCTATAAAACCAAGCGGCTTTTACAAAACATAGCGTTTAAAAATATCTTCCAAAACTTTTTGTGGGTCGTGACATAACCCCGGATGCGTTTTAGAACTTTGGATAATCGTACTTCTGGAAGCTGTCAACCAACGAAACCTTGATGGTAATGCCAACTTTCCAATAATGCCTCCATTGGGTGCTCCCTGGCATACTAATTCCCAGGCCTTTAGATACTTACTTAGTGCATCAATATCAACATCCACAGAAAAGGACTTTATTCGTTTTTCATCAATTTTATATTTAATCCCTAAAAAGGATTTCTGCTTGGAAAAAAGGATTACACCGATATTGAGAAACTCTTCCCGTTCAACTTTTGGAACCAATCTAATCACTGCAAACTCGTAGGTTACTCTATCTTGCATCTGAAGCCTCTTTAGCTAGTAAATCAATCTTGGAGCGTTTAGCATTTAAAAATTCAATATATGCAGCTCTCATTTCATCAGGCGTCAAAGAATCGGATTCATCCAATAACCAATCTTCAGGTATAAGCGAGACAATTTCTCTAATGGTATCATCTAAAATTAAACGCTGGATTTCTTTTGAAGCCTCAAACAAATTATCGGCTCTTTCTAGAAGGACATGGTCTTTAATCTTAGGAAAAGTACGATCAAGGTGTGTTTTCCAATTCTTCCAATTATGATGAAAATACAAACTTGCGCCATGGTCTATCAGCCACAATTCGTTATTCCAATTCAATAAATTGGTATTTTTTGCAGTGCGGTCAATATTTGTGATCATGCTATCAAGCAGAACAACTTTTGATGCGGATAGGGAGTCGGCAATGGACACAAGTGGATCGTAGGTAATTGCACCCGATAGAAAATGTAATCCAAGATTTAGTCCCACACTAAATTTTAATAAGTCTTGAATTTCTTCATCAGGTTCCGTTTTGCTAAATGATTCATCAAGGTTCATGAATACCAATTCGGGTACTTTTAAGCCCATTGCTTGTGCTAATAGCCCACCAATCAGTTCTGCAATTAAGGCCTTTTTTCCTTGACCGGCGCCTCTGAATTTTAAGACATAAAGGAAATCATCATCGGCTTGAACAATAGCGGGGAGCGAACCTCCCTCCCTCAACGGTTTCAAATATTGGACAACGTCTACAGTTCGAATTTCGATTTTACTCATAAATCCTAAGGTACTGAAAAGTTACCTTTCTAAAAGTGAATTGGGTTGAAAAATTGTCATTCAGAACATATTTGGAAGGTCAATATTCATAATCACACCTAAGCAGTAATGTGCCCATACGCAACTCAAATTCTTGCGAAATCTTCTTGCCTTTAGCGTTTTCCGCAGGGCGCCATTTTGGCATATTACAAATGGCTTCAAGTAGTAATTTATCAACCTTATCAACTCCGGATGTCTTAAAAATTTGGGCCTCAGAAACCTGACCTTCCTCGTTGACATTGAACCTCACCGCTGCTAATTCTACTTGCCCGGCAGTTGTTGCTGAAATTTCATCAATGGCATTTTCCTTTAAGTATTTTTTCAAATATTGGTAACCACCAGGGTATTTGGCTTCGTATATAGGAATCATGGTCATTGAAAAATCCATCCTCCTTGGCGGATTATCTTTTAGCGTGTTTTCAGGTATGTAATCCACTACCACATCGATCCTGCAGCCAACATCAGCCATTTTCAAAATGCCCATTTGTTCATCGGTTAATGTGTCATTTGTGCTTGCAGCCTTTTTGACAATCCCCTTGCAGGTTGAAGAAACTTCCACCGCAATATAGCTGGCAACCCAAAAGGATCGATACATTGCATGGATATCATTTAGTGTTTTAGCTTCTTTTAGCGTATCTAGCGTTATTAAGGAATACGGGCCTATATGTGGATTGGTATGTGTTCCAAAAACATCATAACCTACAACTTGAGAAAAGCCTGAAAAAGTCAGGAGCAGTAAAATCAACGCAACAAAGGTATTTTTCATAACAATTAATTTAAAATATTCAAAAGGAGAAACATGTTATAAAGATAAGTTAGGCCCCCTGTTTATCGTCCTGACTAGTGTAAATTACTGTAAATTGAGTGTAAAACATTCCAAAAAGTGTTATAATCCAATAAATTTGTGGCATGACTTTTAGACATTTTAAACCAGCGTATCAAAAACTCATTTTTTTTGTTTTCGCCTGTATGCTTCCAATGGTTGCCAATAGTACTGCCGAGGAGGTGATAGCTGAAAAGCGTATTGAGGTGGCGATGAGAATGATAGGACATCAAGTTTTGATGTGTTTGGGTGATGATGAGTCGCGTATCCTGCCCATTGAGAAGGTCGATCAACACTACAAAATTTCTTTTGAAGTTGAGTTTGGGTTTGATCCTGCTGATATCGTCTCGATCATTGATCGCGTGATGACGGAAACTAGAATTGCAACCCGCAGTTTTGTAGAAGTGGAGCAATGTGAAACGAAAGAGGTCGTGCATAGTTTTGAGATCGGAAATAACCTGATTCCATGTGAAGGCAGAATAATACCTGAAGACTGTTATAGCCTTTTAGTTACCATTTTGGATGGGTCCAGTCCTATCGCAAATTTACAGACAACAACAGCTGATGATTCGTCTTTTATTGCTTCATGGACTAAAATTTTCACATCTCCCTTCTTAATGGTTTCATTGCTTATCCTGATTGGTTTTATGGCTTACTTTTTCAAGAAAAAGAATCCTGCAGATATTGACCCCAATTTGATCATGATTGGAGCGTATCAGTTTGATAAAAGAAATATGGCGCTATCTATTGATAATAAAAGCGTTGAATTATCCAACAAAGAAGCGGAACTACTTTCTTTACTTCATACCTCTGCGAATGCACCCATTGAGCGTGAAGTGATCCTCCAAAGAGTTTGGGGAGACGAAGGTGATTATGTGGGAAGAACTTTAGATGTTTTTATCTCAAAATTACGCAAGAAGCTCGAGGCTGATGCAAGCGTGAAAATTGTTAATATTCGGGGCATTGGTTATAAGCTTGTAATGGACGTGCCGAGGTAAAATTATCGGATCACCGGATTTCTATATCCCCTTCTGTTCCATACATGTGAATTCGTTGTCTATCTTTTATCTTTTCTACTCCGACAACTGCTCCATTGGGCATCAGTCTACCAATTTCGGTGGTCACTAAGTTTCTCCTGACAATTATGCTGCTAAGGGGCCAGCGAAGAATAAGTTGTCTGTTTCAGGCGAGCTATTTTGTCACCAGCCTAGGCGCGAAAACCGCGCTTGGCCACTACTAAGCAAGGATTTGAGCAACAACGGCTGGTGACAAAAGAGTCGCATCAAATGGGTAAGTTATTCTTCGCTGACCCCTAAGCTTAGTGCCTATTGAGAGGTCAAACTTACGCTTGCGCTGAAGCTTTCTCCGGGCGTCTGCGCCATGCTCCTTCGCTGCCTTGCTTCGCCGTAGCTTCGCGAAGGCAGCGTAGGAGCATGGGCTGCAAAACATCCCTTTTTCAATGGTACTTTCCCGACCTAGCGGTTTCCCTTCGGCGGGACAGGCTGTTACTTTTTTTGATAAAAAATAGTTTCTACCTGATTTATCCATTTTACAACTGTCTCCTCTGTCGTCCTATCTGCTTTGTCAAAATAGAAGTGTCGCTTTATTTCCAGCCCGGAGTATAAGTAAATACCTTTATCAGAAGTAAGCGTAAGTGCCTTGTCCATCTCGATTTCCTGATATTCGCTTTGCGATTTTCCTTGAGTATTAATTATGATCACTTGTTTCTCTTTCAACAGACCTTTTTGTACGCCGTTGTCATATCGATAGGCGAACCCGTAGCTAAACACTCTATCAATGTAGCCTTTCATTATCGCTGGCAAGCCCGTCCACCAGATAGGGTGAATCACAATTAAGCAGTCAGCCCAATTGATGAAATTTTGTTCAATTTTGACATCAGCAGCTACTTCTCCTTTTCTTTGCCCGTGCATATCTTCCAAAGATAGCACAGGATTGAAATTTAGTTGGTACAAATCTCTAATCTCAACCTCGTGTCCAGTTGATTGGATAAACTCGTAAATAGATTGCTTAAAATAGCTATTTAAACTGTCTTGGTTTGGGTGAGCGTAAATTATCAAATATTTCATTTTTCTATTTTCAGTGAATTAATGCTGCAAAAATAGAAGGATTGAAATCTGAAGTATTGTACGAAAACGAAATCTAGGAAGTCGGGTTACAAACCGATTCTTGGAGTTTAAGATATTTTGTAGGCGTTAGGTTTAGAAAGTATCTGAAGTCGTGAATAAGCCGACTTTGGTCATAATATCCACATTCAGCGATAATGTCAAACCAATTAATATTCCCGTTTTTGGAAGTTATCTCATGGATTAGTTGAATGGCTTTTAAAAAACGTTGGTATCTATTGATTTCTTTTGCTGAGTATCCAAAGTACTTTTTGTGGTTGAGTTGAATATTCCTTTCCGTCTGATTGTTTTCATCAGCAATAACCTTTATAGGGTTTAGGGTTGGATGGTCAAAGTCCGTTAATTGTGCTGCAATTTTATTTTGAGGTCTTAGGTAGGGTTTGCAAAAATCAAGGATAAAATCCACTCTATCTTGTGTATTATCTAATTGGGATAAATGCTTCCACAAAACGGTGAAACAATTGTCAGATAAAAATTCATCCGGGTGTATTGGCGAGGATTGTTCGATGATAGCTGTTCCAAAAAAACGGTAAAATGCATCGTCCTTGAAATTAGCCACCAACATACTGGATTCGGGCAAAAGGGAATAGCTTATTGATTTTTTTATAGGTCCAAAAACGATGCATTTATCAAATAATACTTCAATTTGTTCTTTGTTGGTAAGCTTTAGGTGCCTTCCAAATACAAATGCCAATATGGTTTGGTAAGACGGAATTAATTGATGGGTAATGATTTCATTCGATTTATTTTCAGCAAAATAGAAATGAGTAATCACCTTTTCATATTCCGTAGGAACTGCTATTCTGTAATGATTATATTTATTATTAGGCTTTGACAAGTTCTGATTTTAGCCAAAAAAAATGAATGGCGATAAGTTACAAAGAAATCCGGAATGCGCGCCAATGGCGAGTGAAAACAGGGGGCTACTGCTAGAGGCCCTTAGGGCAATTATTTCCTCAAAGGAATCCAAACAGACATCTCTGATTTCCCTCTATTTCCCCAGGCGAAATAAGGGATTAACCTGATGTTGATTTTCTTAAGATCTTTTTTCGGGTTGATGGGTCGATATAAATCCCCATTCCATTCTTTTGGCGATTGCAGTAACGCCTCGCCTTGCAAAAAAGTAATTTGTGAACCTGCCACCTCTTCTTTAACAGGTTTCAGTTGAATATCGGCAGGGAGCTCAATATCAAAAATTCGGATCCCATTAAGATCGGGAGACTCAATGCAATAAACGATGGGTCCTCTCATAATGGCTACCTGGTTTCTAGTTTCCTCAACTAGAGGATTTGCTTCCATCAATCGAACGGGCATCGGTAGATTTAACTCAATCACGTCCCCACTTTTCCAATGGCGGGTCAAGGTTGCATAACTTCCTGCCGATATATCCAGGGGAACCTCTTCCCCATTTATTCGGATTACGGCATCACTTGACCAAGCAGGTATGCGTAGGTCAATATCAAAAGGAGTTGGAGGTGCTTTTTTGATACTCAGCTTAATCTGTCCATCCCAGGGATAATCAGTCTCCTGTCTCAGTTCCAAGATGTTTCCATCAAATAAACTGGTTGTCAATTCATTGCTGCCGTACAAGTTTATCACCAGCCCTTTTTTTGATAAAGCGTAGGCATAATTTTGTGATTCTGCCACAGTCCTAACCACATTGGGTGGACAACAATTCGAATAAGAGATATAGTCTTCCCGTTCCTTTTTCCAACGCAATTCATAAGGCAAATCAAAATCCACCCGCAACGGATTGGTATAGTTAAACTTAGTACCACCAAGGTCTATTCCTGACAACACACTGTTCAACAGGCTTAACTCCAAAATATCTGCATAACGACTATCGCCGGTTATCAATAACATTCTGTAATTCCAAAGTACATTGCCAATATTTGCACAGGTCTCATTATAAGCCGAAATATTAGGGAGTTGATAGGCTTGTCCATAAGCCTGATGTACTTGCTGTATTATGCCTTGATTGTAGGTATTGCCATTGGGTGAAACACCGTCGTACAAAGCGCCACAAGCACCAGTGATATATAGTTTTTTGGTCACCACATCTTTCCAGATACTTTCTAAAGCCACAAGCAGAGAATCTTCGCCGGTCTCCGCATAAAGGTCGGCTACACCCGCATACAAATAGTTTGCGCGTACAGCATGCCCAACTGCTTCCCGTTGTTGGCGGAATGGAATACGATCCTGGTTATGATCGGTACCGTTATCAATCAATCCGCGTATGTCAATCATTTGCTGAGCCAAGTCGAGGTAGCGTTTGTCTCTGGTGGTTCTATACATCTCTATCACTCCCATGTAATGAGAAGGACATATAGCATTTCGAGCTTGTTCAGCACTTGCATTTTCGTGATAGGCAACCAGAAAATCTGTAGCCTTTATGGCAATGTTTAGAAAATTGGGCTGACCTGTAACACGATAATGCAAACAAGCTGCGGTCATCAGATGCCCCATATTATAAGTCTCGAAATTCATGCGATCCTCAAACGCTGTAGAAGCAGCAGGATTATTTCGCTGCTTAATGATTGTGGGCGTATGAATATAGCCATCAGGTCTTTGTGCTTCGCCAATTACTTTAATAACCCGCTCCAACTCATCGTAATACCTTTTATCGTTTGTCGATGCATAAACAGCGATTATGGCTTCCAGTGTTTTATAAAAATCTCCATCATGAAAAGGGGCTCCTCTATGTCTTCCTTCTTTGTAACCCGCTGCTATTTCAAAATTGCAAAAGCCATGACAGACAGCGTCATTCTCATATAAATTCAACATGTTAATTGCCATGGTATCCCGGCTTACATCAGCCCAATGCCCCCAAAATCCTCCTGTCCATTTTACGGCATCTAAATTGACAGCGATAAACTTAGCATAGGGACTTTTTGAGGTATTTACCAAAGCCTTTTCTTGAGCACTTAATTGAGCTGATGACACCAAAAGCATCATGGCAATTAACACTTTCCATCTCTCATTTAATACATCCTGAATCATCTTCCTCTTGATTTAATTCTCTGTAATTTTTCATTAGAAAACCGGGCAGCATTGTTATATAGAATATCTCTTTTTTGTTCCTCTTGCTAAAAAACCAGCATTCAAAATTCGCTCTATCCCAATTCCAATAGCTTCGGGCCAAACCATTTGGTCAGAACCACATGATTCTCATTCCCAACCCATTTGCAAAGAGACCTTGCAGGTATTTATAAACCGTTTGTTCAGGAGCTAACCACACTATTGTTGAAAAATCAGCATATACATTTGCATACTCTTGTTATAGATATTTCCTGTTTTCCGTTTTCCGCAATGATTTTGATTTTTTGTTCTCTAGCGTCTATTTTTTTGAGGAATGTTTTTTCATTACGGCTTCCAATTTATCAAATCGGTCGTCCCACATTTTTCTAAACGGTTCAATAAAATCAGCTATTTCTTTCATTCCTTTTGGGTTGAGCTGATAGTAAATTTCTCTGCCTTTTTGTTCTTGTTCCAATATGTCGCACGCTGTGAGGATTTGTATGTGCTTGGAAATGGTTTGTCTGGATGAGTCGAAATTCTCTGCTATTGCAGTCGGTGTCATTGCTTGAAGGGCAACCAAAGTAATTATTGTTCTTCGGGTTGGGTCGGCTATGGCTTGGAATACATCTCTTCTCAACTTCATTGCACAGTATTTGACAACAAAAATATACGCAACCATTTAACTGCGCAAGCTTTTCTTTATCTTTTTTGATATTTATAAACCCAACCGATCCATTTCCTCTTTTTCATATCTACTATCTTCAGCCGGATACCTTAGTTTGTCTTCAAATTTGCCGCTTTCTTTTGCTAAAGACCAAATCAAACTTTCACCTGCAAATTCAGGTTTAGGCACGCTACCATAAATGGGGTCTTGATATGCTTCAATAGCATCAATAACTTCCCATCCTTCAGATTTAAATCTCTCTATCAAACTTTTCAAAAATAGAGCAGAAGTTAAGTTATGATGCAACAATAGGGTATGTTTGATGTGCCTTCCAGTTAATTCATAAGAAAGCGATTCATAAAATTTTGCTCTTTCAATGATGTGTTTCAAATAAAACGCTTGAAAAGCTAAGGTGTCCACTTTTTCTCGATCCTTCAATTGTTTGATTAGCCTTGAATTGACATACCAATCCGAAGCATCAATAGTTACATAACCATTTCGATAGTTGTTTTCCTTTAAAATGGACCTAATCCCATCAATCTTTTCTGTTGTTTTTCCTTCTTTTAAAAAAGGGAATCGAAAATACTTGACGTAGTTCTCATATTGATTTATGATAACATCCGTCTTTAACAATTCTTCTTCAAAGACTTCTACAGTATTGTTTTTGTCATTAAAATTTGGGTGGGAGAAAGTGTGATTTGCGATTTTATGATTTTCCTTATCCCATTCCCTTAATAAGAAGGTTCCCTTTTCATCCGTTTTATTAAAACCAGTAACGAAAAAAACAGCCTTCAACTCCGCTTCGTTTAATGAATTCAGGATCAGACTATTCCAATCTTCAAACTTATAATTCGCTATATCATTTGTAATTCCATCATCAAAGGTAAAACTGACCGTTGGTTGCTCCTTTTTCTCAATTGCATCAGTTTTAGTTTCCGTTTGCTCGCTACAAGCAAATCCCAGAATTAAAATCAGGAGGAGGGCTAGTCTTATTATTTTTTCCATATTCGTTAATTGATGAGCCGTTTGGTGGATGCGAAGGTACTTCGTTTAAAGCTTTGGAGGTCGGCTTTGCAACGCCGTCGGCATCCATTATTGTAACAATGTAACGCCCTATGGTGTAAATTACCTGTTGTGTTTATTTTGCCCTCATTTTATTCCCCCTTTTATTATGGGTAACTTCTGCAAGTCCTAGAGCCTCCATTAATGGTGGAATATACATTCCGAATCGGCCTTTAAATCCTTTTTTTAGCCCATACCAACCGCCAATTGGGTTATCGGAGGACCTACCCCAATGTTCTACTGTATCCGGCTTTGTTTCTACTTTTTCATCCTTACTGCCGAGATCCATCCAATCATTACGTTTTTTGAGCATTTCGTGTAGGTCCTTAATACACTGGATGTCGTAATGAAGGATTGTCAGATAGGTATTTATTGTGCCTTCGTGTTTTTATCTATTGTACTCCGTTTTGCCATAAAATTCCTTACCATTTTTTAACTGAAAGTATGTTTCATTGGTATTTTCTCTATATGTCGAAACGTAATTTTTATTAATGATAATAGAACGAGAAATCCTAATAAAATTATCTGGCAACAGCTGGTTAATGTCCTTTAATAGAATTCGGATTAACTGGCTTTCTTCCTCTATTTTGTGGATTTCGCTGTGATAGCCGTCCGCTTTAATCCATACGATTTGATCGCTTTCAAATAAATGCAGGGTTTTTCCTTCGGGAATACAAATTTTACCAGGAAAATGAATTGATTCCAAAATGGCGTAAACTTCTTTGTTTGGTGTTTTTCCTATTTTCAAACAACGATTTATGGCATGCAACAACCTCTCCTCTGAATAGGGTTTAAGCACATAATCTATGGCGAATACTTCGAATGCTTTAATGGCAAAATTGTTGTACGCCGTAATAAAAATGATGTTTCCAGCGTAATCTTTCTCAATTTTGTTCAATACTTCAAAGGCCGTCATATCCTTAAGTTGAATATCCATCAGAAGCAAGTCAGCTGATTTTGCGTTAATGAGCTCTACAGCTTTGCCACCAGATGAAGCACTTCCTTCCAAAGCCAGTTGTGGATGCCTGCTAACAATTCCTTCTAACCTTCTGCGAGCGGCGCCTTCATCTTCAATTATTAGTGTTCTCATAAATTTAACCCGTTTATTTCACAAATCACCTGACCTTCACCCTGCCTTAATTTTAGCGTTACCGTATCCCGAAAATGATATTTAAGGCGTTGTTCTACAATTCTTAGTCCAGTTCCCAAACCTGAATCTTTTTTCAATGGCGAACCATTATTCTTCAACATGATTTTATGCTTGTCAATGTGAACCGAAATATGCAGCGGATGACTAATTCCTTTAAAACCGTGAATAATAGCATTTTCTAATACCGGTTGTAATATCAAAGGAGGAATAACAGTTTTGTTCAGGTCAACGCCCTCATCAATGGAAACATCAACTTCCAATTGATCTTCATACCTCATTTTTTCAATAGACGTGTATTTTTCCAAAAGCTCAAGTTCCTCCTTTAGCGAAATGGTTTTTTGCAAATTCCCCTCTAAAGCAAAACGCAAAAGATCACTGAGTTCAACAATCGCTTTTTCTGCTTTTTTTTGATCTTCGTTAACCAATGCAGTTATTCCGTTTAAAGCATTGAAAAGAAAATGAGGATGTAGTTTTGATTCTAAGGCTTGCAGTTTGGCTTCTTTTAGTTGATTTTCCAGATCCTTCTGCTTGATTATCGTTTCAGCTCTTTTGTTTACGTATTCAACCGCAATGTAAATAGCCAGTAAAAAGAAGTAGTTTTTAGCAATATTGTGAAAATCGGTATACAAAAACTTGTGTACCGCATCAGCAAAAGAATCTAAGTCCAAATTGTCAGACCAAAGTGCGATTTGGAAAAAGATGAAAATGATGTAAAGGGTAGTATAAATCAACCCGTGTAGAATGAACAGGGGGATTTGAAAACCCACCTTCAGCCTTCTAACTTTTTTGAATACAGGCAGCAGAAATAGATAAATCAGCAGAATGCCTATCGTGAGTGAAGTTATGGGATAATAAAATACATCATTCCAATTAAATTTTCCTGGAAGTGTGTATTTGACGTAAACCAGCTGAAAGAAGTTTATAAAAACGATTATCACCCAACTTATCAGCGCAACAGAACCTTGACTTATATTTTTACTTTTACCCACCCTACAAAATTAGGGTTTAATTAGCTTATCAAAAAATTGATTGTTTCAAATTATAGCCGATCCACTTCAAATATCTTGTAGTTCATTTCAGAACGCATGTTTTCTATGACTTATTAATCACCTTTGGTAGGCAATGCGATGGAGCCGTTCGCAGGCCGATTGTTAATTTACAAACATGCAATTAATGATTTAAACGATAATATATGAACAAAGTAAAAGCTATTTTAATTGCAACAGCAGTAGCGTTTATTGCAATGTTTACAATGGGTGGATTATGGAATGCCCTAATTCTGGAAGATTTCTACATCTCCAATTCCCCCGAAATATTGAGGCCTGAAGCCGACTTCAACCTTGGAGTTATTGCATTGGGCTATTTTGTTTTAACCCTCATTATGGCTTTCATCGTGATGGTTAACATGGGCAAAAACCCCAAATTTGTAGGTGGATTTATGTTTGGGGCTACATTTGGATTAGCTGCCACTTTACCCCTGTATTTGATTCTCTATGGCAGATGGGATTTCTCCTTGAATTATGCTTTGGTAGATACCGGCTGGCATTTTGTAGAACAAGGAATTGGAGGATTGATCTTAACGGCATTGTATTTCAAATTATATAAACCTCAAGCAAGTAAATCATAAAATGGGTAAGAAATTTTCAAAAGCAATTATCCTTTCATGTATCCTTCTCCAAGGTTGTAGCGCTGTTGCACAAATCAGTGAGCAAGATTCTTTAATCCCCAGGGAAGTCATTTTCGACTTAAATGATCGAAAAGAATTGATTCAACTTTCGCCTAATGCTTCAACCATTTTCTATGTTAAGGGGGCCTATCAAAGCATTCCTGACAATCGCATTTATTACCGTTCTATTGCTCAACTTCAAAAAGAGTCGTTTTTCGGGTTTTCTGGAGCGGTTGGAAGTTATGAGGTCCTGAATCAAGCTCAATTGCTGGTCAGAACTTTAAGTCCAAAAGGTCAGCGTATTGAACTATTTGATATAGAAGATTCCATTTCAACACCCATAATTGCTGAATTATATAGGAGCATCAGGTGGTTGTCTTTCACCAAAAACAAAGACGCTGCCGCTTTTGTTGCTATGCCTTTTAACGCCCCCCCACTGCTGTTTACCTATAATTTCAACACCAAACAAATGGATACCTTGTCCAATGTTGCACAAGGGCATTATCCTTTATTTTTTGATGAAAACCTCAAGGTAATTGCTGGCGAAAAAATTGATCAAGAAACGGGGAATAAAATTCTGGCATTTTATGAAAAGGAACAATGGAATGAAATGGCAACTTACGAATGGTCAGCGGAACGGTTTCTGCGCCCCGGCCTAAAATCGATAGTTGGCGTTAGTGCAGATGGAAAAGTAGTTTACTTCACAGATAATTCTAACACGGACAAGACCGTTCTGAAGTCATTCAATATATCTTCCAAACAATCAAAAGTTTTGGTAAATGAGCAATCGTCTGATTTAATGCCGAAATCATTTATTGCTGACAGTGAAGGAAAAGCTGTCGCCATCGCCAATCATTACGCCAATAGAAAATGGAAGGTGATGGACTCCAGATATAAAAGTGACTTTCAATTTCTGAACGAAAAATTTCAGGACTTTCAGGTTCTTGACGTCAGCAATGACTTTAAGTATTGGTTGATTGAAGAAATGAACGGAGGCGCAAACATCTCCTATCTATATGATATTAAGCACAAAACGATCAAAAAATTATTCTCCGATCATGATGTTTTAGCGACCTATTCCACGGTCAACAGATTTTACAGTACGGTTTCTTCTTATGATGGATTACAACTTCCTGTACAATATTATTTATCCGAAAAATTTGACAAAAACAAGGACGGCATACCGGATAAGAAAATGCCTGCAATTGTCTATGTACATGGTGGGCCATGGCAAGGTTGGATGGAAGATTTTTGGCTAATCACAAGGCATCTGCAATTACTTGCAGACCGAGGATACCTGGTGGTCTATTCCCAATTTCGAGGTGCTTTGACTTATGGCAAAAACTTCCTGGATGCAGGAAATGAAGAATGGGGTGATGGTATGATGAAAGATAAAGTAGCAATCGCCCATTGGTTAGCAGCCACAAAGAATGTGGAAAAAGACAAAATCGGCATTTTCGGTTGGTCTTATGGTGGTTATGCGGCCTTAGCTGGCGCAGCATTTTCCCCTGAAACGTTTGCGTGTGCGGTTAGTTTATACGGCCCCACTTATTTAGATGCACCCCGTGATGAAAATGCATTTGGCTATTCGCCCAACAGCTTGGTACGAATAGCGGATGTAACCACTGAAAAAGGCTTGGAATTGGCGCATCAACATTCTCCATTGTATGCTGTAGATAAGATCAAAATTCCGATCCTAATGTCAACCGGAGTAAAAGATGACCGGGTTCCGCAAATGCAAATGGACAAAATGGCGGATGCCTTGCATAAACACAATAAGGAAGTAACTTACTTTGTCTATCCCCAGGAAGGTCACGATTATTCTGCTAAAGAATCATGGACCTCCTTTTGGAGTATTGCCGAACCTTTTTTAAGCAAACATTTAGGTGCATTGGCTGAACCCAAGAGCAATGAAGACTACTCTATTTTAGAGATGAAATACCCTATAACTCATTGAATTGATAAATATGAAACAATTATTAAGTATTCTTCTAATAACGATTTTCAACACGGCATCTGCACAGACTTTTGTGGGTGAAATTTCAACCCCAGAAGGGTTTCAATACATGAAATTGGAGGCGAAGGCTGATAGCACCTTTATTTCGTTTCCGTATGAATTCAGACAAACATTCGGGTTTAATGTAAAAGCAGCAGCAGGAAATGATTTCACCGTTAAGGCTAGAGCCGAGCAAAGGACTTTTACGCTTAAAAAAGTTGGGTCAGAACAAATGGAACTGACCACCAACTTCACGGGCACCACTGAATTAATTACCTTAAAGAAACAATTGGCTCCCATTGAAGAAACACAACTTGACAAGTATACGGGAAACTTTATTGATGAAAACGGAAATAGAGCCATTGTATACGTTCGCAGAGGATATTTACACCTAATGTCGCCTTATGCTGAACAAACCGTTTCTTTAAAACCAATTGGCCAGGATAAGTTCTGGAGCACTTCGGGCGAAACAACAATATTTGCCGATAATGCTAAAAACAGCTTTCAAACATTATCAATTACGAATAGACAAGAGCAGCAAATCAAGCTCAAAAAATCTCACGACTATTCTGTGAAAGAAGATTGGGTGATGGTTGATGGCGATTCTATTTATGTGAACATCTATATTCCTCACTTAAAAGGGAAAAAACCAGCTTGTTTGTTGCTACCGGGCGGAGGTGGTCAATCTCAAGTAGAGAACTTTGAATATGAGGCCCGTTTCTTTGCTGCTCATGGTATGGTAGCCATGACATTTGATAAAGCAAGTGTCGGAAAATCAAAAGGCCAAAGTTTTGAGCATTACACCTTCAAAGAAAAAGCGCTGAGATACCAGCAGTTAATTGATTTCTTAAAATCAAACGTTGACGTTGACCCGAAAAAAGTGGGCATTCATGGGCCTAGTGAAGGCGGAAGACTAGCGTTAATGATGGGTATAAATCTTGGTAGTGATCTGGCATTTATCAACGCAACAGCAGCTCCACTAATGACCCCCATTGAAGGTCAGTTGTATGCTGCCAATCACTATAGCAGAAATATTGGCATGACAGAGGAAGATATTGTCTCCACACTCATGATTTGGAAAAATTACTATTCGGGGATCTTAAAGGAGAAAATTGACACAACGAATTTCGCAACGATTCGCGAATTGAGGGCTAAATACAATCGTGCATTTTTACCTCCAACAAGCGAAATTATTCCCCTATCACCCAAAGCGGAAGATCTAATAGACAATAGTGTGGTAACGGAGGCCAATAAACTCAATAGCCCGGTTTTTCTTCAATATGGTGAAAATGACGAGCGGGTAAATCCAATGGGTTCATTGCAAAATTTCTATCAAAACATTTCTGAGCGTTTAGATGTCACCGCAGAGGTATACAAACGAGGAAATCATTCAATGATGACACCGGAATTTCAGATTTGCAGTGGATACGCTTATGACAAAGTAAAATGGTTGAAAACGATTGGAATAATTGAATGAACGCATGTTTGGAGGCCAACCCAACCCATTGGCTGCAAAGAGATTGGCCTCCAAACAAGCGCTTATAAGCTATTTAATACTTCTCTATATAGATCATTGTTCATTTTGTCCTTAACTTCAAAATCAGGCATGATACCATCTGTTCGATTTTCGTCACTGATATCTAGAAGGTTATGAAATATTTTAACCATAGGTATTTTTACTTCTATTCCTGAATTAGGTAGTTTGAATTGCAAGGTTAGGTCTCCATTGTGCTTCACAGCATTTCCACCAGATTCTTCACCAAAAACCTTAATCATTGGGTTTTGCTTGCAGGTTAATGCAAATTCTGCTCCTGCAGAAAAAGTACCATTGCCAATAACAACAGCAATATTACCTCTAAAGTAATCCTCTTGCGGTTCCATCAAGTCTTTTAAATGATCGGTTTCTTCCATTTGGTTTTCACCAAAAGTTTTTTTTAAGTATTTATTTAAAGCCGCTACATTATTCGGTGACATCAAATATGTTGTGTCAATATGAATAGTTTTGATTACTGAAGAATCTCGCTGCCTAAATGTTTCATCCGTTAAATAGCTATACAAGATTGCTGCCACATCCCTTCTACCTCCTTGGTTGTGTCGAACATCTATGATTAAATTCTTGAAACTTTCTGAGTTTAGTTTTTTGAATATACCGCTAAACCCTTGTAGGAGCGCTTCTTTTTCTTCATTGTTGAAATCAAAAGAATTGATGGTCAGCACATAAGTACTATCTTGAAATACCTCCCCTGACAACTTCCCTTTAGTCAATTCTGGGTATATATTTTCCAGATTGGCATTGTTAACGGCTAGAGCACTTTTAAAATCAACGGCGGGAATATTTACTTCACTATACTTGTTTTCTAATGGGGTTTTTATGGTTAAGTGAAATTGGTTTGTTTCTTCTAGCGTTAAAAATAAATACAGGAAAAATAGCTCTTGCAGTTTATACTGCCTGTAATGCCTATTTAATGCATCGGACGACACCAAGTCTAAGCTTGATAGCATAATGGATGGTGATTTGATTCCGTTGATATCTATTATTTCAGCGCCTTCTGGGATTGCGCTTGAATTTTTATTTATAAAGAGTCTATTGTCTTTGATGGTAATGGGTAGAGGGAAGAATATTGAATCCGTATTCAATTCGCTGTTTAATGCCGAAAAGATTTCAATTCTCGTATGGCCGCAACCTATTTGAGAAGTAAAGTATAATAAATTAGAGAGAAAGGCTTTTGTGTTTTTAATATTGGCATTGGATTTTTGTAGCTCATAAAATACGGAGTCTAACCTCGTTTGAGAAGTGTATTCAAATAAAGCTGGATGGTGTTTTTTGAGGAGCGAATAATAAATGTCAAAATCTTTTTGATACGAATTCTGAGCATTTAAATTAAATATTGAAAAGCTTATAGTGGCTATAATACTTATAAGTAAACGTTTCAATATCATTGTGTTTTTTTTCGGGAGGATTAATAATTATATCTCTGGTACCAAGCTGGAAGGCCGGTGCGTTCAACAGAGCGTCCTCGTGCACCGCTCTGTCTCACTTTGACGCTGATTTGTTGTACACCGTTTTCATTCCTCGTAAATATCAAATTTGGCAGAGAAAGACTTCATTAAGGCTTCATCGGAAAAATCATCTTTTGTCATCACCGAGAGTTGCTCTAAAAAAACATCAAATTGACCATTTTTAAATATCGTGAGCATTTTACCTCCTTTTGCACATTTGGCTTCATGCCAAACATTTGGTGGGACCGTAATTGTATCTCCCTCTTTGAGAATTACTGTTTCATCATCAAAAACAAGCTCCATTTCACCAACCAACATATAGAAAACCTCTGTCATTATTTTATGGTGATGGCGCTTCAAATGAAACCCTGGTTTTAAGGTGTCTTCAATCAAACATAATTCTCCATTTGTATCTCGTGATGATAATTTAATGAAACAATGATCTTGCGAATAATCGTAATTCTCGCCTTCGTCTTTTCTTATGAGTTTCTTTGATTGCATAATTTCTTCCTGTTTTTTATCCTGGCTAATGTAAGTTTTTAGGTTGATTATTACCTCCCTCCAAAAAGGAAGTCCAATTATCCATTTTTAGACTTTACGGGTTGTCTTGTTTTACTAAGTCAGTCTTTTTCATTTTTCATTTATTAGTGGTAACGCCCTATGCAAACGATGTAGACGTGTTTAGCGCATGTGTTTTTAAGTATCAAATTCACCTGTCTAGTCTTTCAATCTAATCGAAATCGGACAGTTATTCTTCGCTGCCCCCTTAACAATCCGAAATATGCTGCCAATCACGAATACTTGCGAAGTTTAAAATTATTGTTGCTTCCTCAAAATCATCTTACTATCAAAGCCGCAATATCCATTGCACCCACATTACTCCCCACTCACAATCACCCGCGCACTCTGCAACCAACCATCTCCTTGCACTTTCAGCAAATACATGCCATTAGGCAAAGCAGATAGATCAAGCGTCAGGCTAGTGGTATTTTCGGTCTGCTGCTGCACTTGCCGCCCGTGCAAATCGTAAAGTGCGGCCTGAGCGGTGCCAGCATTCTGCGGCAAATCCACCAGCAATAGACCACTCGTCGGGTTGGGATATACCTTTGCCTGACTGATCGCGCTATGCGGCACTTCATCCGTCCCCACAATATTTTCCAGATCTACCCGGCCGAGGAAGCCCGCTGATTGATAAACGTACAGGTAGCGACCATCAGGCGTTACCGTGCCAGGAATAGCATAGGTGCAGAAGCCGGCAATCGATTCCCAGCTTTGGCCCTCGTCAGTAGAGCGCTGGATATTAGTAAGCAGATCTTCCTGGGAAGGAAAAAGCCGACCGGAATACCAGGTACCATCAGGTCCCTGTAAGATGGCACCCGGCGCCGACAATCCAGCACAAGTGTCCGTATCCCATGTTTGGCCACCGTCGGAAGAACAGCGCGTGGTGCCACTACTGTTATTTACGATCGTGCCATTATCGAGGACAAATAAATTGGAGATGGGTTGGTTCGTGAAATCTCCATCAACGACCAGCTCCCAGCTTGCACCACCATTGGTCGTCGCTAAGATTTTTCCACCATCAGAACCCACAACACCGTTCTGATCATCGAGGAAGACCATACTGCGGGGGAAGGTGCCAAAGCCGTGGTAGATGACGTTCCAGGTGTCGCCGCCATCATCGGAGTACGCCCCGTGTACCGAGCCGAAAAGGTAGAGGCGACCACCAGGTAATTGTTCGATATGAAAAACATAGGTTGTATCCTGAATGGCCTCTGGGAAAAGTGCCTCCCAGGTTTGGCCACCGTCTTCGGTGATCTGTGGCCCGGAACTGTTGTAGGGGATGATGACGGTTTCTTCATCCAGTACCAAAAAGTCCCGGCTAACCGTGAAGAAATCATTCGTTAGCTGGGTCCAGGTATCCCCGCCATCGATGGTTTTAAACATGCCAATCCGCTCTTGTAGGGCATAACCAATTTCATTGGTCGGAAAGGCTACTGCCTCAAAATTTGGGCGCAGGGCCGGAAACTGACTCGTGGCGGTTTCTAAGCCGTCGGTAGAATATAGAATTTCGGTGCCCCAGCTGGCAATCCAGAAGTCATTGCCGTTGTTATGAATCCCTTCAAAACGCAGGCCATACTGCCCAGTTCCAATGGTGGTGTTATTCACCCAAGTCACTCCCCCATCCGTGGAGCGAAAGATACTGTTGGGAAAAACATAGGCCAACAATTCCGTTTCTGACAAGGCTACTATATGGCGTATATTGGTCGGAACACCGGTATCGGTGACTAAGGTCCAGTTGCTACCACCATTGATGGTTTTAAAAATGTGGCTGTTCTGGTCGTATAGGAAACCGATATTTTCATCCACCCAATCCCCATAATAGGCATTAGCATCAAACTGGTAAATGGAATCCCAAGTAGCTCCCGCATCTGTACTTTTGAGTAACGGACCACCTGATTGCTGGAAAATGTATCCTATCGTGGTCGTGGGAAAATGTGCTTCACCACGATGGCTATATTCCAATGGGATTTCGGTCCAGGTATCACCACTGTTGGTAGATCGAAAAAGGCTCTCATTACTGTGCGTGAGTACGATGACCTGGTCATCGACAAAATTAAATCCTCTTGGACCATCGCAGCTTACTGGAATCTCAGTCCAGTTTTGGCCACCATTCGTACTGCGAAACACCTGGTCATCCTTTCCCAGGAATACCGTTTGGCAAGCAGTACCTGGTTTGCAAACAACCACATCGAAATCCAGGCCTTCCGGGCTGGTCCCAAGTTCCCAATCCTGGCCATTATTTTGGGTACTGGCTAACACACCACAAGTGCCCACTGCCCAGCCATTGCCGCTGTTATCGACGTAGACATCCCGGAAATTAGTTGCAAAATCAAAAGGGGTCAGTACTTCTACGGCTGCCATTTGAGCAGAAACGGTAGCAGCTGTATACACCAGAATACAAAAGGAATAAAAAAGACGCATGATTTGTGAGTTATATTTTATGAGTTAATCGGCAACGATTGGCCAGTCCTCACAAAACTAAGACTATTTGTGCCCAAATCCATCACGCATTTCTGCTAGATTTAGACTACAGGAATTCATAGAGGAGTTTGACCTCCAAACAGGCACTTATCAGCTTTTATCTTTCTTTAGTCAGAACATGTGTGGTTTTATCAATTTAATTAAATCTCTTGTTTTTCGTTGTACAATTTCTAATTCTTCATGAAAGTTTTTCCAGAGTATATTCTTGGCTCCCATCATACTTATTGCCCGTGGAACAAAATGCTTTGAGTCTATATGCTTCCATGTAGAATTGTAAACAAAAGCATTTATGTTTTTTGATGCTCTACTCCCATCTAAATTATAAGTTTTTGTAAAGTCATCATATTTATTCTGATACTGTAAGTTAGTTTTTGCAATCACATTAATCCAGTAATCTTGAGTGGCATAAAAATCGGATAATGCCAACTTTATTGTATCTGGAAGAATTTCATAAGAACCAGCTGATTTTAAATTATCGTAGGTGCTTCTACTATATTTCAAATGTGCTACCCAAAGAGCACTAAATTCATCTCTTACGATTTTTATAAGGGTATCCAATGTAGCTGTTTCATCATAGGCTCTCAAGAGTAAACGCTGATTGTGAGAAGCTTCATTTCTTACATTTTTTATGATATTATTAATCTCTAAACTATCCGCTACAAGTTCTTCATGCAGCGATTTTAAAGCGATCCTTACTTTTTTCTTGTCTCTGTGATCCTCATTCCAATTGTTTATTTGAAGGGCAATTAAGATTCCAATGACCACAAGAATAATTTCTCCAATCGCATATAGTAGGTATTTGCTGAATTTACTTTCTGTTAAAAGTCGTTGTCTGATTTTTCGAAAAAATTTCATCATTGCTTTTCTTTTCTAAGTGCTTGTTTGGAGGCCAGAATAATAACCATAGGGGTCAGCCATTTGCCCCAAGATATTTGGGTGTTAGATGGTGTAAATTCCAACCTGTGTGCTCCGTTATTTTCAGCTGACAGACTGGACATAGGCCCACTTTGGCATCAATTTTATTTCGCCATTTCTTATTCCAAGTTTTATTCTTTTAAATCATCTTCCAAGGCTTTATCATTTTTAGAATTATTAAGTAATTTGTATACAAAAAACAAAGGGATTAATGTAAAAAATCCTACATTGTTTTTCACAACACTCCAAACTACAACTCCAATCATAAGCCCAATTAAAAAAGCATTAGTTATGGCAGTCGATTTCTTTTTTTTTGCTTCATCTAACGGCTCTTGATCCGTTAATTCTGATAATTCTTTTTTCTTCATTCTTTTCTTTTGATTGCTAAGTTTTGAATGGTGGATGTTGGTTCAGCATTAAGTGCTTGTTTGGAGGTCGCTTTTGGAGGCAAAAGTGTCAATTTTTTGGTGAAACGAGGCGCTTTTTGCGGAGCATATCTGGAAGATACGGTCAAAAAAAGCAACAAAGTATCAGCAAAAAAGAGGCGTTTTGGGCCCAAAGGGTGACCTCCAAACATGCACTAAAGCCAACTATTGTTCGCCACCGTACAATATTTCATTTAAGTTGTCTTATCTAATGCATTCAATTATTACTCTAAATGTATCAAAGTTAACAAAGTCCAAGTTGCTCCAAGAGCGTCAATTAGCCCGAAAAGGATGATTTTAGGTTTAGCAATCTTGAAAATTACTAGCCCAGTAAAACCAATTAATCCAGCTATTCGAGCATAAATTGATGCCCAGTAGAAACTATAAACTTCATTTTGAGCTGAATTCAAATAAAAGTATCCAAGAGATATAGTAATTATTCCGACAACTCTTACCCAATGATCTTTTGGCTTCTCATGCCCAAATATAGTTAGTGTTTTGCTAGGTACAAAAATTAGAAATACACCAATTAGCAAAACATAAATTCCCCAAATAGAAATACTTAGTGTAGGAGCGTCCATATCTACTTTTTACAATTCTCCATCTTGTTGTTAATAAAATTAAAGAGCTTCTCTTCTAATATCGTGGATTCGATTATTTTTTTGCGCAATTGTTCAACGTGAATACATACGGCGGGCGACCGCTTAGGAAGCCTGATCGATATGCACCTTGTTCAATCCCGTTATAATCATCTATCCCTTTTCCTTTATTCGATGCAGCATTCATTTTTCTTTTAAATATCTTATATATTTCACTTCTTCTGTATCGTGATTTTTTTCAATTGACTTCTGCCTTTCATTTGTCTCATCGTAGAAGTGGTTTATTTCTTTTGATTTAATAAACATTCCGTCTTTATATTCAAATTTTCCTTCATTAACTAACATTTTTTCAACCCCAAAAAGGTAAATTGACATACTTGTATCTCCTAGGTAATGCGTGTAAATACTTCTCTGAAGAACTGTATCAGAATATTCCCAAGTTTGAAAACTCATCGTGTCATTCTCCATAATCATCACTTCGAAAATAGGATTCTCGTATTCATCATATATTAGTTTGGATATTAATTCACCTACCTCTTCGTGAGACGCCTTTATGAGTAATTTTTTGACTTTCCCATTAGATTGAAGTTCGTGTGAATAATCCATAATTATCGTGTCAATCGGTTCTCTGCCTTTATCAATTTGCATTGCCCTTTCAACTCTTCCATTCTTGTTTGATATAGTTTCAAAAATTGAATTTAATTTGCCGTCTTCATCAAAGGATTCTCTGTAAAATAAATCTTCATCAGGTCTGAAATAATCTTTCCCTGACATTTTTCTATCCTTATACCAGTAGATTTTCCTTTTAAATCGCTTTCGATTATTTTCATCATATTTCAAATACTCAATTGAAAGTGTATCCAGAATATTTCCAATTGAATCCGTTTCTACTTCTGTTATAATTTTTGAAATCTTCATTGAATCAATCGAGACTACCATCTTTTGATTATCGATATATTCTTTCGGAGTACATCCGGTTATCAAACAGCAGACTATTATGAAGTATCCGATTCTCATTTTTTTCTTTTTGTAGCGAACGTAGGCAGCAACGCAGGCCCGATGCGATAGCAGGCGGTGCGGTGTTCAATCCCGTTAAGTTAAGCATAGAAATGCTTAACTTAGATATTCCACCATCAAGTTAGTTAAAAATGAAAAAAACCTCAAAATCATCAGACAAATTCGACAATTTATTCGTCAGGCAGTCATTGAGGTTAATATCGGCACTGGCCAGAACGACAGGAAACCGAGAAGAATTATCGGAGAGTACTTTTTAGCTTTTAATTATCAATATAGAACTCTAATTAGCGATTTATCTATTATATTGCTTGGGAAATGTATTTATTACTATTTCAATTGGAGGTATTCTTGGATGATGACAATAGACTGAATTTGAATTAAAATTAAATTGTATTTTATTTTACAGATCAAAAATCGAAGAAATGGCTAAAAATAAATTTCATTTATTCTATGTAATAATATTGTTCAGTTCAGTAGTGCTACTTGTCATTTTATTTGTTGACTTCAAATTAATAAAACCTGTAATTCTACTTTCTTTTGCTGGTGCAGGAGCAATTGCTTTCCTTTTTGGATTGATTGCCGTTTTTACAGCAGGATTAGGCTTAACACCAAATTATACTCCAGTGAGTACGGCTTCCCTCGAAAGTGGTCGATATGAGAGCAAAGGAGCAAGTGTTTTTGGTGTTGGATTAAAGGTTATTGGTTATGCATTACCTTTTATAATTTTATCTTCTTACTTAGTTGTAAAAAATCGTTATGATGACCAAGTTGAAACTGCAAATAAAATTGTAGAAAAAATTAAGAATTGTACAGTTTTAGGAATTAACAAAGGTGATAATAATGTTTACACCTTGGCTATAGAATGTGAAGGTGAAAATATGCCTAAATTTTTCAAGGAATCTAATCAATTTAAAAAAGTTAATTCCATGCTTCCATTGCGTGATATAGTTATTGAAAAATTCCTTGAAAAAACAGAAAATAAAAAATTAACCGACTTAGAAACTCTTCGAACTGGAGATAAAATCGCATACCTTTTATTTGATCGAAAAGGTAGTAGCAAAAGAGAATTAATCGTGAAAATTGAATAAGAGCATGCAATTATCATAATTAACAATATACACATCTATGTTTTTCTTTTTCATCTTTTCGCACTGAGGTTATAATATAGTTGATAAGTTCTTTCTTAATCCAACACGACTACTTCCATCTGAATACCAATGTTCCATTTCCGTAAATTTATAATAACCTTGTCTTCGATAGAATTTTAGTGCTTTAGAACCTGAGGTCCAGAGCCAGATATTTTTTATCCCTTTGGATTTTATCTGTTCTTCTAATGCTTTCAAGAGGTCGGCCCCCAAACCCTGAGAACGATATTTTTTCTCAACATATAGATCCGTCAGAAAAAACCAGCCCGAATAATTTTCACCATTTTTGTACGCTAAACCTGATGAACAGCCTATAAAATTGTTTCCCATTAATGCCACGAAACTGTATCTGTCTGAACTTTCGAACGCTACACCTTCCTCAAGTGAAAGTTCATCAAATCCAGTGTTCATCTGCTCAATTTCTTCAGATGTCATTTCACGATTTACAATATTGATTTTGTTCATTTCTAACTCTATGATTTTGTCAACTTACCTTTCAGTGCATGTTTGGAGGTTGGCTTTGCATCACCTTTGGCGCAGCCCCCGGAGAAAGCTTCAGCGCAAGCGTATGGTTGGCCTCCAAACAGGCACTAAGGACCTTGTTGAACGAACCCGCTAAAGTGAGGTAAAAGATCATCAACTGCCTTGCCAGAAAACATTAAACCAGATCAACCGCCGATACCGCTCGCTACTGGAGCTACCGCATCAATCGGAAGATCAGTGCGGGGTTAATTAAGGCGAATCAAAAATCAGGCAATGGCAAAATAAAATTTATTTAACTGGTGAAGATGAAAAATTGCCACCCCATCAAAAATAATGCCGCTTTGGTATGCTTAACTTAGCGGAGTTGAGCCATTATTGTCGGTAGTTTTTATTTTAACGAAGTGATTGAAGGATCTTCATTAAAAATATCAACCACATTTTTCCAAGTTCCGTCAGTTTGTTTTTTCCAAATTGTTACTGCTTTATTGAAAGTTTTTACTTGATTGCCAAGCGAATCATTCCAGGCAAAGTAATTATTTTCGATTAGATAAGCCAAATCTCCACTTTTGGACACATAAACTTCCTGAGGCTCCCAATTTACTTCAAATCCAGGAATTTGAGCATTTGCTTCTAACATTTTTGCAATTTGCTCTTTGCCTCTTATTGTAGGTTGGCCAGGCGCAATTAAAATAGCATCGTCAGCCCAATAACTCAAATATTCTTCATTTGATTTAGATTTTGCCCATTGACGACTTGCTTCCATCAGTTTTTCTCCTTCCGCTTTTTGATCAACAATTTGATGCTCTGTGCAACTTTGAAAGCTGAAAATTAAGATTGACAGGTAAATTAAATTTTTCATGATATTAAGGTTTTGTTTGATTTCGTTTTTTTATGTCCGCAAACGGTTAGTACACCTGCCGTACGACCGTTTAGGGAGTATGGACGTGGGGTATATTGTTCAATCCCGTTATGCTAAGCATAGAAATGCCTAACTTAGGGGATTGATTCAATAATATTTCACCATCACGTTAGTTGAAAATGAAAAAAAAGCCTCAAATATCATCTAATTCGTCAGGTGTTTTTTTACTTTTCCGAAGAGAGAATTTTCTTGAATTCGGCAACCCCCCCAAAACCAAATGATGACTATTGGAAAAAGAAAATATATCCAAATAGGTACTTTTTCGTCTACAAAAAGAATTCCTACAAAAAAGAATAAAGTCACCCCGAGTATCATGTAAACTTCATTTCTCATTTTTGTCGCTAAATGAATTTCTAGTTTATTATTTTCCTTATTCTCATTAATTGTCCCGTATCCTTTTATTTCACCCTTAGTTCCTATTGACCAATTTGATATGAATTCGAATTTCTTATTTGAAATCCATTCAACTCTATACGTTTGAGATTTTTGGTCATTAATTTTCTCTATTAATTCATCAATTGAACCTTTGTATTCGATTATTTCATTTATTAGAATTTTGTCGAATATTTTCTTCATCGTGTGCTATTTTTAATTATAGACGAACTCAGAGGAATGTCTGCCAAAGGTTAGCAAAGTATTCCTAAAGGGAAAGCCTTTTTTCTAGTATTGGCTTAACCCCAGCTCAATTTAAGGTATTTTAGGCAAAGATGCTGCGGATCTTGATGCCCGGACTTGTTTAAAAAGCTGTTTTTCACCAATAATTCAATGAATGGATGCTCCTTTAACTCACTTATTTGATCGTTTTACTTGCTCCTATCAAAAGTGTCGTCCAACGACTCTCTCTCCAGCACAACAATAATCTATTCAATACCCATCGCTCAACGCTCTGTCTCGCTTTGACCCTTATTTGTTGTATTGAGTTTTCATATTATACTCCAAATTTAGTTTATTTTTTTTTATGAGCATTAAGTCTTTTCTAGTGGGAAAAATGTCCATGCCTTAGTCCCATCTATCCATTCTTTAGCCTTCGCAATTCCTTCATCTTTGTATCACAACAAATCGACAAAAAATGGAAGGAGCAAAAAACAAACTATCACTCATTGGACTGATCGTCTTAATGACAATTTCAACTCAAACATTTTCACAAAATAAAAACGATAACATGGAAACAACGGAAAAAGAACAAATCGGATTGCTTGTACTGCTTACAGCAAAACCAGGTAAAGAAGCAGATGTTAAGCAGTTTCTCAGCGGTGCACTGGAATTGGTAAATGGGGAACCTCTAACTGAGTCGTGGTATGCCTTCCAAATTGATGATAGAACGTTTGGAATCTTTGACACCTTTAATACGGAAAAGGGCAGGCAAGCGCACCTTTCAGGCAAGGTCGCTGAGGCGCTACTGACAAATGCCGTAGAATTGTTGGATAATTTTAATGCCGATACTGATATTCAAGCGATTGATCTACTGGCAAACAACAAGAAGACCGGAGAAGAGAAAAAAGGCCTTTTGGTAATAATGAAAACAAAAACGAACAAATCGCCTGATGTAGAAAATTTCCTTTATAAAGGAGAAAAGCTGGTAAAAAATGAACCCCAAACGACCTCTTGGTATGCCATTAAACTAAACGATGATACGTATGCCATTTTTGACACGTTTGCCAATGATCAGGGAAGGGATTTCCATCTCAATGGAAAGATAGCGGCAGCACTTATGGAGAATGCACCTGTAATTTTGGAGGGTTTTGAAGCCTCAGCGATTCAGACCATCGACATATTTGCTTCAAAATAAGCGGCTGAAAACCAATTCAATATAGATTCGGATCATCCTATTCAAACACGGGTGATCTGAATTTATTATGAAAAATTGTAAGATAAGTTTACCAGAGTATCTTGAATTATTCTCAACTTTATCAAGAATAAGTTTTTGTCAGTACCAACAATGAATAAAGCCGTAACACATACGATCATTGACCAGCAAACCAGCGAATTGGCCTTTAAGATCCATGAGTTCAAAAATTTAGAACACTTCGATCATTTGCAAAGGAAAAACTACTATTCTCTGATTCTGCTCCAGAGCGGGGAGCCAACCTTGAAAGTTGATCTGTCGGAATACGATTTGAGTAAAAGTACAATGATCTGCCTTTCTCCGTATCAACCGCACATGCTCACATCGGATAAGGAATGTTCTGGATGGATGCTTAATTTTCATCCTGATTTTTTCTGTACGTATCGACACCAGAATGAAATAGAAACCGAAGGAGTACTTTTTCACAACTTCCATCAGGCACCATATTTTAAGCTGTCCAACGAAACGAGTTTTCTGGATATTTTGGATCGAATGTCAAAGGAATTGGTCAATAACAAACTAGCCCAGCATGAGGTGCTGGTTGCTTATTTGAAAGTTTTTTTGATAGAGGCAGTAAGGCAAAAGCGGAATTTTGAAAAAGAGAACCAACTGAACCCTTCTTCGGATAGGACAGAAGTAATTCAAAACCTGGTGGATGCCATTGAAAATAATTTCTCCACTACCCATGCTCCTCAAGATTATGCAGATCTTCTTTGTGTATCTCCCAAAACCTTAGGCAGAATAACCAAGAAGTATCTTGATAAAACCTTAACCGAGCTGATTGCCAATCGAGTGTTGATTGAAGCAAAACGTGAACTTTATTTGACCTCCAAATCAGTGAAACAAATTAGTGCGCTTTTGGGTTACCAAGATGAATTCTATTTCAGTCGCTTTTTTAAGAAAAAAGTAGGGGTTTCACCTGATGTTTATCGGAAAACTGTTGGTTTTGCCAAGCTTGAGGATTTATAGATTCGGAGGATATTGCTCTTAACGTTTTACAATATGAAACGGTTGGATTTTCGAGCTACGTCTTTATCCACCGAGGAAAAAGTTGATGCGAGAACAAACCCTCGCAAACCTCTGTATCCCAACTGTTTTATATTGTGTGTTGAACGAACCCGCTAAAGCGGGAACCTTGCCAAATAGCCCACTCAAGATAGCATAATTCTCCTTATCTTCCTATTTCACTAAATCAATATCATCATGGTAAAAAAAAGCATTATTAGCTCATCGCAATGAATTTCAATCGCCACTGGATCGACTAGCGGACCACCTGGCAGTCAGTGGTTGAGCCCCAAGTACTGCTGTCAGTTATGTGCGTGCCCTACGCGATCTACAACGGCATTTTGATCGAACGGCTGATGAACTGAGTCGCGAACAACTATTGGCCTATCTGGCCTTCAAGCGCAAGACTTATTCCTCCTCTAGCGTAAACATGCAGGTCTGGGCCTTGAAGTAGTACTATCGAGAGCTCTATGTCGTCAGTTTCTAAAGGAAGAGTGCCACAGTAAATAGAGCTATTGTCTCTAGAATAAGGGAACTTTAGTAACTCAAAAATTTCAGGGTCTGCTATGTAAATCTTGTAGTAGTCTATGGAAACAAAGTTTTTGTCCATCTTTAGAGGAAGTAGCACAATGCTATATCATATACTAGCGATTGGCTTAATGTATACCTATTGGTTCTTTTCGTTTTCTCGCTTTCTCAATAAAGTCCAAAGCATAACTGCAATGGTTATACTAAGCAGTGCAAAAGTTCGCTCCAAAGCAGTTTTTGCGAACGCATTGCCAATCGTATTTAGGATAAACAGAATCAGAAAAATAGCAAGGGAAATATTAACAACTTTCGGTGAGACCACTGGTCGAATGAATGATCCTTTTATAAGCAAAATGAGTATCAGGTAAAGAGTGAAGAATATAGATATGCTCTCAAGTAGATACATTTCAGCTTCACTGCCTAACCTTCCGCCCCATATTATGTCTTGTGGCGCAATTTTTAGGAGTATACTTATGTGAAATACTAGGTTAGTTATTGATAATAGCAATAAAAACCGAACAGCTATTTTGGGTTTTATCATATTTTATAATTCATTTATTATTAATGAATATAGCTTTCATCGGGCGCTACATAAGAATGGGCTATATATTTACCATCAAAGTTGATGGCTTCCCCCAATCTGCCGATACTTTGATATCTCCCTTCTTGATTGATTGACTGATAGATTAGATTACCCAATCTTCAGGCTTATCACCTTTTTCTCCAGTGGTGAAAAAGAAAATAGCGCTTCTATTGAGGCGGCTCAATTCTTCAAAAATCCTCATTGACTTCATTTTCGGCTAAAGAGGAAATTAGCTAAAGCTACTATCAACATATATTCTATCCCCAACATCCAAAAACCGGGATCACCAAAGAAACTAAGGTGATTCCCCCCGGCAGGAATAATGAATAGTGGAACTGTAATCATAGTATCTAGCAGTATGGTATTAAAAAACATGAACCCACCTAATAATAGCCAGTTCGTTCGATTGCTCCTTCTGTAGTAGACATAAACGCCAATTAAAATGGCGGGAATCAAAGCAACCGTTAGAAACCAATTGGCTTGTTCATCTGCATTGTCCATTAATGGAATGTAATAGGAGCCAACAAAGGCGGTGACTCCTAAAATCCAAATAATCAATGAGGCAATACTTGCTCTTTTAAAATTAATAGTTTGCATGACCTTACTCCCCCTCTTTAGATGTTGTATAATACGGTTTGATTCCAAACACCACTAAGCGCTGTCTTTTCCACATAATCTTTAAAATCAGTGGCAGCGCGTCCTAAAACTTTCTGCACGTCCTCAGAGACTTCCTGATTATCTGGATTTCCAAGTACTTCTTCGAATAGGTATCCAAAAAGCCAAATGTATGATTCTGGTAATCCGGCAGCTTTCATTCCCGACTTGAACTCTTCGATGGTAATAGGAATGTATTGAATATCCCTTCCAATTGCCTTTCCCATCATTTTTACCACTTGCTTGAATGTTAACTTCTCTGGTCCAGTGACCGTGATGGTTTCACCGTTGTATGAATCATCAACCAACACTTTTGTAACTACTTCTGCAATGTCGTTTGCATCCACAAAAGGAATCTCTGCCTCCGGCATGGGCAATGCCACTTGTCCTGCAAGTACAAAATCCAAGAATGCTCCTTCGCTAAAATTCTGGTTGAACCATGATGCTCTTACAAGGGTATAGTTAAGCCCTGAAGTAGCAACGATTTCTTCGCATGCTTCAGCTTCAACCTCTCCTTTTCCGGAGAGAAGCACTACTTTTTCCAGCCCTTCTTTTAGCGCAATTTCTGTTAACTTTTGGATGGCCTCTTTTGCGCCTGGTACGGCCAAGTCTGGGTAGTACACAATGTAGGCGCGATCCATTCCCTTTAGTGCAGGGGCAAAAGTGGAGTAGTCTTCCCAATCAAAGGCAGGTGAGCCCTTTCTAGACCCTATTGTTACATTGTGGCCTAATTGTGTTAGCCCTTCTACTACTCGATGACCGGTCTTACCGGTTCCTCCGATTACTAAGATGTTATGTTTCATATTTATTTAAGTTTAATAAAGTTTTGAAATCTTTATCAGTTGCAACTCGTACTCAATTCCTGATATTCCGAAAGTGATACGGTTGGGATATCCTGTTCATTATTGATATGAATACAGCTTAAATGTGGATTGCGATCCGCCAATGAGTTACTCGATAGGTATAGATGGCTTAAATTACTGTTTTGCCCCGGGTCGATGGTTTGCTCAATCAGTATGGATTCAAATTGTTTGTCCGGAATGTATATTGAATCATTGATGGCTTCTATAGGATCGTTATTCTCAGAACAGGATGCAAGAAAGAAAATGAGTGTAATCAAGCCGGGCAGGATAAGTACATCTTTCAAAATTTTGGAGCTATCTATAAAATCAAATGTCAATATTCTTTCGACTCTCCAATGGGGTGCAGTTGGGATTTGTCCCCAAAAATTAGGCCCCCTTAGCTAAGTTATTAATCATCAAGTCCCATCGTTTAGCTAGTAAAATAGCTCTGAGAAAATATAAATCCTCTACAACATGCTCCTTCCAAAAAGTACCCGCA
>BQJU01000043.1 GCA_021604865.1 Saprospiraceae bacterium | reverse complement strand
TTGTCTGTTTCAGGCGAGCTATTTTGTTACCAGCCTAGACGCGAAAACCGCGCTTGGCCACTACTAAGCAAGGATTTGAGCAACAACGGCTGGTGACAAAAGAGCCGCATCAAATGGGTAAGTTATTCTTCGCTGACCCCTAAGTTTCCCGGAGGAGGATTAATTCCATCTATAGCAGCATAGTCATGAAATTCATGTACTGCATTATTGACCGTAGCTGCTCCCCAAAAGCGGTGGGCTTGAGAACCTTGAGCAGTCCACATATGGTAGTTCACTTACTACTTTTGTTACCCCTTTTCATCTGATAAATTAAATCCAGCGTATCAACTTTTATCCAATTTGCGTCAAAAAAATCAGGAAAGCCACATTTAACTTTTTCAAGTATTTCTCTAACTTCTTTTTCAACAATTTCTCCATCTAAATTTCCTTCAACATCGGATGTTTCATATAATTCCCCATTTTTGAAGAAATCAGTATTTTCTAAGTCAACCGTATCTGATTGCATTACAGAAAGCACAAAACTAGATTTTGAGATAGTAAGGTTCTTTAAAATATCTAGTCTATGAAATGCTGTTAAGCCAGACCCTTGGTCAATAATCACTACTAAATCTTTCCTATCTGTAACGGCAAACACTGATCCACTATAATCATTCATTACTGATTCAAATAGTTCATCTAGTGGTTTGCCTTCATCACTGATGCTTAATATCTTGAATTGCATTTCCAAGAGAATGCCCTTGATAAATTCAATAGTAGGGACCTTTTCTATTTTTTGAAAAACGTGGTAGGATATATTGAGTCCCATATTTTTTATCGATTAATAGGAAAACCTATAAAAACCTTATTCAGTTAGTCAATCATACTCCCCAGTATATCGCTCTTCGCCGTTGTAGAAACTTGTTAGATTAGTTAGGTTTCCGTCATAGATAGATTCCAAGTATTCTTCGTAGGTTTCTATGCGATCATAAAAGTAGAGGTGCACATTTTTTTGTAATCCCCAGGAGTTTACATCGTCTAAACCTTGATACTGTTCTAAAATTTTATTTGGTATCGCAGGGGCTTTAAAAGCAAAACGATTCGCTGGTCCTACTACCTGCCACCGAACATATTTTTCATCATCATTATAAAGTAACCAATCTGTGTAAACCACCGACGCCTCTTCTATAGTATCAATAATCAGTTCTTCGTGATTACGACTTAAAATGGAAACATCAAAATCTCTCCGGTTTATGGATTGAGGTATTTCTTCAAGGTATTTGCGCATTGTGAATCGAAAGTTCGGCTTACCTTCTTCAGTACCACTTATTTCTACCAGGTAGCCATCCAGATGATCGATCGGTAGAAAAAAATCCAATCTTCTTTTCCGTTCCTGTAGTCCAGGGTCTGAATGAAGATTAACCATGTTAAAAAGGTTATAGTCATCAAATACTCCTCTGATCTGGAATCGCCAAAAACGATTGTCAAATAATTCGACTTGTACCGTATCTTGAGTTAAAGTCATTTCTTGATAATCAAGAACCAATGATCTACTAACATATTCTAAAAGCTTAAATCGAGGATTACTATTACCATTTGCCCACACTTTCAGGTATAAACTGCCATAGGGAGCAGAAAAATTTTTCACCAGAAAAGAATTGGGGCTAACCTGTTCTCCTGGATTTACACTCAATCCAAAATCAGTACCGATCTTTTGCAGAGATTCTATGTTGGTAATTTCCAAATCCGTTTTAAAGGTTTGTCCAAAATTCACAAGCGACTTAAAGTTGAACAACATTCCATTGGGCACATCAAGATAGGTCATCAAGGAGTAGTTAGATTTCTGAGAATCTTGGTCATAATTAAACCGTAGGAGGGTTACATTATAAGAATTGGCTCCTTCACAATAGGTCTCTAAATTTTGCTCATACTCCAATAACTCTATAAAGTCCAGTACATTACCATCATTGTCCGAAAGGATGGCAAATTTTGGAAAAATATACAGTGGTTCGGTAGAGCCCTTTCTAAGTTTGATAGAAAATGTGGCCTCCTCCAGAGGGTTTTCACAAGGTGGAAGTTCAACCGACTCTTCTTTTTTACAACTAAAAATGAGAACTACACATAGTAGCGGTAAAAATATAATCCAAAAATAGTTTTTCATCACAAAATCTTTTTGTATACCAATGAGAGATAGTTCATCTAAGCAAAGTCAAGTTTCCAGGATAAGTGCATTCTTCTGCATGATCACCAATATTAAAGATGACTTGATAATTGTAGGTTTGAATTGGTTGAGGAGCCCCCTGATTCTTCCAAATCTTAAAGATTTTGAAGATATGTGCCTTTGCTGGACTTTTCACACAACTCCCAAAACACCCTACTCCGACCGCAAACTCTTCACCGGATTCGCCAAAGCCGCCTTAATCGCCTGAAAACTCACCGTCAATACCGTAATCATTAGCGCGCCCAAACCGGCTGCCCCAAAGACCCACCGGGATATTTCCGTACGATATTCATACCCTTCCAGCCAGTCCTGTAGGAAAAAATAGGCGATCGGAGCAGCAATCACACAGGAAATGATAACCAAAACTATAAAATCTCTTGACAACAACTTCCAGATATTGAAGATTGAAGCGCCCAAAACTTTGCGAATGCCGATTTCTTTGGTCCGCTGTTCCGCCACAAAAGAAGCCAATCCAAAAAGTCCGAGGCAGCTAATAAAAATGGCTAGTATTGCAAAAAAAGAAGCCAGCTCGCCGATGCGTTGTTCATTGCCAAATTTCTTAGCAAAATCTTCATCTGCGAAGCTGTACTCAAAAGGCTGAGTGGGATTGAACTTTTTAAAAACCGTTTCTATCTTTTCCAGTGCCGTTGCGGCACTAACTTCCGGGTTTAATTTGGTGAGTACAAAATTACCGGCGCTGTTGTCCAGATAAAACACAGCTGGCCTTACCGGATCATAGGGAGACCCCATCACCATATCTTCCACCACACCAACGACCTGGTAAGGATCTCCAAACCATCGGATGGTTTCGCCAATAGGGTGCTCCAATCCCATATACTGAACTGCCGCCTTATTTAATATTAAGCCAGTAGAATCCGTTGCATAATCCTTAGAAAAATCCCTGCCAGCGATAAACTGCCAGCCGACCGTCTTGCCATAATCATGAGCAACGCCGAATTGGGGGAAGTCAACGGATAAATCGGGGTCTTTGCCCGTCCAGCTTATGCCACTGGTCGTCGACCAAATCTGTGTAGGAGGATTGGTACTTTCTGTCATGATGGTTATCACATCCGCCTGGATCAGTTCGGATTGAATGACCTCAAAATGTTTGTGAATTTCATTTGTAATAACCGGGATGAATACCAAACTATTGGTATTGTACCCAAGGGGGCGGTTACGGACATACTCAATTTGGTTAAAAACGATCAGCGTGCCAATGATCAACACCACAGAAACCGTAAATTGTAAAACAATCAACGCTTTGCGCGGAATAGCTGCCCAGCGCCCTGCCTTAAAAGGTCCTGCGAGTACTTTTACCGGACGGAAAGAAGATAAATAAAAGGCGGGGTAACTACCTGCAAGCAGTCCGGTGAATAAAATAAATGCCAGGCATAAAAACCCAAAATAACCATTATTCCAGGGGATTGTTATCGCCTTATCCGCCACCTGATTGAAAGAGGGAAGCACCATTTGTACCAATAAAAGGGAAAATACAAATGAAAATGCCGAAAGGAATAACGATTCACCGAGAAACATGCTGATGAGTTGCCAACGTCCACCCCCAACTGCCTTGCGTACGCCCACTTCTTTAGCTCTCTTTTCCGATCGTGCCGTACTCAAATTCATAAAATTAATACACGCCATCAACAACACAAACACACCAATGACTCCAAACAACCATACATACTTGATTTTTCCGCCAATATTTATCCCATTTTTAAACTGGGAGTGCAAATGCCATTGATTCATAGGATGCAAAAAAAGCTCAGGTTTCTTTTTGGCAAGGTCGACTCCGAGATTTTTCAATTTGGCATCTTTGATTTTTTCGGAAACCAGGGCAAGATCAGCATGTTCGGGCAACTGCACATAAAGTGCAAAAGCATTAGGGCGCCAAGGATCGTCCATCGTCCTCATCCATTCCGAATGATCATGCAACATTTTCCAGGGGCCCATAAAGGTCAGATCAGCAAAGGTCGAATTTTGAGGAATGTCTTCATAGACACCGGCCACCCGTGCACTTAATTCATCATCAATCTTGATGGATTCATTAATAGGATCGGCATCTCCAAAAAATGCTTTTGCTGTCGACTCAGAAAGCAGGATCGAAGTGGGATCTTTCAGTGCCTCACGCGATCCCTTTATCATTTTTAGCCCCAGCAATGCAGCGCCAGGTTCCTCAAAAAAAGCCCCACTTCTGGTCAATAATTTATCTTTCCAAGTCAAAATATGATCGTAGGTACCAGAGGCCATTACAACCTGCTCGAAGTCACTACCATAGTTGTTACGCAATTCTTCTGCCAGGGGTAATGGTACCTGAAACCAGGTCTGTACCTCTCCGTTATTGGTAACATTTTGGATCACCCTGGAAAGGCGGTCGTAGTTGTCGTGGTATTTATTGAAAGAAACTTCATCCCAAATCCATAAACCGATGAGCATCGCCACCGCCATACCGATTGCTAATCCACCAATGTTAATGAGGGAATAGCCGCTATTTCGGAGCAGGTTTCGCCAGGCACTTTTCAGGTAGTTTTGGTACATGTTTTTTTCTTTTATTGGGAAATAAACTAATCCTTTCCGGTATTTGTATTATGTTCAACTAACTTCAACATTATGATTGCTACTTCTGCTGTTGACGAAATCATAGATTTCATCGCTAGTGAAAATCCAAATCGAGTACTCGAATTCAAAGCTTCGGAGGCTACTCGAAAAAGAGTATTTAAATTAGTTGACAGATCAAAGACCGGACAACTTTCTGAAAAAGAACAAGCAGAACTTGACCACATTTTCCCTCCTCTTAATCATCCTTTTAAATAGGTCAAACATATTCGTTACTTACAATTTCTAAGACAACTTGTGAAAATACCAAGTAAAGCGAAGAAGGTAACCCTTTCTATGTCTTCCAATATCTTTGTCTCCTCTTCTCACTCACTCCTCAATGCCTTCACCGGATTGGCCAAAGCCGCCCGGACACCTTGCATGCCCACCGTCAGCAGTGCAATGCCAACAGCCGTTGCTCCGGCCAATACAAAAACCCACCAATTGATGTCAACCCGATAAGCAAAATTCTCCAACCAGCGATCCATAGCAAACCAGGCAATACCCGAAGCAATCAGGAAGGCCACCAGAACGAGTTTCAGAAAATCTTTGGACAGCAGACTAACGATGTTAGCCACCGTTGCACCGAGGACCTTTCGAATGCCTATTTCTTTGGTGCGTTGTTCGGTTGAGAAGGTAGCTAGGCCAAATAAGCCCAAAGTGGCGATGATAAATGCCAACAGGGTAAAAAAGGTGATGGCTTGGCTGAGCATACTTTCCTTGGTGGCGAGTTTGGCAAAATTTTCATCCATGAAGGTGTAAAGCATCGGCTCTTCCGGGGAAAACTTACGCCAGTTTTGTTCAAGAGCGGCCACTACCCCACTCACCTGTCGGCTATTGGTCTTGATCAGCAACTTACTTCCTGTGGGCGCATAAGTCAGCACCACCGGAGCAATCTTTTCTCGTAGAGATTGAAAATGAAAATCACTGACAACACCAACCACTCGTTGCCCTTCATTAATTTCTGCATTAATGGGGTTTTCGCCCAATCCCAATTGTTTCGCAGCTGCTTCATTGATGATCACGGCGGCACTATCGCTAGCCATCTCTTTGGAAAAATTACGCCCGTCGATCAGGTGCATATTAGCGGTAGGCAGAAAGTCGTGATCAACGGGAAAGGTCTGAATGGTAATGGATTCAGGCATTTCAGGGGTTTTATAGGTATACATCCAAATCCCACTACCAGCAGGCACGCGCCGGGCAAAACTGGTAGCCAGAATACTGCTTTGTCTTTCCGCTTCTGCTCGAAAAGTAACCGCCTGATCTTTCAACTCATTCATGTTTTCGATAATGATAATGCCCTCCTGATCTAGTCCTTTATCCTTGTCCTGCATGAAGTGCAATTGCTGATAAACAATCATACTGCTAATGATGAGGCCAATGGAAATGACAAATTGAAACACCACTAATCCGCTACGTACCCGGCCATTTTCTTGTTTATTGCGGCCTCCTTTGATGATTTTTGCTGGCCTGAAGCTCGTCAGGTAGAAGGCAGGATAAATGCCCGACAACAAACCGACCAAAAGGGCAAAACCCACCAGCAATAACGGCGTCTGCCAATTGGTGAAAATGGTTTGTAGCTGTTGCTCTCCCGTTATTTTGGCAAACACCAAAAGCAGCACCTCGGTCAATCCACCGGCCACAATCACCGCCAATAGGCTAAACCAGACCGATTCGCCCAGAAACTGGCTGATCAAGTATTTTTTCTCGGCACCCAACGTCTTTTTAATCGCAATTTCTTTGGCCCTGACCATTGACCGGGCCGTGGTGAGGTTGATATAATTGACTCCGGCCAGAAAAATGATGAACAAACCGATGATGCCCAAGACATATACCTGCGTAGCATTGCCGCCAGTAGATACCTCGAAACTAAAATCTGATTTCAGGTAGATATCTTGTAGCGGTTGGATAAAAAACTTTACGGCGTCTTTATTAATCACCCACTCTTCATAACTAAGATCGGTTTTCATCGAAGGATATGCAGCGTTTTTCAACAAGGCATCCAGGCCGCTCTGCAGATCGGACACCGTACTGCTTTCATTGAGCTTGACATAATTGTATAAAGACACATTAGTCCAGCCCTTTCGCCCTTCCAGTCGTCCGGCCAAAGAAAACCAAAGGTCAGCAACAATATGGGTTCGCAAATTGCTATTGTCAATAACCCCCGTTACTTCATAGGGTTGTTCTTCCTTGCCGGTATAAATTGTTTTACCCATTGCCGCCTGGGCATTCCCAAAGTACTTTTTAGCCACTTTCAAAGACAAAACAACCTCACCTGGTGCTTGCAATACCCGGGTAGGATCTCCTTCTACAAATGGAAAAGAAAACATCCTAAAAAAAGTAGAATCAACATATAGTAGCGCCTTTTCTTCGTATTTCTGTTCCCAGGCTTTAACCTCTAAATCTCGGAACCCACGATCAAAACGGGTGGACAATTCTATTTCGGGTGTTTCCACAGATATGGCAGGCAACAAACCTTCCTGGCTTTTAGCAAAACCACCCATGTTAAAAAAGTCCGTAGCTACTCGGTAAATACGGTCGGCATCTCGAAAATTCTGGTCATACGTCAACTCCCGGTAAGTGTAAAACAAAAGCACAAATGCCGCCGCCAGACCAAGCGACATACCAATCAAATTAACAAATGAATAAACTGGATATTTCCAGATATTCCTCCACGCAATTTTGAAGTTATTTTTAAACATCTTTCGGGTGATTTAAATGTAAATATTACATCCTGATTTAGCGCCTATTTGGAGGCCAGTATTTGGGTTACAAAGAGTCCCTTTTTGATGATACTTTCCCGACCTAGCGGTTTCCTTTCGGCGGAACAGGCTGTTACTTTTCTTCCCCGTACTCCGGTCGGAACTTCAATAGCTTTTTATGCTTTGGCATCAAAAAATAGATACCTTTCGTCCGCAGCTCCGACCTCCAAACAAGCGCTTAGACACCATTCCTATTCATTTCTCAGTGACTCCACCGGATTGACCAAAGCCGCCCTTATACTTCTTGCGCTCACCGTCAGTCCGGCGATCAACATAGCCGCCATGCCAGCCAGCACAAACACCCACCATTCTATCTCAATGCTATAGGCAAAGTTTTGCAGCCATACTTTCATAAAATACCAAACCAGCGGAGAGGCGATGATAAAAGCTATGCCTACCAGTTTAAGAAAGTCAGCGGAAA
This sequence comes from Saprospiraceae bacterium, assembly GCA_021604865.1. Classification (GTDB taxonomy): domain Bacteria; phylum Bacteroidota; class Bacteroidia; order Chitinophagales; family Saprospiraceae; genus BQJU01. Next base: position 51,439 of record BQJU01000043.1, on the reverse strand, counting down.
GTAGGCTTATTATGCTACCTATGGAGGCCCCCAATACTTTGCGAATGCCAATTTCTTTGATCCTTGTCGTCGCGGCAAAAGAGGCCAGGCCAAACATGCCCAGACAAGCGATAAAAATGGCGATTATGGCAAATAAGGCAAAGATGCGCCCCTCCCGAGCTTCACTCTTGTACAGGCGATCGAGTCGCTCATCCAAAAATTGATAGGAAAATGGGAAGGCAGGTGATTCGGCATTCCAGGCTGTTTCGGCTGCCGCAATTACCTTGGAAATTCTATCTCCCTGGGCTTTGACAGCAATGACTCCGCCCCAAAATGCCGTGGAAATTACTAGAGGCTCTATCGCATCATGAAGGCTGGAAAAATTGTAATCTTTAACGACCCCCACAACCGTGCGGGAGATGGTATCAAAACTGGACAGGATGATCTTTTTCCCCAAGGCTTCTTCTGGTGTCAATCCCAAATCAGCAACTGCCCGTTCATTGAGGATGGCGGCACGGGTGCTATCACTAGCCAGTTGAGGGTTAAAATCACGGCCTGCAACAAATTGTAATCCCAGGGTTTTAGCAAAATCAAAATCCGCAAAAGCAGTACGCATTCGAATTTTCAGGTTCAACTCCGGGATATCCACACTGGTAGCATCATGATTTCCGCCGGGAATGCCGTTCATAAATGCGACTTCCCGAACGCCTGGTTCCCGCTTCAATTGTTCCCTAAAAGTCTCCCGGGCATCGTACAATTCCTGGCTATTGATGTCCATCAGTAACACCTGCGATTTATCAAATCCCAGGTTTTTATTTTTTAAAAAATTCAATTGCTGATGTACAAAAATGGTACTGCAAAGCAGCCCAATTGAAAGCACAAACTGAAAGACGATCAAAGCTTTGCGCAATCCCGAAGTATGCCGTTCGCCTGCAGTTGTTGATCCCTTTAAGGTAAACGCTGGTTTAAAAGAAGACAAAAACCAACCGGGGTATAAACCGGCAATCAAAGACACCAAAATGGTCAATCCAACCAGAGCCGGCACAAGTTGTGTATTAGGGATCACTACATCCAGTGTCAAATCAAAATATTGCTCAAAACGAGGTAACAGCCAACCTACCAGAGAAACGGCCGCAAAAACAGATGCGGAAGTCATCAAAAAACTCTCGGCTAACATTTGCCATACGATTCGCAACCTTCCCGACCCCAAAACCTTTTGAATACCGACTTCCTTGCCGCGTTCTACCGCTTTGGCCGAAGCCATATTGACATAATTGGCACAAGCGATTACAATCAACAAAATGGCTGCAAAAAGGAAGATCCGAACAGAAGGCCAATCACCATGGCGTACCGGATCATAACGGGTTTCTCCCTCAAAATAAACCGATTGGATCGGTTGCAACCGTAAATCTATGCGACTACCCGTACGCTCAAAGTCCTTGCCAAAATATTTGTCCATAAATCCCGACAAATAGGGCTGTATTTTTGTTACCGCTGCATCGGGCTTCAGGCGCACATAAGTCATCAGGTTATTGTTCCACCAGCCTGTCCACCAACTAGATTTTTCCAGCTCCAGCGTGCTTTCTACCAGATCAAAATCAAAGTGCATGGGCCCGGGCAAATCGTCAAGCACACCAGTCACCGTGGCATCATAACTATTGTCAATACGAATGGTTTGGCCCATTGCTTCTGCTTCATTATCAAAGTAGCGCAAGGCTGTTTTTCGACTGAGCACAATACTGTGAAGCTGAGAAAGAGCCGTTTCTGCATGCCCATGAAGTAAGGGAAGGTCAAAAAAGGTCAAAAAATTGGGATCGGCATAATAGTATTTGTCTTCTTGAAACCGGTACTCTCCCAGGGCAACAACTGAATTGCCATCAACTACCCGCACGGTCGACTCTATCTCGGCAGAAAAGTCTTGCTGCAAAGCTGGAGCGAAAGGCCCTGATGTAATGCCAATTTCATAAGGTTCATTGTTAATTTCTGCTACCCTCAACAACCGATAGGTCCGTTCCGGGTGTGGCAGTGCACGATCAGTTTGCCACTCATTCAAAACGTAAAGACAGATCAGCAGGGATGCAGTCAACCCAATCGTTAATCCGGCGAAATTAATGAATGTAGCCGTTTTATTTTTCAGGAGGTGCCGCAAGGTGATTTTGACATTGTGCAGTAACATAAGTCTTGATTTGGAGACAGTTATATGCAGGTACATGCCAAAGTCATGCCAACCGGCCAAAGCGGTTAATTATGCGCTTTCGCACGTCATTCCTTAGCATTTTTAGGGTTCCAACTGTTCAAAGATGAACAGAAAGTGTTCAAAAACGAACAGTACGCCGCCTAATTATTTTCCGCCATTTCAATCCGATCATAGCAATCTTCTCGTATATCAATAAGTTGCTTATTCTTTTCGTGCAGGCAGGCAAACAAGCCCGTAAACAGCTTCTATTTCAGTAAAATAAATGGAGAATCAAGCCCAATCATTTTCATGCATGCCTTAACGAGTCAACATCTTATTAGAACATTTTAAAAAACTATCCTTATGAATCGAAAGTTTCCTACACTATTTTCTTTTACATTAATCACATTACTCTCGTTATTGGGCACCCAACAGGCAAAAGCGGCCTTGATCCCTGTAACCAGTATAGCTGATAATCTACTAGGGTCCTTACGGGAATCCATCGCCAATGCTAATCCTGGTGATACCATCACCTTTGATGCTTTAACCAATGGTACCGCTATCCTTCTAACATCGGGAGAAATCCCAATCAACCAGCCTGTGGTTATTATGGGTAATGGTTCGGCCAATACCATTATCAGTGGTTCCGGACTTAGTCGGGTTTTCAATATTTCCGATGCTGGCGTTGTTACCATTATTGGTGTTACCTTAACCAATGGTCAAGCTCCCGATAGTGGAGGAGCAATTCTGGCAACTAATTCAATTGTTGAAATCAGTGCCTCTATCATCAGTGCTTCCACTGCAATGGGTGACATGGCAACACAAGGGGGTGGGGGTATCGCCAATTTTGGTGGTGAACTCACGATCATGGATGGCACCATGATCTCCGGCAATACCGCCAGTGGGATGAGTGGCAGCGGTGGCGGTATCCTTAACGCAATGGGAGGCACCTTGACTGTAACAAACAGTACCCTCATGATGAACCAGTGTAATCGCGCTGGTGGTGGTATTGAAGACAATTCCGGTAATACAACGATGGTCACTCTGACAAATGTAACCATCACCAATAATGCAACCGGTTCGGCACCCGGCAATGGGGGCGGCGTTCACATTACAGGCGCAGGTGATCTGACCATCACAGGAGGTTCTGTTAATGGCAATATAGCTACAGCTGAAGGTGGCGGGCTATGGAATGGCACTGGGACCATGACCATTGACGGTGTCATCATTGATGGCAATACCGCTAGTGGCGCTGGTGCGGACCAGGGCGGTGGTGGCGTATTTAATGCCGGTGGTACTGTAATTATTCAAAACATAACAAGCATTACCAGCAACGTTGCCGATGGCGCAGCGGGCAGTGGTGGCGGTATCCTGAATGATGCTGGTGGAACGCTCACGCTCTCAGATTGTAGCGTTTCCCAAAATACTGCCGTCCGTGCAGGTGGAGGCATCGAAGATAATTCCGGAGCTGGTACAACAGTGATGTTAAACAATGTCATTATCAGTGGCAACAATGCTGGTTCCGCACCCGGAAATGGTGGTGGTGTACACATTACAGGTGCTGGCGATTTATCCATCACCGGAGGATCAGTCAATAGCAACACGGCTGCAGCTGAAGGCGGTGGTTTATGGAATGCCACTGGAATCATGACCATTGATGGCGTTGACATCGATAGCAATATTGCCAGTGGTGATGGTGCCGATCAGGGCGGTGGCGGTGTATTTAATGCCGGTGGTACTGTCAACATCCAAAACAACACAAGTATCACCAACAATAGTGCAGTAGGAACCAGCGGCAGTGGCGGCGGTATCCTGAATGATGCCGGTGGAACGCTAACCGTGGAAGCCAGTTCCATACTGATGAATCAGTGTAATCGTGCTGGTGGTGGTATTGAAGACAATTCCGGTTCAGGTACGACCTTTACCCTAACTAATGTGGAACTAAGTGGCAATATGGCACTTAGTGCACCGGGTAATGGCGGTGGCCTACACATTTCCGGCACTGGCGATGTGACCATTACCGGTGGTGCTGTGACCGGCAACTTTGCGGCTCTTGAAGGCGGCGGGCTCTGGAATGGCGCCGGAACTATGACGATCCAAAATAATACGTTTATAAGTGGAAATACGGCTAGCGGTGACAGCGCTAATGATGGCGGTGGTGGGATCTTCAATAATGGCGGTACGCTGATTGTTGATGGTTCCGAAAATTTTGTGTCCATCATCAATAATACCGCAGACGGATTATCCGGCAGCGGTGGTGCTATTCTCAGCACCGGAGGTACGGTGACGATCAACAATACAGCTATTGGAGCTAATGCAGCCAACCGTGCTGGTGGCGGCATCGAAGTAATTGATGGTTCGGTGACTCTGACAAGCTCCAACCTGATTTTTAACGATCTATACGGTCTGGCCGGCACATCAAACCCTGGCAATGGTGGTGGTTTGCACGTAAGTGGCATGGCTGCTACCATAACCATTGATAGTTGTACCGTTTCCGACAACCTGACTGCCCGCGAAGGCGGAGGGTTGTGGAACCAGGCTGGAAGCACCATGACGATACAAAATGGTACGGTGATCAATGCCAACGGCGCCTTCGGTGATGCAGCCGATGACGGTGGTGGTGGAGTCTTCAACAATGGCGGAACACTCGTCATTGATGGTTCTTCCCTGGCAGTGACTATTTCCAACAACTTTGCAGCTGGTATTTCTGGCAGTGGCGGCGGTATTTTTAATGCCTCCGGTGGGACAACAACGGTTACAGAAGCCAGCATCACTGATAATGAAGCGGAAAGAGCAGGTGGCGGTATCGAGGATGCCTCCAATGTAGCCGGAACAGTAGGTCTGAGCATGACCAATGTCAACCTTGACGGCAATTTTGCTTTTGGTACCGATGAGGCCGCTCCAGGTAATGGAGGTGGACTGCACGTTTCCGGTGCTGGTGATGTGTCAATAACCGGCGGAACAGCCAATGAAAATCTTGCTGCCTCTGAAGGCGGTGGACTTTGGAATGGCGTTGGTGTGATGACCATCTCGAATATAACCCTTGATGGCAATACCGCCAGTGGTGCTGCCGCCGATGATGGAGGCGGAGGTATATTTAACAATGGCGGAACAATCACTGTAACCGCTTCGACGCTTTCCAACAACGAAGTAGATGGTGACGCAGGTAATGGCGGTGGTGTACACAATAGTGGTGGCGGTACCGTGAGCCTTGCATACAGCACGATCTCTGGAAACAATAGTGGCAGCGATGGTGGTGGCATTTTTAATAATGGAACCGTCAATATTGAAGCAAGCACAATTACGTCCAATTCAGCCAGTCTTGGAGGCGGAGGTGTGGCACAAAATATGGCTTCAGATCAGGCTACTTTTAAAAGCACAATTGTTGCAGGGAATACTGCTTCCGGTCAGGGACAGGATCTCAACAACGGTTCGGGAAGTTTTATGTCAGAAGGATACAACCTGGTTGGCCAGGATGACACAAACGGATTCCCGGAAACCGCTACAGATATTGAAGGTACCGCAAATGATCCGATAGATGCGATGCTCGATACATTGGCAAACAATGGCGGAGCAACCAAAACACATGCTCTGATTTGTGGCAGTGTAGCCAAAGATAATGGAGACCCCAATAACAATAGCACTGATCAGCGAGATTCTACTGTATTTGGAGGCCAGAGAGATATCGGTGCCTTTGAAATTCAGGATGATTGCATAGATGATGCCGTTGGTGGTCCTGATCAATTGCTGAGTGGTAGCAACTTATATCCTAATCCGGCCTCAAGTGGCCAGGTACGAATCGATATTCCGGCTAGTTTCGGTACGGAAATCGACATCCGCATCAGTGATGCCTCCGGTAAAGTGATTTTAACCCAGCGGGGTACCATCGGCACCACTGACCTGGATATCAGTGGATTTTCATCAGGGACTTACCTGGTGCAAGTGCTAGCAGTCGATGGCTTACAAACGCATAAATTGATTTTAATAAAATAGATTTGGTGGTAATGACCGCTATGCCTCGCCCTGCTCTTTGTTGTAGGGTGAGGCTTTTTATAGGGAAGTTAACTAACTTGCCATCCAAAAACCATGACCTTCTGGCTCCTTCTAATCGCCTATGGAATCATACAGGGAATTTTTCTAATCCTTGGCCTGACCCTCGATAAGCGTTTACAAAAGCGCCAAAAATACTTATTGATTGCTTTGGTGCTCTCCTTATCTCTACTTTCTACTGATTATGTATTGTCCAACTTCTGGTTAATAAACGGGATGTTTGCCTGGCCGGCTTTTGGTTTTGCCAATGCATTTTGGCTGGCTATCGGGCCGCTTTTTTATCTTTCTTTACGTGCTTTTTTACCCGGTGAAACCTTGTCGCCAAAAGTGATCGGTTGGCATCTAAGTCCAGTCCTTTTCTCTCTATTAATCAATATCCCATTTATGTTGCTCCCTGTTGAAGAGCGGTTGCAATATTGGGCGCAATATAGTCAGGGAGAAAAAATAACGCTTTTACACAGTTTGTCTAAATTGGTCTATCATTTGCAATTGTTAATATACCCCTTTTTATTGTTGAAATTGTTCAAAAACCAAGCCCTCCATTTACGCAGTCCGGCAGGATTATTGACCGGAGGTCTATTGCTTCTCGGCGTGGCTTCTTTTGTGCACCTGCTGGCTTTCAACTTTTTGAACCTTTCTTTTGGTTGGATAACCAGCAACCTGGTATTTGTAAGTCTTACTTTTTTTATTCAAACTTTAGCCCTGGTTGCCATCAGCAGACCGGAATGGTTGTTTATTTCAATAAAAAAAACAGCTGTGAAATATGCCAATTCCAACCTGGCCAACCTCAACCTACCACAAACCGGGCAACGGTTGCAACAACTCATGGAGATCGAAAAAGTCTATCGGGATCCCAACCTCAACCTCTCCCGGTTAGCGGAACAATTGTCTATCAGCCCCCACCAGTTATCGGAGTTTTTGAACCGCAAAAATCAAATGACTTTTGGCGAATACATTAACCACTTTCGTGTGAAGGAAGCACAAGTTTTACTCCTAAAGGAAAACTGTCAGCATTTAACCATTCAAGCCATCGCCTACGACGTTGGATTTAATAGCAACACCACTTTTTACCGCTATTTTAAAAAACATACCGGCCTTTCACCAGCCAATTGGATAAAAGGACAAAACCGGAATGAAAAGAACTCCACGATCTAAAAATCAGGTTTTAGTGCATGTTTGGAGGTCAACAAATTACTCCGTGAAACTCCGCGTTTCCCGCGTCTGCGGTGAAAAAAGCACACTTACTTGTCCACTCCCCTTCTAGCAGCAGGCCTCCTACTTCTGACAGTCGAATGCACAGCCAAAGACGATCTGACAGCAAAGCGACCTCATTGCACCACCACCTTTTTACTCATCCTTTTCCCATCTACAGCGACCAAACTTATGGAATAAATCCCACGCTCCTCCAAATTCACGCGCCAATGCATAGCCCCTCCTGCACCAACCTCAATTTGATCACGGTGAATCATTTTGCCACTGGCATCCGATATCTGGATCGTGTATATTCCTATGGGTACCTCGGTAGCGACCAAGCGAATTTCTCCATTTGAAGGACAAGGAGTGATGGTCCACTGGAAATCAAGCTGCCAGGGTTCCCAAAGTCCTGTGGCATTGGTCAAATCAATACGCCGCAAACGGCCATAATCCGATGGGCTATCCATAGATACATACAGGGTATCACCTGTAGTCGTAAACCCAAGTCCATGCGGACGCGTAAAAGTGGCTTCAGACAAGGGCCCATCAACAAAGCCCGCTTCTAATCTCCCGGCAAAGGTGCTGACTACTCCATTTTCCACATTCATTCGAAAAATCCGATGTGCATCCGGAGCGGACGCGTAAATATAGCCATCCTGGAAAACGATAGGACCAATGGGTAACATTGGAAAATCACCTACAAATTCGGAATCGCCATCCAGTGTATATCGAAATAACCGGGTGTCGAACCAATTAGCAGCATAAAGGACTTCCTCTTCTTTATCAAAAGCCAGGCCTGCCGGGCCGACAACCTGATCTCCGGAAGCAAAAACAGTCTTGTGGTTATCTGTATCTACCTTGATAATTTGGTTGGCTGACCAGGCAGAACAATAGAGATTGCCCTCATTATCGCGTTCCAGGCCACCCGCTGATGGGATTCCTGATGCGATCAAATCTTTTGTGCCATCACTATTGATCCGGGAAATGGTTCCAATAATTGATCCTGTGACATAAAGATTGCCCTGTTCATCAAAAACACTGCCTACAGGAAAAGGGTCAAGACTAGCGGCATAAGTCGACCAGGTGCCGTCCGGCAGTACTTTGATAACCCGGGTACCATTGAAGTTGGTGCCCCGGTCATTGACATAAATATTGCCTTCGGCATCAATGGAAAGGCCATCATTGCCAGGAAAATCTGCTACAAGCGTGGTGACTTGTTGTGTAAAGGCCTGCTGAAAAATCAACAACAGGCAGGTGATTAAAGTCGGGAATTTTTTCATAAAATCAATCAATTTAAGTCGTTATTGATTGACTAATGTCCCCAAAGATTCCCTTGCCTGTATTTCATTCCTACGAATGAAACAGATTTATTGCAATATTATCTTCCTGAAAGCGACCTCCCCGCTAGGTAATTCTATCCGGGCAGTATAGGCACCTTTGGGAAACGTGGCCATTGAAACGGGCCAGACCATAGTGCCTTCATACAACGAAATAGGATCCCGATACACCCTATATCCGGCCCAATCAAAGATTTCAAGTAAGGCATGGCCTTCTGTTTTGCTAACAATGCGCAAGGATAAGGCGCCATCTCTTGAAGGATTCGGAAAAATATCGAATTTATGTTCGGCTGTTTTTTGATTGGCAACAACAATGGGTGAATAGTCAAATACTCCATCAAAGTCTAATTGTTTCAACCGGTAGTAGTTGATACCATAATGAGGGTTTTCATGTTTAAATACATAATTGCGTTGAATATTAGTTGTGCCATGCCCGCCTACAAAACCAACCTCGGACCAATTGCGGCCGTCTACGCTTTGTTCAATTTCAAAACCCAGGTTATTGATTTCGGTAGCGGTACTCCAATGCAGGCTGACACCATCGTTTTGAATTAATGCTTTGAAGTTGATCAGGGATACGGGCAGTGCATTCAGACAAATAACGGTAACCGTTCCAGGATCGGAGGGGCTTTCTATAACACCGGTAGAACCACCTCCATATATGCCATTTATATTAGACTGATCAAAGCCGGAATTAAATGAAGTTGCCGCACTAAAATTACCACCAGAACCACCGGTATGACCACCACCGCCACCTGCGGCATTGTCGACTGTAGCACCATCACCACCGCCACCGCCGCCACCCATGCCCATACCGCCCTTGTTGTTCCCTGAATTCATGGCCACATTATTGCTACCATATCCGCCATTTACGAGTCCGGATGTAGACACCCTTTCACCACCGCCACCGCCAGAACTGGCAGATGTACCGGAACTATTGACACCACCACCACCACCACCGGAATCAGAATCAAGATGGATACCACCGATACCACTTCCGCCAGTATCCGCCGAACCTCCTAGCCCGTAACCTATATAAGGCATCACATTGGGTCCGAGCTGGTTGCCACCATTACCACCAGCTGCAATAATCAGAATCGTCCCTGTTGAACAGTCTCCGGAAACACCACAATTAACGGCTCCCGAACCACCAGCACCACCACCGCCTTCCAAATCAGAATGATACCCTCCCTCACCAGCAATTGCCCGCAACGTTTCACCATTTTGCACAACAAAACTACCAATCATGGTAGCCCCAGAACCACCAGTCCTGTCCGGGCCATATTGCAGATAAGCTCCACCAGAACCTCCTTTTGCAGTAATATTCACCAGAAATGGGCCACCTGTGGCTGGGGCCGTCCAGTCACCCACCGTAGGTCCAGAAAGGTTGAGTACGACACTACCATTACATTGTGCCAATAAGCTGGATGTATTCGGCCACACCAGGAGTAAAAAAAACAATAAAAAAAAGGAAAATCCCTTCAACAGAGTGTCAAAATTTCTCATAAGGTTTTAAGTTGTTTATTCAATAAAAAAGTACGCTTAGACTAGGTTGGGGGAAGGGGGAAATAAAGGATCTGCCCGACAGAAGGGGGTGCCGGATTGTTTTTTAAACGTTCATGTGAAGGAATTGTCTACAAATTTAGCATAAATCAAGAAAACACACAATGAGTTATAAAGGCAAATTCAAGACATTTCTGTATACGCAAGCACTGTAAATTTGTTTCTATGATCACAATTTTCCGCCCTAAGGGGAACGAGCTAGTGTCCTTTTCCAATCACGTGTTGATTTGGATAAAGTCGGCCATGGGTTGATAGAAGTGGGCTTTAAGTGCTTGTTTGGAGGACGGCTTTTATAGGGAAAAGTGTCCATTTTTCTTTGCCGTTTCTGTGCTTGAGCGAGACTCCCCCAAAATGGCTTACCATTGCAATAAAAAAGCTGGATTTCAGACCTTTGGAGATAACCAACGTTGGTAGATACGGGAGGTCTGGACTCTTTATGCCAACAACACTCCTGATTTTGTCAATCATATTGACATACCTCGCTCTGGCATTTGCATAATATAGTACTCCCTTGGTATAATCTCCGGAATAATCTTGGCTTTCCCAATTAATTTGAGCCTGCTCGTATTTTAAATTAAAGCTATAATCTATGAAAACTTTAACTCGCTCTGGCTGGTATCAGAAAAGTGCGCTATTTCTGTTATTTTTCTCCTTTTTCAGTTCCATCAATGCTCAATTTTTTACCCGTATCACTGATGCGAGCCCTTTGGTCACTGAATCTATTCCCAATGTAGGTGCTTCCTGGAATGATATCAATGCAGATGGCTGGATTGATCTTTTCATCTGTGGTTTTGCCTCCCCCACTCAGCGGTACAACCGGGTGTATTTGAATAATGGTGATGGGACCTTTACGGCAGATGAAAACTCGCTCTTTGTGCAAAATGGAGGCCTGGGTACGGCTTTTGCCCTCTTGGCAGATTACAACCATGATGAAACGACTGATGTGTTTATGGGCAATTACGAAAATGCGACAGGCCAGATGACCAGCAATCGTTGGTACCTCAATAATGGTGCTCCGGATTATAGCCTTTCGGAAATGTCTGTTGCGGAGAACCCCAATGGCAGATATCCCTCCGGCTCCTGGGTCAATTTCGACCGGGATGGTGACCTTGACCTTTTCCTCACCTCGGCAGGTGGTGCTACCGATTTGTATTACCAAAATGATGGCAGCGGTGGTTTCACACTCTTGGATACTTTCCCGTTTTTGGAAACCCGAAGTACAATCCTGGTTTTTGATTCCTGGATAGATTACGATGTAGATGGCGACCTCGATCTGTATATCGCCAATTTTGGTGCCGGAACGGAAAATAAATTATTCAAAAATATGTTTGTGGAAACCCTCAATCCGAGCTATTTTATAGAAACCGAAGTACCTGGATTGACTGATTGGGCAAGCTCCAATATTGGCGTGAATTGGGTGGATTATGACAATGATCGTTTACCCGATCTTTATGCCAATGTTTTTCAAGGTAAAAATCGCCTATTTCACAATAAGGGAGATGGAACCTTTACGGAAATTACGGATCAACCCATTGTTACCATTTCCGGAAACGCTACGGGCATCAATGCCTGGGCGGATGTAGACAATGATGGTGACCAGGATCTATTCCTGACCAAAGGTTCGGGTACTTCTTCTATTGGACATCTGTATTTGAATGACGGCTTTGGCGATTTCACTGAGCTTAACGCTGAAGAAGCAGGAGAACTAGTGGGCAATATTCCATCCAATTTCCAGGCAGGCGACTGGGGTGATTACGACAATGATGGTGATATGGATTTGTTTTTAGTAGGCACTGCTAGTACTACTGCTGGCAGGCCCAACTACCTGTTCCGCAATGAAACTGGAGCGGAAGCCAACTGGTTAAAGGTAGACTGGCAGGCCCGTTTTGGGGATGAAGACGGTTTTGGTGGTAAAATCTCTGTTAAAGCCACCATCAATGGCGTTCCCACCTGGCAGGTGCGCTACCTACACGGTGGATTGAGCAGTTTCGGCTTTCAGGGGGATACAAGGGCCAATTTCGGATTGGGTGATGCCACTTTCATCGACACTATCATTGTCGAATTTCCATCCTTTCTGTTCTTCTGCACCAATTTTTCGGCTAACCAAATCCTGGATTTTGCTAATGGTTCATGCCCGGAAATGGTTTCTGGTATAGAAGAATCTGAGGTATTGTCCGGACATCAAATATTAAAGGCCCTTTCACCGAATCCGGTAGCGAAAACCTTGACTATTTACCTGGAAACGCCTGAGTTGATGGAAATAACGGTATCCATATCTAATCTTTCTGGACAACAGCTAAGAATGCTGGGCAAAAAGGCTATTTCCCCTGGCGGTAACCATATAAATTACCCGGTTGATAGCTTACCTGCAGGGATTTATTATCTCTGTATTGAAGGGCCAAACTTCAAAGAAGCCCTGAAGTTTGTAAAAAGATGATGGTCAATGTTTGATGGCCATTGGACATGTCACTACACTGCCCGCGTGAGGGATAGAAGCGGAATGCACGGAGCCCATTAAGGCGAGTACATTATAGCGGATAGCCCGGCCCCCGCCTCTTGATGATAGGATGAAGCTCAGTTAGTCTTCCTACCCATCCGGGTTGCCCAAGGGCAGCGGGGGACACGCCCTAATTGCTGAAACATAGAAAGTGGGAGAAGGTGACCTTGTCGCACAAACATGCTCAAGGCGTTTCCACTCCATATTTTAAATGCACCACCTCTGAGCGCCCTTTTTCAAAAACGGTCACCAGATAAAGATTGTCGTATTGGGTTTCCGGAATTTCGGGAAAGGTATTTTCTCCGGTCAATATATTCAGGAGGTCCTGTGTGGTATTGGAATGACCAACTACCAATACTGCACTACCGTGGTAATCAACTAAAGCCCCATCTATCAATGGGTTAAGCGTAAACCCATCGTAAATATCGACCGTAAGGCCAAGATCATCTGCTACTGGCTGGGCCGTTTGCCGGGTGCGATTATAATTGGTGGAAAACACCGCATCCAGGCTCACATTTTTTAATAGCCTTACCAGCTCTGCCGTCCGCTCCACTCCTTCTGTACTCAGGTTGGGGTTACTACCTGCACCACTTGTTTCGGCATGACGAAGCAAGATAAAAGTAGTAGCCGTATCATTGATCATTTCAGTCAGGGTAACGGTATCCGTCAAAGTGATAAAAACGGTATCAATGTTGGTAATAAACAAGGTATCCGTTTCAATTACTGTATTAGTTATTACCTCAGGATCTTTATCACAACTGGAAAAAGCACCTGCAAACAGGATCAGTAGCAGGCAGAAGAAAAGCATATTTTTCATAATAGCATTTTTGGTTAAAGTAGCCCTATTCCGAAAAAGCCGAGGGTTAATAATTGCCTGATTATCAGGATTGGAATGAAATGTAAGATTTGTGCTTTAAACCGTTTCTCATTTTTCACTCTTCCGACAGCGTCCGCTCAATCCGTTTATCCGGAATCAGCCACATCAAAGCAACCAGTACATAAAGACCTCCCGAAATCCAAACATTGACAAAAGCCATAGGAATGGCAATGATATACAATACTGGTGAGATTTTGCCTTTTAAATCCTTACCAATCGCTTTAGCCAATAAGGAGTTTTCTCCTTGCTGACGCAAAATTAGCTGCTGCAATATAAAATAAGCGATGGCTGCCATCAGCAATACAACACCATAAAAGGCCATAGGCAATGCCGCAAAATGATTCTCTCCGATCCAACCTGTGACAAAAGGAATCAGAGACAACCAAAATAGCAAATGCAAGTTGGCCCACAAAATGCCTCCGCTCACCTTTTTGGTGGTCACCATCATGTGGTGATGATTATTCCAATAAATGCCCAGGTAAATAAAACTGAGGATATAGCTTAAAAACACTGGAAAAAGAGGGGCCAAATCTTTCATTTCCGATCCATGCGGCACCTTCATTTCCAAAACCATAATGGTAATAATGATAGCTAGTACTCCGTCGCTGAATGCTTCTAACCGTCCTGTATTCATATTGTTGTTTTGTTGGTTTAGATGCAATTTAATAATTTTTGCTTACTGGAAATTATCTACAGTCTTTCTTTACGCTAATGCCACTTCTTCAATCCCAATAATCGCTCTCCTAATTCCGATAATTGAGCCGTTTCATACTTCTTTTGTTCCCATTGGCGTGGATCGCCAGGAAAGGCGTAACCTTGAGGGGCAATGCGGTGTTTCCAAGAGTTGACGCGCCAGTTGCGGAGGCTTTCATTATCTTCCTCCGCAGGCATCATGGAGATGTACTGGGCTAGTCGAACCTTGTTTTTTGATCGATTTGCACGGATGCCGTGGGGCAGGGTGCTATTGAAAATTAATAGATCTCCGGCTCGCAATTTGACTTTCACAATATTGTCTTCCAATCCCGAAATATCAGGCTGGAAATGATTGCGGTCAGCGGGCTGGGACCGTTTCCAGCTGTCATAATTCCGATACAATTCCGGAATACACTGAAAGCCACCCATATTTTCGTCAGTTTGGTCATTGAGGGCCAGCACCCCCTGCACATTTTGCGGACCGGTATCAGGGTCCAAATCCCAGTGGATAAATCCCTTGAAGGTATCCTGTGGGCGGAGTGGAACATTCAAGTTAGCCCGGTCAATAGTGACCCAAAGTTGCTCAATACCCCAGATGTCTACAAAGGCATCATATACCCTTTTCGTCTGGCGGTTATCCCACAAATATTGATGATTGTAAACCTCTACCATACCACTTCCTATCAGTTCTTTCATTTCCATTTCAGCCCGTGGTGGTGCATGCCAAGTTTCCGGTTGGTCGGGGTCTTTTTCTTCAAATTCCCACAAAAAGTCAACCAACTGCTGGACCTGTTGCATAGGTATTGCCTGCGAAATTATCACATAACCTTCTCGTATCCAAAACTGCCAGTCTTCTTCCGACAATACCCGTAGTGGCTTGCCATTGGAACGATCATTTAAGTGGATTTTACTGGACTTGATGGAGACAGGATTGTTTGTAGTTTCCTGTTGCCCCTGGTTTGTTGCCATGGTGGGTTTGGAGGGATCCATATCGGCGGTTTTTATGGTAAGATAGGGAGATTTTTTTAGGAATTGAGGATGATTAAGGGGACTACGCAACTGTTTTAGAGGGAGGTTGGGCAGGTTTAGCAAAGGTTTAGGGCGGCGAAGGTGGTTTATAATGGAATTGCTCTTTCCTGTTCTTCCAGTTTTTTTCAATCCTTCAAGGGGAAGCAGGTTTAGGGAGGTTTAGCAAAGGTTTAGGACGGCGAAGGTGGTTTATAACGGGATTGCTCTTTCCTGTTCTTCCAGTTTTTTCAAGGAAAATAGGTTTAGAGAGGGTAGCTTTGTCGCCTGAAAGAAGGGAGTGTCTAGTAAAGTGTGTCTACCTCAGAATCTTCAATTTCCAGATCCAGGAAAGTGTATAAAGAATTGGTCTTCAATAAATTACTCCACCAAACTCCGCGTTCCCTGCGCCTCTGCGGTGAAAAAAACACACTTTCTCGTACACCCCGAATGGTTGATTGATCTCCACTTTCTCACTATATCACTATACGCCTCAAGTCATCACCTGATAAGCGACGAAACTAGCCAAATACGCCAATCCGGTCATAAACAAAAACTGAATAATCGGCCATTTCCAGCTATTGGTTTCTCGTTTGACAACAGCCAGCGTGCTCATACACATCATGGCGAAGACATAGAAGAGCAGTAAAGAGAAGGAAGTCGCTTGTGTATAGACCAGTTGTCCCGTATCGGGATTGCGTTCCTTTGCCATACGGTTGCGAACGGAGTATTCATCATCATCACTGCCGATGCTGTAAATCGTAGCCATTGTACCGACAAACACCTCACGGGCAGCAAAGGAAGTGATCAGTGCGATGCCGATTTTCCAGTCGAATCCGAGTGGAGCGATGGCCGGTTCAATGGCCTTGCCAAGATGACCGGCATAGGATGCTTCTATTTTCTTAGCGGCAATAAGGTTTTCCGCTGTAGTTTCGTCCATTTGTTCCTGTTGCGCTCTGTCACGGGCAGCTTGTGTGGCTGCTTCCATCTCGCCGGGAGGACCATAGCTTGCAAGTGCCCAGAGAATAACGGAAATCACCAGGATTACCTTACCGGCTTCCACCACAAAAGCCTTGACTTTTTCCCAGACTGTGATGCCGACATTGCGCAATACCGGACTCCGGTATTCGGGCAGCTCAAGCAGGAGAAAACTATGTTCGCTGGTTTTGAGTATCCATTTAAAGACCAGTGCCGCCAATAGTGCAGCAGCGATGCCTAGTAGGTATAGGCCCATAAATGCTAGCCCTTGTAGGTTAAAAATGCCCCATACCGTCCTTTCAGCAACAACAAAACCGATCAGTACTGTATAGACCGGAATGCGCGCTGAACAACTGATAAATGGCGTCACCAATATCGTGATCAACCGCTCTTTCCAATTGCCGATGGTGCGGGTACTCATGATGGCGGGAATAGCACAAGCTCCACCGGAGATCAGGGCAACTATGCTGCGCCCATTCAGTCCAAAGGCCTGCATCACCCGATCAAAAATAAAGGCAGCACGGGCCATATAACCCACTTCTTCCAGTAAGGAAATTAAAAAGAACAGAATGGCAATCTGCGGCACAAAGACAACAATACCGCCTAGTCCTGCCAATATACCTTCGGTGAGCAGGCTAGTTAACCAACCAGCAGGCAGCACTGCGTTAATCCCTGCTTCCGCCTGAGCAAAACCCCACTCTATCCAGTCCATCGGGTAGCTCGCCCAGGCAAAAATGGCCTGAAAGACCAGCAACATAATCGCAAAAAAGATCAGCGGGCCTGCAATACGATGGGTCAATACACTATCCAGTCGGGTAGTCAATGTACTCTTTTCTTCAGCTTTGGTTTGCAGCACCTGTTGTACCAGAGGTGTGAAAATATCGTAGCGGTGCATGGTCTCTTCCACCTGACAATTCAGGCTTTTAAAACCTTCTTCCGAGTTGATTTGCCGAATGGCGGCTTTTTGGGTGGAATCCAGATACGGCAACCAATCCACGTGGTGGGCAATCAGCACGGCCTGATAAGGATTCAGGTCAGGGAGGATAGCTTGGACACGCTGACTTACCTTTTTCTCAATGGCATTCAGCCGGCGGTTTTTGTGTTCACTGGCAGCGACACCTGTTTTTATCTGTGCTATGGCTAATTTCAGGGCTTTAAACCCCGAGCCGGTTCGTCCACTCAACAGCACTACCGGCACTTTGAAGCGGGCAGCCAGCAGTTTGGTATCCAGCACTATGCCATCCCGCTCTGCTACATCTGACATATTCAGCAGCAACACCAGGGGCAGGTTCAAGTCTCGCAATTGAGAAAATAAAAGGAGGTGTTTGTCTAGTTTGGTTACGTCCGCTACGTAGAGGATGGCATCCGGATAATGCTCCGCCTTTGGATTGGCCAGCGATTGCACCACAATGCGCTCGTCTTGAGAATTAGGATAAAAGCTATAGGCTCCTGGAAAATCAATCAGATGGACCACCTGACCGTCATCTAGTCGTAGATTTCCCGACTTCTTCTCAACCGTAACACCAGGGAAATTGCCCACTTTTTGGCGCAGGCCGGTTAGTCGGTTAAAAATGGAGGACTTGCCACAATTGGGATTGCCCAGTAGGGCAACAGTCAACGGACGTGTAGAGGAGGGACTCGAAATGTCGCCTAGTTCATGATGATGCATGCTGCTTCCTGCTTCCGTAGCGCAATCGAATAATTGCCAATCTTCACATACCAACCGCCACCAAAGGGTGCTTCACGGACCAAAACCAGTCGTGTTCCGGGAAGAATACCCATGGTCATCAATTTGCCGGCTACAAATTCATTTGAAAATGCTGCCACCTCACCGGAAAAACCCGGTTTCAAATCGGAAAGTCGCTTAGTTGTTGGAATGTTTGCTACCACGGATTTTATTTTAATATAAACGAAAATAGCTCTTTTTATCCTTACCTTTAATCACTCCGGTCAAAATTACCTAATAAAACACCCATACCCCTAACATTCAGTAGCCCACTGATACCTAATATTAGGTAGGCTTCTTAGCCGGAGCAAGTGAGGTCAATTCCAGCAGAAATAATCTTCCTCCTCCTCAGCCGATTCCTCCTGCCGGGATTCTTCAATCAATCGGCCCGTATAGCGGGCTACAATTTCCGCAATCTTTTGCGTCCGGCATTCTTGTGTTGCCTGTTTGATAAACGTAAAGGGCGCATTCCGATCCTTCAGGAGTAGTTGTGCTACCCATAGCCCTTCCTTCTCCTCTACCCGGTTCAAAACGACTTGATCGGGTTCCCATTCCTCCAGCGAAAACAGACCGTATTCTGAAAGATCCTTCACCTCTTCACCTCGACAATAATGCTCAATGGCATCCACCATCAAATGGTGATATGTTGCATTCTTTTCTATCATAGCTCCGTAAAGATACTTTTATTTAGACTTTTTAAAAATAAGCTGACTGGAAATAATACAATTCCCATCCGAAAAGGTTTCTTTTCCCTCTGCTCATCACCAATTTATACCCAAAATTTGGTAGTGCTTTTTAGTAGTACACGCGCCAAATAAAAACCGGTATCGAACTACATCGATACCGGTCAAATTTCTCAAAATAATTACCGTATATAATAAGATAAGAAAATATGAAGGGCAGAGCACAAATGCCGACCTCCATCTCCACATCACTTTCGCCACATTACGCTCTATTCTTTCTACCCAATATGTGATCTCAACATCCAGGCCATTTTCTCGTGCACTTCCATCAGGCCAGTCAGGAAGTCACTGGTACCGGCATCTTTGTATACTTCCATTGCTTCGTCGAGATCATGGCGTAGAAATTGTATGATGGCTTCATGATCCCGCAACAAATTATTAATCATTTTTTGGGCATCACCATTCACATGATCCGATTCGGATAGGCGGCAATTTTTCAAAAATTCCTGCATAGAACCCGCGGAAAAAAAACCTAGGGTTCTAATTCTCTCGGCAATATCATCATTGGCTTCGGCAAGGGTAGCATATTGTTCTCCAAAAAGCTCGTGTATTTGCTGAAACTGCATACCGGTAACATTCCAATGGTAATTCCTGGTTTTGATCGTCAACACATGCTCATCCGCCAAGAGTTGTGTCAGGGAATCTGCTACAGCTTTCCGATTGGTTTCTTCAATTCCTATATCTACTGATACACCCGTTTGGGTTAATTTAATTTCACTCATGATTGATTATTTAGTTTGATTACAAGAAGTTTGCGGCTTAAGAATAGCCCCAAAACACGTTCGTAAATAAAACAATCATCATGGGTAAGTGTTTGGTCTGCAAGCGGCTTTTTTGCCTAAAATGGTAAGAAATAGGGCTGCTTTTCGTCTCTGAAATTAAATTTTCCGATCAGACATACTCAATCCTCTGGAGGTCGGCTTTTATTGTAAAAAGTGCCCCTTTGGGGGAGTGTACGGGAAAGTGTGTTTTTTCACCGCAGAGGCGCAGGGGACGCGGAGTTTCTCATGGTAATTTATTGAATTTCAACGCTTTATACGCCTAGCTAGAGTTGAAGATGCTGAGATAGACACGCTTTACTAGGCACTCCCCCCTTTGCAGCCAATGCTCCTACTCTGCCTTCGCGAAGCTACGGCGAAGCAAGGCGCTGAGTCCTTCGCCAAAGACTACGGCCGCGCCCGTCGTCGAAGCCTTCAGAGAAAGCTCCAGCGCAAGCGTATGGTTGGCCTCCAAACATGCTCTCAGCCCCTGACCCCTGATCCCTGTCCCCTGACCCCTGCCCCCTGACACCTAGCACCTGACACCTGCCCCCTACCCTCCTACCATCAAATCTTCAACTTCACAAGCACACCTGGTAATTTAAAACGAGGTCCATGAGCTTTCTCCAGAACTTTACATTTCTCCTTGAATTTATCAAGTCCATAATCCTGAATAAACTGAATTACGCCTCCTTTAAATGCAGGAAACCCCCAACCATAAATGCTTCCCAGGTTGGCTTCCGAAACGGAGTGAATGATTCCCTCCTGTAGGCACCATAAAGCTTCCAATACCTGAACAAAAAAGAAGCGTTCTGTAATTTCCTGGCGGTCATAGCTGTCTTTAACGGTCGGAAAATGTTCCGACAGATCAGGCCATAAATATCGGTTGTCATGTTGGTATTCATAGAATCCTGAGCGTTTATTCCGGCCGGAACGTTTTAGCTCATTGATCATTTTGTCGAGCACGGTCACTGCGGGATGTTGGATATATTTTGAACCATAATGTTCCGCAGCCTGGTTTTCATAACGCATAATCAGGGGTATTCCCAGATCATCCGCATAGGTCAATGCCCCCTTCGACATCCCCGACTGTACACCGATGTTTTCAATCAGGGCCGGCGCATATCCTTCCTCCAGCATAGTGATGCCTTCCAGAATGTAGGTGTTCCGCACACGGGCGGCATAAAAACCCCAGTCATCCTTCACGATGATCGGTACTTTTTTAATCAGGTTGACGAAGTCAAATGCACGGGCGATCGTTTCCTCTGAGGTTTGATCTCCGCGTACAATTTCTACCATAGGAATCTGATCAGCAGGATGAAAAAAGTGCAGGCCAACATAATTGGCGGGTCGCAAGGAGGCTTTCGCCAATTTGGTAATGGGGATGGAAATTGTATTGCTAGCAAAAATAGAATAGTCGTCCAGGTAGGCTTCTGCCTCACGGGTCACTTTCTGTTTAACCATTTCATTTTCGAAAACCGCCTCAATGACAAGATCGCAGCTTTCAAAATCTTCAGGTACTTCCGTGGTCGTGATCCGTTGTAGGGTTTCTTCCATCTCATCCGCCTGGATATTGCCCATATCCACCATTGTCTTTAATTTGCGGTGTACAATCTCCCTTCCGCGTTCAGCAATGGCTTTCGACACGTCTTTTAACACCACATTCAACCCTATTTTCAAACAAGCTAGTGCAATGCCGGACCCCATCAATCCTGCACCAATAATACCTACTTTTTTGGGCCGGAATTTCCCAAATCCCTTGGGCCGGTTCTCCCCTCCTTTGATGGAGTTGAAATCAAACCAAAGCGTTTTAATCATGTTTTTTGCTTCCTTGCTACGCAAAAGCTGAGTATAATGGCGGCTTTCGATGCGGCAGGCGGTATCAAAATCCACCTTGGAACCTTCACAAAGCACATTCAGGATAGACTGTGGTGCAGGATAGTTGTTGTAGGTCCTACTAGCCAGCTCGGCAGCAATTTGTCTGATTTTCTCTGCCATTCGAGCACTGCCAGCTGTACCTCCGGGGATATATTGCTGATCTTGATCCCAGGGTCTTCGCCCCTCTCTATTTTTCAGCAACCATTCCTTGGCTTTCTCCAGCATCTCCTTTTGATCCGAAGCCAATTCGTCGATGATTCCAACAGCCAATGCCTCCTGAGGAGCATAACGCTGGCCACTGGTCAGGATCGAAAATGCTTTTTCAATACCCAGCAGCCACATCAGGCGGATAATTCCACCTGCTCCCGGCATTAATCCCAGGCTAACCTCTGGATTGCCTAATCTGATTTTGGGATTGTCGATTGCAATCCGATGATGACAAGCTAGTGCTACTTCAAAACCGGTACCTAAAGCACTACCATTAAGTGCCGCCACTACCGGGACGCCGGGACGCTCCAAATCCCGTAGGTAGGTCTTCAACTGTTCGGTAAACCGGAATATTTCCTCAGGATTATCTCCCTTATATAGATACTCTAAATCTCCCCCCGATAAAAAACTCTTTTTGGCTGAAGTCAGAATAATGCCTTTTAATTTCCCCTTTGCCTTTTCCAGTTGCAGATGTTTGATCACCGGAATAAAAGCATTGCCCAACTCGTGATTGATCACGTTGACATTACGACCCTCCATATCAAAAATCAGGGTGACAATATTGTCTGTATCCTTTTGGTACTTAATCATTTTCTTTTAAATTTAAACCCGCTCAATAATCGTAGCCACGCCCATACCGCCACCTGCACAGAGGGTTACTAAGCCGGTTTTTAAGTCTCTTCGTTCCAATTCATCCAGCAGGGTTCCCAGAAGCATGGCTCCCGTAGCACCCAACGGATGCCCCAAAGCAATGGCCCCACCGTTGACATTCAGCTGTGTCTCATCGATGCCCATTTCCCGCTGGAATTTCAGGACAACCGATGCAAAAGCCTCGTTGCACTCCCACAAATCAATATCCGAAGCCTTCATGCCTGCCCGTTCCAATGCCTTTCGGGAAGCCGGTGCCGGTCCGGTCAACATAATGGTAGGCTCCACACTCACATTGCCAATAGCAACTATTCTGCCACGGGGTTTTAGTCCCAATGCTTTTCCTTTTTCTTTGCTTCCAAGTAAGACCAGGGCTGCTCCATCTACAATGCCCGAAGAATTGCCTGCAGTATGTACATGATTGATTCTTTCCAGCATTGGATAACGATGTAATGCCATTTGGTCGGAGCCCATCATGCCTATTTGGGCGAAAGCCGGAGATAAGGTAGCCAAGGCTTCCACGGTTGTACCTAGTCTGGGATATTCATCCTCAGCCAATACAACCAATCCGTTGCGGTCGTAAATAGGCGTTAATGCTTTTTGAAAATATCCCTGCTGTTGTGCATGGTGTGCTCTTTCCTGCGATTGAAAGGCATAGGCATCCACCTGTGCTCGGGTAAACCCTTCAATAGTAGCAATCAAATCTGCAGAAATCCCCTGGGGGACGTAGTTCATCCGGTTGATTAACTCCGGTTCATTCAGCAACGGGCCACCATCACTTCCCATGGGTACCCGGCTCATACTTTCCGTACCGCCTGCAACAACCAATTCCTCTAGTCCCGACCGAATTTTCATTGCCGCAAGGTTGATAGCCTCCAATCCGGAAGCACAATATCGGTTGATCTGTATCCCTCCGACCCGATGGTCCCAATCGGCGTGCAACAAGGCTGCTTTGGCAATATTAGAGCCCTGATCACCTATAGGTGTCACACAACCGATCACCACATCATCAACCTCATTGGTTGCTAAGTCATTACGTGATTGCAAGGCTTTTAAGGCTGTGGCCAGTAAATCGATGGGTTTAACTTCATAGAGCGCGCCTCCGCGTTTACCTTTTCCTCTGGGGGTACGAAGGGCATCGAAAATATATGCTTCTGTCATTTATTTTTGGCTTGACCGGGAATCAAAAGTTACGCAAAATTATCAATTCCCATTGACAAGCACGAAGGATTTCCCAATTATGATTAGGGACAAGATATTGAGGAGCTTTTTAAGAGCCTGCTTGGAGCAGCCTTAGCTATTCCAAACAGGCTTTAAGAATGGAAAGGTTTACTAGTCGGTTTTCACCTCAAATCCCACCGCCAGTTCATCCCATTTCAGGTTGACCCAGGCGTGAGTATCACCACGGGTGGTAATTTCAAAAACCATCCGCTCTTCCTGTTGTGGAGCCTTACCGGGTTTGGCAGTCACCCGCAAGACGTCTTTTTCCTCATCGTATTTGTAGGCCCCCCATTGTTCTGCCACACTATTGAAGATGAAGGTCCATTCTTTCTCGCCAGGGATAGTAAACAAGGCGTATTTCCCGGCAGGCAATTCTTCGCCATTGATGGATACATCCTGATCCACCTCAAATGTAGTTGCTTCATTGGCTCCAGTACGCCACACCTTACCATAAGGCACCAGCTTATCCCATATTGTGCGTTTCTTTACAGCGGGACTGCTGTAGTTGATGTCGATCGTCAGATCTCCCAAAGTTGCTGTAGTTTGAACCGGCGGGCTGGCCCGTTCTGATTTGTCCTTCTGGGCAAATAAAGTAGAAGTAAAACCCAAAGTAAGTGCTAACAAGAAGACGAATTGTTTGATACGCATAAATGATTGGTTGTAATGATTGGAATATCGAAAAAACAGCAAAAAATTAACTTCGGTTGACCTTGAGTCCTTTTTTAACGGAATTGTTTAGGGGATGAGAACAACAACAATATGATTTTCATCAAATATTTTGGGCGTGCCCCCTTGCCTTTTGTGCAGAGGATGTCGGCTTCGGTTGATAACGGGGTCGGTCCCTTCCAGGCTCGCTATTCGCTCGTCCCGGCCAAACCGGGATTCGGCTTAAGTGCTTGTTTTGTAACCCATGCTCCTACGCTGCCTTCGCGAAGCTACGGCGAAGCAAGGCGCAGACGCCCGGAGAAAGCTTCAGCGCAAGCGTAAGTTTGACCTCCAAACAGGCACCTCACGCGGCCACTCACATGCCCATGAGCAACAGTTTTCCCACCTCCGGGTTAGCCATCAATGACCGGAGTTTTACATCATCCATAGCCATTAATTCCTGGGCCAAAGCTAACCGCAGATCATTGGGCAATAATTCCTGTAGCAGAAAATGCCTGAGATTGGTCAGTTGCTCTTCCGTAAGTTCAGCAACATGATTTTGTATATAATTCAACAAACGCGTAGTGAGTACCGAAAGTAAATCCACATTTTCTCCTTGTAGGGTGGTCAGGTTTTCCACCAACTCCTGCAATTTATCAGGATGAGCTGCATTGAGCAAATCCTCCGGACCAGGCAACTGATGATGGCCTCTTTGAACAAAGCTGATAAAGGCCGCCGTTGTTTCGGCATCCAGGCAAGCATCACCCAACATTTTGACCAGCTTGGTTTGTTTTTCCAATGGTCCGATCTTTTGAATTTCCCGAAAAAACTGCACCAGTGTACGCGGGGTGGTCCGTTGGCCGTTGACCACTTCCGGATAGCTGAGCACAAAGTTGATTCCCCGGGCATCAATACCTGCTGCATCTGCCCAGCGTGCCCAGCTCTTCACCTCAAATTCCATGGTCACGTGTATCATCCGGGTGATTATGGCATCATCCATCGGCGTTACGGAATAGTCGCCACCATCCGGATTAGCAGTCAGGATAATGTGCCACTGTTTTGGTAGCTGCCAGCTCACCAGGGCATATTGTTGTAACAATTGCATAATGCCTCGTAAAATGCGGTCATCTGCCCGATTTACATCGTCGAGTAATAGGATGCCTGGCCCTTCAGCATTTGGCACCCAATCGGGGGGCATCAGGCGAGATACTTCCCTCCCCTGATTGTCGGTTACAATTTTGGGCATACCCACCAGATCACCCATTTCCTCAAATTGTGCAGGGGCCAAATATACGAGCTGAAAGTCCAGCTTCCTGGCTAGTTCCTGCACTAATTCCGTTTTACCAATACCGTGTTTACCCCAAATACAAACCGGCGTAGGTCGCTGTTCATCAGTCTGTTGCAGTAGATGAACCAAAAAGGCTTCCAACTCAACACTGTTGCATTTGGCACCATAGGTTAGGTAGGAATAGGTTTCTTTTTTTGATAGCATGGTATTTATAAGGATATAGGTTTAGGGGATGCCCATTATCATCCCGGCAATTTCACTTTCTGGCCGGGTAATTTTTGGTAAATCAACTGATCGGAATGTATGCCACCGCCTGTAATGATCCACAAAATAGGCAATCTGCATACAATTTCCGGTACTGGGCCCTGCCCATCGGTAAAATAGAGCAGCGCATCATATTCAGGTCTTTCATTGGCCAACTCAATAACCGGCGTAAAATCCGTGCCGCCAAGACCTTTGCGGTGTAGGGGCACCTGCCCTTTATATTGCTGAATACTGCGAATGGCATCATCACATTCTACCAAGAGGATTTCCGTACCCAGTCGCCACATTTGGTTAACTTCTTTGAAAAAAAGGGCCATTTCTTTAGCATCTATGCTTCCGGAAGTATCAAGGGCAACTATAAGCTGGTGGTGTCTGCGGATTTTTATACCTGGTGTTGTACCGTACCGCCTGGAGGGCCTTTTAATGGTGTTTTTCACTTGAGTGCGGCTACTGCTGGCTGCAAATAGCCGGATGATTCGCCGCCAATGTAAACGCCCACGCCCATTTGCTGCTTCCCGTAGCAACCAGGGATGTAAGGTCGATGGCAATTGTTGCAGGTCATGGGATTTGGTACGCAATAATGCCCGGCTGATCAATTGCCCGATTGCCAGCTCCAATAATTCCCGTTCTGCCTGTGTTTGCTGTTGATACCAGGACTGATGACCGGCAAAAATCAATGATTTGTTTTTTTGGATAGTTGTCAACCAGGGATGATTGGGGATTTGCAAAGCCAATTGGTGCAAAGCCAAATAAAATGCTTCTATTTCCGCCAATGTTTCCGGGACCGCGCCAGGCCATTTTTTTGGAGATATTGCCGTTTCCGGTAGTTGCTTATCTGTTAAATATTGATTGGCCGTTAAATCGGCGGCCAGGTCAAAAAGAAAAGCATTCTCGTAATCAGATGTCTTTAAGCTATGTCGGAAAATCAGGTGCAACAACTCGTGTTTTAGCGCCCCAATACGATGGTCCCGATTGGGAATATCGCGTTGCCAATACTGGGGATTGATTCGTAAACAAAAGCTACCCTGCTCAAAGATCAATTGTATCGTTGGCGTCAATGTTTCATCAATTTTTCGGTTGACTCCCGCAAGCAAATGGGCAAAAAAAGGCTCCTCAAGCAACAAGTCAATGCCTACTTTTTCCAGTTCTTCCAAAATGCCTTTTTGCTTTTTCATTTTTTTTGATCGCTTTGCTGTCAGATCGCGTCGGTGTGGCCGACACTGTCAGAGGTTAGGCTGCTGTTTTCTCATGGTCAAGAAGTATAGCACAAAGGTAAGGTTTCGACTTAATTTTATTGTTCTTCTATTCGTCCAAGAAGAATTTCATCCATGATTATTCGCCTTTAATATAAATTATTGGTTCATCTATGGCCGGATTCTTAGTATTGCGTCACTGCTATCTCTTTTGAACTACAAATCAAAAAAATGTCATGATTCAGAAAATCTTAACTATCACCCTATTCGCTACAACACTGATATTTAGTGTTCAGGCTCAATCTACCTGGTCGCTTCAAAAATGCATCGAGTACGCCCGTCAGAATAGTTTGTCGGTCAAGCAGGCTCAATACAATATCCGCAACGCAGAATTAGGTAAAAAGCAGGCTGATTATAACCGCCTACCTACTATCAATGGTAGTGCCAGCCTGGGTTACCAGTTTGGTAGAACCATTGACCCGACCACCAATGCCTTCGAAAGTCAGGGAATTGGCTTTAACAGCTTTTCCCTTGATGCCTCCGTCGTTTTGTTTAATGGAAACCGGATTAACAACGCGGTAAAACAAGGTAAATTGGATCTGGAAATTGCAAAATTGGATGGTGAGACGACTGCCAATGACATTGGGTTGAGTGTTGCCAATGCTTACCTTAATATTCTTCTAGCCAATGAACAATTGGCCAATGCGCAAAAGCGGATCGAGCTATCGCGTACACAATTAGAGCAAACAGACCGGCTCATTAATGCAGGTACCCGTCCTTCAAATGAACGACTGGATTTCCTAGCCCAGATTGCACGAGATGAGCAGACCATTATCGACGCAGAAAACCTTGTTAACAACGGCTACCTCAATCTCAAACAATTGCTTGAGTTGCCTCCAAACGAAAATATCCAGGTAGAGCAGCCTATAGTCACCGTTCCTGTTGCCAACCCTGATCAATTTACACTCAGCGAGTTATACGCTGCTGCGCTACAAACCCAGCCTCAGATTGAATCCGGAGAAAAACAAATCCAGAGCGCCCAATTGTCAGAAACACTAGCCAGATCCAGCTTGTTGCCGCGCCTGGTGTTATTTGGTAGCCTGAATGCCAATTACTCTAGTGTAGCCAAAGATCTAACCAATCCTAATCTGGACAACAGAGTGATTGTCCCCAATCCCCCAGAGACGGTACTAATAGATGGCCAGGAGGCTATGATCACCACTTTTGATGTGGAGGGCATCACGTTTCCAAACAAGCCATATTTTGACCAGGTCAATGAAAATTTTGGTCAAACAGTAGGCTTAAGCTTGAGTGTACCCATTTACAACAATAGTAGCAACCGCCTCGCTCTGGAACGTGCCAGAATCACGACCCTCAATGCGGAGGTCAACAACCGGCAAATTAACAACTTCCTGAAAACGGATATTCAAAGCTCCATTTCCAATGCCCGCGCCGGCAAACGTTCTTATGAAGCTGCCCAACGTACCGTTGAAGCTGCACAGGCGGCTTTTGATAGTGCTCAAAAGAGATTCGACCTGGGTGCAATCAACTCACTGGAATATACGACCGCTCGCAACAACCTCGATCAGGCAGAAACCGATCTGATCCGGGCCAAGTATCAATATGTATTTTATTTAAAAATAATAGACTTTTATCAGGGTAAACCTATCCTCCTAAATTAAATTACCAACTAAAATGGCAAAACGAAAAAATAATCGCTTTATCTGGATCCTTTTAGGAATCATCGTATTGCTGCTGGCCGGAGTAGTCTGGAAGAAAAGCACCCAGAAAGAAGGCGAGAAAGTAATTGTTGAGAAAGTTGAAAAGCACACCATCATTGAAAAAGTTGCCGCCAGTGGGAAAGTTTTCCCACAAACAGAAGTAAAAATCAGCTCCGATGTGTCTGGAGAGATTGTACAACTGCTGGTGGAGGAAGGTGATTCTGTAGCTATGGATCAGCTGTTGGCAAAAATCGATCCGGACGCTTACCAGTCACAGGTGGAACGTGGCGTAGCGGGTGTTAACAGCGCCAAGGCCCAAATGGCCAACTCTCGTTCGCAAATCGAGAATTTTAGAGCGCAAAAAGAGCAGATTCAGGCACAGCTAACCAATGCCCTCGAAATTCATAAACGCAACGACCAACTGAAAAAAGATGGCATAATTTCCGAAGCAGACTTTGATGTTTCCCTTTCCAATGTACGTTCTTTAGAAGCCAATCTGCGTGCTGCGGAAGCCAGTATCAAAGCTGCTGGTGAAAGTGCCAAAGCTGCCGAATTTTCTGTGGCCAGCTCGGAGGCATCTCTCAAAGAATTGCGGACCAGCCTGAAGCGAACCACCATCTATGCACCTATGAGCGGCATCGTCTCCCGCCTCGATGTAGAACAGGGAGAACGCGTGGTAGGTACCATTCAAATGCAGGGAACGGAAATGATGCGCATAGCCAACCTCAATGCTATGGAGGTAAGGGTGGATGTTAGTGAGAATGACATCCCTCGCGTATCCCTGGGTGATATCACAGAAATTGAGGTAGATGCTTATCTGGGCCGTAAATTTGAAGGAAGGGTAACACAAATTGCCAATTCTTCTACCAATAGCAATACCGCTGCTTTGACCAGTGATCAGGTCACCAATTTTGAAGTACGAATCAGTATCGACCCTGCCTCCTACAAAGATCTGATCTCTCCTAATAAACCACACCCATTCCGGCCAGGCATGTCGGCATCAGTGGATATCAAAACCGAAACGATCGTCGATGCGGTGAGTGTGCCCATCCAGGCAGTTACAACCCGGGATAAAGACGAAAAAGGCAAAAATAAAAATAATGCCAAACTCGTCAAAGGTGAGGATGGAGAGGAGGAAGATGAAAAAGTTGATCAGCTCGAAGTCGTCTTTATCGTACAAGCCGATACCGTAAATATGGTAGAAGTGAAAACCGGCATCCAGGATAATGACTATATTCAGATCATTTCCGGATTGGAGCCCGATCAGGAGGTAGTCATCGGCCCTTATACCGCCATTTCGCGGAAACTTGAACAGGGTAAAAAGGTGATCAAAACAGATGAAGAGGAGTTTTATAAAGATGCTAAAGATAATTAATTAAAAAGAGGGACGATTCATTCAAATCGTCCCTCTTTTAATGCAAATACGATTTTTTGAATCCATTGTTTACCTTCTATGTGAAGGCCCATCCCATAAATTCCTGGCAACCAACCTTCCTTGCTGAATTTCTATTTTGGTTTCCATCGCTACCATTGAAGTTTCAATACCTGGTAAATGCATAAAAATTTGGTTTCTCGACCGAATCAATTAACTTGGAGAGAAATTTATATATATGAGTGGTCGGAACACCCTTATTCTTTTTATCCGCAATCCTGAGCTGGGTAAGGTCAAAACGCGTCTGGCCAAAACCGTGGGTGATGAAAAAGCCCTGCGTATCTATATGGAGTTGTTGCGCCATACCCGGAATATCACTATGGCTGTAGAAGCACGACGCTACTTGTTTTATAGTCATTTCATTAACCAGAATGATAACTGGCCCAACTCTCATTTTGAAAAGATGTTACAAGCTGAGGGTGATCTTGGCACTAAAATGAGTGAAGCCTTCCAACGCGTTTTTGAATTGCGTAAACCGGTCAAGAAAGCAGGAACGGCTCCTTCCACCAAAGGTATTCATCAAAAAACAATC
Organism: Saprospiraceae bacterium; assembly: GCA_021604865.1. Taxonomy (GTDB): domain Bacteria; phylum Bacteroidota; class Bacteroidia; order Chitinophagales; family Saprospiraceae; genus BQJU01. The sequence continues at coordinate 20,834 of BQJU01000043.1, read as the reverse complement.
ATCGTTGGTAGTGATTGTGCCAGCTTGACTACTGAAATCCTTCACGAAGCGTTTCGCGTATTGGACCACAGCCCCTATGTGATGGGCCCGGCTTTGGATGGAGGGTATTACTTACTTGGTATGAAGAAATTTACTCCTGAGCTTTTTCAGGATATGCCCTGGAGTACCGATCAGGTAGCTTCCATTACCCAAAATCGTATCAAGGGTCTCCGAAAATCCTGCCACTTGCTTCCTGAACTTCCGGATATTGATTATGCAGAAGATTGGGAGCAGCATGGGTGGGAGATTGATTGATTTTGGCGTGGTGGAGATTGGTGCGACTACGCTGTAGTCGAAAAACCGTAGCGTTGTGACGTGCTAATGTAATTGGACCGCGCTGCGGTCCCTTGGCTAACGTAATAAGAGCGTGCTGTGGTCTGTTTTTATCTACATTGGTTATTCTGCAATTAAAATTACAGCGGGGGCAAATTTGGTTGGCAATATGGGGGGCTTTTGATTTATTTGCTGTGAGAACGCTCGTCTGTCTGACCTCTGACAGCGCAGCGTTCGGACCTCTACCCTCTTCACAACTCCCATTGCATCTCATACTGGCCAATATACTTTTCAAAGCCAATATGTCGCAAAAAGAGGATCGTTGCTTGGTCCGTGGAATCAATATTGAGGATAGACAGACCACGAGTAGTCAATTGACTTAGCTGGTGAAAAAGATGATAGCCGATACCTTTCCGGCGATGATCAGGATGCACGCCAAACTGAAAAATTCGACCTGTTGATTTGTTAATTAATCCAAAGGCAATACACTCATTTTCCTGATAAATGGTGACTGAGGACAATAGGTGCAAGATACGTTGCGCTGCCTCCAAGGTGTAGGGCCAGGAAGGAAGAGCATTACCAAAATTTGAGAAGATGTGCCAAGGAAGCTCGTGTGGGTTGACACGTACATAATAGGCTGAAGAAATAGCCTGCTTAGGGGCATTAACCAGTCCACGGAAGCAATCAAACTGGCGATTGATTTTAAATCCGATTTTTTGGTATACATGGATGGCTTGGGCATTTTCGGTGATGACTTCCAGCAAGCATTTCTGCACGCCGCTCTCCTGGAGTCTGGGCAGCAGAAATTCATACATCCGGGCAGTAAGGTTTTGCCCTCGAAATTCAGGAAATACACCAGTTCCTCCATTGTAGGCACAATCGGCACCATCATAATGCCCCTTGCCTTGTAACAACATGCCAACCAATTGGGAACCATAAAAAGCACCCGCTGAATAGGCCAAACGGGTTTGCTCGCTAAGCATCTTATCGCGAACCAAAGCTTCTGTCATTTGGATGGGTACAAAATAACCGGTAAACGCCCGATTGAAAGTATCCGCGAGCTGTTCCGGTGAAACACCCTCCAGCGTACGGATTTCAATCATTAACTTTAAGGATTTTAAATATTTTCATGCCTTTTTCTACAAAATTTTGAATCTCTGCCGGTGCCAAAATCTTTTTTCTACGGTAAAATATCAGGTAATAATTGCTGCCTTCGAGGCTCCAGTTTTTTTCCGTTGTAAAGAATCGCAGAAAGTCGGGCTTGCCCAAAACAGACCGGATGTAGTCTTCATCATCTCCTTGTAAAAGATATTGATTTGAAAAATCAGGGAAAGCTTCAAAGTCAATATCCTGCATCCCCAAATACTCTCCGAGTTTGTGAAACAACTTTTCTGGTTTCATCAAAAAGTCGGGTAGGCCCAATTTTTTTGACTCTATAAAAAATACGGTTTGTTTTATTCGTCGATGATGATTTCCTCCGCCGATAACGAAACGGTAATCAAATACATTTAAGGTTAGTTCCAACGATTCATCACGCTTAATAAGCAGGTTGGTGATTCGCCGGTGACGTCCCCTCCGAAAAAGTCGAAAATCTTTTAATAAACGATATTGCCCCCATTCATCTTTTGGGAGGTATTTCATACCCATATTGAAAGCCACTCTTTCAAGGGCTTCCTTTCTATTGTCAAGTGCCATTGGAACGTTTTTGGGCACTCAAATTAAGAAAAAATAAATGAATGTGTCAGGCAGCATATTTTTGGAAGTAGATCCTTGCATCATCAACTGTTTCGATAGATTCTACTTCTTCATTGCTGAGGTAAACATCTAATTGCTGTTCTAATGCAACGATGAGTAATAAATGATCAATATTATCCAGACAAAGATCATCCCGAAGGTGGGTATAAGGATAAATTTGTGAGGAAGGTACATGCAAACACCAGCTAATAAGATCAATGATTCTTTGCTGGGTAATGCTTTCTTGGTTTAAAACCATTTGATTTGTCATTTGCGAGATTGTTTTCCACGTTCATAAATAAAAGTCAGGGTGCGTTTTAATTCTGGTAAATAGAACGCCGATTTTCTCGCAATGGTTGCTTGGGGGTAATCTTTTTTGTGAAATTTCGCTGGAATTAACAAAAGGATAATTTCAGAGCATGTCTGCTAGCCTTAAAAGTAAAAGTATTCGCTAATTTATTTTAATAATTCTGCCTCAAAAAAGGTGACTAATTGTTTAGCCAAATAGGCATTTCCAGCTTCATTCATGTGGAAATCCCATTCTAAAAAAAGGTTGGAGGCATCGCCACTTTGAGCCAGGGTTTCGTATAAATTCAGGTAGGGGATTTGTTCTTCTCTGGCAATTTCTGTAAGCAGCTTTGCTACTGCTCCAGCCTCATGGGTTTCAGGGGGTAAGGTGCCGTCAAATTCCATTTGGGTAGGAATGATAGACAATACCAACTGGCAGTTTATCTTTTGCGCAGAATCGTTCATGGCTCGGACCAGCCGTTGGAACAGTTCACGGGCTTCTGCTACGGCTGGGAAAGGCTCTTTTAAGAAAAGTGGTAAATCCCAATTGGTGGAATCCCCTTGTCCGAAATTGACTGGATAATGCTCAAAAATATCATAGAAATGTCCATAATGAGTATCCCAAACTTCCTTTTGCAAATACTGGAAAAAAGAAGAACGGTTTGATAGCCACCAGGCAAGCCTCGCTTTGCGCGGATAATGCACCGAATTGACTTGAATCAGTCCGTCATCAGCAATCTGTACCAATTTTTTCATGTACATCTCCCTCAGATCATTGGGCGACACCATTAACAATAAATAGTCGGGCTGGAAATTTTTTCCTTCTTCCATCCAATAAATAAATTCCTGATCTGTACCCCATGCCGGACTACTGGCATTAATAACTTCGTATTTTTTGCCTTCCTGATTCAACAACCCTTCCAACTGCGTGGTATACAAATCCTCTAGGCGAACATCAAGTGCCGCCGTGTAAGAATCCCCGATTACCATGATTCGTTGCTGTTCCGGATTTTTTGCCTTGCGGAAATCTGGTCCCCGGAAGCCGTACCGATTAAAATGCAAGGGGAAATGATCATCCCCCCAACTCTTGGTACCCGCATAGTTTTTGCGCAGTCGCCAGATCAGATTTTCATCGAACTGGAATTGGGAACGGCTATATTTCCCATTGAAACGAAAATTCAATTCCAGCCCCAGGAGGACAAGAAAAGCGATTAAGAGGCCAATTATCGTAAAACCCGTCAGGCGTACTGCAAGGTTGTTTTTTGACATAATGTGCGTTTAAAACGGCATGCACTAAAATAGCGTATAAATAAAGGACCCAATCGCAGAGCTTTCCGCAAATATCAACAATACCCCAATGAGGAGAATTACCATAATTAATGGCAACAACCACCATTTTTTTCGCTCACTCAGAAAGCCCCAAAGGTCACGTAGAAATTCCATATATCTTATTTTAAATTCTCTGGCTAAAAATTCTATGATTTTAAATTGACCGTAAATTTAGATAATCCTGACAAAAACGGACAAGGAAATGCTCACCGTGTTAATAACAGCTTGAAATTTCATTATCTTGCGCGCCAAATCAGCTGCTCCGTTATTATGCGCCAAGCCTTTCAATTCCAATCAAAGTACATTGCTCTACTAGGATATGCCTCCTTTTTGGTCCTGTGCCTGCTGGCCGGCATCTTTTATTTAGAAAGGATGACCATGGCCGATGCCATTTTCCAGACCTTTGCGATCATTAAAGATCAGGATTTAGCCATTCAGGTTGGGCGTTTTGGTTCGGCAATCACCAAAATCTTCCCCTTGGTGGCTGTCAAATTGGGCCTATCACTCAACTCGGTATTGCTGCTGTATTCCCTATCTTTTGTCATTTATCCCCTGTTACTCTATTGGATATTAATACGCTGGGTCAAAAATGAAAGCATGGGGCTTGTTCTGGTATTTTTCTTTACCCTACTGGCAGCACACACTTTTTATTGGATACAATCCGAGTTGCTGCAAGGCTGCGCCCTCATCATCTTTTTTTACGGTTTGGTGAGCAAATGGCAACCGCTGCATTTTCGCCACCTGGCATTATTGCTTCCGTTCGTGCCCATCATTGTTTTTTTTCATCCTTTAGCATTTATTCCCTTTATGTTCCTGTGGTGCTTTTTTGCCATTGACCAAAAGTCCTGGAAAAAACTGCCTTATCTGAGTCTGCTAGTTTTCTGCATAGCGGTGTTGGGTTACAAACATTTAATTATGCCGCCCAATTATTACGACTCGGGTTCTATCAAACTTTCGACAAATATATTTGAGCAGATTGGTAATATCTTTCAGCTGAGCAGCACCAAAAACTTTCTGCGATTTCTGGTCACCGACTATTACTTCTTCCCTCCCCTATTCTTTATTGTACTGAGTTTTTATATCATACACAAACAATGGCTGAAGGTGGGGCTGGTATTTTTTGCTACCATCGGTTTTTTGATCCTAATCAACGGAACTTTTTTTTGGGGTGCCGATCAGTATTATATAGAAAGTTTTTACCAGATTCTGACCATTTTTGTTGCGACACCCCTGGTATTTGACCTGCTTCCGCGCTGGCAACCTCATCGAAAAGTGGTACTCCTGGTGGCTGGTTTACTCATCATTCGCCTCTTCCACATCGGCCTTTTACATGCGCCTTATTCGCAACGCTTGCAGTGGATACAAACTATGCTGGACAAAACCAAGGATTATCCGGGTACCAAATTCATGATGGACCGCGAAGATACTCCGCACCAAAAACTCATGCTTACCTGGGGTTCTTCCTACGAAACCCTGATGCTATCGGCGCTACAAAGTCCCGATTCTACCCGCACCTTCATCATTGTGGATCCCAATGTGCCGGCAGAGGAACTATTGAAAGAAAATAAGGCTTTTCTTACGCCTTATGGCGCCTTGCATTACAAATATTTTGAAGATTCTCCCTATTTTCATTTTAGAGATACGGGGTTTTATCAGGTATTGGGTAGGGAGGAGATTTTGGAGTGATGGAGGGATATGGTGAAGTGACTTGCTATAACCTCATATTTTAAATTTTAAGCAAAGCCTTGCAGATATTCATTTGCTGACTGTTAAAATTAATATTAAAATTGACTTTATCAGGCATTTTGTCTAAATTACACCTAATGTAATATTCATACACCTCAATTAAACTGATGTGAATGAGTATAAAACCCTAAAATGTACTTATCAAAAAAGGGAATTATTCCTCATTTAGTTCCCAAGCGCTAAAATATTTGTAAAATAAGATTGAAATTCAGCCTTGAATATGCCGCTCAAATTAGAAGTAGGCGAAAGGTTTTTAGGTTGCTTTAGCAAATGACACTAAAATTTGCCCTAGAAGGTTTAATGACTTGATGGATTGAATAAGTGTTTTGGGTTATCTGCTTTAATATTTCTATTGGTACAAAGAATTTGTATTAAACTGTAATAATTGACGAGGTATTCAGTCGTTTTATGGCTTCCCATTATAATCAGCTAAACATAAAACTTGCTAAAGTTTATGATTCCTGAATTGGGATTGTCTTGTAAATTATCCAAGCAATAATGACCGAACCAACATGTAATTGAATTGCTATCAATTCAATTACATGTTGTATTATTCCTTAACCTTAAAATATATTTTTATGGACCAATTGAAAACATTCTTTTTGTTGGCTTTAACTTTAGCCATCGTCCTATCCTGTAATAAAGATGAATTCTCTTTTGAAAATGATATTCCTGATCAAACCGACAATTCAGATTTATCATTTCGCTGGGTGAAGGACACAGGCATTGTTCATCCCTTAATCGGAATAAAACTTAAAGAGAAGCTACAAAATTACATTGGGACTCACTATAGTCTTGATTCTATTAGCGAAAGAAATTCATTTCTGAATACTGCTACGTTGAATTGGGAGTTAGCATCATTAGCGTTTAATGCAACCCAAACGATTGTATATGTACCATATGAATCTAATTCAGCTTCCGAATTGGATGCAAAATTACTGATTTTCTTTCGGAATGAAACTATTTTGGACGCCATTATTGTTGAAGTTAAACCTGAGTCTCAAGCAATTGAAAATTATGCAAATTTTAATGGTAGTGTGGTTGTTTCTGACTTGGAAGGAGCTACAATCAGTTCCTTAGAATTTAATGAGACCCATTTATGCTCAATGACTGGATACAAAAACACTGTATCAATAACTTGCGATGTAGTGGGGATTAACCTTCCACCTTGTGTTAATTGTTACGGAACATATACTGTAAGTGCATGTGGATATTATATTCCAACGCCGGAACAACCTTTTCCTGTATATGAATATATCACTCTCGATTTTAGTAATTGTCAATGGCATGATTTTTCAAATTGGCATGCTCCCCACGGAATGAATCCAAGTACGCCCATTGGAACTGTTATTATTATTCCTCCTAATAATTCTGGTTCAAGTGGTGGTGGAAGTATTAATTTCTCCGATTTATTTGGAGATTGGAATGGTTCAAACAATTTAGAAAATTATTTATATAGTCACTTATCAAATTGTGGGTTTCAATCCGTAAACAGCTATGCAAACCTCTTGGCAAGTTACCCCTATTTTGCAGCTAGTATCATTAATTATTTAAACACTCCTACAACTGGGGGAACAACCAATTGTGACAACGCAAGTATTATATGGGAGGTAATGCTGTTGTTGGATGAACAGTCGAATAATGGGATTTGTATTGAAAACTTTAATGATACTGAAATAATAAATCTTGCCTTATATTTTCAACAAATTGATTTGCTGGATAACGAATGGGATTTTTCTCCTCCTATTGAAGATTGGCTCAAGTGTAATCCAGCTACATTACTGGAAGTATGGATTCACTGGTTGAATTATGGAGATACTGAGGAATTCGAAAAAAATAGTTTAAGAACCATCTTAATTGGAATGCTGCCTGGAATAATAGATGAAGAGGTAGATTGGCTGGTAAACCACAACGTAGAATTAACTACCATATTGAGTATAAGAAATGATTATCCGATAGAAAGTATTATTTATTTTGTTTGGGCTATTTCTCATGATTTAATTAATTTAAATGACCTCTTGGAAGGATACAAAGAATTTGACCCAAATTCCTTTCCGGAAGAAGGTAATGAAACAGAGGCTGATGAACAAGAGGTTGAATTAATAAACAATGGCATAGAAATACACTCATTTCATGCTGTAGACCCAGATCTGGGGATTACACCCGGGAATAAAATTGCAAATACTATATATAGGCATCCTCATGATCCACCATATGATAATGCACCTGATTTAGATTTTGGTTATGACGGAAATGAATTGCTCTTATCCCCGGATAGACTTATTAATCCGCCTAATGCTCCTCCTGTTTTTATTAATGGAAATATTCGATTGATAACTGAACCAGATGATGAATTGTTTACTCGATTGGAAAATCTAATTACTTTTTTTTCAAAGAATAATAGTGTTGGTGAAAATTTGGGATTAAATATATTCATTCCCAGGTTTAGAAACAGTATTGGCACTCCTCTCGAAAACTTAGAACTAAATGATCTTGTAATGAATACAAATGAAATGAAAAATACTGTAAAGAAATTTGGAGAAATTTTGAACAATGAATTAAAAAATCAGACTGGAAATATAGATATCAACTCGGTACCTGAAATAATAATTCCTGAAATCGACATACCTTGTTTCTGCTCAGGTGAACACTGGAGGAAAACAGGACTAAAGATATTAATGAATGATACCGAACAAACCAATTTTTATTCACAAAGTTTTGATTTTAATCCTACTACGGGAGAATGGACGGGTGTGTTTTTAGTGGAAGTTTGGGATCATTTTGGTTTGGATGATAAGGATTTAAAAAAATTTCAAAGTTATCCTTTGGTTGGCGAGGGATTTGCCTCTTGGTGGATATTGCAGCATAAAAAAAATTATAAGCCGTTTCGGACGAAAATAAGAAATATTTATACTATAAAAGGGAATATTAATAATTAAGTACTATCGTTAAAATCATTCAATTTAAGCAAATAATGCTGGTCAAGGATAACTTTTGTCTTTGATCCAAGTAAGCTAGTTAGAGTCCTCCTAAAAAGCTTCATTTAATTGATTATCAATCTATTAAGTGGCAATTTTGAATGTCAATTGATCAAAAATAATGCATTTTTCTTCAAAAACTGGCGTTTACCTCTTATTGCATTTTGTTATATTCGAAACATTGTTCTTGAAAGCTTGTTTTACAACAAAAAAAATTGGACTAGATAATTATTTCACACAAAAAAGAATTAAATTTTGCTCTATTATGCCTAAATACTTTTCAGGGAGACTCTAATTAGAGGTAGGTGTATGGCAAGTATTTAGATTTATTCTGAATAATGTCGAGATTAACTTTGAGGCATTTCGAAGGAGATTTTATAAGAGAAACATATCCAAAATCTAACAAAATAATCGTTATATACCTTCAAATGTTATGGAGAAACTATTCACACAAAAAGAAATGATGAACAAAAGAATACTACTATTGGGTGGTGTACTTCTACTATCTTTATTATTTATATTGTTTTTTCAATTCAGGAAAAAAACATCTACAGAGATAGAATTTATCCACCTTGAAATGTTTCGTTTAATAGATACCCTTGAATCAGAAAGGGGGGCTTCAGTTATAAAAGAAGATATTTATTTGATGAGAGGTTATTGTGACAATGAGATGGCGGACAGGCAAATTGATAGTTTTGTTTGTAGCATCACTGAATTTGAGAAATATGAGTATGACCAATTATTAATTAGCTTTTTTAAAGAATCAAGTTTAAGTAACATGAAAAAATTTCAAGAAAATGCAAGAGATTTAATAAGATATTCAGTGGATAAGGATCTTATCTATAATTATAGCTTTCATGAAAAGTATAGACCTATGTATAGGTATACTTATAAAGGAACATATATAAGTGAAAAATACGATTTAAATTGCCAAAGGTTTAAAAAAGGAAAAAAAGAGACTTTTTAATTACCGTGATTGACTAACCCTTGTAACAATCAATCTTGCACTTTAAATCTCCAACTTGAAAATAATCATCAGCTTCAATACCTCACGAAATACATAAAATTATGACTAACAAATGTCTACTTTTCACCGCAAGCCTATTGCTGATGTGGCAATTCACATACAGTCAGGTAGAGTTTGCGCCATCGGGGTCAAAGTGGACATTTGATTACGAAAACTTCCCTTTTGCGGGCATCGAGGAGATTGATTATGTGGCTGACACCATAGTCAATGGCATTACGGTTAAAAAATTACAGCTAAGTAGGCGTTTGATCTATTCGAATGGCGCCTCTGATGATACTCTGATAGAAAATGGGGGAGTGCGATATTTATACCAGGACGGAGATGAAATTTTAGAATATATAGCAGGCGTTTTCCATCCTATTTTTCGTTTTTCTTTGGAAGCGGGTGATTCTATTCAGGTGCCTTATAATGGGACAGAGGATCTGTTTGTGGAATATGACCGAATTGAAGTTCGGGTAGATAGTGTCTCCAGCCTGGAGATAAATGGACTGTCAAGAAAACTCCTATTTGTGAATGAACTTTGTCAAACCATTGATGAAAGTACCCTTGAAATTTATCCAATACTGGAGGGCATTGGACCCATAGAGGAGGGGTATTTGTTTTTTAATGAATGGGCTTGTAATACAGCTGGTGCCGGGCATCGATTCAGGTGTTTTCAAATAAATGGAGCAGTTATTTATTCCACAGGTCAGGCTTGTGATGTGCTTACCGCGTTTGAATCCCCTACTTCCAAGCCCGAAGCAATGCTGGAAGTATTTCCCAACCCGGCAAAGGATCAATTACGAATTAACTATCAGCTTCTATCGGGAGGTAATGTACAAGTATATGATGTACAAGGAAGACTGGTACACCGGGAATCGGTTGCTAAAAACATGGATTCAACCTTGATCGATGTAGCTAGCTGGCCTAAAGGATTATACATACTACGATACACTGATCTTATTAGCGGGGCGCGGCATATTGAAAAAGTGATTATTGAGTAGCAAATTATCGGGTCCTCAATAAATTGAAAAATAATCAAATGAAGTGGTTGGTACGAAGCACTCGTACCGACCCAATTTTTTTGGCCGTGTTTATTGCGGCTTAATCTGATTGGGCCAAAGCATTAACCTGTTTAAAAGATCGCTTCGCTGTCAGATCACTTCGTTGTCAGATCGTTGCACTGTCAGAGGTCAGACCGTTGCGGCTTCGCCTCACTGTCAGAAGTCAGACTTACTTAGACACCCCACTGCCCCTAAAACCTACTAAACCAGATATCCCTGGAAGGATTGGAAAATTGGAAGAAGTGTAACTATCCATACCGACCTAAACCACCTCCACTGCCCTAAACCCTTCTAAACCAATCCCCAAAAAAAGGAATAAAAAAGCAGAAGAATTATCAATATCCGTACTGCTATCAACTACCTCTACTGCCCTAAACCCTTCTAAACCTCTCTAAACCTGATTTCCCAGTAAGGAATGGAAAAGCAGAAGAAGTATCAATATCCGTACTGCTATCAACTACCCCCACTGCCCTAAACCCTCCTAAACCTCCTAAACCAATTTTCCCTGTAAGGAATGGAAAAGCAGAAGAAGTGTAACCATCCATACCGACATCAACCACCTCAACTGCCCCTAAAACCTGTTCTCCTTATAAACTAAGCCGGATACCCGGACCAAGGAGGTAAAAGAACTTGGATTCGGAGAGAAAATAGCCACCACCCAGGAATAGTGGGAAGCTTAATTTGCCGCTATTTTTGGTACGAATGGGATACAGGCTGGCCAAGACCACGACGCCGACATCCCGGTTGCTGCTATTCTCACTGAAATTAAAGGCGTTAAAAGCCAAAAAGCCGGCTCCGAATTTATACGGGCGGTATTTGGCAATGCGTCGGGGGTGGTAAAAGCTAAATTGGGCGATCATGGCCATACTCACACCACCCAATGAACCAAAACCTGCCTGCCCTACTTTCTTGGTCAGCAGGCCGGCGGGAAAGGAAACTTCCAGATTAAAGGTGGTATACCGCCGTAGGATAAACTCCGCCTTTTTTTGAAACCCTTTGCTACCGTGTTTCGTCGGATCGTGGCGAATGGTAATCTCAATGGTAGACCACTCTTCCAAATCAAAGGTTTTGAGGCGAATATATTGGTTCAAACTGATATTTTCTTGCCTGCAACTGAGCGGATCATAATAAGCAAACCGTGGAGATTCCTCTCCCGGACAAACGACGATATCCTGAATACTTCGCTTGTCGATCAGGTGGTTATCCATTCCGGAAATTTGGATATCGATAGTGAGGTACTGTTTACCGAATAGTCTGGTTTCTGAATCAATTTTATTGTTGTCGAATATCAAGACAATATCCTCCAGGGTGTGGTCAACAAAAATGGTTTTATCAATTTCTGAGGCCACAAAATTTTCCTCCTTTCCGGTAGAAAACTGGATAAAATTCAGTGGATGGGGTGTCTGAAATTCTTGGACGTTCAGTGCTTTGCCTGTGGATACGCCATAATTGAGCACATCTATCTTTGTCCTGTTGATATCCAATGGGACAGAGGCATTAAAAATCAGTTCATTTTCTCCCCGGATCAAAGTATCGGTTTGTACATTTTTCAGGCCGTCAAAACTGAATTTAGCTTTGTGGAGTCCCTCGCCCGTCAATTTAATGCTTATGTTTTCACCGGGAAAGATCACATTACCCTTACTTTCGTTGCCTTTTTCTACGAGTACACTAATATTGGCGAGATGTGTGGCTGGTGTGATGCTAAAGTTTGTGATAAATTTGGCAACATCACCATCTTTGATGTATAGGTAATTTTCTGACTGCCGGTGTTGATTGAATGGCCTTAGCCAGCACAATATCCGGCCATTAGCCAGAATGCTGCGGGTAAAAATTTCAGCAATCAATTGCCCTCCAGCTTCTTCCTGTTTTTCTAGTCGGTAAGTCTTTTTCAGCTCTACAGATGGGTGATATTCCATTTCAATTTCAATGCCTTCTATCTGGTCATTTTTCAGGCTGACTTCTTTCTTATTGGTATTCAAAAAGACAAGCTTGCTTTCCTTTACATCAAAGGTGTATTCAAGAGGAGGCAATTCATAAACGACCTGGTCATTTGCCAGTAACATGGGCTTTTTTAATACCAATGGCACCGATAGGATTTGTGTGCCCGGTTGATTGGGCAGGAGGTGAATGAGCAATTCTCCTTGGCGGTTGGAAAATTTATAATCAATATTTTTACCTCGCGACCATTGGTTGGAATATTTGATGTTGTTTGGGCGATTGGTCTCTACCTTAAAAGTCCTCTCTTCACCGATAAAGAGTTTATTGTCTTTGGGTTTTAAAAATGCGCTGGTTTTTGTTAATGGAAAAAGCCGTAGTTCGTATAAAAAAGGATCCTGTTTGGCTCTTGTTTTAACCGAAAAGGTGAATTGCAAAAAATCACTGGTCGTCAGCTGTTTAAATTTCACTTTAAAACGATAATGATCGTTGTTGATATTCATCAGGCTGTCTACTACTTCAAAATCACCAGAAGGTAACAATTGGAAGTCGGCAAAAGGCAAACCTCCCAAGGGAAATACCTTTACTTCACAGACCGCATTTACCGCATCGTATTCAAAATAGAGATGAGGGATTCCACCGATCTCAATAGTGTGTGAGGTGGTCGAAAAGACAGCGGTATCAATACGAAGTGACACCTCCTTAAACAATTGAGGTTGTTTAACTTGTGATTTACCGGACAGGGGCAGCAAAAATAATATCATCACACAGGCCGCCCCGGCTAATCCGGATATTCCTTTCTGGGAATAGGTAATTTTCATGACTAATCAGGCAGTATTTTTTTGGTTCTTGACAATTCAGGTGATATTAGTCAAAGAACGACTTTTTTCAAAACTAATTAACGTTGGTGGTGGTGGAATGGTATAAATCTGGTTGATAAACTGGTCTGGCTTTACATCAGCAAACTGCTGCGTGAGGGATAGCAGCGGAATGCACGCAGCCCTTAAGGCGAGTACATTATAGCGGATAGCCCGACCCTGCTGTAGTTCTTAGCGGAAGCAGGGGCACGCCCAAGAAAAAAATGGTTATGCATCTACCCTGGCATCTAATGTTGTCAACAACTGACAAGGCGAAGGGGAGAAACGCAAAGTATACTTACTCTCTCCATGTCGCGCGCTCTCCCCGTCTGTCAGTTAAGTTCCTATTGATGTAATATCACCTTATCTTTTAAAGTTCATAATTTGGCGTGAGCGCGCTTTCTTTCTCAGCGTAGAAGTTATTGATAATGCGAATCACTTCTTCGGGTGAATCGGTAATAGGCATTAAATCGAGATCGTGCTCGGCAATATTATTTTCACGCTCCAGCATAGACTGCTGAATCCAGGTTTTGAGCCCACTCCAGTATTCTGATCCCACCAAAATAACCGGCACTTTGGTAATTTTTCCGGTTTGAACCAGGGTCAACACCTCAAAAAGTTCATCCATAGTACCAAAGCCGCCCGGTAGTGCAACAAAGGCTTGAGCAAATTTGACAAACATCACTTTTCGGACAAAGAAATAGCGGAAGTTGAGGTTTTTATCAGGATCGATATACTGATTGTGGCTTTGTTCAAATGGAAGGTTAATATTGAGGCCTACTGACTTTCCGCCATAGAGGGCAGCACCTTTATTGCCGGCTTCCATAATACCCGGGCCGCCGCCGGTAATAACCCCATAACCTTCATCGGTCAACAACCGGGCAATATCAACAGCAGTTTTATAATAGGGGTGTTCTGGTCTGGTGCGTGCTGATCCAAAGATGGATACACAGGGGCCCACATGAGTGAGTGTTTCAAATCCTTCCACAAATTCGGATAACATTTTAAACATCGTCCAGGAATTCTCTCCCTTCATCTGTTTTCCCCACTTTTTCATTGGGTGTCTCTCGTGGATTATTCCGTTGTTTTCTGACATAATTAAATATTTTTTCTAGTTCCCTGCGCTAAAAAAGTTGAGTACTTCTTAGGCGCAAAAAGCCCGCCATTTTTCATGACGGGCTTTTTGCTCGCATTATTATTAATGACTAGTTAATGATTTTTTGTAAAAATTTCAAGTTTATCTCTCCAACAAATCATTTTTTCCATCAAATTAACGACTAAAGTGAACAAATAGTTGATCTCAAGCAAATTTTAAGCATTGAAATTGTTAAACTCCTTATCAATGAAATTGTGTAAATCCTCCTTGTTTTCGAAATTGCGAAAGACTTCTTTTAATTGAATATTGGACTGGGCACTGGCAGGCACAACATAGCGGTCTACATCCTCTTTGGTGATTGCGGTACTACTCAATATAATTAAACGTTCAACAACATTGCGAAGTTCACGGATATTACCGGACCAATGGCTGTCTTTTAGGACCGCAACCGCTTCGGGCGTAATCTTTTTGGGAGAAATTCCATAATCCTCACAAATTCTCTGAATAAAATGTTCGATGAGTAAAGGAATATCTCCGGGTCGCTCATTCAGCGATGGCACTTCAATGATGATGACGGCCAGTCGATGATAGAGATCCTCCCGAAAGTTTCCCGCACTAATTTCCTCCCGCAAATCTTTATTGGTGGCCGCAACGATGCGTACATCTACTTCAATGTCTTTTTCACCGCCTACCCGAGTTATGCGATTTTCCTGAAGGGCACGTAGTACTTTTGCTTGGGCAGAAAGGCTCATATCTCCGATCTCATCCAGGAAAAGGGTACCACCGCTGGCTTGTTCAAACTTGCCAATGCGCTGTTTGTTGGCCGAGGTAAAAGCACCTTTCTCGTGCCCAAACAACTCACTTTCAATCAGTTCCGAAGGAATGGCTGCACAGTTGACTTCTATTATAGGCTGTTCGGTGCGGTTGCTTTTTTCATGTATCCATCGGGCTACCAGTTCTTTACCAGTGCCATTGGGGCCGGTTACGAGTACTCTTGCATCGGTAGGTGCTACCAGATCGATGGTTTCCTGTATATGTTTTATTTTGGCGGATTTTCCGATAATTTCCTGCACTTTGCTTTGGGTCGCCTTACGTTTCAGGACTTTGGTTTCTGAAATCAGATGGGATTTATCAAGCGCATTGCGGATAGTGATCAACAGACGATTCAGATCGGGTGGTTTGGAAATAAAATCAAATGCTCCTCGCTTGACTGCGTCTACTGCGGTATCAATATTGGCATGCCCGGAGATCATGATCACTGGTGTATCTGGTGCCAACAACTGAATGCGATCAAGGGCCTCCATACCGTCCATTTGTGGCATTTTGATATCTAAAATCAGGGCATCAAATTTTCCTTTTTTCAGTTTGACTAAACATTCTACTCCATCTGCGGCTTCTTCTACCTCATATTTTTCAAATTCCAGGATGTCCCGCAAAGTTCGCCGGATGCTTTGTTCATCATCTACAACTAATATTCTGGCCATGTTTCACGTGTTTTTCTAAAAATATTAACTTTTTTCCGGATGTGTTTCTATTTATTACGGTTTTAACAAAATAAGGTTACGTTGGGGGGGGAGGTTGTGTGATGTGGGGATATTGTGATATTGTGATGTGATATAGTGGAGATCAACCAACCCATTCCTTCTTTCAGGCGATGAAGCTAAAATCGCCTAAATCTGTTTTTCTTGGAAGGAGTGAAATGGAAAGGGTTCTTCTGGTTTAAAGGGAGTGTACGGGAAAGTGTGTTTTTTCACCGCTGAGACGCAGGGGACGCGGAATTTCGCAGAATAATTCATTGAAACTCCATTCTTTACACACATATCTTGAAATTAAAGATGCTGAGGTAGACACACTTAGCTGGACACTCCCACCGTTTCCGTCCTAAACCTACACCAGTCTCCTACCACCTAATCAGCCACTACAGATGAATACAGTGCGGGTGGGTTCCGGCATAGGAGCATTGGCCGTTAAGAAAAAAGCGGTAACCGTACTGCTCAAGAAGAAATACTGCTTGAGCTAAAACCAATGAATAATCAGGAAAATCCTGCCAAACGATCAAAAAAGATCAAGCCAGCACAAATCACCAAAGTGAGTTTATTTCTTCCACCCCAACTGGGCCGCTTTTTTTAGGTCAATTCTCCAGCCGGAATGGTTTTTTTTTGCTTCTTTTTCTTTTGCCATCAAAAAAAAATGAAGACGCCCCATTATTTAAAGCTCAAATCTTAAACTTACTTCCAAGGATCAAACCTACCTAAACCTGGTTCCCTGGAAAATGAAAGGATTGGAAAGAGCAACTCTAGTGTAAACCAGCGTTTCCGGAGTGTACGGGAAAGTGTGTTTTTTCACCGCTGAGACGCAGGGAACGCGGAGTTTCGCGGAGTGACTTATTGAAACTCCATTCTTTACACACATAGCTTGGAATTAAAGATGCTGAGGTAGACACACTTAGGAGTCAGCGAAGCATACAATTACCGAACGGCCCTAATAATTGGGATTAAACACTAACACACCGATCAATTGATCGTAGCGTTCACCAAAGGGGCGATAATAGATCAGGATAGTATATTCATTTTCTGCTTCATACCAATCGCCTTCTATTTCGCTGAGATTGAGGGGCATGTTTTTGGTTTGATCCTGCCGTTCGGGTGTTGTAGCATAGGCGTAGTTATAAAAACCCTGTTTCATGAGTATTTTCGCCACATAGCTATTAATGGCATCATTGTACACCATTTTACACTCCGGTTTCAGTTTCCAATCCGTAAAGGCGCCAACCACAAAAACATCCTTATCATAGATAGGTTGGGGGCTGTATAATTTGAAAAAGACATTGGTATAATCTCCGGAAACTTCAGGGCTACGACGATCGAGGTTATCGATAACGTAGTTGCCATTAATATCCTCTCTGGTTAGGAAAGCCAGGCCGGCTCTTTTGTTATCCCGTTCCATAATGACATCGATGCCGTCTTGGTATTCCTGGATATCTTCAACCCCCGGCGATCGGGAACGGATGGTACGGGTATCCACAAAACGGAATTCCTTTCCTGCCGGGAAGGTGATCTTATCCTGATAATCAAAAATTAAGGTTTTTGATAATTCATAAGTAGGAGGAATGCCGATCAAGGCATTGTCCCAGCGGCCATTTTGCATCACAACAGCCTTAATTTCCTTCTGTGGGTTGCTGACAGGGAAATTTTCTATATTGATTTTGAAATCAAATTCATGGTGGGAATTAAATTTGCTGGCATTTGCCGGGCTGACCTGCTGATATTGAATACTTAACTGTTCATCAGTAACCATGAAGCGGCGGGTAATGGCTGGTGTTCGATCTTCCTCATCATCGTAAACCACCAGCAGATAATTACCGGATTTGGTCCAGACAATATCGTCATTAGGCAGGTTTAAAGTAAAATGGGTGTATTCCCGATAGGTTTTGAAGGAATATTCGTAATCATCAATCGTTTCATCGATGAAACCATCCAGGTATTCCATATCAATCAGGGAAGAACGCTGCCAGTTGTGGTCACAATGGACCAATACGTAACTATATCGTTTGACATCTGCGTCCAGGTCATCAAAGGTCAATTGTAGCTGGACGTTGGAATTCAACGGAACAATGGGGTAACTAACCGGTACACCTGCAATGATAAATTTGACGGAACGAATATTGTCCTTGTAAATGTAGTCTTCGAAACGAAAGTCTGCCTCCTGCTGAGCCATCATCGTAATGGCTAAGAAGAGCAGACACGAACTGAAAAGAAATCTCATAAATTATTTTGCTTTACTGGTCCATTTTGAATTTTTCACCCTGAATCGCCAGGGCCATGAGGCACACTCTTCGGCATAATCCACGCCTACCCGTGGACTGGCGACTATTGCTTCAGGGGGGATGATATGGTCACGGTCTTCAATCCATATCGGGCTATCCGGGGCCACCAGGCTCGTTCCGGTATATTGGGTAAGTATACCCAGTGCTTTACTCATAACGCCCGGACCAGCAGTTAATTGTGGTTTTAACCGGTCAAACTGTCTGCGTTGCTGCATCAGTTCGATGTTATCCACAGGTTCCATGGCCCTGATCAGAATGGCATGTGCTATACCTTCCTGTGCCGTCACAACATTAAACATATGGTGAATACCGTAACAAAGATAAATATAAGCCACGCCTCCGGCTTCAAACATCACCTTGGTACGATCGGTAAATCGATTGAGGTAAGCATGGCTCGCTTTATCGTCCGGTGCACGATAGGCTTCTGTCTCTACAATCATGCCTGCCGTCAATTGCCCTTCAAAATTGGTCACGAGATATTTACCCAGTAGATCTTTGCTGATTTGCAGCACATCTTCTCTTTGGTAAAAATCCCGTTTTAATTTATTATTCATCTTTTGCCATTGGGCGACCGCTTAGGGCGGCTTGTATTTTATTTTTGTGGTTGGGCGACCGTTAGGGGCGGCTTGCATTTCATCTTTTGCAATTGGGCGACCACGAGGGTCGCCCCTACCTACGGCTATAATTTGGTGCTTCTTTTGTAATCGTAATATTATGCGGATGGCTTTCGGTATAACCTGCACCGGTTATTTTTACAAATTGGGCATTTTGCAGATTATCAATTGTTCCGGCGCCACAATACCCCATTCCGGCTCGCAAGCCACCAAGGTATTGCACCATGACTTCCGCTACTGTACCCTTATAAGGAACACGCCCTTCGATGCCTTCTGGTACCAGTTTTTTGATATCATCTTCTACATCCTGGAAATAGCGATCCTTAGAGCCGAGTTTCATTGCACCGAGAGATCCCATACCGCGGTAAATCTTGAACTTACGGCCTTCAAAGATGACGGTCTCACCTGGTGCTTCCTCTACCCCGGCAAATAAACCACCGGCCATAACGGTACTTGCTCCTGCGGCCAGGGCTTTGACAATATCGCCGGTATAACGAATACCCCCATCACCTATTGCCGGCACACCGGTCCCTTTAAGGCCTCTAGCAGCCTGGTTGATCGCTGACAATTGTGGCACTCCTACTCCTGCGACCACTCGGGTAGTACAGATACTGCCTGGTCCTACGCCAACTTTGACGCCATCAGCTCCCGCTTCTACCAAAGCCTTGGCTCCAGCCGCAGTAGCTACATTACCGCCAATAATCTGTAAGTCCGGGAATTTTTCCTTGGCTATTTTTACAGCCTTGAGTACGCCCATAGAATGTCCGTGTGCCGTATCGATACAGATCACGTCAACATTTACTTTTACCAATGCCTCCATCCGGTCAAGCATGTCGTCGGTTACCCCTACTGCAGCACCAACGACCAATCGGCCCAATAAATCCTTACAAGAATTTGGGTAATCCTGAACCTTCATAATATCCTTGTAAGTAATTAGGCCAACAAGGGTATTGTCATTGTCTACCACCGGCAATTTTTCAATCTTATACCGTTGCAGGATATCCCTTGCAAGGTCGAGGGTGGTGCCCACCGGTGCAGTAATCAGGTTTTTAGTAGTCATGAGTGTCTTCACCGGCCGGTCTATGCTGGTTTCGAAACGCAAATCACGATTGGTGAGGATACCGATCAGTTTATTTCGGTCATCAATAATGGGAATACCACCGATTTTAAAGCGCCGCATCAGTTCCTGTGCATCGCGAATGGTGGCGTCTACCTTCAAAGTGACGGGATCAACGATCATTCCACTTTCTGAGCGTTTCACACTACGCACCTGATCAGCCTGGTCCTCAATAGTCATATTCTTGTGAATAATCCCTATTCCTCCCTGACGAGCAATAGCAATGGCCAATTTGTTTTCAGTGACCGTATCCATAGCTGCAGAAACAATAGGTGCATTGAGCCGGATTTCGCGGGTTAGCTGTGTAGAAATGTCAACTTCACGTGGTAAAACTTCCGAAAAGGCAGGTACGAGTAGAACATCGTCGAAGGTAAGCGCTTCGCCCAAAAATTTGTCCTGGTTTGATTTTAGATTTTCCATGCGCAAAGGTATGGAATTAGATGATAAAAAGAAAAAGGAGTATGGGAAATTTTAGGGGGGATAGGTTTTAGAGGGGTTTAGGGCGGTGGGGTGGTTTAGAGCTTGGGGGACTGGCAAAACATTTCTGCTTTTTTATTCCTTTTTGGGAGGGATTGGTTTAGGAGGGTTTAGGGCGGTGGGGTGGTTTAGAGCTTGGGGGACTGGCAAAACATTTCTGCTTTTTTATTTCTTTTTGGGAGGGATTGGTTTAGGAGGGTTTAGGGAGTGTGCAAGAAAGTGTTTTTTTTCACCGCAGAGACGCGGGGGACGCGGAGGTTTGCAGAGTGATTTATTGAAAATCAATTATTTATGCACTTTTTCGGGAATTGAGAGGGAGTGTACACTGAACTGTGTCTGTGTTAATTAATATGTTGCGTAAATCTATCACCAAAAGTCTGGATAAGCTCTCGAGTGATGCTATTCCATGCCTGGACGGATTTGTTCCAGGATTTTTTGTTACGCTCCAAAGATAA
>BQJU01000042.1 GCA_021604865.1 Saprospiraceae bacterium | reverse complement strand
TTACAGGAATTTTTTAGATCATTCGTTGATTTTCAGGTTTCAGATAAAATGACCACAAAGTGGTCAAACTATGTTAGCACAAAACAGACCGTGCATTTTCGACTACAGCGTAGTCGCAGTATAGACAAAGCCGAATCATGTTTTAGGTTTTTGGGGTTTGGCGGTAGGGTTTAGGGGAGTTTGGAAAGGGGGACCGGTATGGGTTGATGGGGTTTAGGAGGGTTGAAAAGGTTTTAGGACGAGTCAGGGTTTAGGTCTTAGGAGAGTTTGGACGAGAGGGACTGTTGGGTGTTGAATTGGTTTAGGAGGTAGGGTTTAGGTCTTAGGAGAGTTTGGAAAAGAGGGGCTGTTGGGTGTTGAATTGGTTTAGGGGGTTTAGGGAGTCAGAGGTGGTTTGGGTTCGCGGATCTCTTCAACTCCCAGTTAGGGTGCATAAAGAATTGGATTTCAATAAATTACTCCGCGAAACCGCGCGCCGTCGTCGAAGCCTTTCGCTTGCGCCGAAGCTTCAGCGAAGGAGCATGGCGCAGACGCCCGGAGAAAGCTTCAGCGCAAGCGTATGCTTGGCCTCCATACATGAACTCTTAGACCAGGTCGTCCAGTTCTAATTCAGTTTCTTTGCCCAAAAGGTGCAGGTCAGAAAGCTGGTACATAATCAAGGAGCCAGTCACTGCTGCAATGATAGGAGCAGCAATGGTTCCGAGCACAGGAATCAGTAGCAATACATAAACGACCAAGCCTAAGGCCAGGGCTACGCCAATGTAATTTTGAGCATACTTGGCGCTTTCCTTAATGGACATATCAAATTGTTCAAAATAGTTGTCGAGAATGGCAAAACCCAGATAATAACACTGTACGCCCAAAATCAAGGCCGGCTCCAGAAAATCAATAAACCCGAATATACTGAAGAAAATTTTAATCAAAAGTGAAGCAATCATCTCCAAAATCCAGGAGCGGAAAGCGATTTTGACCATGCGTATCTGTGCTTTCAAAAAGGCATCGAACTCAGTATCAGATTCCTTATTAATAAGAATGGCCAGGGTACGGCGAGAAAAATGAAAGACCAGCACTTCTAAAAGCACCAGCATAACATATTTCATACCTCCCGCAAAAAGGAAACCAAAACCTTCGATCGCAAAATCTTTAAATAATACGCCCATATTACTTACCACAGCAACTGGGCTATCAAGCGATACCGACCCTACCCAACTAAAAAAAATGGTCATAAATTTAAGGCCAATCAGTACGGCAATGACAATAAAAATCCGACTCAACCAACCATAGCTGAAAAATCCTTCCCATAACCGATGGTCGCGAATAAATTGGACGCCGCGGGGAAACCGAAGTATGGTATCCACAAATTGTCTGAAAAAGATCCGAACTTTAGATGATGATGGTGACATAGCAAGTAATTAAGATAACGAAACCAAATGTAAGCACCCTATGATAAGGTTGCCAATTTTTTCGCCGAATATGGTATTTTTTTCCAGGAAATGAGCAAAAAACAAGCTTTGTGGTCAAGGTAAGAGCTGATTTAGCTTTATTTCTTATATTAGTGTTGTTTCGCAATTTGAAATGACCCAGTAAATTCATCTTCTCTGATCAATGTTTAAAAAATTTCCATTCTTTCGGCAACTTGACAGCATGGATTGTGGGCCCACCTGCCTGCGTATGATTGCCGCTTATTATGGCCATCATTATGCACTTTCATATTTGAGAGAGCATAGCTATATTGATCGGGAAGGCGTTTCATTACGGGGAATTGTAGAAGCTGCCGAACACATCGGAATGCGCACGATGGCTGTCAAACTTTCTTTTGAAGGTTACAGCGAGGATGAACCCGGATTGCGCAATGCCTTTTTTCCATGTATTGTGCACTGGCGGCAGAAGCATTTTGTGGTTGTTTATAAAATCAACAATAAATATGTATGGATAGCTGACCCCGCCATCGGTCGCCGTAAGTTGTCACACGCAGCGTTCAAAAAAGACTGGATCAGCGAGGCCGACAAAGGGGTGGCCCTTTTGCTGGAACCCACGCCAGATTTTTATCAACATGAAAATCAACAATTAAAAAAGACGGGTTTTAGTTTTCTCTTCCACTATCTGCTTCCTTATAAAAGCCTCGGTTGGCAATTGGCCCTAGGCATTATACTTGGTAGTTTTATTCAGTTGTTATTCCCAATTTTAACGCAAAATGTCGTTGACATTGGCATTGACAACCAAGACCTCAATTTCGTTTACCTGGTGCTCATTGGACAATTAGTGCTTTTTCTAGGACAAATAAGTGTGAATGTCATTCAAAGCTGGATACTGTTGCACATTGGCAACCGGGTCAATATTTCTCTGATTTCTGATTTTCTGATCAAATTGATGCGTTTACCAATCAGCTTCTTTGATGCTAAGATGACAGGAGATTTGTTGCAACGCATTGGTGATCATCGGCGGATAGAATTATTTCTGACCAGCTCTACCCTATCAGTGGTCTTTTCTGTATTCACCTTCTTCATTTTCAGTATTATCCTGGGCATTTATAATATGACCATTCTAGGGATATTCCTATTAGCCACTGCGCTCTACCTACTCTGGATTCGCTTTTGGCTACGCCAGCGGGCAGAGGTCGATCATCTGCGATTCCAGGAAATGGCCGAAAATCAAAATGCCCTGATTGAATTGATACAGGGGATGCAGGAAATCAAATTACAACGCAGTGAGCGAAAACGCCGTTGGCAATGGATGAACATCCAGGCCAGGTTATACCGCGTTAATATCCGGTCCCTGCGCATCACGCAATGGCAGGATACCGGAGCTTCTATGGTCAATCAAATCAAAGATATTTTTATTACCTTTTTTGCGGCCCGAGCCGTTATTAATGGAGAGATGACGCTGGGGATGATGCTGGCTGTTCAATATATTGTAGGTCAATTAAATGGACCATTACAACAATTCATTCTCTTTATCCGTGCTGCTCAGGATGCCAGAATCAGCCTGGAACGCCTGGGAGAAATCCACGAACAGGAAAATGAAGAAGCTCCCGAACGGCAGGGCCTTGATCTGCTT
Organism: Saprospiraceae bacterium; assembly: GCA_021604865.1. GTDB lineage: Bacteria > Bacteroidota > Bacteroidia > Chitinophagales > Saprospiraceae > BQJU01. The sequence continues at coordinate 57,798 of BQJU01000042.1, read as the reverse complement.
CCTGAAAATGCCGATATTCATATCGAAAAGCTTTCCTTTCGCTACAACCAAATGTCACCGTATGCCCTTGAAAATATTGACCTAACAATTCCCGCAGGCAAAGTAACGGCAATCGTTGGTACCAGTGGTAGTGGCAAAACAACCCTGGTCAAACTTTTACTGGGGTTTTATCCACCTACTGAGGGGCAAATCAAAATTGGAGGGTTACACCTTAGCCACTTGAGTACCAGTCTTTGGCGTGCCCAATGTGGTGCAGTAATGCAGGAAGGTTTTGTCTTTTCTGATAGTATTGCCAGGAATATCGCGGAAAGTGAAGATATCGTTGACAAGGCAAAGTTGTTGCAATCAGTGAAAATGGCTAATATTCAGGAATTTATCGAATCCTTACCTCTCGGATACAATACTAAAGTCGGAGCTAAAGGCAATGGTCTGAGCCAGGGGCAGAAACAAAGGTTACTGATTGCCAGGGCCGTTTATAAAAATCCTAGTTTCCTCTTTTTTGACGAGGCCACCAATGCGCTGGATGCCCAAAATGAAAAAATTATTCTTGAAAATATGGAAGCGTTTTTTGAAAACCGAACGGTAGTCGTAGTTGCTCACCGTCTGAGTACGGTAAAAAATGCAGACCAGATTATCGTACTTGAAAAGGGCAAATTGATAGAAAAAGGTAAACATACTGATTTGGTGAAGGCAAAAGGTGCGTATTATCGGCTGGTGAAAAATCAGCTGGAATTGGGTACGTAGTTTTGGCGTGATTGGACAAGCTAAAACTAAAGCTGACCTCCAAATAAGCCCGTAGGGGAAAGACCTCTCCTATAGGGCCGGAATGTAAAACAACTTTAACCTTGGAAGTCCTAAAAAAACATGGCTACAAGACAATTATTAGAAAATCCTGACGACATCCGGCTAAATGAGCAGGATGAGATCCAACAAATCCTGGGGCCGCCGCCGCGGTGGATGATCAGGTATGGCATTAGCGTACTGTTTTTCTTTTTTGTGGGATTGATTGCACTGGCCTTCTGGATTCGTTACCGGGATGTCGTGGAAGCGCGTGGCTTTTTGACGACAGCAAGTCCGCCTGCCAAAATTATTGTGCGCAAGGAGGGACGGATTGTCAAACTTCTAGTTACGGATCAGGAAACCGTAGTGTCTGGACAAAAACTGGCAATTTTGGAGAGTACCGCCGATCATGAAGATATATTGAAACTGGTAGAGGGGTTTCTTCTACCCATGGATTCAGCCAGCCGGCCTGGGCAGGTTATTGACCTTGATTTACCAACCGGCCTGCAAATTGGAGATTTACAATCGCGTTATTCAACCCTACGGGAACAACTCGACCAATTGAGGTATCAATACCGGAAAGATCAGACGCTACAACTCATCAGCCGCAAAGAAAATGAAATAGACGCATTGAAAGCAGTCAACCAGGCGATGGAACAGCAAATGGATACCCTCAGAAAAGAAGCCCGGATAAGCAAAAATAAAGTGGACACCTTGCAGCGCCTTTTGGCCGGAGGTTATGCCAGCCCACTTGAACTCAGGAATGCCGAAACCACCTTTCTCCAATATCAACGGGAATTGAGAAACAAACAAATCGACTTATATAATAATCAGATACAGGTCAGCCAGTTAGAAAGTAGTATTACCAACCTAAGTCAGGGCAAGGATGAAAAAATCAATGAGTTGTGGATTGCATTTAAAGAAGAAATTCGAAAATTACATGCGGAATTGGAAAACTGGAAACAAAATTACCTGCTAACGGCACCTATAGCGGGTCAGGTTTCTTTTACCAATCTGCGTGGTGAACAGCAATTTGTGACCGCAGGAACTTCATTGATGACCGTAGTTCCCGTCCGGGATGCTGCAAAAATAGTTGCCCTTGCCTTTCTTCCGGCCACAGGCATGGGCAAAGTAGCCACCAATATGGAGGCAAAAATCAGACTGGACGCTTACAACTATAAGGAGTTTGGTGTTTTAGAGGGCAAAGTTCAACAGATTGGCCTCGCTCCGGAGTCTTCTCAGGAAGGAGAGCCTTATTTCAGGATGCAGGTAGAGCTACCCTTGCAAATGGTGACTTCCTATGGAGATACTCTACAGTTTAAACCTGAAATGACAGCTCTGGTAAAAGTGCTGACCGAAGAGCGATCTTTGATGGCTCGTTTACTGGATCGGATTTGGAGTTGGACGAGTACTTAAAGGTGGTTAATCCTTTGTTTTTTCTATGAAAGATTCTATCTTTGCAGCCAATTTTAAATTTTTACTAAAAATATCAACATGTTCGCAATCGTAACCATAGCTGGTCAGCAGTTCAAAGTTGAGGAAGGGCAAGAGCTTTTCGTCCACCAGTTAGAAGCCGCGGAAGGTGATAGCGTTGCATTCGATCAGGTTCACCTGCTCGATGATCAAGGCAATATCTCCGTAGGCACGCCGGTGCTGGACGCCAAGGTAAATGCCACGGTTTTGGGCCACCAGAAAGGAGACAAAGTTATTGTTTTCAAAAAGAAAAGACGTAAAGGCTACCGCAAGAAAAATGGCCACCGTCAGAGTTTCACCAAAATCAAAATTGATAGCATCGCTTAAGAAGCATGCTGCATTTCCATTATTGAAAAATTAAAAATTCCTGAGAAATGGCACATAAAAAAGGTGTAGGTAGTACGGATAACGGCCGCGATAGTATTGGAAGACGATTGGGGGTAAAGTTATTCGGTGGTCAAGCTGCCAAAGCTGGTAATATCATTGTTCGTCAACGCGGTACCCGTTACCATGCCGGCGAAAATGTATACCTGAGTAAAGACTTTACTTTACATGCAGCAGTAAACGGTACCGTTGCCTTCAAAAAGAAAAGATTAGACAGGGTATTTGTAAGTATTATTCCTGCGGATGTGGTAGTTGAAAAAGCAGCTCCTGCTCCAAAGAAAAAAGCAAAACCTGCGGTAAGTGATAAGAAAACCAAAGGCGCAGAAACCGTTGCTGAGGCACCGGTAGCGAAAGCTGCTGCTCCCGTGGTTGAAAAAGTAAAAGAAACCAAACCAGCAAAAGAAGAAGCTCCAAAAGCTTCAAAATCTGGAAAAATAACCTTACCTTCCGGCAAGAAGATCAAACAAGATGATCTGAAATTGGTAGAAGGAATTGGCCCAAAAATTGAAGGTTTACTGCACGATGGCGGTATCAAAACCTGGGCTGATCTGGCTGACGCGCCAGGAGAAAAAGTTCAGGCAATTCTCGACGAGGCAGGCCCTCGTTACAATATGCACGATCCAGCAACCTGGGCCGCTCAGGCTAAGTTGGCTGCTGAAGGCAAATGGGAAGAACTTGAAACACTCCAGGATAATCTAAAAGGAGGAAAAGTAGTAGAGGACGAAGATTAAGTGCCTCTTTAGATCCTGGACAAAAAACGAGTTTTAGTTTTCATAGCTTTATATTTTGGGTCCTATCCTGTGTTGGATAGGGCTTTTTTTTTGTGGTAAAGGGGAGCGCTTGTTTGGAGGTCAATATTTGGGCTGCAAACAAGTGCTGAAAAAATTAATAAGTCATAATTAAGTTAGGTTTAAGTGGGCATTAATTGCTGATTAAGTCTGAAGTTCTACATTTGCTCCAGATTTTTTTTTAATCATCAACCCGTACAACACCCATTATCAGAAAACTACACGATTGATAATTGAGGTTGTACCCCAAAACCAAAGTTTTATGTTAACTGTAGAAAATGTATTTAAAGACAAGTCATTATTCTCCATTTCTGGAAATGTACACCTGCATGAAGGCGCCTCCACGGCTGACCTTGACAATGCTACACCAGTAAATATCATTCAGACCGACCAGAATCTGTTTGTTCATTTCGTTTTCACCCAATCAGGATGGCTTTCAAAAATGATGAATGGTCGCTACCAGTGTCGTGTATTTTTGGAATTGATGGGCGCCGGTGAAGCACCCAATCCTGCTCCTTCCTGGGTCAATTTTGTACCGGTCGACGGACATACCTACAGTGCCGTTGTTACCATTCCAAGAAATACCCTGAGAGAAGGTGTTTACAAAGTTATTGCAACGGTACACCTGGACGGAATAAGCGGTAAACCTACTCCAATAGCTGCCTACGACGAAATTGGCGTATTGCAGGTTTACAATGACTAAGCGTTTCTAAATCAGACAAAAAAAATAGGGGCTGCTTCGGTGGCCCCTGTTTGAGTTTTTGAGAAAAAGGAAAGTAACGAAGTATCATTGAAATAGTGATCCTTTGCAACCCATGCTCCTACTCTGCCTTCGCGAAGCTACGGCGAAGCAAGACGCTGAGTCCTTCGTCGAAGCCTTTCGCTTGCGCCGAAGCTTTCTCCGGCGGCCGTAGCCTTTGGCGAAGGACTCAGCGAAGGAGCATGGCGCAGACGCCCGGAGAAAGCTTCAGCGCAAGCGTTTAGTTGGCCTCCAAATATGAACTATACCATACCCCAAAACCTTACTCCTATGTATTCCAAAAAAATTGCTGGCAAAATTGCTGAATTGAATCCGCAAGGCGGCTTTCATATTTTTACAACCAAAGATAAGAAGAGTAGCTTTTTTTATTACGCTGCTCCCGACGGATCGGTGTTGCTCATTAGCAGGCCTTACTCAAGAGCCAGATCAGCTGAAAGGGCACTACAGAATCTATCTGAGAAAAGTCCGTCATTTGAACTAATGGATGGGGTTGGCAACCATCAATTTCAAATTCTAAATGGCAATAAAAAGCCGGTCGCTCAAAGTAAACCATTTGAAAAAGCATCGGAGGCAAAATTGGCAATACGCGACATTAAAGCCTTAATAGGTAGCCATGCCGCAATTGTTGAAACTAGCACCGAACCCATTGAACCTGAAATTAGCACCAATACTCCGTTGCCTAACGTGGGCAAAACTTCTTTCCGGCATAGCTTCCGCCTGGATTTTTACCCGGATGAAGATCAACCCAACTATCGTGGAAAGATTGAACATCTGTTGAGTAGGAAAACTCAAACGATTAAGGGCCTGGACATTGAGGCGATCGAAACATTCATTAAGAAGTTTTTAAATACCCGCCCCAAAAGAACGCCAAAGCCAGTTTCTATAGAAGAAAAGCCAATTCAAATGAAATTGTGGCAGGCCAATCAGGTCAGTTTGAATTTTAACTTTCCGGTAGGCAGTACCCTTGAAGTTGCCTTAAACCTTAGAGAAAAGGTTCAACATGCTGTCGAAGCAGAAATTTACCTCAAACCCATGGAGATTGTTGGAGAAGTCAGGCAATTAGTTGGCCGGCAGGTTTTGAGTAGTAATAAAGACACCACACGTACACCTGTATACACACAGGCGATGACACCAGGATTCTATCAACTTATTGCCAAAGTGAATGACCTTTCAACGGACGGAAACCCCTCCCCTCCTTCCTATGAGAGTCGACAAATCATTCATTTGTATTAAAAATGCCGGTTGCGTAGAAAAGGTCAATTGGCCGATATCAACGCCTCAACATCTGAGAAAACCGGAGCATGAGTTGCCTTGTGTAGAGCATATTCGTCGCCTGCTGCTATTAAATGTGTTTCGCCCGTTTGCCAGTTAAGTTTGCGCTTAAATCCACAAGTTTCACAATGTAAAATAATGTGGTCCCCTTCGCGCCAGGTTTCGCATTGATGGTTTTCAAGATCCTCGGAACGAAATTCAAATTGCTGTGCCATGATAGATTCTATTAAAAAAACAGGTTAATCTAAAGCCATAATTATCAATAAAATAACTATTGATCAATACATGGAAAATCCACAATACTGTAAAACAAAACGTTACAGGTATATCTGGTATTAAGCTTATTGGGGAATAGGGATGCAGGCAAAAATAGCAGTTGGATACTTGACAATTTGAAATATTTGTATTCATTTATTTCAAATTCCTGCCACAGTGTGGTGACACCAATTTTTCACCTTGGTCTGGGGAAGATGATGGATTAGGGTTCTATGTGAAACGACTAATCTCCATTTTTGTTCCATAAACTTAGCAAAATTTCACCGAACATTCTATCCTCTTATCCATTTCTTGCTACTTCAACTTACTGATTTCTAAAAAAATCTTGAATTTATTCGATTCCGTGTTTACATTTTTTCGGCAAAAGTCAATAATAAATGTTCGGAATGCGAAACGTTATATCATTCCGGAGGATAAATAGTAATTATCGAGCTGTTTTGAATGAAACCGGCGACTTTGGATTTAAGCGTTTGTAGCCAAAGAAGCTATTAGCAGGAAATAATGATACTTACCCCCCAAACCATTTTGACTATCGGCGGAAATGCGAAAGCATATTTCCAATTAAACCGGTGGCTGCCCCGTTACCGAGTGATTCCCCTTTTGGCTTCTCAGCCTGGAGAAGGAAAAGATTACGACCCTGGATTAGTCCTTTTATTCAATCCTCCTGATTCCAAACAGCTATCCAAGTTGCTGACGGAAGTCCACCATCAATACCCGGAGGTACCCATCATCGTTTTACAGACCACAAATGCTGCTCCAATAGACAAAATTGTAGATACCTTCCGCTGTGGGGTACAAACCTACCTTGATTGGCCCTGTGATAAGGTGGTGTTGCAAGAAAAAATTGCTGCCTATTTCCAAAACAGCTCAAAATGGCGTGTTTTGTATAATTATTGGAGCCAAAAGCTTTGGAAAAAACCTGCAAAAGGGCAAATATCTCAAATGGAGTCGGTTTCGAATAATGACACCTCAAAACCAGGCATGTCGTTCTTTTTTAACCATGTCCCTCATTTAGAAACTCCCGATTTACAGGTCAACTTTTTCGGCAATTTTTCCATGAAAACCAATAAAAGTCCTTTGCCGGAAATCCGCAGTCGGCTTAAGAATGCCTTATTGTCTTATTTGCTTTATCACCGCGAAGAGTATCTGCATCGCGAAAAGCTGATGGAACTATTCTGGCCTCATGTTTCGCCCGATTCTTCCCGCAATTCGCTAAATGTAGCCATTTCCCAAATCCGGCAATACCTGCGCCCCCATTTGCCGGTTGATGATTTCCTTCTATTCCGCAATGAAGGTTATATCATACAGCCTGACCTTGAAATCCTGACAGATGTGGAGCAATTTATCCAGCTCTGTGACAAGGGATCAGCAGCACTTCAATCGGGTAAACCCGAAGCTGTTTGCAATTACCTGAAACAGGCTAAAGGCATCTACCAATACGATTTCATGGCCAACCTACCCTATGAAGAATGGTGCACCAATGAGCGGGATGCACTCAAGGAAAAATACCTGTCTATTTTGCACGGATTGGCGCAATATTATTACCACAAAAATGATTTTGCACACGCCCGGCCCGTAGCGGAACAAATTCTTGAAAAGGACCCCTTCCTGGAAGATACCCACCGCCTATTGATGGATTGTTATGCGCAACTCAACCAGCGCGGGAAAGCGTTGCAGCAGTACGGAAAATGCCAGCAATTGTTGAAGGAGTATTTTCAGGTGGAACCTTCGCAAGCTACGCGGGTTTTGATGGAGCGGATTCGGGGGTGATTTTTAGAGTGGGCAATCCCTTGTGGTTGCCCAGAAATGAGGAATAAGAATGCCTCCATCAACCATCCAATTCTTCCGGTCTTTCCAAAAGTGAAAAGTGGGGCGGTGAGTGGGATAAATATTTGGGGCTTCCCCTGCGGGTCGGGCTATCCGCTATTATACCTTCGCAAGCTACGGTATACCGCTGCTATCCCTAAGCCGGGCAGACGTATTTATGAGACCATTTCAAGCCTTGTATCAGGGTTGGGGCGTTGGTAAACCTACTCATTCAGCGTGTTTAGTGCTTGTTTGGAGGTCGGATTTGCATCGCCGTTCCCCGGGCGTCTGCGCCAAAGGTACGTACGAGAAATGTAACAGCCTGTCCCGCCGAAGGGAAACCGCTAGGTCGGGAAAGTATCATCGAAAAAGGGATATTTTGCCCGGTACGGCCCCGTATGGGCAGCCCTAAGTTTGACCTCCAAACAGGCACTAATTACTATCACAAGAGGATAAGGCTAGTTAAAATTTACATATTCTGCATTTCCTGAATAAAGGAAAGGATGATAAATTCGGCCGGATGCACCATAGCTATACCGACCTGTACAATCATTTTTCCGTCCAGAATATCCTGGGCAGTCATAGTGACCCCCAGGCCGACCTGAACAAAAAAAGCATCATTAGGCCTAGAGCCTTGCAGTCCTCCATCTCGCCATAGAGTCGTCAGGAAGTTTTCAATCATGCTCTGGGCCTTCCCCCAGGTATTGGCGTCATTAGGTTCAAAAACGAAAGACTCGATGGCCAATTTAATGGACGTTTCCGCCATGATAGAAAATCGATGAACGGGCACGTAGCGCCACTCATTGTCATTACCCGCCAAGGTTCTGGCGCCCCAGATGATGGCTGGTCCGCGGCCGGAAAAAGAACGAATGGCATTGATAGATTTGCCACCGATAGCATCTATAATTAGATCCGATTGTTCCTCATTATTGATAGAAACAACCGGTTTTATGACCCGGTCAATATTGATATTGGCAGGTGCTTTCCAGACACCATCCGTAGCATCTACTTGGGCATAAACACCTACTACCGCTGATGCGGCCGGGAGAATCAATGGCAGGCGACTGATTGCATTTTTGGCTAAATTATACTGCTCTGAATTAACTTTTTCAAGACTGCTTAAGGACGTTTTAGCTCCTGCTACCACTACCCTAACCAATGCTGGATCGTACTGAAAATCAAGCGTCGTTTCGAGTCGGGGATAATATACCGCCCCATATTTTAGGCTATCTGCTGAATTGCCCAGGCTGCTATTCCGCAGGGTATCAATATGTGCAGGGGCATCAGGATTTGCCGGGTCTACCCAAACATCCATCACCGTAAAACGATCCTCTAAATCAGCACAAAGGGACAGGGCTTCCTGGTGCAGGTCGTAATAATCTGCGGAGGCTATCAGTCCAATACTATCGGGAAAAACGATCAGGGTAATTTCCTGCACGGCTCTGGTTGCCTGCAGCCCTTTCCTTAAGGCTTCTACCTCCACCAAACCAGTGGTATAATCGCCTACAGAAACAATGTAGCAACGGCTTCCTCCATTGGCAAAAAAGGCCTGCACCGAATAATACATCAGGTATTTGGAGCGCTGTAACTCCTGAATTTCAGCCGTGGCCGTAGGTGGATTCACAGCAGTGTCGATAGTGACCTGGATATTAGCCCCCTCGGGTTTTGCTACGCCAAAATATTGTGTGTATTCACCCAACGAGGTGATGTACCGAGGAATATTCCGCAGATCATCCGCTTTTGTTTTAACCGCCTTTTCAGTATAGCCGATGAAGGCGGGAATGGCGGTTTCTACCTGTGCAATGGAAGATTGGAAGCTAGGGATCTCTTTGATGTAGACTCCGGGGGTTCTAGGGTTTTTTTTGTCTGATGCCATGGGTTGGTGGTTGGTTTTGATGGGTGAATATAGGGATTTTGATAGAAAATGAATGCCTCAATTTCCAAAAGCATGGAAAACACTAAAGTGGTGGGTTTTAGGAGGACATGATGGTACGCTTGCGGGATAATAGGTCGGTAGCTAATTCCATGCGTAGGAGACTCATTAGTTTTTGAAGTTTATTATAATCTTCCTCCGACAAAGGCACGGCCAGTTCCAGCTGTTTTGCTTTTTGATTTTGAATGCAGTGGTTAATTTGTTTTTGCATGTTTAAATAAGTTTGTCTGGTTTTGTTAGCCAGATAGAGCCCGCCGCCTTGAAAATACCAGTCCTGAAATTGTTTACTACCCTCCAGCAATTCTTGATAAGTAACCTCCCCTACCTGACTTGGATAAAGGGGCAAGATTTGCATTAATTTCAACAGTTCTTGATAAAGCCGATTGCGTTCCTGCCAGACCTGTGTAGCCAGGGCTTGCCGGTAATCTAGGCGGGCTCTTTGATCGCCCAGGATGAAGCCTATGATGCCTGTGAATAGGGCGGTGAGGAGGGGGATGAGGATTTGGGTGGTCATTGGTAATAGTATTTGGTGTTCAGCACTAATTTTTTCAGGGAATTAATAGGGTCAATTTAACATTGATTCCTAGAGCTTAATGTTAATCGCCTTCAGCCTTCTTTGAGTAATAAGGAATAAATATTAGAATTGTCATAAAGGCCTCTTTCTTTTTTGCAAGAATTAAATTAAATCATTATATTTATATGATTGCAATCAATTATTAAAAAACAAGAAAAATGCTGGATTTAATCCTTCAGGATGGCGATAAGGCGATATTTCTACCCAGCTTCCCTCCTGCCGTTGTAGTGGTTAAACCAGGAACCATCAAAGGTAGTGGGCCAACTAAACTGAACGGAAAAAAAATTTGTGTGAAAGGAGATGAAGATAGTGTCGAAGTCAAGGGCTGCGCCTATATTTCCGGTCCACACGTCGTACCAGGTAATGGAACCTTGAAAATAAAAAAACTTCTCCCGAATCAAATTTCCACCAATACCAAATCCAAGGCTAAAAAGGTGTTGTTAAAAGGTATGAAGTACATTGCCGAATTTAAGGTTCAAAAGCCTGCTCAAATTCCTCCGCCCGCTGGCACACCGGACCCTGTTCCCATGTATATTGGTCAGGGGCAATTTATTACAAAAAATAGGAAAGTCAAAAGCACTTGAACCTATGTAAAAAGCTTCCCTTCTTTCAAGAATTCTTTTCTTATACCTCTTTTTACATCCTCGTATGTAATGGTATGCTCTCCTCTTCCCAATGTTTCCAGACAACAATACTGCACCACATTAATCACTCCTGAGCCAGAAAGTTCATATTTTTTTGATATGGCTTCCAAATCAACATCTGATCCTAGTTCAACCTTTTCAGGAAAGGACTGCTCCCAAATCTTGAGGCGTTCGGAGGAATTGGGAATAGGAAAGTGTATCACGGCTTGGAATCGACGCATAAAAGCATCATCAATATTGCTTTTAAAGTTGGTGGCCAGGATCACCAGTCCATTATAGCCTTCTACCCTTTGTAGCAGATAGGCCACTTCCTGATTGGCATACTTATCATGCGCATCTTTTACATTGGTTCTCTTACCAAACAGGGCATCGGCTTCATCAAAAAACAGGATCCAGTCTTTATCCTGGGCTTTAGCAAATAAATTGGACAGATTTTTTTCCGTTTCTCCAATAAATTTTGATACCACCATAGAAAGGTCAACCCGGTATACATCCTTATTGGTATATTTTCCCAACAAAGTTGCCGTCAGGGTTTTACCTGTACCCGGTGGGCCATGAAATAAGGAGCGATATCCTGGTTTTAACTTTCTATTCATTCCCCAATCCAACATCAAGGTATTCCCATGTGCAATCCAGGTTTCGAGTTCCTGGATCTGCTCCAAGGTTTGTGCATTCAACACCAGGTCTTTCCACTCCATTTGGGTTTCGATCAGCTGAGCAGGAAAATTCATACTGAATCGGGGGTGGCTTATTTTGCCAATGGTACAAAGGTCGACGTACTCCTGGGAAAGTACTATGTTGCCACTCATTCTGGGTTCTCCTGTTGGCGTTTCAGCTAACCACAAGATGCGCTTTTTGGCAAAAAAGTGGTCTTCGTCAAATAGTTTTTGAATATTGAAACGCTTTTCAATATCACTACCGGCAAGTAGAAAAAGTACCGTTTCGCCTGTTGGCAGAAACCCGCGGAATTGCTTCCCCCGAACGCCTCCGATCTGTGGAAAATCACCCGCCTGAGGTAGACTATCCTGGATAGTCCGATCAAAAAAATCAGACTGAATATGAGGAGCCAATGCAATTAATAAGACCAAATACTCCTCTTCGTTGAACCCATGCTGTTTAACAAACAATTCCAGAGGCGATTGTTTGCCATTCGGGGAAGGCAGCGATAAAGGAAGTTTGCCATTCTTACCGCTGAAAAAATTATTTAGCCGTCCTTTAATAATGCTGGATAAATAACTTAATGCATGCTGCAAAACTATTTTTGGGGCCTTTACTTCCATAAATTTCTATTATAAAAAATCAACAATCTTTTAACTTATGTTTTGCTGCACCACATGAGTCAATTCATGAGCCAACAGAAATAAACCGGAGGCGTTATTTGCATTGAATTTACCTTCATTGAAATAGATGTCATAACCATGCGTAAATGCATGAGCTTTCAATAGACATGTCAACCGAATGGCATCTTCTCCAGTGTGAATCCGCACTCTATCAAATTTCGCATTGAATTTTTCTTCCATCATGCTTTTTACATCTTTGGGCAATGGGCGACCTTGTCCCTTGGTTTTGGCCAATACCCCCTCTACACCTGTATTCCCTTTAGAGGCTGTGCCTGATTCTTTTTGATGCATTGATTGACCTGCAGTCATTTCCTCTTCTGGTTTTTTCTCAGCCCCCATTGATTGGCCTGCGGCCATTTCTTCCTCCGGTTTCTTCTCAGCAGTCATCGATTGACCAGCGGCCATTTCTTCTTCCGGTTTCTTCTCTGCATCCATTGATTGGCCTGCCGCCATTTCTTCTTCCGGTTTCTTCTCTACATCCATTGATTGACCTGCTGTCATTTCTTCTTCCGGTTTCTTCTCTGCATCCATTGATTGGCCTGCCGCCATTTCCTCTTCCGGTTTCTTCTTTGCATCCATTGATTGCCCTGCCGTCATTTCCTCTTCCGATTTCTTCTCTGCACCCATCGACTGCCCTGCTGTCATTTCCTCTTCCGGCTTCTTCTCTGCATCCATCGACTGGCCTGCTGTCATTTCCTCTTCCGGTTTCTTCTCTGCACCCATTGATTGCATTGGTACTTCATCCCCTTTTTTGTCTTCTTCAATCCGATCTGTATTGGTCCCTTTTTCATCAAATGCCTTGTTGGTCATATACCGCTGGACACTACTAATGGCATTGTTTTGCACTGCCGGTCCATGATCAGTATTGCTCACTACCCTACTGGCCACGCTGTTCGCTTCTTTTTCAAATTTATCATTAGGTTGGCCAAGAACAAGTTTAGCCTGAAAAAAAGGTTCACTGCTAGCCTGAATAGGCGTATCCTGGGTTTTAGAGAAGAATTGTTCCTGTTTTTTATCTTGATCCTGTTGGGGATTTCGGCGGCGACGAGAACGGCGGGAAGCATATTTCATAATTATTGGCATTTGGTGGTCATATTATCTAAAAATACAAAATAACCAGCTATTTAACAATCTATTCCATGCATTTAAGGGCAATTAATTTAGATCCTTTTTAAAAATTCCCTGGCAAGTTCTAAATAATCCAATGCTCCATTACAGCTGCGATCATAGTTGTAAACATCGACTCCTTGTTCCTGAGCCTGAGCCAGGGAAATATTGGTTCGAACCCGGGTATTAAAGACCTTATCTCCATACGTTTCCATGAGGGTATCCAACACATTCCGGTTCATGGTTTTGCGCCGGTCGTATTTGGTCAGCACAAAGCCCAGGATCTGTAAATCAGGATTCAGGTCTCTTTTTATGTTTTCAAAGTGGCGCATAAAACTTTTCACTCCTTTCAGCGGCAAGAATTCCGCCTGAAGCGGCATGAGTACATAATCGCTGGCTACAAGTGCATTGACGGTGAGCATACTAATTGCCGGTGGACAATCGATAAAGATAAAATCGTATTTATCCCGCAAAGGTTTCAGCATCCTGGTCATGATTTGTTCCCGGCCGTAGATGCTGACCAGTTCAATTTCCGCACCCGCCAGTTCGAGCGAAGCAGGAATCAGCGGTAGGCCACTGCGCACTTCAATGAGACTGGATAAATCGGATTGTTTGCCCGCCGCAATTTCTCTGAATACATCGTAAATACTGCGATCGGGTTCTTCCAGAATACCCAATGCCTGGGTGAGATTTGCCTGAGGGTCTAAATCGACCAGTAAGACACTATGCCCCATTTGTTGGAGTGCAGCCGGGAGGTTGATGGCCGTTGTGGTTTTTCCGGAACCACCTTTCTGGATGGCTATTGAGATGATGGACATGGATGTTTTTTTTGTGCCTAATCAAAAAAAAAGGTGATCATTTGATGTCTGAAAGATCTCATTCGGGGCTGAATTAGTTTCTGCCCATTTCTTAGGGGTCAGCGAAGAATAACTTACCTATTTGATTCGGCTCTTTTGCCCCCAGCCGTTGTTGCTCAAATCCTTGCTTAGTGGCGGTCAAGCGCGGTTTTCGCGCCTAGCCTGGTGGCAAAATAGCTCGCCTGAAACAGACAACTTATTCTTCGCTGACCCCTTATTCCTTCGGCTTTGATTCCGCCCCGATCTCATTAAGGGTGTCTTTCAAACTCCCGAATGCTTTTTTCAACTTTTCCACATTATCTTTGATGCTTTCTCCTCCTTCCTTGTGCCGGTATTTCTCCCGCATTACTGAGGGGATCTTTTCAAATTCGTCGCCTACTTCCAGGCCTCTTTTTTCCATTCGCTCCCGGACCTCTTTAATTCTTTGCTGATTTTTGGCCAGATCCTCCTCGTTTTCCGTCGTGGTCGTATTCCAGATAATGGACACGGTGTCTTTCAGGTCTTGCAAAAATTGAGCGGTCCGGTTGATCTTCTCGGACTTATTTTCCTGTTCATTGGCCTTTTCTTGCTTATCGTCCTCTTCAGGGGGCGCAGCAGCAACTTTGAAAAACCTACCGAGGGCTTCACCCAAATCTTCGCCTGCCTGGGCCTTGGCTTGCACGGCGCTGATCTCGTAGGGCAGCACGGATTCCAGGTCTACCATGAATTCTTTGCCCTCTAGGTTGTAGATCAAGAGATCACCGACCATCAGGACGAACTCGTGGGGGAGTTCGAAGTAGCGTCTGGGTGGGGGCGTTTGGTAGATGGTGGTTTTCATAAATAATGACAAAATTTTATTGGCTATGAGTCTATAATTTATACTCAGGAAGAGGTATAAATCTCATCCCGGCAAAATCATTTTCAGCGAAATTATCTACGAATGATTGGGAACATATCAATAAGGACGAAAAACCTTTCAACCTAAAAAAATCACAATTATTAAAATCCTCATCAATAATTTCCAGATGGTTAATGCCGATTATATCTCCATCATCGATATCTAAGTCAGATTTTTCAAAATCAATTACATCTCTTGTATTTAAAATATTCATCAAATAATAATTCTCCACTTTCTTTTCCTGACTCGTTATAATGATTTCCACAGGAAATTCTTGAAATAAATGGCTGTCGTAATGATTCTTTAAGAATTCAACCAATCTGCCATTAAAAAGCAAGTATATCCAAATATTAGGAACGACATCACTGTTAGGTCCGTCTTTTTCGAAAAAGAATTGAATGGAGGGTAAATCTTTTGGTATTTCTTGCCCTAGTGTTAAACTATACTCATCCCAGACTTCGGGCTTATTGAAGTTATCAGGGGCGGAATAATCAAAATCGCCTTTCCAAACATAATACATAGTTCTTGGTATTAATTTTTCCTAGTCATTAATTGGATCCTTATGGGAGAGCGTAATTTCATAATTTATTAGCTTAGAAGCCATTTTCTCTTCAACAAAAGCCATTCTGCTAAGTAGTTTTTTGTCTGTCCATGCTTTATCTGTGCCTATTGCACCTCTTGCCTGATCTTCCTGGGCTTGAAGCAATGTCCGAACCTCTTCGTAATATGATTCTATATGATCTCCTAGATGCAACGGCAATGGATTTCCCCTATCTTTCTTTACTTGTTCCCACTTTCCTCGACTAGAAGGAAGTAAGATTCCATTATTCGCATTATTTATATCATATCCGGATTCTGCCGCTGCATTGGCCAGTACTGATGAATTTGCAACACTACATGATATTAAATGATGAGCCTGCATACCGTCTCCTACTTTTCCTTTAATGCGCCTATCCAAAGTATTTGATCTACAGGTCATATCTTTTGGACTTACGCCACTTTCCGTTTCAATTATTCCAAGTATTTTTTGATTTTTCCCTTTAGCTAATCTACTTTTTTTAACCTGTGCACTTGCCTTCTGAATATACTCAAAATTCCAAGTATCTCCTCCATCAGTGACAGAAGTTATATTGATCACTGTAGGATGATCCCGATTAACTTTCTCTTTTATACCAATAGCTTCATCCCTGGTTACTTCTCCTTCATCTGTTTCTTTTTCTCCTTCGGTGTTAATTTCTGTTAATGCCTTTTTCAATGTATCATCACCATCATCTTTTTCCTTCTCCTCCTTCCCCCTTGTCAAAAACTTCAGCACAAAGTTTTGGATACTTTCCATCACCTTTCGGATACCTTCTTCCACTTTATTTTGGATGTTCTGGATCACCTCTTTTACGCGGTCAATGACCCCGTCGAGGCCAAACAGGGCGGACAAGATCGCCATGGCGACCGGAATGGCTCTGGCCAAAGCATTTTCTAGAAAACCAGCTCCAATTTCCGATACCTTTTTGATTATCTCCCTAATACCATCCAGGACTCGTTCAATTATTTCAAGAATCTCCTTCGCTTTTTCCGCGATGGCCTCTAAAATATTGAAAATATCGATGATGGTGGTAATCACGGCCATAACACCACTGGGTTCCAATTTCTGGGCGACCCAAGCCAGGGCTTTTTTAATGATTGTTCCTTCAAGCCAACCGATCACGCGATCCAGAATAATATCCCAGATATTACCAATGGAATTTTTCAAAGTATCCCAGATACTTCCTCCTTCTTCCTTGCTTTGCTCCAGGAGTTGCTCAAACCACTCCCAGGCATTGGAGACGTTGCCGATGACTCGTTGTACTTTGGCCTTCAGGTTATTTTGCCCGCTCACTTGTTCCAATATAGCCAACAGCTTATCTACGGTAATTCCCAATAACTGGAATACCAGTTTGAGCATGGAGCGGAAAGAGAGATCTTGTGGCATTTCGATGCCAGATCCCTGGAGTTGACCAAACAGCCATGAGGCCAGACCTTTTAGCAGGTGGGTGCCAATATTACCAAAGAATTGGTTGAAGCCAAGTTTTAGGGTACCAAGGAAATTTTTCAAAAAGCCGAAGGGGTCGTTCAGAATGTCGCCCAGTGCTTGGGCACCTTTGGCGATGACGCGCGTCACCAGTTGGGGCGGCAGGCCCAGGATGTCGAGCATGGTGCTGAAGAAGCTCCAGATAGCCCCGCGCAGATTGCCGTCCACAAAAACCTGCTTCAGCGCCGTGATTGCCGCATTCTTCAGCCTTTCCCAGATAGCTTCGATATTCTGCAACTTCTTGAAGAAGGGCAACCGCATCAGAATCTGCTTGATGAAGAAATCCTTGATGGGCTTCTTAATACATTCCGGAAGCATCAGCCAGAGTGGTCCCATCAGGAAGCCGGGCAGTTCTTTGAGGATATCGCCTAGAATACCGACGATCTTCACCAGCAAGTCGTAGATCGGCTGCAGGAATTTCCCGAACCGGTGCAATCCCTTGCTCGCCAGATCGAAAAGTGCCGTAACTTTGGATTGGGCCCAGTTGTTGAGATCGTTCACTTTTCTCTCCACCCAATCGATGGCGCCCGAGGCTACCTTTAGCAAGCTAATGCTGCGGACCGTATTAAAGAATTGATTGACGGCAGTAAAGATCTGCCCTACTTTTTGGTTGACCCAGGCCGCCGCCGTAGTGAGCTGGCCCCGGAATGATTCGATAGACTGTTGAATAGCCGGCAGGATCTGATCCCGCAGGCTGGTCTGTGCGGCCACATTGCCCACATTGGAAGCGTCTTCACCCATGGCGGTTGAGGTGGCGGCCACCTTGGCCAGCCAGTCCTGAATGGTCTTCCGTAAATGTAGAATGGCTGTGATGGGCAAAATAGCCTTGACATTGGCCACCATTTCCTTGGCAGAATTGATCATCGGCTGTAGCTCCTCCTTGACGCTTTCCCAGGCTTGTTCCGTAAAACGTTGCGCCCATTCGAAGAGCCCTTCCTCGCCCGATTCTCCGGAATTCAGGCCAAGCATGTCCGAGATGTAGTCCCAGGCCTTACCGGCCAGACTTCCCAGCTTATCTTTTACTTTCACGATCCAGCCCCAGATATTGCCGCCGATCTGCTTGACCCAATTCCAGATGTGGGCCGCCTTGGCTTTCAACCATTCCAGCGCTGGCTTTCCGAAGGACTGCCAAAGATCGGAGAAGAAATCCACCGTGGGCTGGAAGAACTCGACAATGGAGTCCCAGGCTTGTCCGGCCAGTTGGGTCACCAGATTTTTGAGTTGGTTAACAGCCGCAAATAAAGGCTTGCAATCGCCGGTAGCCAGGGCATTGACGATGCCACGGGCCTGCTCCACCAGGACGCCGAACTGCGGAAATATCTCGGCTAGCCCCGCCGAGTGGTTCTGCAAACCATCGAAGATACCGTTGACGGCCTGTAGCAGCTTGGTCTTGAAGAAATCCGTGACGCCTTCCTTGCGGATTTGTTGGATGATATTGTGTAAATCTGGGGAAATGTGCCGGATCTGATCGATCACGAAATCTATGCCCATATCCAGGGCACCCTCTGCGGTATCGGCCGCCCAATCTACTGCGCCCGAGGCCTTATCGCCGGCCCAATCTACTGCGCTTTCCCCAAAGTAGGTTTGGACATTGGGAGTGCTTGCCTCTTTACCCGTACCGGTTTTGTTTTCTTTTTTGGTTTGAACGGAACTTCCTCCCTGCTGCACCGTATGGGTCAATTCGTGCGCCAGCAGATGCTGCCCGCCAGTGGATTGAGGATCGTATTTTCCGGTATTGAAATAAATGTCAGAGCCATGGGTAAAGGCCTGGGCACCCAGTTGCTGGTTCATCTGCGCCGACTGATTACCGGTATGCACGCGCACGCCACTGAAATCCGCGCCAATGCTGGATTCCATGGACGAGCGGGTAGTCGCGGGTAGCGGTGATCCACCGCCTTTGCTTTGGGTTAACTGACTTTCTAAATTAGAAGAACTGGCTTCACCGTCTCCCTTTCGTTGGATCATTTCTGGGTAGATACCGCTTTCTTGACAGGCGGAACAGGCCCGTTGTACCTTGGGCGCAAGATTCCCCCGGCTTAGTTTAGCCTGTAGTTTGGGCGCAATGCCTTTTTCTTTGTCTTCCTGTGCACAGGCCGCGCATTTGCGCTGTACGCCGTTCTCCTCCGACTCACCGGCGCTCTCAAAAATGGGTTTGCGGCGGACTGGCTCCTCTTGATTTACTTTTTCTTCTTCGCTTTTTTCTTCTCCTTTTTCCTGGATCTGATCCTGAGTTGCCGCGCGCTGTGCGGTATGGCCGTTGAATCTCCCGGCCGGCTGCTTTTCTGCACCGCCGGGTCCAGGTGCGGACCGATCTTTGACGACCTGATCAGCTACGGCGTCGGCCTCCTGTTCGTATCGATCACCTGGCTTGCCGATCTTGAGTTTGGGTTGAATGGAAGAGGCCGAAAACATGGGGTCTTGCCTTGAACTTTTGCCGGGATCAAAAAATGGTTGCACGGCAGGTTGTACCTCCGAAAAAAACGCACCTTGCCGGTCCTCCTGGAAGAAGGGCTGACGGGCCTCCTGGGGATGGAGGTTTTGGGTGGTGGTTTTGGGTTCGGTGGTTTTCATTTATGACCTGATTATTGATATTATTCTGAACTTAACACCTAATTTGTGTGCCAGTTTCTCTTATATTTTTTCTTCCAAAAACCCCTCTTCATTTACCATATATTTCCCATTTTTCAAATCGTTTCTATAAGCAGACAACCAATTAAAAAAAGAATACATATTTATTCTTATGATTCCTTCTGATTTTTCAAATAATACTATTTGCTCATTTTTTTGTTTTTCCAAATCAACACAAATAGTATTTCCACCACTATCTCTCGCAAAAGGCAGCAAATTTTTAGGCCAGATATAATCATTTAAGGGTTTGACAATATATTTGACTCCTTCAATATCTAAATACTCATAATCTGAAACATATACTCTTACATTTTGAATCTCCCATGAAGCCTTCAGGTCAATTGGGATATCTTTTTCAATTAAGTTTTCTAAGGAATAAAAATCTAATTCGTTTTGCTTTTTTCGTTGAATCACACTCCAGAGCTGAGTCTTTTTCTCTTTATGCCAATTAAGTATATCGGCCCATAATTTCGTCACTGCATTTTTTGTTAGAAAAGCATATTTGTTCCTTTGTAAGAGCCCACTTAATCCTGGATCAATTTCCAATAGAATTGGCCTCCTAGCGTAAAAAGAAACTTTTTCTAAGTCATATATTTCTTCTGAAAAAAGTGGAAATACCCTTAAAATGGGAATATCAAATGAATTTGAATTATCGTTATATGCGATTGCTTCAAACAAATGATCATAAATGATGGTATATCCACTATAGTTAGGTAAAAATGGTCCGTGAATTATTTCATTAGCCAAAAACTTTTTTTTTGATTTTACAAATCCTTTAATTAATTCAACTAGTCTAACCTCAATTTCTGAAAATGGTAAATCTGCATTTTCTTGAGCATGAAATGAAAGTTCAATTTTCTTTTTACTATCACTTGTAACATAATTGCCTGCTCCAATTGTAAAAAAAAGTTTAGTGATGATTTCCTCATCACCTTCTAAATATTCTGTGACAAAAATTCCGATATCAGTCCCGTCTTCTGCTTTAAACCTTATCACTTTTTCAGGATCTCCTAAAGCATCAACATAACCATTGAAAATCTTTTTAAAGGAAGCTTCCATAATTTTATTTTAACTTTATAATAATACTTAGCCTTTTCTTTAAAGATTAATTCCCTATATAATTCGCATCGTTCGGATCCCACCACATCGAATTACTCTCAGGATGATTTGGTGGTCCTGGTGTCAAATAAACACCCCTATTATCAGCTCTGTTTTTATGATATTCTTCTGGACCATGAAAGTTGTCAGGATTTTGATTCCAGGATTTATTTGCGTCAAATGTTTGTTTATGACCTGCTTCGGTAAAATCACCTTGACCTCCCCCTTGATTCCAGTGATCTACAGCTGCTACTTCACCATGGCCCAGATCAGCTTGATCCCACGTTATCACCTCATTATGCTTACTATCAAGAAATCTAGCTTCCGTTTGTAGGTAATCCAGGTCATCTTCCTTTTCAGGTGAATATCCATATTGTTCTTCTCTTAGCAATCCTTTTTTCATAATTAGAATTCCGGTAGAGGTACCCTTTTGTACATTTATATATCCGAATTTCTTTCGATTGCTATGGTTGGGGGTAACTGGTCGCGCTCCCGAACCTAGTAAATTTTGGTCAAAACTAGCATCTTTATTTACATCAGCAGTTCCAGCTACTTCTGATTCTCTTGTGAACAATATTCCTAAAGATTTCATTTTTTCAGTTCTACTAACTGTAGTTGGTAGTTTAATATCGTAATTTGCAACCAGATAATTTTTTAGCTCTTTCATCTTAAATATCTTACCCTTGAACTGAGGTTCTTCCTTTATTTTTGCTACCTCTCGCCTGATACCTTCAACATCTGAGGGCGCAGGAAATGGTGGTTTTCCTGAACTCGTTTTCGGTATCTTTGTTTCCTCTACTTTTTGCACATACTCAAAATCCCAAGTCTCCCCACCATCTTTAATCGAGGTAATATTGATTACATTTGAATGGGCTCGATTTACTTTGCTTTTAATTTTATCTGCTTCATTTCTGGTAACCTCCCCTTCATCTAATTCGGACCTTCCTCTCCTTTCGATCTCTTGCAGAGCTGCCCCCAAATTACCTTTTTCTTTTCCATCTTTCTTATCCTTCCCAAACCGCTTCCGCCACTTCTCCTTCATCCGCTTCACCCAAGCCTTAATCCTTTCCTTAGCCCGCTTAATCATACCCTTAATCGGTGCGATCACCTTTTTCTTCAGCCAATCCAGGGCTGGTTTGAGGAAGGCTTTGATTTTATCCATCAAACTTTTCAGCAATTTCTTGGCCATTGCCATCGCCTTTTTGGCCAATGCTTTGATCTTCGCCCAGGCCCATTTCAGCAATCGTTTGCCGGCTTCGATGGCTTTCTTTACGGCCTTTTTCAGGAATTCCCAGGCCCGTTTCAGCATTTTCACGATCGCGTTCTTCACCTTGACCACAAACTGCTTGATCTTATTGATGATCTGGCGGAGGCGTCCCTTACCCTGGCCGAGTTTACTTTTTACCCAATTGAGGGCACTACGGGCTGCCTGACCGACCCGACCGGGAGCCATACTGATTAGGCTACCCGCCTGACTAATGGCGGAACTAACGGTCTCGAAAGCCTTGGCAGCTCGGCCGTCAACCAGGCTCATCAGGGCATTGGCCAATTGACCGCCCCGGCCTTCGAGTCCCTGGGCTTCACCCACTACCTTGGTGCCTTCCTCACGGACGCCGCCCAACATCTGCATGCCAAAATCTTTGGCTACTTTCAGGGCTCGCTCTTTAAAACTACCCGAACCGCTCAGGATGCCATTGGCCAGTTTGGAACCCACCTCCCAAAGCTGGGTGGCATTCTCACCTAGTTTGCCTTTCAGTTTGCTCAAGCCATCGGTAAGGGCCTGCTTTCCGGTTTCCATCATGCCACCCAGGCCGGGGATGAGCCCCTTGCCTGCCTGGAATAATTCTTGCCAGGACGGTAGCGACTTCCAGCTGCTCTCCTTCAGTTTGCCCATGGCTGAAACCAGGTTTTTGACCTCTTCTTCCTTTTCGCCCGCCATCGGGGCTAGTTCGTTGGTAAGGGCATTGATATTTTCCCAACCAGCGGCATCCTCCTGAACACCAGCATGTACAGCTTCCTGTTCTGCTGCCTGGTCGGTGCCCATCAGTCTTCCTTTCGCGCCACCGCCGGAGCCAGTCGCAAAACCCATTACCTTTTGAATTAAGGCGCTGATACCGGCCGGCAAGGGATCTGCCTTTCCTTTTTCCACACTCTCCTCCCCTTTCTTCACCGCCATCAGTTCTTCGGCCTGGCCTTTGGCCTGCTCGATCACCTGATCTTTCATATTTTCACTGCTAAGGAAAGCCTTACCCATATTCATCAGCTGGCTTTTCCAATCACCATCTTTCGATTGCTGATCCCCCTTCATGCCCGTTACTTCCTCCATCAGTTTACTCATGGCCTTTTTCCCCAAGCTCCGGATAGAGGCCTTCAATGCTTCTATCGCCACTGCTTTGGCGGCTTGACCGGCAGCGCCAATCAGACTGCCCGCAAGGCCACCATAACGCTGGAGAGCGGAGCCAGATTTGGTCAGTTTTGGCGTATCAGTTTTTTCTAACTTGGGAGAAACGGAAGAAACAGCACCCTGCTGCACCGTATGGGTCAGCTCGTGAGCCAGTAGCCGCTTTCCTTCCTTACTGCTCGTATCATACTGGCCTTGATTGAAATAAATATCTTTTCCGTGCGTAAAGGCTTTGGCGCCTATTTCCTGGTTCATGGAAGTCGCTTCATCGCCAATATGGATCTTGACATCACCGAAGTTGGCGCCCATTTGTTGCCCCATCTGCTGGGAAGTGGTCTCATCCAGGGACTGCCCCTGACCTTTGGACTGTTGAAGTTTGTCGGACAATTCTGAAGAAGGTTCCTCCGTGGCGCCTTTGGACAGGATGAGGTCCCTTTGTTGACCTTTGCTGATGCCGAGGTCAAGTGGTGGTGGTTCCTTGCCCGGTAACTTTTCATCCGGTTCGGGGAATGCTACGCTATCTTTTCCTGCGGGAATTTCATTAATGGTTCCTCCTGCGTTTTCTTCTTGGGTACCCTGATTTTTGGTTGCCCCGGCATCACCTATGGCAGCTGCTTCGGCTACTTCGGTGGTTTGACCTTTGCCCGAAGAGTCTGGGCCTCCACTTTCCACGCTCGCGTTCTCATTGCCACTGCCCCCTGCTCCAGCACTACGCTGTACTTCACTTTTGGCGGTTGGCTTGCCACCTCCTTCGGATAAACTCTTTTCCATTTTGGTTTCCGATGGTTCCGATGACCCGGCTACTGCTTCGGTGGCGGTTTCTTCTGCACTGGATTGGGGAGGTGCTTTTTCTTCCCCTTTTTCTGCGGGACCATCGGAAAGTGCGGTTTTGTTCTGTGGTGAGGTTTCGGCTTGTTCCACTGAGGTGGTGGATTCCTCAGGCATATTGACAGAGGAGCCCTCCTCTACAGCTGTTTCTTCGGAGGCCGGACTTAGCTCAGACTTGGTTTCTGAAGCCTCGATAGTGGGGTCCATTTCTATACTTTCCTTTTCGGAAGCAGGCTCTTCCGGTAATTCATCTCCAGCTCCTACAATCTCTTTCTGGGTCTGTCCCTCCTGATCCTCCTCTACCGTTGATTCTTCCTCCTCTTTGTGCTGAATGACCGGAGCCTCATTGCTCAATTTCGGCTGAACAGCTCCCTGATCGGTATTGTCTTCACTCTCGAATATGGGCTTACGCTGCACCTCCTTTTCCGTTCCTTCCTGGTCTTTTTCTTCCGGCACCTCTTCTTTTTCCGTTTGCACGGCAGGCTGGGTCTGTACTGCAGCTGCCTGGCTGTGTTCATTGGAGGTAAAAGACTCGGGTGACTGACCATTGGAAACTGCAGGTTCAGCAATATTATCTACCACCTTATCGGCTACAGCATCTGCTTCCTGTTCGTATTTATCACCCGGTTGACCAATGGTCAGTTTTGCCTGAATGGTAGACTGGGAGAAAAAGAAATCGCTCTGAGCCTGAAGTTGAGGATTAAAAAAAGGTTGAATCTCTGGTTGAACCTCCGAAAAGAACGACTGCTCCCCATCCTTTTTGGCAAAAGGAGACTGGGCCTTCTGTTGCTGAAGGTTGCGGGAAGTCGTTACATGATCGGCAGTTTTCATACCATCATTTTTATTTTATGCCCATTCTACTCTTAGTATTTCCGGCATCCAGGGTAATTTTATCATGCCCAGTCCCCATGGTAATTTACCAAGCAGAATATCTATCGTCTTTTGTTCTACCTGCAAATACCAACCATGCTCTCTTTTTTCCAGTTTGCCCTGTCGCTGCAGAAATCCTTCCCGCAAAGCATCAGGAGAAGAGGTACCAAGCGCACCCCAGTGTTGGATTACGGCTTCCAGCAACTCTTCAGCCTCGTTCATTTCTTCCGAACTAATCTCTACCTCGCGCTCGATTGGGATATCGAAGGGCAGACTGCATAAAAGCTTTGGCAGCAGCAATTCATATTCCGGAAGCCCCATTTCCCGGGTAGCCAGGTACTGAATGAGATGGATTGCTTTTTGCTGAGCCTCGTCATTTACAAATTCATCCACTCTAACCAGTTGTAATGCTCTGAAAAAATGACTTAGAAAGGGATGCATCAGCACCACGCCAGCATTAAAAACATAAAAAGAGGTGCCCACCGGTTGATCCTCTATTGGTTTATACCGACGGCCTGATTCTTTATCTAGTTGGTCTGGTGGTTTTCTGGATGTCGGTATTTGCTGGTCTTTACGCTTCTTTTCAGTATTTTTCTCCTGCTTGGCAGGATCGAGTCCTGCTAGTTCCCCTGGAATATTCTCTTCTTTTTCGGGTAACTTTGGGTGGGTGGTCTCCGGAGTTTGTTCGTTGGTTTGCGTTACCTCCGTTTCCTCCTTAGGGGCCAGATTCTCATTGATTGTGCTATCCTTTGGGTTTACTGTTTTTTCAGCTTCTTCAATAGTCCCTGCTTCGGTGATCTCCGTACTCAGTTCTTCCATCTTAGGAGGAGCCTGATCCTGATCAGGAAGAGGTATTGTAGGTGATATTCCCTGCTCTTCAAGCGGCAATCCCTTGCTCTCTTTTTCTATTAAATTCTCTGCTTTTTTTACCGTTTGAGGAGGTGAAGTTTTCTCCATAAGTTCTTGAGCAGGCGGAGAGGAAGTTTCATCTGCCGTATCCATTGGCTTGCTAGAATCTACCTCCTGCTCTTCTATTTCGGTCGAAAGCACTTCAGCTTCAGCAGCCTTTTGCTTGGACTGTTCTGAAGGGCCCGCTTCCCTACTCTTCTCTGAGGCAGGAAGGGTTGATTCTGCTTCTATAGCTCCTGGTTCCTGCGCTTTTTCTGCCGGAGGTTGAGCTTCGTCGTCCATTTCCTCAGGTGGAGAAATTTCATCGGTAGCCAGTGGCTCTATTTTTTGCCCAGGTTGCGAGGGGTCTATTGGTGAAGGGGCTTCTTTTGTTGCTTTGTTAGCGGGAAGCTCAACCTCAGCCTGTTCAATAGATTTCGTTTTCGGATCGGATATCTCTTTTTCCTTTTCAGTTACAGGGCCATCTTTCGAAAATTCGATTTCTTCGGGATGCTGCGTTTGCTCAAATCCGGTCTCCACCTCTAATGGCCTTTTCTCATCAACTTTTCCCTCCTCTGGGCTTTCCTTTGGAAAAGGTCTTTGTTTTTGTTCTTCAGTGATTGGATCGACTATCGGTGAGGGAGCCGGTGGTAACACAGCTACCACTTTCCTTAGTTGAGGCATGCCTCCTTTTTTCAGTTCCAATTCTTCCTGAATCTTACGGGCTAATACCGGCCAATCATTTTCCCGCACCAGGGTTTTCAACCAAGCGATCACCAATTCCTGCCCCTTATGCCTTTGACGTTCCAAAATACTTATGGTGAGTATTTTTTTCCAAAAATGCAGGCGAAAGGATTGGCTGGAACGTGATCTTAGGAAGACGAGCAGTTTCCCCGGTGGTGGATCAATTTTGTCCAAAATCTGCCTGATCTCAGAAAAAATTATCGGAAGCTGTTCCTGCTTAATTCCGGTGTAAAGTTCCACCAAAGTTTTCAGGAAGGAGTCTTCGTGTTGAAAGATCAAGCGGTCAAAAGCCTTATTGTTACGATTGAGGAGATTGCTCAGTTGGGTTATGGCGGCCGACTCCATCCCCAGGGTATCAAGTACCGCCCGATGGAAATCTGCTTCCTCGTGAATGGAAACCCGCCAGTCAAAAGCTCCTTTTTCTAGAAAGAACAACCATTGCTGAAAGCGATTCTGCCGAAAGGGGACCGCGCTTATCTGGCTTTCGTCCACCTTCACTTTTAAAAGTTGGATTAAACTCAACTCTAATTGTTCCAGTGCTCTTTTGACAAATTCATCATCAAACTTTTTCCAGGTGATATGCCCTAGGTCGATTTGCAGGCTATCCAGGCGAATGATTTCATCCGGCCCGACGTAGCGGTCGAAAAGCTCGCCCATTTTCCGCACCAGCTTTTCCCAATAGACCTTGCTAATGCGATCCTGGCGTTGGAAATGCCCTTCCTTTTCCGGGAATACCAGATGCAGAAAGTGTTTTGCAATGATATGTGTATTACGGTTTGCCAAATTAAGCTTTTATCAATCAGGTACTTTTAAATAGTTCTTCCAATTCGTCAACAGCGAGAGCGCCGGTTGCCTCTTTCAATTCAGCACCATTCCAGGATACCCGGATAGCCTCCACATCTAACCCTTTGGAGTTGAGTCGGGGTATAAATACGCGAAATACCGTGCGCGTAGAGTCAGGCACTTTATTGGGTCGGGCCGCCACAATTTTATCACTGAATCCATGAAGAACAATCTCCTTAAGCTGGGTGTATTGTTCTTTGCGCGTCCCAGAAGCACGGCTATTACTATTGATCAGCAAATTCATTACATCATCAAACCGTTTTTCCAACAGCGGAATATCCCGGCCATCGAATAACTCAAAGGCTTTTGATTCACGGAAAGTTTTGGTTTGGGTCAGACTGCTATCCGTTTCCAACTCGGTGAGTCGCTCACGCCGGGCGGTAAGGCGGCGGTTGAAGACGATGAAGCCGTTGATTGCTTCCTCCGGTTCAGCCGAGCGGGAAGTAACTGTGGTGGCTCCTCTTTCGGTTCCGCCGGTATCTTCGGTGGCAACGCGTGCGGGTTCCTCTAAGGTGATATTTTCAGCAATTGCGCTATTGGAGGCTTCCTCCGTATTTCCTTCGGTTGCAGTAGTGGCCGCGGAAAGAATGGTTCTATTATTATCTTCGGGTTCTTCTACCGTCAATCTGACCCAAGCGTCCACAAAGTTTCCCCTATTACAGTTCAGCCGATAGCGGAAGCGATATAAGCCAGGAGGGGTAGGGTCAGCCTGGGTGGAATCAAGAACCTGGTTATATACAAAGAAATAGCTACAGGGGTCATTACCTGTTTCCGGGGTTCTTTCCAACAATTTAGAATTGACCACAATAGGGTTAGGATCCAGGTTGCCCGTAGCAGGATTAATTGCAAATCTGGTTATTTCAAATAGGTCTCCAAAAGGATCTACCCTCAAAGTAAAGGCTTGTGGTACATCAGAAGGTGGAAGTGATTTTTCATAATTGTAGGTTAATATGGTATTTCCATCAGGATCTACATCATTGTCATTCGTTGAGATTTGCCCCAATGGCTCAATTTCCAAGGTTGGGCATTCCACACTAATGGGTTTGGACCTATAGCTATCCTCACAGGTCTCAAATTTTGCGTAAGCGGTTAATGATGGATTTAGGATGAAAGGAAAATCCTGATTTCCAAACAAAGTTTCATACCTTAAGGTAGGCTCGGCACCTACTATCTCATTATTTATCCTCCACTCAACGGAATGGGCATATTGCGAAGTATCCTTAAAAGTGTAGGCATATCCAATCAGGAGGCAACGGTCATTCTCGTGAAATAATGCTTCTCTTTCCACCTCAATGGCATAACCCGCCACTGGCTGTCTATAAACGATTACTTCTTTGGTAGCTATCTGATCTCCACAAATGTATACGATTTCGACTTTGGCGATCCACTCATTATCATATTTATCTGTGGGAACAGCACTTGGTTGAAAACAATATTTACCTTCATCATCTTGCACGATCCAATCCATGGGTTCGAAATGGCCATCCTCTGGGAGGTAGGTGATAGGATATTTATTTTCATCATTGCTACAGAAGCGATCGGGTGCAAGCAAAATTATCGGTGGTGATTTACTGAGGACGTATTGGATGACGGGCACTTGGGAACAACAATAATAAGGCAGGCAGAAATCCGCGATGACTTGCTCTTTGATGAAGTTGAGGCCTATTTTATACTTACTGGCCAGATAAATTAACCCGGCATCGTTTTTTGAATGCTCTTCAAATTCGGCTTTGGGAATTATCACCCCCGTTCGAGGATCAAGTTCCGGCTCTGGAACTTTCTCTGCAAGTAAGGCATAAAGGCTATTCCTATCGGTAATAGTATCGGTATAGGCCAGGATAAAGGTGCCTCCTTTCTGGACTCCTGCGCGATGCTCCAGACCAGGATGGGTCCCGGCGAAAGTAGGGAATCGCAATTGCTTGATGATTTCCTCACAGCGCGTTTCGTAGGAATTTTTAATGATCTTAAAACATTCTTTTTTACAATCCAAACGAAATTCTTCACCCTGAAGGTTAAAAACCTTATCATACCTTTCTTCAAACACAACATAGCCTATTACAAAATCTGCAACTTTTACAGCCTCCTTTAAAAATCGAATTAATAAAGCCTCTGGAGATTTTTCTTCAATCTCTCCTTGCAGATTATCGTTACACAATAACTCAATCCTGCACTTCTGATAATCCAGTTCCAGGTCGGGCATTTCCATCTGAAATTTTTCACAATCCGGATTCACAATGTATTCTTTATCCAGGTCAAGTTTGACACAACGGATATCAAAGGGAAGGTTAAATCTTTGTCGTTCCTCCTTGATGGCCTTAAGCGCTTTTTCTAATTCCCAATAAAGATGGCCCTCAATCCGGAAAAAATTGTAGGCATCCATATCACAAAAGAGATGACCTTCTCTTTGTAAGAATGGCCCCGCTGCGAAAGGCACCGGATAATACGCTGGAATGCGCTCTTGACGTTGTCTTACCCGGGCCTCATAATTCCAATACTCCCTGATCTTTCCATTCTTTTTATTGACACTTTCCTCCCGGTAATAATAAGGGATAGCCCGCATACTTAAGGGAAACCACTTCCCTTTACTGGGCGTAATTTTTATTGCTGAATTTTCACTCCCTGAATTTGGACCTAAGCCGGGAATTTCAACATGGGTGAAACGAGCTTTGTTATCAACTTCCACAGTACTCCGGGTAAGAAATACCATTTTCTTGAAAAAATTTTTGGCCAGATTGAAATCGGAATTTTCCAAACCTTCGATAGGGGGGCGGATCAGTTTCGTACGGTAGGCATCATCTATTTCAACCTGTAATCCGTTCTTATGCATCCTTCCTAGTAGAATATGGTTGGGAAACAAACATGGGTCAGGCCTGGTGGAAAGTTGCTGGGAAAACCTGGTACCTACAAATTCCTCGTAGGTTAACACCAGATCTTTTAAAAAGTCATAAAAATACTGGATGCTTTTTTTACTATGATCGTTTTCTTCTAATTGTTGCAATAAACCGATCACCTCAGGCAATACGTTTCCATCGGGATCCAACTGTCCTGCTTCCCGACCCAACAAGTGACTTTCCAGATCAGCAAAACTTTCATCGAGTTCAAATAGATCTTTAAAGAGGTGCTCCGTGGTCGAATAGGCTGTAACAATATCACCTATCAACTCCATAGGATCTCTGACTCCTGTATTACAGATGTGTTTATAATTATCAAAAAATTGTTGAAAGTCTTCTATTTCCCCAGGAAAAAGACCAGAAGCTGAATTGCCTGCACTATTGTTGACAAACCCAAAACGTTTCAGACAAATATCCGGGAGCACCGTCAGCACATCTCCTGTTCGCTCACACAAATAGCGAGTGATTTTGCAAGCATCTTCCGGACTAATGGCAAATTTCCTAATAACCACCTTCACCTCGCCTTGTACGGAATCATCACATTCTGTGAAGCAGCTTTCTCGGATGTTTTGTTCCTGATCCCAGTAAAACATGATAACCTTGCCATCTGTGCCTTCACTATCTACTTCTTCAAAGCAGCCTTCTTCAAGTACGGTGCCATTTTTATTTTCTGACAGCTCCCAAACGCTTAGGACCGCGTTGGGATCCACACTTTCTCCTTCACAAAAAAACTTATCAAGGTCAAGATCAATTTTTGAGTAAGAACGCAATATACATTCCTCTATATTGAAAAGATATCCTTTGGAAGTAAGACCCAAGCCAGGAGTAATCGTTAACCGGTTCCGATTTTCTGCATCCAGCCACTTCCACTCTGGCTGCAAACCAAAAACAATCCCAATGCCGAAAAGATGGGTACGGGTCAGTCGGTTTTGTCCATCTAAATAATTGACAATATTATTCAGATCGGTACTCCTTAACACTTGATTAGGGACAAAAAGCGGGTATGAAAAATTGAGCGTAGAAGTCATCTTCTTTTATTTTTTTAATCGTTTTGATCTTTTCAAATTAACTTCGTTTGATTCAATAGTACGAGATTGCGATCACCACCAGACTCGAATTTTTGCAAACGTGCGGTTCGGTATTCATTGGTTAAGCCAAACAGGATTTGTATCAATGCTTTTTGGGCCTTGTTAAGTTCTTCCATCGCCTTTTCAAGTTCGGAACTATCTGTCGGAGGATCTTCCATTTGCAGGTTGATACAACCATCGGTGGCTTTCCGCGGAGTAACATCTATAATATCAGGTTTCAGATTCTCGACTTCACTCTTGGCACAAAGCCAGGTCCGGTATGCCAGCTCAAACCTTTTCATGTCGCCCGGATTGATCCAGAGGATGCGCGGTGCCACGTAGGCTGGTAATTCCCGACGAATGGTGTTTTCAAAAAAGGACCTGAAGTTGGTATTTTGGAAGCGTTGAGACCAGGCCGGTATTAAGACAGTCACCCAGAAAGAGTATGGATCTGCTCCATGAATGTAGCCCTCAAAAATATTTTCTTCCACCTCCTTTTTAAAACCACAGCGTTCAATAGTTTCAGGGGCGGTTTGTGGGCCACAACTATTCGGATCGACACAGATCTCCAGGAGCATCTCGTTGCAAGATTTTTCTTTAAGAGAACAGGAGACGACCAAATTCTGGTGATAATCCAGATTTTGCAGAAAATCTATTTGTTGTTTAAAAACCTCTTTATTCAGTGGCAATTGGCAGCTGGTAGCGATTGTTTCACCCGCTCCATTTTGCAAGCTCAATTTTTGTTGCCATTCGTGATCCGGCACCTGATTTTCATTCAGGCGTTGTGAGATGATTTTAGCGGCAGCCTTGACCTGATTAATGAAGGATGTTTTGTCATTATCTGCGGCCGCAATATCCACATAATCGCAAGTGCTGTACAATAGTACTTTGCCTTGTTCATTCTTTACTTTGAGTAAATACCGGTCAGCTAGTACTTTTACGGGACGTAACAATAGGTGTTCCACCAAGTGCAAGCCTTCGGTGTTCACTTTTTCTCTAGCGCGTTCCATGGCCAGCAAACAATCAGAACGCCTGACATAGCGGCGAGGATTAACGGCAAGAATTCCCGCAGGATTGACCCATTCAAGTGAGAATGGTCCGCTGATTTTGGTCTGCGTGGGCTGATAACTATCGTACTGTCTAAAAAGATATTGATGTGCCCCCAGCCATTTGATCACGGAATAAATTTCTTCCTGGCTGGAATAGACCTGGGTACTTTCCAACACTACGCCACCACCAATCCACGCTTCCAGGCATTGGACCAAATACAATTTTTCTTTTTGCCCACAATCGTATTGTTGACTGGTGGCTGGTGGAACCGTTTCAGGTGCCTGCGGGCAATAATCTTCACAGATATTTCCACAGATGACTTCCCAGGCAATTTCGAGGAGCTGATCACGATTAAAATTGAAGTCATAAATGTCAAAGCGGAATCCAATGCTGGTTGACTTGATGGGAAATTGTCGTGCCCATTTTATCCGCTTGATGATTTCTTTCAGTCGCACATCACTTTCTCCGGAAGTGAACAATTGGGGGATCACTGCCACAATCTCCTGCTGCTGGTTGGAAAGGACTATTCTACACTGATCGGCTTGCTGTTTAAAATTATAATTATGGCTTTCCCGTGCCAGGTTCATAATCTCGATGTGGTGCGCTTCGTAGGCTTTTAACGCTGCATCATATCCTTTGTAAGTTTGGTAGCCCTGCCAGAGCACTTCTCCTGATTCACTACAGATATAAAAGGCATAACAATTGTCCATTTCGGGATTGGTCAATTCTACCCTACTAATTTTTGGATTAACCAGTGCGAAGAATTTTTCCCGGCTTTGGGCACTTTTTCGTAGACAATCCAAAACTACTTCTCTTTCTTCAGCCGTGTTGTAAACTTGAGGATGAATAGCTAAACGATAGCCTTTACTGACGGCCTGAAAAGTACAATAGCAATCGCTCCAAAAGTCCGTAAATGTATGTATAGCATTGTCTTCCTTAAATTGAGCTACAAATCCTTTAGTTGCTTCCCAGGCATCGTGTTCAGACCCAAAACTAAATTCACTTTCCAAAAGCATTTCCCCAATACCGAGTCCAAAGTTGTCCTTGCAAGCTTCCCCTGTTTGCAACCAGTTTTCTTCGTCCAGAATGAGTTCCAAACAATTTATAAATTCAAACCAGGCAGCAATCGGATCCTCATGCTCCTTATTACCGACCCAATCGCCCTGACCGATGATATTTAAATTTGCATCAAGATCAACAAGACGAAATTTGAATATAGGACCAAATTTCGCCACAGGAAATCGCTGGGCATGCTCCAGGCGAATTTTTTTCGCTTCTTCAATCTTTCCCGTTTCGAAGGCACCTTCTGGAATCTCGGCCGGATAATCCCCCTCCTTCTTCCTTAGAAAGATCATTTGCTTACCATCCACTTCAATATCCACGATATTTTCTTTCATTCGGGCTAACTCAATCAATTCAAAAAAACAATCTTTAAAGGCTTCATAGGCTTCGCTGGAACTTGGGAAAGACGCACAACTCTGCCATAATACAACATGTGTTTTCTTGTCGATCAATTGGAAATAATACTTGCCTTCTTTCCTGACAACTATTCTATTTTCCCCGAGGCAAAGAGCACAGTACTGGTCATGAATGGTTGGTAATTTGTTTAGCAATTCTGCTCTTTTGTCTTCATAATCGTCAGCTGAAAAGTATTCCGGATGCGTGGCGCAAAGATCATCCTCATCAATGATTCGATACCGATAGGCCGGAGGCGCATTCAAGATATCACAATCATCAATTTTTACAAAAATGTTGCCGGTGAAGGTATAGGGAGGTGTCACCGGATTCGCAGGCACGTTTAAATTCGTAGGATCCGAAGTTGTTCCAGCACCAGCTCCGAGGGAAGTAAATCCTGGGTCAGTAGGATTCCCAGGAGGTCTGGATTCAGTATTGGTAGCATCCTGAGTTGGGCCGGAACTTCCTGGGTCAGTAGTTGGCCCTGAGGCAGTAGGATCAGAGGTTGATGGTGAAGCAGTAGGATCAGTTCTAAGCTGGGACCTTGAACTACGGCGTGGGCTTGGAACAAATTCAGGAAGATTAGCACCCATATTCGGATTGGAGGAGAACTCGGGCGGCCTTCTTACCTGCACCGTTGGATCAATGGTTGTAATAGGTGGATAAATATTCAGGAATAATTCATCCGCTAATTTTTCGATCACTTTTTCCCGAATTTCCCGACTGGGATAGGTGCCGGGGTGGTAAGCTTCATTGTTTTCCTTGCCTACCAACTTAAAGGTATAGGCGCCGTTGATATTACAATCAATTCTTTCGTAATTATCCTTATTTTTGGAGAGATTGTAGATTTCTTTTAGGGCTTTTTTGGCCTCGGCCTCGGTGGCATATGCCTGACGACTGATAAATACGGCTAATCCCTGGTGGAAAAGGCGGTAATAATAAATAGCCGATCGTCCCAACACTTGAAAATTACTGAGATTTTGCCGGTGAAAATCCGGAATGCCCATCATGGCTGTTACTCTTCGTTCAAAGCCGGAGATATTGGTCGTATTCCATATTCCGGATTCATCGCGGTAGTTATAAGCCCTTCCCCGATTGCGGCTGATTTCCGGATAATGGTACAGGAAATTTGATTTGTCCTGCACTGTTTTTTTCAAGTCATGTTTTTTGCCATTGAGTGCAAACATTAACAGCACGTAATCTGTAAAATGTTCGGAGAATCGGGCGAGCAAATGATTCAGAAAAGCATCTCTCCTTTTTAGGTATTCTGCTTCAGTTTCCAGAATTTTATTGAGATAAGTCCAATAATCCAGGGGATTGTGGAGGATTTCAAAGGTATATCTTTTTCGGCTTTCAAGGATACGGACGTGAGGGTGATAAGCCTCCTCCAATGTACCCAGAAAGCTTAGCGTCTCTGCATCTTCGTCTGCCTCCTCGTAGGAGTCATAAATTTGTTTACTTTTCAGGAAAGGCTTACCATCCTGATTTTTTAAAACAAAAAAATACTTTTTGACATCGAAAACCTCAACAACTTCCTTGCTGAATTGTCCATTTCGAATAATTCTGATGGACTCCCGCAATGGAATATCTCTTTCTTCAGGAGAGAAGGGTAAAGTCAGAAATTTATCAATTATTTTAAGCGGGAGCTGTAGAAATTTATCAATTTTCTCAGGATAAAGCCGGAGAAACTCGTCTTTTTTTTCTGGCGAGAGCTCTAATAATTCGACAATTTCTTCATTGGTGAGCTGAAGAGGTTCTATTTCTCCCAACCAGAATCCAATGGTTTTAGGAAAATCTCCATTGGTGCTATGATCATTATAAAATCGAATCAGTTTTTCCGCCTGAGGGACATCGCTTAATCGTTGGGCAAAATAAGATCGTTTGCTTTCCGTAGTCCGCATTGATTCGGGCTGCAGCGAAAAAAGGCTTCGAATATTGGCCAGTTGGCTCAAATAATTGGTCAACAACTGGTCAAAAAACAACAGATATCCTTTCAGTTGAAGTGCCTGAGCTTTCCTATGTTTAGTGGCGTCAGCAGAGAGGTGGCCTTCTCCCACTCCGAATACCTGGGGGAAATCATGTTGAATGGAACGATAGGTTGTCAGGTCTTCCCGAAAAGTCCCCAAAGGAGGTTCAAAATCAAGATCATAGGGCTTTAAGTTGGCCTTACGCACATTGGTGAGGCGTTTTTTGAAGCGCTCAATGACCACCTTTTTATCGGGAAAGAAAGGCAGTACATTTTTGTAGAAAGTAAATTCGGCCCGGGCACTAGACAGCACAGGCCTCCGACCTTCAGAAATTTTCAGGCACCACTCCTCCCGGTTACATTTAGGTTGTCCATCGATAAAACTTTGCAAAACCAGTTTCTTAATCCCTCTAACCTCAGGAATCTTCAGGATTTCCCGGTAAAGATCCGAAACTCGTATTTCCCGGATACGGTTAAACTTTTCTAACTCTTCGGTATCAATAAAACCATTACAGGTGATCGCTGATTGGCCATCATTATTTTCTGAGTTGTTCAAACAATTATCCGCAATTATTAGTGGCCGCCCCTCAAATATTTCGTCCATCGTTTTACCCTTGACTAAAAGTTGCTCCAAGGTATAATAGGTGATCGTTGGGGAAAGAAAATCATCAATAACCTCCAGTATTTTCACCATGGTGTCTTCCATTTCAGCATCAGAAGCAGTTTCTATCTCAGCACAAACAGCGATCTCCTCATCCCCCAAGACTTTTACTTCAACAAAGTCTTCACATAAATTGCGATGTTGATGGAGAATGTCCTTCACTATTTTAACAATAGCCGCTTCGGTAAGATCTTTATTACGTCGGGGCTCCAGTTCCAGATACACCAAATACAGACCATTAAGACGCAGCGTTGGGTATTGACTATCATTGGATAAATTCTGGTATCGGAGGCGGCTTTTCTCACAATCAATGCCCAATGCGACCTCAGCCTGATCAGTTATTTCCAGCCAGGCATTCTTCACGCCCTGAACACTCAGAATCAATTTTCTTAGATCATTAATAGTCAATGGATTGCAAGAAAGTATTCGCGCCGCAGTGAAAAAATTATCTTCTTCCTGTCCACTTGCCCGGTCTCTGGAAAAAAGTTCTTTTTCAGGCAATTGGTTGCGATATCCAATATCCAAAATGGCATACGAAAGCACCTCCATAATTGTTATCCCCGGATCGTGCACATTATGATCAGACCAAATCTCGCCAGAAAGTTTGGCAATGTGCTCACGGCCTTTGATGCGAAGGGTATCAAAGTCGAGATAATCGGGAAACGCAGGATCATCCTGTAATATGGTTAATGCTTTCGGCATATGCGATAACTAAGATTTTTCACTAATGTATTTAAGTCTGTTACTTTAGTGCCGTACTATTTCATGCTAAGCATTAGAAGGAGTACAGCATTCAATGGCTGCAAAATTCATTCTACCTGGAATCAGAATAGAACGGGCTGAAGGAGTAGCTATATCTGGTACATTTTTTTTGTCTGCCCCAAACATGGCAAATTCAGTCACAAAATCCACATAGGTTCTTTCCTCAATAAATTTGAGTACAGTGGATCGGAAAATACGTCCTCCAAAACCGATTGGTGCCACCGGATCAAATGCCCAGGGTGCGAGGAATTGCTCTACATCTTGCCTTAATTTATCCTTGAAGAAGTGCTCATCTATTCCTTCCATAAAGCCAATATTACCAGAGAAATTCACTGGCTCATAATCCGGATTTAAAACCCGTAAGCGCGCAAACGGAGTACTTTTTTTTCGGATCAGCTTTTCAATATCTTTTAGCAAAGCCACCGTTGCCCGCGGTGCAAACCGATTGGCAAATTGAATATTCTGTAGATTAGGAATGACGGCTACGGTCACAAATCCTGGAGCTAAATGGTCGTCCTCTGTTGCGCCAGCCATACGGCCGAGGGTATGGGTAATACATTTTACTTTATAGATCTGCGGAAAATTTTCAAGAATGAGCCGCTCGAAGTCAAACAGCGTAACCGCCCTGCCTTTATGCCGAAGTCGTTCACTAACCCTGGTATAAAAAGCAATATTTTTTTCTTTTGGCCTTCCTCCAAATGAATCGTAAAATTGATGGACGGCCTGAATTTCGTCAAAGGTTGCTAAGGCCTCCGCAATGGAATTGGCTCCCAGAGGTTTGGACAGTCGGTTTAAGTCGTTTTCCTGATCAATAAAATTTACACGTGCCGCCTGCGTGTGTATGGCAATGGTCTCACTGATGGCTTTGGCCCTTTCCGGGACAGCTGCTTTGATCCAAAAAAGCTCGGGAGGTAAAATCGTATTATCCTTGGTGATCGTATTGGGAATAGCAAGCTTGATCACACCGGATTTGATCAATCCATTGGTCTCATCAGATAAGACGTCAAATTTATCTTCTAGGGGTAGCCAATTGTTATTTGCCAAATAGCTCCAGTTCACCTCTGCCTGTTCGATAAAAGGATCAGCCGTAGACTCGGCCATCTGGAATAAAAGGTGCAGGTTACTTGCCGGCCGAAGGTCTTTTATGCCAAGGTAGAGGCTACCTTCATCAACAAATTTTGGCAATAATTCTGGTGTTTCGGCTCCGGCCCCTATAGTATACTCTTGAAAAGTGCCTTCGAAAGGATGCAGGTGAAAAAAAGCAATTTGATTGCTACCAGTTTCGGCCTGATAATCAACACTTAGACTGGTGATTTCTGGAGTGTAGGGCTCCTTGGGGGTGGG
This sequence comes from Saprospiraceae bacterium, assembly GCA_021604865.1. Taxonomy (GTDB): domain Bacteria; phylum Bacteroidota; class Bacteroidia; order Chitinophagales; family Saprospiraceae; genus BQJU01. The sequence continues at coordinate 19,366 of BQJU01000042.1, read as the reverse complement.
AACAAGATGAGTATGATATGATTCATCTTTATAATCAGGCTTAAAAAACAGTAAAATTAAATCTACTATTTTCTGTAGGTTTTCCACCGCCATTATGGTCCTATGCTCCACTTCCTGTACGAGTTCCGACACACCCAAAACTCCAAGATTTATATAATGTAAAGCATCTTTTCCGGCTCCACGTTCCTCAAGTACTTGAATCAATGGATACAGGTTTTCCGTTAAAACTTTTTCTACATTAAGTTCTATTTTGATCCTCTCTATGGAGTTTTTCAAAAAAGTAGGGAAATTTACGTCCTCATTTAGATCATTTGGATCTTTGAAATCATTATCACTAAGGGTGCCAGTATCAAGAGCAGGCCCAAAATGATCATCCATAAGAACAGCAAAAAACGTATTTATTTCTTCCTTGGCTTTTCCAAATACGGTTTCAAGTCCCGAGATATCATCCCTTATTTGGGAAGAATCAGGTGGATCGATAAAATTAAGTGCATGTTCTAAGGTCTCTCTTTGTTCCTCGTAAAGAAGTTCAAGATGTTTCAACCAGGATTTTAAATCAAGGGTAGCCATTCTAAGTAAGGCCACCATTTCTTTAATGCTTAGGTATGTTACATTAGGTACTCTAAAAGCTGGCTCAAAAGTATTAATAGCTGGCCCTGGCGCAGCATTCTCAGCCGCAGCAATTTCCGCAGCCCAAAGCCCCTGGCCGGTGAGATGTTGAGCAAGTATATCTGGAAATTCTTCGTGTTTAAAGTCCTGTGATTTCAGGCTAAGCCGCATAAACCCTGCCTTTGAGCCCACATCCAATTCGTCAATGTCTTCCGGAAAATCAGCACCGGTAATTGGGGAAGGGCTCAAAGTGAAATCATAGGATCTCTCGGAAAATGGTTTTCCAATTTCGGTACCATCTGCCAATCGATAATCAAACAATTCAAATCGGGAGGGTACCGTAAAATTCTGCCAGTTTCTATCTTTAAGTAATTTTAAATCAAAGGAGAAATCTCCCGGCCTGGATTGAGTTTTTATGATTAAATCATAAAGTTCTTGTTCCGTATTAAAATCATCGTAATCTCCAAGCTTCGGAAAGGGATGATAACCCAGATAATGCAACCAGAAGGGTTCGTCGGGCAGGCCTCCCCAGGTGAGATGAAGCTTTAGATCGGTCAAATCTTTTTGGAAAATTTCCTGACTGCCAATAAAGAAATTTTCGCCCACCTGTGGTTCAGCGCCAAAGGGCAAGAAGGGAGCATCGGCCCCAAACACTCCATCAGTGTTTTGTAAGATCAGGTCACGAACATTTTTGACATCAACGGCAAAGTTTACTTCCAAAATTTTCAGGAAACGAAAATGGTGGTATAGGGAGAGTCCTTGGGTACCAATGGGTCCAAATGGCACAAATTCGTGATTAAACTCCAATTTTAAGGCGGGCACTGCCAGATCCAGGTTCAGGCCATGAGCTTCCGGATCAAAAGCAATGATGGGCGGTTGATTCTCATCCAGTTCCATCACCATGACTAGGTTAAAGCGCGTAGCATCAACAGCTTCCGTGTACAGGCGAACCTCCGGTACCGGTAGCCACTCACCATCAACGGTCAGGTAAGCATTAAAGGCGCTACGACGTTCGGCATATTTTATCAAAAGATTCCGCTGGGGTTCACTCAACAGGTCAGCATGGGGCTCGACAATGTCGGTTTTGTATTGATTCAGGCCATTCTTCCAGCGATTGACCAAACGAGGTAAAAGATAAAAATCAAATCCGTTTTCCTCCAGAGCAGCGATGGTCTGATCGGTGAGTGCATATTGGGTTTTTACAGCTTCTTCAAAATGAATAAAATGATCAACCAATCTGTCGATCCCAGGCTTATCACAAGTAAATTTAAGGGTGATCGATCGCTGCCCTTCTTGCAGGAATAATGTCTTGGAACCGAGGATCATCCCTAGGTTGGCCGGAGGGTGGAGCTTAAACTGTGGATCATCCCGGCGGGTGGTTTTTTCCTCATCCACAAATTTACTCACCTTTTCCCCTACGGTTTCCCAACTACGATTGTTTTCATCCTGGAATGCTTCTCCCTGCCCATCTGCCGAATTGGCTACGGGTGCTACAAAGATGCCTTTTACCTGATAGGCTTCCTCGGCAGAAAGATCATCATTGGGAAGCAGATCCAGATAGATGGTCTTCAGGCTTTCTATCTGCGCTTTGTCGACTACGATTTGTTCTTCTAATTCAAAATGCATTTCTACCCCATTGTCATCCTCGCCTGCTTTAAATCGGGTGCCTTTCTCCAAGAGGTATTTTTCTTCTAGCGGCGATATCTCGAAAACCAAATGAGCTTTGTCCAGCACTGCCTCTCTTTCTTTCAATCGCAGCACTTTTTGATAATAAAAATCTAGGTGCCTTTTGGTCATCTTGTTGAGGTCATTCCGGGCCAGGCCAAAAACTTCTAAAAAGGCGAAGAATAAACCGAGGTGAGGTTCGTGGGCTTCGTTGTTATCAATACTGAGTCTGAGTTTAGTCTTTGCCTCTTTCTGGATCTGCTCCATTGCCTCCAAAAAGATGGCGAATAATTCATCGAGCTTGCTTTTTCCTGATGCCAGTCCTTGCTTTTTCCCAATGATCGGATTTTCCGGAATCGAGACCCTAAGCTTGGGATCTGAACTTTCGGAGGCTTTCTTACAATCCACCGCAGATGAGGCAATGGCCTTATCCACTGCCAGAAAATCCTTAAATCCAAGTCCCCAGATTTCCTCCTTAAACGAGAAAAAATTATAAGTCGAACGGTAGCCCCATACCTGAGCTGCATTAGCAATGGCAATCAACTCGCCCAGAGCGGAAGATAAGTTAGAACCTATAAGGTTATTGATAAATTCTTTTAGGCCGGAAGTATCCTTTGCCAACTTATCATGCCAGAAACTAATTTGGTTAATCAGGTCAAACAGAAAGTCCAGGATAGGATTGAAGGCTGGAAAATCGGGCTCTTTTTGGAGCGTAGCTGAAACCGTGGTGTATTCCTTTTGCCATTCCTGCAAATCCATGCGAATAATACGGGCAATCTGGAAAGGTGCACTGTCTCGAAAGAAGGCCAGCCAATCAGTCTTGCTGAGGTGTTTATCGAAATAATTGACTTGCCGGGCATATTCATAAACAAAATCCAGTATTTGTTCCAGGCTTCTATCATCTACCTTAACAAAATTTGAATCCAGTGGATCCAAATCCGCCAGTCGGCGGTCATCCTGACTCCGGCCGTCTCTGATAAGAGGATGCGTAAATTGGGGTAGATTTGCCATGAAATTTAAATAATATGCTTGGTCAAAAACAAATTTTAAAATGGAGCTTCGATGCCTTCATTTGCATAAAAATTAAACACAAAATTGAAGCGCGAATTAGTTCTTTTTATAATATAATCCACCGAGATGATGAGACGGCCTGAAATCGCTTCAGTGGAATCAGATTCACTTACTTCCACCTTTTCTGCCCGAATACGGGGTTCGAAGTAGAGGATCGCATCTTCCACCAAATCCCGGACGAAAGTAATCAGGGAAGCATTCATAGGCTCAAACAGGTAGTCTTTGAGGTTACAACCGTAATTTGGTCGCATGACCCTTTCTCTAAGACTGGTGAAGAGTAATATTTCCAAACTTTGATTGATATCTTTCTCGGCAGAAACCATCTCTACGCCTCCCTTGGAGTGGTCAAACTCTGGTGGAAAAGCCCATCCGGTCCCTAAAAAAGCATTATCGTCCGTCATGTTCTTATTTCCTGTTTTTGGTTAAAACTATAGATTAGGCTACTAATCCGCCGCCTTCGCTATCTGTCTTTTTGGGTATTTCTTTTGGTTTTTCCTCTTTCGGTTTTTTAGGTGGCTTCGGAGGGTTAAGATGGACTTCCGATCCTTTTATTTGTATCTTATTTTGAGACATCAATTCCAAACCCTTTTGTCCTGAACCCACCACTTTTTCCTTGGCTACCAGGGAAAGATTCTTTTTACTTTTTACAATACAATTTTTATCGGCATCTACGGTTATTTTTCCTTTGGGAGCCTTCATTATGATATCTTTCCCGCTCTCTATGATAATGCCATCTTTATTCATAATGATACGATTGCCATTCGACGGTTTATCTTTCAAAGTAATCGTATTGGCAGTATCATTTAACTCCAACTGATTGCCATCGGGTGTCCAAATGGTAATAATCTTTTTGAGGTCATCAAAAACCAGCCTAAGGTTGTTTTTTGATACAATACCTTTATAAATATTTGCCGGGTTAAATAATGGTGGAGCTCCGTTGAACAAACATCCCAGAACTACCGCCTGACTGGGATCTTCATTAAGAAAACCCACTATAACTTCATCGCCTGGTTCGGGTTGCCAATAAGTTCCTCGATCGGGGCCGGCATCCAAAACAGCATGCCTAGCTTTAACACCGGCTGCGATTGGGCCAATGATTGGTATAGAAACCATAACATCTGCTCCGGCCAGTCCCATTACCTTACCGGTACGCAAACCCTTAACTGACTTGTTTAAATCCCGGGACTGGTCTTCTGATTCACCACCTCCGCCACCTCCGCCACCTCCGCCACCCCAGTCTCCTTTATCCAAACCAAACTCGGCAGAAGTGGTCCAACTGTCGGGTTCAAAACTCTGTGTGGTGGAAGCAACAAAAGCGTTTCCACCAAAGCGTTTTCCTACGCCACCAAGGCTGACAACATCTCCTGGTTTTACCGCTCCGAAGCCTTTAAACTTTGCACTTCCTTTTACTTTGGCTAGTCGGCTTTTCAACATAGTAGAATCTGCCCAGGCTTGCAATTGCTGTTTGGGAAGCCGAGCACCGTGGCGCAGGTCGAATTTTTCCAGCCCAAGGACTTTTGACAAGACGGTCCCGGCTATATTACCCAGTTCTTGTAATGGGGAACTGCTGGTCTTCACCTTGACAACCCCATTTGGTCCCTCCGCACTGGCTTCTACCGAGGGGTACTGATCTTTGGCATCCAATTCTGCTGAAAATTCTACTACGGTAGAACCATGAATCAGAGAAATAGCCGGTTTGCCATTATCATTTGGACTCACTAAATTGACTTTTCCATCATCGGGGACCAGCAACATGCCAATGGAGGCTGCCCGAGATAAAATAAAATCCCAGTCGGTGGCATTGCTTTGGGTTATCTGCTTGTGCTTGATGTTGCTTTTTTCAAGCTTTCCAGCTAATCCATAACTCCCCAGTATTTCTTTAATGACCTCGTTGTCTGTTTTGTCTTTGAAATATTTATTTTTCCGCCCAACTGTCATTTTGATGCATTCATCTTTACATTCTACAGTCAATTGTGCGCCATTTGAACTGGCCTTGACCGAAATTTTAATGATCGGCCCACTAAAGACCAAAGTAGCTGGTCCTCCACGTCCGGCCTTAATTTCTATTTTTTTGCCTGGGGCGAAAATATCACTATCGCTAACACTGAAACTTTCCTCACAGGTGCTTCCATCTTTCACTACGATCCTGGCCGTAGAGACTTTGTTGACTTTTTTATTCACTGTGATAGAAACCACCTGGATCGTAGGATCAATCTCTTTACCATCCGATAAAAGCACAAAGTCACGGCAACCCTTTACAACGGCTTCTGACTGAATAATCCGATCGTTGTTCATTTTTCAGTTTTTTGAATAGGTGGAAATTGCAGTTCCTGACCTACCTGTAATAATCGAGGGCTGGTTAGACCGTTTGCTTTAGCGATCTGCAGCAACAACTTGGTATCGTTGTAAATGTCATACGTCATCAATTGAAGATTGTCTTCATCTTTTACCATTCGCAAATGGGTCAGGTCAGGAGAAGACTTATCTTCTTGCTGCACTCTTTTTACGGGATGCAGGTATTCATTGAAAGTCGTGCTCAATTTCGCCCGGATGGGTTCACCAGCAGGATTGAAAAGGGTATAATTGATGGCTACATCATTGAGTTGACAACTAAACACCAGATCCCCCCAAACAATCTTGAGAAGATAGGGACAGTGTCTGCCATTGTTCAACCTGGCGGTCACCTTGAGAAATTCCTCTATTTGATCATTGACAGGAGTTCCATCAAGTATGTTTCCTTGGACGGTTCCAGTGTTGTCAAAAATAAAGTCAAATTTAATGCTCTCTGGCTCGGTACTTAGAAACTCTTCGTTGTTTCCCTGTGATCCCAGCCCCTGGGTCTTATCGTATTTCAACTTGACATTTCTGGAATAAGTCTCCGGGTTTATGGGGACGTCAAACCGATTGGCCTCTTTGCCGGTTAAAGTTCGATTGTCGTAGGCCAATATGGTCATTTTTGCTAGTCCGTCTTTCATGGTTCACTTCGGTCTTTTAAAATTTCCAATACCCGTTCTACGCAAGCTTTCAGCAGGGCCTTTTCCCGTACCTCCTGGTCCTTTTGCAATTCTGCTAGTATGGGATGACTAAGGTGTGAGTCTTCGTCATCGATGGTAACTTTAAAATGTAATTCTCTGATTTCTAGCGACATACGTTCAATTTTTAAAATTAAACTTCATAAATTATGCAAGGTGCCCTACTATTTAAGTTCCATTCTGAAACTCAAAATAGTTGTAGTTTAATTCCACCGCTTCAACCAACACTTCTCCTTTTTCAGCGTTTAAATCGCCAATTTTCCAGTTTTTAGGATAAGCGTGAATCACTTTCCACTGCATCAGGGTTTCTGCATTTTCATTCAGCAGGCTGACAAGTAGATCGGAAGGTTCATAAATCTGCCGTTCGATCGCTTTTTTACACCATTCCGTTACCCCTGATTGGTCAGGCCGAAGAACCCCTCTTTTCAGAATAAGATCTGAAAATTTTGCCCGGGTAGGAACCACATGTTCAAAGCGATTTTCCCCTCCCTCTTTGATGGATTCTGTTTCAATCTGGCCGTTCAAGCCGGCAACCGATTGAAATTTTATATCCTCAGCACTTAAGCCATCAAGGCCCAGGAAAGTCACCGTGAAATAAAAATTAGGCGCAAAATAATCTAGAGGCATTTACCAGCTTATTTATTCGTTTTGAATAGTGAGTCCTTCATGGACCAATTCTATTGATTCGATTGCCACTTCATTGCCGTCTGCTTTCAAATCTGTAGACTGAACCTTGGTAGGCCAGGCATTTTTTACTTTCCAAACTACAATGGGTGCGTGATTTTCATCCAACAAACTAATCGTAATATCGCGACGATAAATAGAGCCTGTCGATTCACCTTCCTGGAAAAATTTGGTTTCTTTCCACCAGTCATAATACTCATTATCCGTTCTGAAGGTGCCTCTCTTCAGCGTAATATTAGAATACTTGATTAGTCCCGGCTGCTTAGTTTTGTTGTATTCAGGGCTGGCGCCATGACGATACTCAATTACCTCGGTTTCCACGTCTAAACCAGAAACCTCGGTGAAACCAATCTTGGTTCCGCCCCAATCAACCTGAAAATGAAATTTAGGAAGAGGATAATCTGCCATTTTTATTCAATTGTAATGGATAAATAATTTTTTTCTATGATCTCAAACTTACTTTAGCCGCTTTGGCTGCCACCAAACCCTTATTAATCGCATTGCGTTGGGAAAGGGCGTCATTCTTTTTCTGACGTGCTTCTTCCAGCAATGCCTTCCAATAATTTTCCCATTCAATGGCATTACTATGTTTTTCCCGCAACCTTAAAAAATATTTGTTTTTGCAACTGCCGTCTTCTTTCTTGCCAGGATTGGTTGACAATGATGACAACAATGCTGGATCTGTAACAACAACCTGATCAATCATCAAACAAGGAATTGGAATGGAGCATTCGGGACCTTCGGCCGGTGGAGCTCCACAATCGGAATCGGGGAAAGTCCATTCCAGTGGTTTCCAGTAGGATTTAGTGCCATCTTTCAGCAGATTGATCATCTCATTAAGGTCCATGATAATGCCGTTGATTGCCTCTGTATTCTTTGTCTTGGGAACGCCGACTATTGAAAGTTTTAATTTATCAGCTATTTTCAAGACATCGAGTACTTTGGTGATCGCATTGAGCCAATAGACTAGCGCCTCACTTGTCTTTTGCTGAAGATCCTTTAACAGATTCATCAAAGAATTACCCGGTGGATTGGTTGTCAAAACCGGGCTATTTAAACAAGCTATCTGATCCATCAGATGTTTCTTCATTGCCCGTAATTGATCTGTTTCTTCTGCAGCTTCTTTCACAAACTGGACCAATTTTTCAATTGAAATGACAGTCCAGTCGAGATTTTGACCAACACAAGTTGCGTTGACCTTCATGCTATTTAGCAGGTCTTTTGCATTCCTGGCTAATTCAAAGGTAGTGACGATATTGGTGAGGTATGTATGAAGGGCCTCTTTCCATTTTTTTGCATCGTCATAATTTTTTTGGTAACCCGATTCCCTCCTGGAAGTCTGAGTCAGGTTGCGTTCGGCTTCAGCAAGCATGGCTTCCAGCCGATCGATATAATCCTGAGACGAATCCGGAGAAAGGGCTATAGTTTGCGTAGTCATAATTCTAGTTCATTGATTAAAAAATGAATTATTGCTGATTTAGAAAGGTCTCTTCAACTTTTTTGCTGATATCGTCCAGAGTCATATTTGGTTTGGGATCTGCCGGAGTTTGTACAAATTCTGAAGTCTCCTCCAATCCAACAACGGTGATTGCAGCCATAGCCAAATTATGATCAGACTGGCTGGTATTTTCTAAAGCGGTAGTGAGTTCCCCCTGAGCCAGGGTCTTTTTTTCTAGTGAACTAGAAACATTTCCGTTAATATTAACTTGTAAAAGGTTCACCCCATTTTTCATGTTTTCACCAGCCGGTTGTAGTCCATCCACATTAGAAAAACCTGCAATGCCATGAACTTTGACGGCTGCTTCTACTGCATTATCTGCTGTATCTCTTACCTCATCTGCCTTTTTGACGATAGCATCAACTTCGGTGTCAAAGGTCGCCACGCCCTCTTTTAAAGCCTTGTATTCTTCAGAATAAGTAGAATCAAAACGGGCATCATCAACAATAGAGGCGGCATCATCGGCTGCATTGCTTTTCAGTTTGGCTGCCTTAATTGCTGCAGTAGCCGCCGTAAGTGCTGTTACCAGATCCTGATAAAATGTAACGGATGAATCGACTTCGGTACGTACAATAGCGGCATCCTTTGCAAGAGTAGTACTGATACGGTTTTGGATACTGTTGTACTCTTTAAGTGTATCCTTTGCCTCATTGTAAAAACATATTTTGTAATTCTCGAGATACTGTGCGCTCTCGTGGTCAGTTTCCTTGGCATTCTTATCGCTCACCGCATTAGGAATATCATGCTCTACCAATTGATCATTGTACTCTTCAAATCGATCCCCAACCTGATCAATGGGATTGGAATTACTGGGATCATTGGCATTTGTAGTTCCCTCTGATGAAGTGGTTTGTGCTTCAGGAGCAGTATTAAGATTCTCTTCATCATTGGTGGTACCTGTATTCTGTTTTTTAGCCATAATTATCAAATTTTAAACAGGGTTAATCAAAAAGGTGAAAGACTTAGGATTCCTGCATTTTGTGAGAAAATTTGAGAATGATAAATTCCGCAGGACGGACTACTGCCATACCAATTTCAACAATCAGCCGACCCTCTAAAATATCCATAGCCGTCATTGTAGCTCCCAAACCTACCTTGACAAAAAATGCGTGTTCTGGAACGGCACCGGCCAGCGCACCAGCTCTCCATTGCAGCAAGAGGAAATTCTCAATCATTGCTCTAACTTTCGCCCAGGTATTGGCATCATTGGGTTCAAAAACGAACTGATTGGTGGCTTTTTTAACCGATTCTTCCACCATATTGAAAAAGCGACGCACGGAGATGTAACGCCATTCATTGTCATTGCCGGCCAAAGTTCTGGCGCCCCAGACGAGGGTACCTCTGCCGGTAAAGGTTCGGATAGCATTTACGGATTTGCCCGCATTGACATCTACATTCAAACCATTGTGCATTTCATCGGTGACTTTGAAAGTCAAGCCGTTGATTCCGAAAACACTTACATTGGCAGGTGCTTTCCAGACTCCCCTTGCGTTGTCTACTCTGGCATAAATGCCAGCCATACCGGGACTCGGAGGTAGGTTGATCGTAAAAGCATCGATGGCAGCATCTATCTGGGCTACCAAAGCCTTGTCAAGTTGTGGATCATCTTTAAGTTTATCATTCAAATCGCCGGCACCGGTCTCGCCATTGACATTATGTTGAATCTTTACGGTCCCATCTTTAGTTTGATAATTAAATACCGACTTGATATTAGGAAAATACAGCGCTCCGTACTTGAGTACATCTTTGGTGATCGGAAGTTCATCTCTAAAAACCTTAATCACATCGTTCAGCTGACCAGACGTGACCAGGGAGCTTCCATCATTATGTACATCAGCGATGACAAAACGATCTTGAAGTTCCGCACATTCACTGAGCATTGCCGTAATCACCGTTGTATGATTCACCAATGACATTCCCTGCCCTTCGGGCACAATATACAGCGTGGGCTCATCCTCCTTTCTCAAAGCAGTTAGTGCATTTCCAAAGATTTGGGTAGTTCCCTCAGAAATGGGAATTTCAGCTCCGATGGTTTCTGAATATCCGCCTACTGATACAATGTAACAAGGACCTCCACCATTTGCGAAATAAATCTGTAGCGAATAGAACATATTGTGTTTGGAACGTGGCCCTGCGGAATCAATAAATTTTGCAGTGATTGACCGATTGATCACATCTCCTCTGAGATCTGTGGTATCATCGATGGCAACCACCAGATTTTCTTCCGGTTGGGGTCCCCCATAAAATTGTTCGTATTCGAGAAAGGATGAAATTCGCGTCGGCCTAAAAGAGAGGTCCTCTCCATCCTTTCGTGCAAATTCAGTATGGCCAATAAAGGCCGGGATAGCCGTTTCCACCTGTGCAACAGAGGGCGGAAACTTGCTAATTTCCTGAATATACACATCAGGCCTTTTAAAATTTAGTGTACTCGGCATAATTATAAATTAGTTTATTAAATGTAAACGTTCGAAAAATATCTTTCTCTGGTCTGGTTGTCAACCACATCCACTTCTCTTTGAATATCTAACACGTCGGGGTCAGGCATTTTTTTTCCATTGATTATTACCCCCGCGAACGCCCGACTCAGTGGCAGGGGCCGGTCGTAAATATTCACCTGGCTTGAGGAAATAAAGCGACGAAATGTCATTCTACTTTTGAAATGCAAGTTATAGACAATACCCCTTGGAATAGAAAGTGGATTTTCAGGATCTGGTCCGATATCAATAAAACCGAAATGGGCTGGCACCGCCGGAATATCTTCATTTTCCGTAGGAGGCGTGTGAAATAATTCAATCACGCCCAATGGAGTAATATTTTCCCTGGCTGGCAGTACATAAAAAGGTCCCAGATCCTCATTATTTAGAAATATGGAATATAACGCTTCGGTCTTGCCACCGAAGAAAAGACTATGCTTCAGATTCACCTCAGGATCATTCGGATAAACTGCTTTTTCACTAGGAATTTCCTCCCCCGGAATGTTTTGCAACCCTAGTTCGATATTTTCTCCGAACTGGTTCTTCACACTAAATAAAGCTTCCTGTCCAGGGTTTTGATTTGGGCCGTTAAAACGAAACACACCCGCACCATAAGGTACACGATCGGAGTTTGTAATGTATTGAGTATTTTTTGCCTGTGCCCAGGTATCCTGTACAACATTTGATATCGGAGCCTCTATAATCGGAATATCAATCACTTCAAAGACATCGTTTTGCTCCCTAACCAGATCACCCATATTATATATATGGTCGGCATTAAAACCCGGTATCGGATTAGAAATAAAGTGATGGGATCTTCCATTTATATCAATAGTATTCGCTTCCAGATTGTCAAAATAAAACAATTGATTGGTAAAATTCTGCAATGATTGATTGGTGAAAATGGAAAAGCTCGGATGTTTTATTTGGATATAAAAAGTTAATTTTATTCTCTCATCAAATTGTGTAAATGTCTGATTGAACTCCCCTTCCTGAATTCTCGAAACAATCAAAAATCCAGCTTGTGTAGGTTTATAAATAAGATTGTATGCCTTGAGAATATCTCTTGTCCGTTTTGAAGGAACGATATTGATCAATTCATTTGCCTTGTATTCAGCAGGGATATGCTCGGGAATACTATTCTCGAGGAATAAATAATCATGCCAGATACGAACTTCGAAGAGTCTTGCAAACAATTGAGTCATTCGTGAATGTTTTATTTTATTCTGTTACTCCTGTATTCGTTTGAGTTCTTTCAATCACCCTACCTTCTCTAAGGATTTTGCTGGAATGTTCCTTAACCAGACGCATTTTGTACATGACAAATGGAATTTGCTTCCCACCCAAGGAGCCCCACAAGTGATTGATTTGTTCAAAAGTCATGGTATACATATTCAGGATTAGCCTAAGGTCGACAATGTCTGGGTCGATAGTGTTTAGTGTATCCACACTATTCGGAGAATTTTGAACGGTGAATATGTTTTTACCTTGAAAAAACTCGATAATATTGGATAGCCGGTGAATAGCAGTATCATAGCCATCTGGCCAATTTGCCGAAAATAGAAGGTATAAATTCAAATATATAGGCGGGTTTTCGACTGTCATCCGCCCTCCATTCGCTCGGTGAAAACCATTTGAGTTTTTTAGGGCACTTTCTTCTTCAGCGTTTACCAGCGTAATCACCACTCTATCCTTAATGGAATCCGTATCATTACTTTCCAACAAAGAAATATTCCCCAACACCACATCTGTCTGTGCACCTCCGTCGCCTAGTGAGGCAATATAAGCTCCGAGCTCTGATCGAATCATGGAAAGTGCTTCAAAAATCATGAAAATTGTAGGTTTTATTTTAATAGAATCAGACAATACATCGCCTGCCTGAACCACGACAATTCAAGAAATGATACTATATACTATATCGTACAATTGTTACGTTTCCAAATTGTTACAAGCAATAGAAATCCAGTCCAAACTGAGTACAGTTTAGCAAGCTGCTCCAACTTATTACCATCAAAAAGATTATAGCATTGCTAATGTTATAGCAATAACTGATATTTACAAAGAGGTCAGGCTGGTTTGTCACCGCTCACCAAACCTGCTTTGCACTAATTTGTAAAGATTGCGATTTCAACTGCCTAGGTTGAGAGCTTGTTTGGAGGTCGGCTTTTGTAGTCCCGGCCGAGCTGGAATCATTTTTTTGATGAAACAAGGCTTTTTTTGAAGTTCATACCCAAAGGTACGGACAAAAAAAGTAACGAAGTATCATCGAAAAAGGGATCCTTTGCAGCCAAATGGTTGGCCTCCTAACATGCTCTTAGGCAAAGGCTTGGCCTTTCTTCACCTTAAAACAGGAAAGAATGTATACAAAATTCCAATACTAAAAAATCGAAATCTATCTGGTTCGCAAATTACTTAGAATTCACCACCAATCCAACAACCTTACTGCCGTCAAACCACACCCGGATTTCATAGTTGTCATTTTTACAGGCTTCCATTACGGCAGCTTCAACATTTGGAGTTGGATCATCGTGATTTTTCCAACCAGAGGCGGTCTTCAACCATAAACTTCTGGCAGTACCGGCTGGATAGGCTACTAATTCCAACCAACAATCGGTTGCGATTTCCATTTTTGCTGCAGCCAGCGCCTGGGCTGATCTTGCTAGTCCCTGCGGGACAGTTTGTGGGCTTGCGTTTGCCATTCTTTGTATTTAAAAGTTTATTAAAAAAATACGACTGTTTACATTATCTTTAGGCAAAAGACTTCACCTTCGTGTTGTACAATTTAACACAAATAATTCAAACTGGTTATCAAGCTTGAAAATAAAAGTCACATCAGCAAGAACACAAAATAGCTTGCTGATATTTGCCACCAGTTACCAGCCTACAAAGGGCCAGCTTTTTTTTATTGGGAACACTTTCTCTGGAACGTTAAACAACTATCTAAACTCCTAATAATCAGGCTACATAAGCAACTTGATATTAATGCAGCTAAACATTCACCAGGCCTTCTCTTTTGCAAAAGAAGGAAATTGGAAAGTCAAATTAAGGTCAGGAAATTACGAAGATGAGAATTTCATATCAATGATTTTTTGGGTAAAAAATGGGTACTTTTCATTTGTACCTCAATTTAAATAAAAAATTCATTAATCAAAAGAAAATAACTTAATTTCCTATCATTTCAGCAATTAATTTCCATTAACAAGTTGTTTACATAGAAAATATTATTATGCTGATAGAAAGGCGGACCTGGCAATGGTCGAAAGCACTTTTCTTGCCCCCCCTACTCTCTCTTCCTTCTCTTTATATCAAAATTTTCACCAACGTTAAACTTCCTCAAAAATTAAGCACAGATATAATAATCTTCAATCTAAAAACGATTTCTAAACATGAAAAAGCAACGATCGTTACAATACTTCTTCTGGTGCGCCCTATTTATTTCTATGAGTTCCTGTGCCCCGGATAGCTTTCAGGACAACATCCCGGATGAACCGGGACAAACAACGACTACAGATGAATTTGCACTGGCCTTCCTTGATGCAGTTAATGCCTATCGGGAAAGTGGATGTACTTGTGGAGTACGATTTATGCCACCAGCAGCCCCCCTCCAATGGGATGATTTATTGAGCAATGCAGCCCAACGACATGCTAATGACATGGGCAATAATGGCTTTTTCAGCCACACTGGCTCTGATGGTAGCAGTAGCTCCACCAGGGTAACTGATGCGGGGTACAACTGGCAAAGTGTAGGTGAAAACATTGCCTTTGGGTACTCCGGTATCGAAGCGGCTGTAGACGCCTGGATCAATAGCGAAGGCCATTGCAGAAATATTATGAATGCTAGTTTTACAGAAATGGGTGCCGCCAGAAAAGGAACGTATTGGGTACAGGATTTGGGGAAGCCGAGGTAAGGGAAGGGGCTTTAGTAGGGCACTCACTTTTTCCCCTTCATCCCTCCAAAAGTCACCACCAAAGAATGTACCCCAAAATAAGCGATAGCCAGGTACACCATACCATTAAGCCAACCGTTCCTTTCCGGGAAAATCCAAAGGATGCCGACCAATGCGCCCAGAAATAAGATAGAGGCCAACAGGGTAGGCCAGAAATAGGGGCTTGAGCGGCTGGGATATGCAAATTTGAGCGGTACAAAATGAAGGGTGGCAAAAAACAGAATAGCCATCAAATTCATCATCGGAGAAAAGTCGACTAAAAAAATCAAAACAAAAGCGACCATGTTCCACAATACCGGAAAGCCAACGAAGTAATAGTCTTCCGATACCATACCCTCTATGCCATAATAAATGGCAGATACCAACAGAATTAGGAAGGTAGCAGCAAGATTCATGGATTCCGGAACCAGCCCGATCTGATTGATCATATAGGCTGGTATAATGGCGTAAGTAGCAAAATCAATGACATAATCTATATTTTTGCCATCTACCTTTGGTAAGACTTCTTTTACCTTTAGCCATCTGGCAAAAGTACCATCGATGCCATCAATGAACAAGGCAACCAATAACCAAACCATAGCCTCCCGGTAATGCGCTTCATTGATAGCCAGAATGGCCATGAACCCAGCCAAAAGGCCACTAGCAGTAAACAGGTGCACGGCCCAAGCCAGGACTTTTTGATGCAATTGAGTTGGTCTTTGCATATCGCTTAATATATTTGCTGTAATTGCAAGGTTACCCTTGTGGGTAAATTTAGCAAAATCAACCATAGAACCACTATTTGATGATAAAAGTACCTGAACGAAAAGCCCTAATCCCATCTCTACTCCTAATGCTGGCCCTCATTCTGATTGGTATTGGTTTTCAACTATCCGGTAAAGCCATCAACTGGGGCGCTTACCTTTCTATGATCTTGTTTTATGGAATCGTCTTTTTTCTAGGCGCCTACGCTGCCCGAAGATTCAAATCGGATAATATTGACGGGGTAATGCTGGCCGGGCGTACCCTCCCTCTCGGCATTGCCATTTTTACTATGAGCGCCACCTGGGTGGGCGGAGGTTATATCAACGGCACTGCGGAATATACCGCCTCAGCAGGACTGGTCTGGGTACAGGCTCCCTGGGGTTATGCTTTGAGTCTTATATTGGGTGGTTTGTTTTTTGCCGGAAAGATGCGCCGTTTTGGTTTTAAAACCATGCTCGATCCTTTGCATCAACGCTACGGTCAACGCATGGCAGCCGTCCTTTATATACCTGCACTTACCGGCGAAATATTCTGGACGGCAGCGATATTGACAGCTCTGGGCACCACCTTCGGTACCGTGATCGGGTTGGACAATACCACTGCTATCCTGATTTCGGCATTTATTGCCATTGCTTACACCGCCCTTGGCGGGCTTTGGGCAGTTGCGTTGACTGATCTTTTTCAAATGGCGATTTTGCTCTTTGGCCTTTTTCTAGTTATCCCTTTTGCCCTGGAAAAGGTGGGCGGCTGGGATGTTGTTTCTGAAGCCTATAACCTTAAAATGGGCGCAGCAGCAAGCCTTTTCCCCAGTCGTGAAGCATTGGGCAGCTATTATTGGCAATGGTGGGATTTTGCCCTATTGTTGATTTTTGGAGGCATTCCATGGCAGGTTTATTTTCAACGGGTGCTAGCGGCAAAAAACGCTAAAGTAGCTGTACGCCTCTCTATACTGGCCGGTTTGGTTTGTCTGGTAGCAGCCATTCCTCCGGTGATTATAGGCATGATTGGAGGGGTAGCTGATTGGAGTAGTTTTGGTGTCGCCCCGCCGCCGGATGCAGCCACTACCCTACCCTGGGTAGTCCGGCATTTAACCAATCCCATAGTTGCCACAATAGGTCTGGGAGCCATAGCAGCGGCAGTCATGTCGTCGGTTGATTCCTCTATCCTCTCTGCATCCTCGATGACTGCCTGGAATATATACCGCCCACTGATTAAACCTAAAAGCTCTCCCGATCACCTACAAAAAATCATCCGGAGGTGTATCTGGATTGTTGGGATTACGGCCCTCCTGCTGGCCCTCAATATCAATAGTGTATATGAATTGTGGTTTTTGTGCAGTGATTTTGTTTACTGCCTGCTTTTTCCAGCCTTGGCGTGCGCATTGTTTGATCCAAAGGCCAATCGGATTGGTGTGATCACCGGCTTTTCTGTGGCCTTTATCCTGCGTTTTGGCGGCGGAGATGCTACGCTGGGTATTCCGATTCTACTCCCTTATCCGATGATAGAAGATGGTGTTGTATTATTCCCTTTCCGAACCCTGGCTATGGTTTCAGGATTGACCAGCATGCTTGTTGTATCCCGGCTGACACAGCAACTAAGTCCACCTATTCCGTTACAGAAAATGGCATAATTACGTATAAAAGGAGTCTAATTTCCCTCAAACCGAAACTTGCGGATCATTATCGCACCACTCGTTTTCAGGTCAGAACTGACAAGGACGATTTTCTCTTTCACTCCATCATCAATAGAAACGGCAACCGTGTTGGGTGTGATTTCACCGAGGTCTTCCGCGTGAAGGATGAGAAAATTATCGGCTTTATTGAGTTTGATGGCTTTGGTCCACTTTCGTTTACTCACTCTGAAATTGTGTAGCAATTGCTCTCCGTTTAAAAAAATGGTCACAACATCTCCGTCTACCGTACCATTATCCCAAACCTTGATACGAATATTTTCATTTTGCACCTCAATGACTCGATCTACCTTAACCTGCCGCTGGTTTTTGTTGGTGTATTGTATATAATTCTGTTCGATTTTTTGCACCACTTGCTGGGTAAGAATTGGCTTTTCTAAAAAAACGCTCCCAGGGGCACAACCGCCTTCTTCAGGAGTAAATCCCTCTAAATATCCTGACCAGTTTCCTTTTAGTTGGTAGGCCATATCTACTCTCTCCAATTCAAAGATTCCCGATTTTATGCACCATTTCCATCGCGGATCTGTTTTTTCGAGCACACCTTGTTCTTGTATTTCTATCTGTTTTGATTTGGGGTCGTAAGTCCACTGCAAATTATGCCAGGCGCTGCCACCATTATCTTCTGAAACAATATTTGATCGCCCCTGACCACCTTCGTCCAAGGTCACTTCATAATAAAAACCATACCCTCGATCTGACTGTTTCAGATAGCCCGTCCAGGTACCAATCTGCGTGAATGGAATTTCTTCCTCAACCTCTAGTCCTCCACTAACTATCCGCTCCAATCGAAGGTGGCCAGGCCGACAGTTGTCAGCTTTCCAGTCTCCTTCCAGAATTTCCCGGTCTCCATTCTTGGACAACGACAATTGCATGTATTTTAGGCACCACTTGGGTTGTGCTGGTTCCGTTTGTTGAACTTCCTGAAGGATCAAAACCTTTTTATCCCATATTCCGGTTAGCAGGAAACAAACTTTCACACTACCATCAGCTGTTGTAGAACAGGCTGTCCCACTCAGGGAATTGGCTTCTTGTTTCAAATCTAGCTGATAAGTAAAATGATCCTGTGATTGCTCCTGGGTGAGTATGCCTTGCCAGGCACCAGTGAGATTCTGCGCCTGAACGGGTGGATGGATAAATGTTATTATCCAAAGAATGGCAATGGGGTATTGTTTTAAAAATTTCATCTAGGATTTTAACTAAAAAAAGGCAGTTTTATTATCTGGCATTATAAGTTGTTTAGGAAAGAGCGTACAGATCGCTTTGTTGTCTGAAGTAATGAAGTTGATCAAGAAAAAAGGTGAAAATTCCGATTCTTCTCAAACCAACAACTCATCAATCAGTTCGAAAAGGTGAAGTTTTTCTCAAAATAGTTAACCAAAAAAAAGATATTTTGGCCTTCAAAATACTATTTTAGCATAGCCTAAATATGCTTACCCCTTGAAAACACTGCCTTTATAGGCAAAAAAAATCGGTTAACACTAGGTACCCCACAAATATGGGGTTCCATTTTTTATTTTTTTTATTTACATTTGTCTTATTAATGTAGAGAATAACTTATTCAAAGATAGAAAGGGGGACATTAACAAAGGAACGTTACTGTCTGATTAAAATGCCCCGCCAATCGGCGGGGCTATTTTATTTTAAAAAATTTAATATCTTTGAATGGACCTCTATACCTGAAAACTTCCAAGAAGCCAACCGCTAGCTTTCCTGTTTCAAGCCTCCCAAAACCGATAAGGGCACAATATCAAGACAACGATTGTTTAAGTGTATGTCTGAGGGTCAACCTTTGGACTTCAAGACTTGCACTAAGGGGTCAGCGAAGAATAAGTTGTCTGTTTCAGGTGAGCTATTTTGCCGCCAACCTAGGCGCGAAAACCGCGCATAGTCACTACTACGCAAGGATTTGAGTAACGACGGCTGGTGGCAAAAGAGCCGCATCAAATGGGTAA